>CALBSO010000001.1 GCA_937968015.1 uncultured Thermomicrobia bacterium
GCATCCACCTCTCCATCGCTGAGTTCAGCCTGTGACTCCACTCGCACCATTGGTTCTATAATCGCTCATGTTCGTCAGCGCGGGATCATTTGCCAACGTATCCTGTTTGCCCGTTCACCTTGTACGCGGCGTTGTGTTGACCGCTCGCGTTTGATGCCCTGCTGAGAGCTGGAATGGTAATGCAAGATAAGGGACCGTTAGCGATCCGCAACGACTAAGATCATCGGCGTTCACGGCGCAATACCAGCCGCGCCATCCTTATCCGTCTCGTAGTGGGATGCGGAGCCATTTCGGAGGTTTGCCTAGCGAACAGATTCGCGCGTCGCACAGATATGTTAGACTGCGGCGGAGACGCGGGCATGGTCACCAGCTCCGGCTCGGCGGACCAGTCCGCGTCGCTTCCCGGATCACGTCGGTGTTGTTGGGGGCTATGCAAATGGCCGTGACCGAACACTCCATTCCCCGCCGACAAAACACGGCACCGAAACGGGTCTGGCTGACGCATGAGACGCGCGAATCTGTGCAGACGTGGGCAGACGCGCAGGGGGTGAGCTTTTCCAGCGCGCTCGACACGCTGGCACGGATCGGCCTCGGTGAGGCACCAAGTCAGGCGGTCGCGCCGATGGTGGTCTCGGCGGTGCGGACGGAAGTGCAGCGGCAGACACATCGGTTGGCATCATTGCTCGCAGCCGCAGCGTTGGAGGCGGGGATCGCGGCGCGCCTTACCGGTGCGACGCTACGTACGTTACGTCCGACCGAATATGAAGCGATTAAGCGGGCGGCGCGCCTGGACGCAGTAGGGGCGCTACGGCGGCGGGAGGGACTGGAAGAGGTGATCGGCGATGGCGATCGTCAAGGCGAACTTCCGCACACGTGAGAAGGCGACGAAAGCGGGCGGCGTCGCGCGCTCGGTGGCCTACTATACCTTCCGGGGACGGCCGGAGCAGCCCCGCGCTTGGGAGACCGATGATGGCCGGGACCTGCGCTACAACGCGACCCGGCGCGAGGTGATGGCGCGGGCCCGCGAGGCGACCTACACTTACCGCATCGTGCTGAGCACGCGGGATGCACCGCTGGAGAACGCGGATTACCGGGCGGTCCTGGGCGAGCGCTTCGATCGATGGTATATCACGCAACACCACGAAGGCGAGCACCCGCATGCCCATGTGATCGCCTTCACGAATCAGCGCCTGAACACTGCCGATCTCCGCAGGATGCGCCAAGAACTCTTGGCGCGTGAGCAAGACCGTGAACGGGACTGGGAGCGTGAGCAGGGTCGCGAACGCCAACGGGAGCACGACCTCGCGTGGTAAAGGGGCGCAGCGATGCAGCCATGTCCAATCTTTCTCGCATCCCCGGTTGAGACCGTCCTGGGCCCGCTCGTTGTTGGACTGATTTCCCTTGCAATCCTGGCCGTGCCGGTACTGGGGATCCTCCTCCTCGTCCGCGCCGCGCGGCATTTCCATCCCGCGCGCCCCTTGCAGGCGCAGGCTCGGCAGCACGAGCGCGGGCAGGGACGCGTGGCAGACGGCGAGATCGTGCAATCGCTCAGTTTGCCTCCGCCCGTCTCTCAGGGTGGCATCCCCATCGTCCACGGACTTCCCCTCGCCTATCTCCACGGCGTACCGCTTGGCCTGCCATGGCAGGGCGACGCCGGACACGTCGCCGTGATCGGCCCGACGCGATCGGGGAAATCCTTCCACCTGACCGACACGCTCCTGCGCTGGCCGGGTCCGGCGGTGTGTATTGATCCGAAAGGAGAACAATGGGAGCGAACGGCCGGATTTCGCCAGCTGCATTACGGCCCAGTCTATCGTATCCCGCCGCAGGGGCTCGATCTGGCGCAGCTCTATACCCTCGATCAGGACCTCGACCTGCGTGAACTGCATGAGGTATTGCTGCAACCGTGGCGGGACGGCGCGCATCGCATCTTCGCCGATAAGGCACTGGCGGTGTTGGAAGCGGCGGTGCTGTACGGCCAAACACAGGGTGAACATCCGCTGCGAGCGGCGGCGCGCTGGGCGCGGACCTCGCCGGTGATCGCGTTGCAGGAGGCGAAGATCGCGGCGCCAGCGCCGGTGCTGACCTTCACCGATGGATCGCCGCCAGACAAGATCGGCGACAACCGATTCGCCCTTTCCGCATGGGGGACATTCAGTACGCGCTTCGCGCCCTTCGCGGCGCACATCGACACGGTGACCACGGCGACGGTTTCCGCCGATTGGGCGCGCGACAACGCGACGATCTACGTGACCTACCCGCTCCAATCGCAGGTGGCTGTTGGTCCCCTTGCTGCGGCGCTGGTCGCGGGCCTGACGCGCCACCTGCTCGCCCATCCACCGGGGACGCGTACTCTGTTCGCGATCGATGAGATGCCGACGGTGGCGCTGCCGCATCTGACGAGTACGCTCGCCACGGTGGGCGGGGCGGGGATCACGATGGTACTCTACGCGCAGTCCTTCCCGCAGATCGAGGCGACCTACGGGCACGAAGAGGCGCTGAGCGTCCTCTCGAACTGCACGAGCCAGGTCTACTTCCCGCCGCGCGACCCGCGCACGGCGGAACTGATTAGCCAGGCGTTCGGCACGCGGCTGGAGATTGCGGAGCAGCGCGGCTGGAACACGCAGGCCGACGTGCCCTTCCCGCTGCCGCATACCAGTTACAGCACCCGCTACCACCCGGCGTTGGACCTGGGCGAGGTCCTGGCGCTGCCGGCGGGTGCCGTGGCGCTGTTTAGCCGCGGGCTGCGCCACCTTGCATGGGGGAGCGAGGCGGTCGTGGGTGCGTGGTTGCCGCAATTGCCCCCGGCACCGGCGGTTGCCGCCCTGCAGCCGTCTTCACCGTCCGTTGCCGCGCCAAGTCCAACGCCAGCGCGGTCACAACCCTACTGGTGAGGCCGTCATCCGGTCTTCCGCTGCCGCAAAGCGCGCCCGATCGCAGAGAGAAGGGTAAGGACGACCGCGACGAACAGGACGGTGCCGGGAACGCGCGTGTACGGGCTCCAGACGAACACCGTCACGATGAGCGTGCCCCCCGCCATCCCAGCCATCCAGACGCGGTCATCGGGGTTCGCCTCGTCGCGGCGCTGCACACTCCAGAGGATGCCGAGGAGAATGAAGAGGAGCGGCGGGCCGAACTGGCCAAGCATGGTGTGGACCATCGTCGGTCGCTCTCGTGATGACGGGTACGACGGCACCAAAGACCCGTTCGCGATTGTTGCGGCGAGCCGCTGCCGTCACGGCGCCGATTCATCCAGACGCGCCGGTTCCGGCGCTGGGTGCGGGTTCCGCACGATCTCACGCTGTCCAATCGGGCCGGACCGGTCATCATCTGTACCGTCGAGGATATCGTCCCTACCGCGTTCACAGTAGCGCCGGCGCTGATAATCGCGTACTGCCGCGCACAGGTGTTCCGGGCGGAAATCCGGCCAGAGGATATTCATGACACAGAAGTCCGCTTCAGCACCTTGCCACAGGAGGAAATTCGAGAGCCGATACTCACCGGAGGGCCGGATAATCAGGTCCGGATCGGGCAATTCCGCTGTGTGCAGGTACCGGTTCACCATCACTTCGTCCACAGCACCAGGATCGAGGCGGTCGCGTACCATTCGCTGAATCGCTTGAAGGAGGTCGGCACGCCCGCCATAGTTGATCGCGAGCGTCAGCGTCAGGCGGGTGTTGCCGCGCGTGCGGTGGATGGCCGCACGCGCGTCCGCCGCGAACGCTGGATCGATCCGCGGGTCGGCAAGGTCGCCGATGAGTTTAATGCGCACGCCCGCACGATGCAGAATTTCGGTTTCGGGCAGGATGTGCTCATGGACAATCCGGAGCATGTTCCGCACCTCGTCCGTGGGGCGGCGCCAGTTCTCAGTCGAGAAGACGAACAGCGTCAAATACTCGATGCCGAGATCCAGCGCGGCGAGGACGATCGCGCGCACGTTGTCCGCGCCGACCTCGTGCCCCCTACCCCGGGGCCACCCATGACGCAGCCCCCACCGGCCGTTCCCATCGGTCATGATGGCGATATGGCGCGGGAGCCTTCGGTTACGGTTGTCTGCGTGTGCGTCGGAGTGATGCTCGTGCATCTCGGCAGTGCGAGTTTGTCCCATGGCCTACCTCACGGCATCGCGTCCATCCGATTCATGCCGTCGTTCAAGCTCCTCGGCGAGCACAATGCACTTGGCGATGTTTGGCAGTGCATCGGCGAAGTCGCGCAGCCCATCCGGTGTGGAGAGATCGGGTCGCGGACGGATATCCATCACCTTCGCCGTGAGCATATCTCCTACACTCCGGTGATACGCCTCGACCGCCCGCGACAGTTCCAATCGCGCGATTGCCCAGTCGATGGCAACGATCTCCGCAGGGACGATATCCTGCACCGTAGCGAAGTCCGCATCATGAATAGCCGCCACGCGCTCCGCCGTCGTGGGATACCCCTCCGCACCCGCCAGTGCTGCGATTTGCCTATGGCTGAACCCATCGGGATCAATATGGTCGAGGATATTCCGGAGACGATCTACCTGCTGCAGGAAGTGCAGCCGCGTTGCTGCGGCATCGGTCTGGCGACGTTTCGAAGAGCGAAAGATTGGCATGGCGAACCCCCTCTCTTACGCTCATTATTGTAAAGTATGGGGCGATCTTTGCAATGCGGTCCATGCTTGGATCAGTTCGCCGGTCGCGCTCAAGCGATGTTGGCTGCTGCAGATGCGTACAGGAGGATAGCGATCATGACGCCGATGATCGTCGCGGTGTGTCTCGCCAGCGTGATTTACATGCCGCTGCTCACGCTGGGATTCGCCTTGTCGCCGCTGCGGGGGATCTTCCCCCGGCCCTTGGTGATCGGTATCGGGCTGGCCATGGGCGGATTGATCGCATTGCTCTTGCATGGCTTCAAGCATCACTACCCCTCCGCCTCAGCGGTGGCGATCAATCTGTTTTGGGGGATGATGTTCGGGCTCGCGATCGCGGACTTCTGGGGCTTGCTCGCTCCCTGCGTGGAGGGGCAAGCGCGCATTCTGGAACGGTTTCCTCCCGATCCGCGCCGCTCGCTGTACGGCGATATGCGGGTGATCATGGCGCCTGTCACCCCGATTGCGGTATGCGGCTTCGTGAGTGGTCTGTTGATCGGCATCCTCGCGACGGTGCTGCGCCTGTGAGTGTGACTGATACCGTGTCTGCATGTATTCTGTTGGCATAAATCGCACGGGACGATCGAGGGCGCATTGCAACCGCCGACGGAGGATACCTTCGTTCGCTCCGCCAGCAAGCCCGGCGCTGCGCGCCTCCCTGCGGGACGACGGGGCGTGCTTCTGTCGCTCACGCCGTGGTGTCGCTCTTTGCCGGTTGCAATACGATCATATGGGGATGGATGGAGAGGCTGGTAGTCAGTCGTCTCCATGCACCGGGGCGTGCAGCGCGCGGTCTGCGAGCGCATCCCCTGCCGCGAGTGGCTCCTTGTGCGTACCGTCTGCGGTCGCACGTAGCAGCACCCACGTCTCGACCGCCGCGCGCCCGTGCGCCGCCACGTACCCGGCCACTGTCGCCAGGGCCTCGTCTTCCGTGTCGGTGGCCGCGATCATGTTGGCCGTGTCGAAGTCGTGCAGTTCGTAGATCATCATCGCCCTCGCTCTCACAGGGGATTATACTCCCGCACGCACGCAAGGAGCGCGGTCGCGTCTCCCCAGACCGTATAGTGCCCCGGCCCGAGGGTTTTCTGGACGCGAAACCGTCGATCATCCGGGAAGTCCACCGCAGCGACCGCCTGCCAGCCACGGCGGGGATAGGCGGCGGCGGTGGCGCGGGCCTGTGTCTCGGTCGCATACATCGAGAGACCGTCCCATAGTGCGGCGAGGTCTGTAGCGGGTGGGGTGGGTCGACCGCGCGCCGCGTTTGAGACGAAATCCTCGACGGTGGGTGTGATGCGGCGCAGGAGCCGATAGAGACGACGACCGGCAGACGGGTCACTCATGCACGGGGCCATCCGGCTCACCGCGCGCACTCCGCTGCCGCGCATACTTGCCGCGCCGATCCCGATACAGCCGCCGGTACGCCTCAATCTGGTCGTCGGCGATGAGGAGCAGCCCCGCGCGCTGCTCGCCGCCGCCGACGCGCACCGCCGCGATCTTCCCTTTGGCGATGGCGTCGCGCACCGCCCCCGGCGTCATGCCAAGCTGGTGCGCCGCCTCCGTGACCGTCCGCAGCGTCGTGTCCATGCCCCTATCATAAGATGCAAATAGGCAAATTGCCAGTCCAAACCCCTTGACAGAATGAGTAAAAGATGCTAATATGCATTTATTAGAGGAGCCGCCCTCTAATACCGAAGAGGCCCCGCCGGTGCGGTCACACCGACAGGGCGATGCACAGGAACGTAGGAGGTTCCCATGCAAGCAGAGTATCGCACCGTTTCCGCCCCCGTCACCCTGATCGTCCCCGCCCAGGTAGACACCACCACCCCGCTCACCCTGTTCGCGACGGTCGAAGAAGTCTATGCGAGCATCGCCGGGAGTGCCGTTTCCCGCGAAATCGTCCACCTCCTTTTGGAGGCGACGCGTGATAGCGGCGCGGTGGTCGTCCTCTACCGGCACGACAGCGAGACGACCGCGCGGGTGCTCTGGCCGGTCGCCGTCTTCATCTCCCAAGAGAACGCGCTGGTCTGCCGCGCCTACTGCACGTATCGCAAGCAGTACCGCAATTTCCGGCTCGACCGGATGGCCGCCTGCCATGCGCTCACCACCCCGGACGATTACGAGATGGCACGCGCGTAGGGAGGCTCATCAGGGGCGGTGCGGATGCCGCCCCTCTCTTTCTGGGAGGGATGACGATGACGACGATCAAAGCCCGCTTCACGACTCCGACGATCACTGCGACACCGGCGGCCCTCGCGCTCCTCGCCGAAGCGGACGTATCGCCGGCGGCAGTCTTGGCCCGGCACTTCGCCGGGGAATGGGGCGGCCAGCCGGACAACGCGATCCGCAACGAGGAGTATCTGGCAGAGGGAGAGGGGATGCTGCTCAGCATCTTCGCCGACATGCCGGGCGGCCCACTTTGGGTCATCTCGCACATCGGCTACGGTGATGACGACTACACGACGATCCTCTTGCCCGACGAGTATTGAAGGGGGCGGAGGGGTGAAGGAAGAATACTTGCGAGCGGCGATGCTGCGCAGCATCCGGCCTTCGACTTTGGACGATTCGACCTTTCGAGGATTCGCTAAGGCTTCATTCCCCTTAGGCAACAATGAACGGTACCGACAGGCATCCCTCGATCTCACCACCCTGGCGGAGTGCGCGTCGCCGGTGCAATGGGCATCCCACCTCTGCCCATCGGCGCGGCCAGGGAGCCAGTTCCATACGCTGACGCCATCAAACCGCCGCTTGTGCGACGACCTTTGGGGCGAGTACCGGCTGGAATGCGCGTTTCGCGAGCGGGAGGGCCTGCCCTTCGTGAGCCTGTCTGAATTCGAGGTGATGCGGGACTGGGCGGATCGGATGGACGAGCCGCAGGGTGTGGCATGGCCCGCAGTTCCCGATGACACGTGCGTGGAGGAGCATCGTCGAGCGATGTAGACTTGGGGAACCAGTGTTGTCGAGTTATCGAAGATCCGAGCATTCGATCCTCGACCTTGGAAAGGGGTAATCTGATGGGCAACAATAGTGCGCGGGAATTGCGCGCGTGGGTCAAGACGCAAGAGCCACGATTCAGCAAAGGTGACGCCTTCGGCCCCGCCCTCTCGCGGCTCACGGGCGGCACCGAAGGCGGGCAGACGACGCTTGATGCGCTCGCCAACACGACCGGTCTCTCGGCGCAGGATACGCGGACTCTCGTGCTGATCTACGACCTCGAAGGTTACCTGGTCCACCACGAAAACGACGAGATCGAGATCACCGAACGCGGCGTAATATGGCTCATCACGGGCTCGTAGCATGGGAGAGGGCGATGCCCGATTCACGCGATACACGGATGAGCAGGACATGGGATGCGGCGGGAACTGAATTCGAGAAGCAATTGGTGGTTTGAACGTATGGCGAAGGCGGCGATGGACCGGACCTACTATGCGGGAATCGAGCGGGGTGAGCGCAATCCGTCCGTGAAGAATCTCGCCAAGATCACTGGGGCGTTGGGCGTGCCTATCGGGACATTGTTCGATGATGAATCCCCGCCCGCAGGCTGACCGCGCCGATCATCCGGGTGATCGCTCCTGCCTGCCCCTATCTTGCGTCGCGGCTGGGCGGATGCCTCTTGACAGACTTGACGAGGGCCTGTACAGTCCTCGTAAGGAGGACGATGCGTTATGTCAGCCGCTGTCGAGGCCAATCTGTCCGCATTTCCGGCGGGGGAGCGCGCGCGGCGCCGGGAATTGCTCGCTGCCTTCGCGCAGCTCGTGGCGGAGAAGCCGCTCGCCGACCTGCAGCGCGCCCGGGATGAACTCGCGCACCTGCCCGCAGACCCTGCGGCGTTCACCGACGAGAGCAAAGAAGGTGAGTGGTCGCGCCATGCGCTCGTCCAAGCGCGGGCGCGCAATCTTGCCCGTGTCCTGGAGGACCGCGCTCGGCTGACGGCGGAGTGCCTGCCCGCTTCTCTCGTCCAGAAGGGATTGGGCGTCTCCCGGCAGCGGTTGCATCAGCTCGTCAAGGCGGGGCGACTCGTGGCGGTGCTCACCAAGGACCGGCGATCGAGCCTCTATCCCGCGTGGCAATTCGCCGCCGACGGGACACCGCTGCCCGGCTTGGCGGCGGTGATCGCGGCGGCGCACGAGGCGGAGATGGATCCGGAGACGCTCCACTTCTTTATGGTCGAGCCGGACGAGCGGCTGGGCGGCCGGACGCCGGCAGACCTTTTGGCCACTGGCGAAGGCGACCGGGTCGCGACCCTCCTCCGCTCCACAGGCCTCGGGCCGTTCTAGGAGTGAATGGCCCGCCACCGCTGCCGCCACCACCCGCAGCGCTCCCTCCAATTGCTCCTGTGCCGTGGACGGTGGCGTTGTGGCGCATCCAGAATGGGACGGAAATCGTCGCGCGCGCATACCCGGCACCGCGCTATCGTTTCGACGCTCCGCACGGCGAGTATCCGGTGCTCTATGCCTGCGCCTCGCAGTTGGGAACGTTCGCGGAGGTGTACGGCGACCGGGCGCGACGCCTTGGCGAAGCGGAGGGTGGGCGCTATCTCGTCCGGCTCCTGCCGCGTGAACCGCTCCTGCTCGTCGACTTGCTGGATGTGCGGCTCCTCGCGTCGCTCGGCCTCGACGAGCGCATCTCGGTGGGCGACGACTACGCGACCTGCCAGACCTGGGCGCATGCGCTGTGGCGGGGATTGCCGAAGATCGCGGGGATCCGCTATCGGGCGCGGAAGGCGGGGGGCACGGTGACAAATGTGGCACTCTTCCTCGACCGGTGCGCTGAGAACTTGGCTGGCTCACCGGATGATGCCCGTATGTTGGCGGAATTGGAGGCCATCGTCCTTGAAGCGGCGGACGTCTACAACCTAGTCGTGAAATTCCCGTTCCGTTAGCGTGCCGCAACCATGCCGTGGTTGTTACCGCATCGAGGGTGCCGATCGGCACGATATTCGCTGGGCCGGGATAGAGGGCAGCGATGCGGACATATCCCTGCGCCGAAGCGGCACCTGAGCGCATAATAGTGGAGACGCCGCCGGTGTCATCGTGTGTTCGTGGCGCTGCAGTATCGTCAGCGCGGTGTCGGCGTACGATCATCATAGTAGTGAGGAGGCATCGTTGCGATGCTTGGGCGGCACAGACCACGGACTTCGCCGGTGCGGTCGGACCGGAGAGGGCGGCGAACCGATCCCATCGCAACATCGTCGCGTTTTTCCTTGCAGAGAGGGGGCTGCTGGGGTGACAAAGGTCGGTTAAGAAACCTTATGCGACCTACTAGTAAAACTCCCTCAACGCGTCTACGCGCCGCACGACGGCGGATTGGAGAGCCCCCTCCTTGACGACGGCGCACATGCGTGACATTATGATGACATTCACCGGACGTTTTCGGTGGCCCGCATGGGAGGATACAATGGCGGTCCTGCACGCTTCCGATACACTGGTTGCCCAAGCCCACCGGGAGGCGATGCGCATCTCGCCCGCAGCGGGGGCGGCGGCGCTGCGCGAAGTGCTCACCCCGCGCCTCGCCGCGTACGTTACCGGCGTGGACGCGACGCGCACGGTGGCACGTTGGGCCCAGGGAGAGACCGCGCGCCTGCGCGCCGCCCACGCGACGCGCCTGCGCGCCGCCTACGAGATCGTGCGTCTGCTGGAGGGGGCACACGAAGCCCCGGAAACGATCCAGGCGTGGTTTCTCGGTATGAATCCCGTCCTGGACGATCGGTCGCCGGCCCGCGCCCTGCACGAAGGCGACCACGCGGGGGCGCGCGCCGCCGCGGTCGCCTTCCTCGCCGAGGGATGACGCTGCACGCCGTGCCACCCCCGGCATCGCCCATCTTCCGGGTGGCGCGCGGAGACGATGGTCCGCCGGTCGATCCCTTCCTCCCGCCGTCCTGGGAGCGGGCCGACGCGGATGGCACCTTCGGCAATCGGTTCGACGATCCGAGCAAGGCGGACGGCTTCTCCGAGGAGGGTCGGTTTCGGATTGTCTATGCCCACACAGCGGGAGGGGGCGTTCGCGGAGACGATTGCCCACTTCCGCCCCGACTTAGAGGCGCTGGCGGCATTGGGGGCGATCCGGGGCGCGCCGGAAGAGCCGCAGCCGCTGACCGCTGCGGTTCCCGCCCGGTGGCGACAACTGCGCAGCGTGGGCCGACTGCTCCTCGATCCCACGCTCCGCTTCGTCGATGTCGCCCATCCCGACACGCTCGCCGAGATGCGCACCCACTTCGCCTCCGTGGCGGTCGATCTCGGTCACCGGGACGTCGATCTGAGCACGATCACGAGCGGCGACCGCCGCCTCACTCAGCGCGTGGCGCGTTACTTCTACGAGCTGACGGACGATGCCGGGAGGCCAGCCTTCGCGGGGCTGCGATATGTGTCGCGGCACGGCGTGGCGTGGGAATGCTGGGCGCTCTGACGGATGACCACTATATTGTATCCCGTTTTCCCATTATGATTCGATCTATGAGGATATGTCTTCTCCCCCTCCCTCTTCTAGCGGATAACGGCATTTATGCGACAAAATAAGTTCCGGCACTTCGCCTACCCTGTCGGCTCTCCATATTATATTGCGCGAGTGGCAGGGGATTAGCGCCCGCCAAGTCAGCTCACTCTGCTTCACATGGCAACCACGCTCATCCGGCCCTTCATGCAGATAGCCTCGTCCGGCATCCACGCGTTCCGATACTATCTCGCTGAGACCGCAGGGAGGACCTCTCCGAGACAGCGTTCGAGCTGGCCAAGTTGATCGGGCGAGACGAAACGTAGGATCGGTGTCGTACACCCCGCATCGAGAAACACGGCGATCTTCTCCGCTACCGCATTGGGCGATCCGAACGCCAGCCAAGACTCCAGCTTGTCTTCCGAAATAGCTCCCGCGCCATAGTAATAAGAGAGGAACTCGATGGCTTCACGTCGCGCTCGCTGCGGATCGTCATTGATGTTCACCATGAGGTGCAACTGTGCGTCGGTGACCTGATCCTCGCGCCCATATTCGGCGGCATACTCGCGGATCTGTGCCCACCGCTCCGCAAAGACTGCGGGCGGCGTCCCGTCGGTCTGCCAGCCATCTGCGAGGCGGGCGATTCGACGCAGCGCCCGCTCAATCACCGTCGGCTCGGCGTCATCGGCCGGGTTGACTGCGATGGTGATTGGAATACGCGCTTGCACGGGCTTCGGGGTCAGTTGCACCTCGTCGAAACGGTAGTAGCGGCCGTGGTACGTGACGGGGTCGGGCCCCCAGAAGCGGCGCAGCAGCTCGATCCCTTCCTCGACCCGTCCAACGCGCTCCGTTGATTTTACGCCCATCGCGCGTAGTTCGGCTGCGAAGAGCGGCCCGGCGCTCGTCGCACCGCCATTGCACACCGCAAGCATCGTCCGACCACCGGAGAGGACGTCAAGGCTTGCCCACTGGAGCGCGAAGACCATCGGGTGCCGGAGTGGAAAGCTCGCCAGGCAGACTGGCCCCAGGCGCACACGTCTCGTCCGCGCCGCTACAGCGGAGAGCAGGACGATCGCCTCAAGGCGCGGCTTGGAGAGGAAATTGTCCCCGACCCAGATGGAATGGAAGAGCCCGGAGCGGTCCGCTTCCTCCGCCGTCTCCAATAAGAGCCCCGGTGGCATGCCGAAGAGTACCGCGCGGTTCGGCAAGCTTAAACCAAACCGTACCGGTTGTGCGCTGTCTGTCATCCCGACACCTCCTTCTTTCAGCCCAGATAGTCGAGAATCATGCGCGTGAGGACGTTCGCCTCGCTTTCGACGTCGGCGATCGGCACGAAATCCGTCCCGGTCAGCCCCGTGTCACCGCTCGCGCCGTACATCACCGCCGGCACCCCGAGCGCACACGGGCCGCCCGCGTCGAAAGTCCCCTGACCATATCGTACCGCCGCCTCGTGTCCGCGCGTCGCGACATTCGCCGCTTGCAGCGCGCGGACACCCGGGTCATCCGGCGAGACGAGCGCGGGCAGCATCGTCACGCCGCGCGTCACGGTCACGCGATACGGGGCGAGATCGCCGATCACGACTCGCACCTCAGCGACCGCCGCGTCAGGATCGTCGCCAGGAAGGAGGCGGCGATCAACCGCGAGGAAAGCGTCCGAGGGAAGTGTGTGTGGAGCGACCGGCTCGTAGCGGATCTTGTAGACAATCGCGTGTCGGCCACCGAGGAGTGGATGGCGATCCGGCCACGTCAATCGTCTCAGGCGCTCGATGACCGTGTGCGCGCCGTCGATGGCGCTCAATCCCTCCCCTGGCATGCTGGAATGGGTCGCCCCGCCCCGCACATGCACGTCCACGTCTACCCGCCCACGGTTGCCGAGCGAGAGCGCCAATCCGGTGCCGATCTGGATGATACCGAATGTGGGCCGCTCTGGGAGCGAGGCGAGGATCGCCTCCGAGCAGGCGTGGCTGCTGCGCCCCTCGTTGTTGATCGCCCAGTAGAGTCGTCCCCGCAGCGTGACATCCCGCTCCCGCAGCAATTTGAGCACGGTGAGCATCACCGCCTGGTGCGCTTTGTTCTGGCTCACACCCTGCCCGAAGACGGCCGGTCCGTCGTGGCCATAATCTCGCGCGTTGGCGACCTTGCCGGAGAACGGGTCGTCCATCAGGTTGTTGTGCTGCGCGGGAGTGTAGTTTTGGATGAGCAGCGTCCGCCCCGACTCGCCCGCGCCATAGCGCACGACAAGGTTGTTGCGCGGTACGTCCAGGAGATCGTATATCCCCAGCTTCACCAATTCAGGACGCAGGATGCTCTGGACATAATGCACCAGTTTCGGATCGTCCGGTTCCATGAAAGTCTGGAACCCAAGCGGCACATCGGTCCGCACACGGGCGAGACGGCTCAGTGTCTCAACGAGATAGCTGCGATCCAGATGTCCGAGCACACCCTCGTGAAGAGGTGATTCACGCATTTGTTGCCTGTCTTATGCCTAACTCGATCGGAGACTGAGGAAGTACATGTCGCTGGGCCCTGGGCCGGGACACGAGCTTGGTCCAATGCTACCAGAGCATACGCCTCGTTCCCTCAGTCATGCGGAACATGAAACCGTATTCCATATCGTGCAGCGATACCGTGTGTTTTCAGCAAATCCATGATATGCTAACGGTAGCGGAAGAGAACCAATTCAGGCAAGCATCCTCGTCGTTGCGCAGATCATGACTTCGTCATTGGAGATGTACTCCAATGTCTTGTCGTATTGGCAGCAGCATCAGGAGGAACCCCATGAACGATGAGACGAAGGACACTGCGCTCTATCGTGCCGTGCTGTCCGGCCAGGTCACACGCCGCGAAGTGCTCCGCCGCGCCGCCGCACTCGGCATCTCCGCGTCGGGTATCGCGACCCTGCTGGCGGCGTGTGGCGGGAGTTCTGCGGCCACCAATACGCCGTCCGCGAGTACGACGGGTGTGAGTACGACAGGCGCGGGAACGACGGCAAGCGGGACGGCCGCCGCGAAACCGGCGGGGAAGCCGGGCGGTGAACTCGTCTTCGGGCTCAACCTCGAGCCGGATAACCTCGATCCCGCCGTCACTCCCTTCGCCGTCTCCCACGAGGTGATGATGAACATCTATGACACGCTCGTCTGGCGCGGCAAGGACGGAAAGTTCTATCCCGGCCTCGCGGAGCGCTGGGAGACCAGCGCCGACGGCATGACGTATACCTTCTTCCTCCGTAAGGATGTCAAGTTTCACGACGGCACACCATTCAAGGCGGATGCCATCAAGGACCAATTCGACCGGACGGCTGATCCCGCGACAAAGTCCGGCTTTGCCGCCAACCTGCTCGGCCCCTATGACCACACCGACATCATGGATGACTATACGGCGAAGGTCGTCTTCAAGTCCCCGTTCGCTCCCTTCCTGGATGGCGCGAGCCAGGCGTTCCTAGGCATCGCTTCACCGACGGCGGTGAAGAAGGACCCGAAGGCGTATCTGCGCAACCCGGTCGGTACCGGGTTCATGAAGTTCGTCGAGTGGGTGGAGAAGGACCACATCGCTCTTGCGCGCAACCCCGATTACAAATGGGGTCCCTCCTTCTTCGACCATACCGGGCCGGCCTATCTCGATAAGGTGACGTTCCGGTTTTACACCGACGACCCGACCCGGCTCGCGACGCTGGAGTCCGGCGATGCCCAGATGATCCAGGCCGTACCATTTAGCGACGTCAAGCGAATCAAGGAGAGCAACAAATATGGGCTCGACTTGCTCTACAACCCTGGTATCCCGACCATCCTCATGCTGAATACCGTCAAACCGCCACTCGATGATCCGATAGTCCGGCAGGCCCTTATCCAGGCAACCGACCGTAAGACGCTGATCGAGACCGGCACATTCGGGACAGGCAGGATCGCCTTTGGACCGCTGAACCAAAGCACGCCTGATTACTCAAAGGCAGTCGAGTCGTACTATCCATTCGACCTCGAAAAAGCAAAGGCGCAACTCCAGCAGGCAGGGTGGGTGCCGGGGCCGGACGGCATCCGAGCGAAGAACGGTCAGAAATTGAGCGTCAGTTGGATGGTCTCTCCCTCGTCCGCTGCGTACGACGAGTTGATGCAGGCGCAGTTCCGGGCTGCCGGTGTGGACGTGCAACTGAGCAGACAAACCACTGCGGCCGTGTTCGACGCCATAAAGAAGGGAGACATCCATATGGCGCTGATCGGCTGGGTGAGCAGCGATCCCGTGATCCTCACCAACCTCTTCCATAGCAAGAACATCGCGAGCGGCTACGCGTGGTCCAAGTTCAAGGACCCGAAATTGGATCAGATGCTGGACGACGGAGAGCGGACGCTTGACGAGGCGAAACGCGCCGACATCTACGCGCAGACCCAGAAGATGATTATGGATAACTCGCTCATCGTGCCGCTCTTTTCCAGCGCGAACACTTACGCCTACCAGTCCAAGTACAAGGCGGTCAAGGAGGATTTCCGCAACTATGCCTGGCTCTACGATACGTACGTCGGCTGAGTGAGCGCCGTAATTGGAACAGAGGTGGCAGGCTAATCCCTGCCACCACCAGATTCGGGAGGCTGCGACCGGATGACGCGCTATATCACCGCCCGTCTGCTCTCCACGCTGCCGGTGCTGCTCATCGTTTCGGTACTCGTCTTCCTGATGATCCATCTGGTTCCGGGCGATCCAGTCCAGATCATGCTTGGCGAGTCCGGCGCGTCCGCGGAGCAGATCGCGAGCATCCGCACGCAACTCGGGCTGGATAAGTCGCTGCCCGTCCAATATGGCCGATTCATCCAGCAATTGCTGACGGGACAAGTGCGCTCGATCCGCACGCAGCAACCCGTGGTGCGGGAGTTCTGGCAACTCTTCCCGAATACCTTGCAGTTGACGGTAGTCTCACTGGTGCTGGCCACGCTCTTTGGGGTCGTGCTCGGCATCGTCGCGGCCACGCATCAACATTCGTGGCCGGACATGTTGGCGATGGCGGGGAGTTTCCTCGGTGTCTCGATCCCGAACTTCTGGCTCGCTCTCGTCCTTATCTATTTCTTTGCCGTCCGGCTTGGCTGGCTCCCCGCTACCGGCGCCGGGAGTTTCAAGCAATTGATTCTCCCCGCGGTCGTGCTCGCGCTTCAGCAGATCGCGCTCATTGCCCGGCTGGTGCGTGCCCATATGATTGAAGTCCTGCAGGAGGAGTACATCAAGACCGCCCGCGCGAAGGGACTGCGCGAGCGTTCCGTCCTCTGGACGCACGCGCTGCGCAACGCACTCCTGCCGGTCATCACGTTGCTTGGCCTGAACTTCGGATACCTCCTGAGTGGGACGGTAATCATAGAGACGGTCTTCGCTCGACCCGGCATCGGGCGGATGATTGTGGACGGTATTCTCACCAAGGACTTCCCGCTCGTGCAGGGCGCTGTGCTGATGACCGCGACGATTTATCTCCTCGTCAACTTGCTGACGGACCTCTCGTATGCACTGCTTGACCCACGCATCTCGCAATAGGGGGAATCGGCAGTAGGCAGCGTGCGGCAAGCGGATCGAGAATGGGCGCTTACCCATTGGTCGCCGGGGAGACGGAAATGGCGCAACGAACAGCGGAACAGACCTCTTCGGCCGCGCTCGCGGCATCGGACGAACCGGTAATCGGGTCAGCTCCCCGCCGCGTGCGTCGCGCTCAACTCATGCGCCGGCTGATACGACACCGGGGTGCGGTTGTCGGGTTTGTCGTTCTTGCCTTTCTTGTCCTGATCGCACTACTCGCGCCGTTCATTGCTCCGTACGACCCGATTGCCGTCTCCCGCACGACGCTCAAGCCGCCGAGCACTCAACACTGGATGGGCACGGACAATTTCGGGCGGGACATCTTCAGCAGGGTGCTCTATGGCACACGGATTTCGCTGCGGATGGGCTTTATCGCCGTGGGCATCGCCGCCGTCTTCGGCACGGCGATTGGCGTCATCGCGGGTACCTACGGCAAGGTCATTGATACGATCCTCATGCGGTTTATTGACGCCTTAATGGCTTTTCCCGGCATCCTGCTCGCGCTCACGATCGCCGCGGTACTCGGGCCTGGCCTTACCAATGCGATGATTGCGGTCGGCATCGCCTCGATCCCCACCTTCGCTCGCCTCGTGCGGTCATCCGTCCTCCAGGTTAAGGAGACGCCGTACGTCGAGGCGGCACGGGCCATCGGCTGTACTGACATGCAGATGATTCGTCGGCACATTTTCCCGAATGTCCTCACGCCGATCCTGGTGCTCGCGACGCTGGGGATTGCTGGCGCGATTCTCGTTGGCGCATCGCTCAGTTTCCTCGGCTTGGGCGCGCAACCGCCGAGTGCCGAATGGGGCGCGATGCTCAGCCAGGGGCGACAGTTCATGCGCACGGCGTGGTGGATCATGGCATTCCCCGGCCTGGCAATCACGATCACCGTAATGGCGGCCAATCTCGTCGGCGATGGCTTGCGCGATGCGCTCGATCCGCGGTTGAAGTACTAGCCGGAGGTGGCAACAGATGCGGGCAGCGATTCGAGACACCGAGATTTACTTTGACGTGGATGGTGCCGGGCTCGCGCCCGATGGCCCACGCATGCGAGAGCGCCCAGTTGCATTCCTCGTCCATGGCGGGCCGGGCGGCGACCACAGCGGCTTCAAAGGCTCCATGCACCCGCTCACCGATCGGATGCAACTCGTCTATTTTGATCACCGCGGTCAGGGACGATCCGCACGCGGCCCGCGCGAGACGTACACGATGGACAACAACGTCGAAGATATGGAGGCGCTGCGGCACTATCTCGGGTTGGAGAAGATCGTTGTCATTAGCCAGTCCTATGGCGGTTTTGTCGCGCTCTCGTACGCAACCCGCTACCCCCAGAATGTTTCTCATCTCATTGCCGTGGTCACCGCGCCGAATTACGGCTTCCTCGCCCGCGCGCAGCAGATCCTCGCCGAGCGCGGGACGGATGAGCAGAAGCGAATCGCGGAGAAGTTGTGGGCGGGCACGTTCGAGAATGAGGAAGAGTTGCGCGAGTATTTCGATGTGATGGGGCCGATGTACGCGCGGAAATTCGACGCCGAGAAGGCGAAGGAGCGGCGCGGGCGGCAGATCGTCTCACCGGACGCGATCAATGAGGGCTTCAGCGGCTTTCTGCGCACCTACGATGTGACGGATCAGTTGCGGAAGATCACCTGCCCCACCCTGGTGATCGCGGGGCGGCACGACTGGATTTGCCCCCCCGAATGGTCGGAGTTGATCGCCAGCAAGATCCCCCACGCGGATCTTCGCATCTTCGAGGAGAGCGGCCACTCGGTTGCCGGCGATGAACCGGAGTCCTTCCTCGACGCGATTCGTGGCTTCCTCGTCTACAACACGGCGCACATGTGATGCTCGGCTATTGGAGGCATGATGGTGCACTACGAGACGATCGTCCCATATGACTGGGAGAGCCGGCAATCCTGGCTCGACATCGAATTTCCCGCCGCTGAATACGCGGATCGAGTCGCGCGTGTGCGTGCCCTGATGCAGCGAGACGGCATCGATTGTCTCCTCGCGCTCGGTGGAGCGGGCGGCGCTGCCAATATCCGATTTCTTTCGGGGTACGAGCCGTCCTACGGCGATAACGTCGTGGTCGTCCCCCGCGAGGGCGACCTGATGCTCAGCACGAACTGGGTGATGCATGGCGAGCCGATGCATACCTCGATCTGGATGACATGGCTGCGCGATGTCCGCCCCGGCGAACGGGCCGGTCTGGCGCGAGACCCGGTCGTTACGGTTGAGCGCCAGGTCGCGGAGCGTGTCGAGGAGAGCGGTCTGGCCCACGGGCGAATCGGTCTCGCGGGACTGGATGCCGCGTCCGCCGCATTCGTCCCGCGCTTGCAGGCAGCGCTGCCGAATGCTGAATGGATACCGGCGGATGGTTTGATGCTCGATGTGCGTGCCGTCAAGAGCCTGCTGGAAATCGCTGCGATGCGCGAGGCGGCTCGCATCTCCGGGGACATGAATCGCATCGCCGTCGAGCAATGCCGTCCCGGCGTGACCGAATGGGCGGTCGCGAGCGAAGCGCATCGCCCCTGCTTCGCGCAGGGCGGCGAACTCTCCTTCCAGAGTGCCGTCATCGCCGGGCCACGCGCCGGACTGAAGCATTGCGCGCCAACGGATCGCACGATGGAGCGGGGCGATATGGTCTTCATTGATATGGCGGCGCGGTTCAAGGGGTATTACGCCGATGTCTCTCGCTGCACCGTCGTTGGCAAACCAAACGCCGAGCAGCAGAAGATGCTCGACACGGCGTACCAAATGTTCCAGTCCGTCACCGCAGCCATCAAGCCCGGCGTCTTCGTCCCAGATCTCCATACCATCGCCAACGATATCGCGCGTAAGGCCGGCTACGACAAGGAGATCATGCCGAAAGGTTTCGGGCACGGCCTCGGAACGTCGCTCTTCGAGCGGCCGGACGTGCGGATCGTGAGCGAGACGATCCTCCAGTCAGGGATGATCTTCGCCCTCGAACCGATGCTCGTGAAGCACGGCGTAGGCACGGCGGTCGTGGAGGAAACGGTGCTCGTCACGGACAGCGGCTGCGAGCTGATGTCCGGTTGCCCATTGGTGACATGGTGAGAAGCGTCATGGACGACACGCTGACAGCCGCGATCCGCGCCGCCGGGAAAGCAATGCGCGATACAATCGTTGCCGATCTGCAGGCATTGGTGCGTATCCCGAGTTGGAGCCCCGCAGTGGGCGGGCCCGGTGAGAGAGGAGTGCAAGAGTATCTGGCCGCCGCATACGAGTCACTCGGCTGCCGGGTCTCGTTATGGGAGCCGGAGTCCGCGCGTATCCTTTCCCGCTACCCGTCGGCGCGGCTCTCGGTGCAGGCGCCCGAATACACGGGACGACCGAATCTCGTCGCCCTCCTCCCCGGCAGCGAAGAGGCGCCGGACGATCGCACGGCCGGGATCATCCTCAACAGTCATGCCGATACCGTCCCGCCCGGCCCCCCAGAGGCGTGGCCATACAATCCGCTCGATGCGGTCATCGCGGACGGGCGCATTCATGGCCTGGGTGCGGCGGATGCCAAGGGAGGCCTGGTGACATTCCTCGGCGCACTCCGCATCCTGAGCGCCGCCGGGATCATCTTGCGGCGCAGTGTGATGGTGCAGTCGGTCGTTGACGAAGAGATGGGCGGCGCGGGCGCACTCGCTTGTGTCGAACGGGGCTATCGCGCGCCGGTCGCTCTGGTCGGAGAACCGAGCGGTCTCCGTGTCTGTCCCGCGTCGCGCGGCTCGTACTCCTTCACGATGAATGTGACGGGCAGAAAGGCGCATCCAGGTTCGCCATGGCACGGGATCAACGCAGCAGATATGGCATTCCGATGCATAGACGCGCTGCGGGCAATGCAGCGGCGACTGGATCGGGAGCGAATGCACCCTTTTTGGGCGCCGTTGCCAATGGGGCACGTCTGGAACGTTATGGCTGTCAACACCGGGCCGAGTGGGCGCGCAATCCCCGATTCCTGCTCGGTATCGATCAGTGCAGGAGCCATAGCGGGAGAGGATGCGGAGATGGTACGCGGCTTTGTTGCGGAGGCGCTCGCCGTAGCGGCGATTGACGATCCGTGGCTGACGTCCCATCCTCCCGAAGTCATATGGACCGGATTGCAGGCGGACGCCGCCGCAGTCGATCCCAATCATCCGGCGATCGCGCAGATGATTGAGGCAGCGCAGGTGCTTGGGATGGACCCGGGGCCGCCAGTCGCTTTCTCCGCAGTGACCGACGGTCGGCATCTTACCAATCTTGGAGGCGTCCCCTGCATCAACTTCGGGCCGGGCGACATCGGCATCTGTCACAGCCCGCACGAATCGCTCCCTTTGGATCAACTGATCACGGGCTCCACCTGGGTCGCGCTGCTGCTGACGAGCTATCTCGGTGTCGCGACCAGATAGGGTAGACGCTATCCTGATGTCAGGCATGCCCGCCACGAATGTCGGGTTAGCATTCCCTTTGCGTTTTGCTGACAACCATATCGGTACGTCATAGACTTTTCCCTGACAGAGCAAGGAAGCGCCTCCATCGCACGACGATGTGCGTCCGCGGTTCATCCTTGGTAGAACCCGGGCGTTCAGCGGCGTCGGGCGAATTGATCAGGCTTGCCATCACGGGGACAAAGAACCAATGCTGGTTGGTGCCGTCGTTTTCGTGCCACTGGTGGATCTGTGTCCCTGGCATGTGGCTGCCGGCCGGGAGATCCCATACGAGGCCAGTGAGCACCGAGCGAATCCGGAACATCGTCGCGTTCACACGCTCAATATCCCATTCCTGTCCCGCGGATGCCGCCTCGACGACCAACTGAATCGGCAGCCCGTCTGAAGGCAGCTCAATGGCTTGCTCGGCCACGAACCCGCTCTGCGCATGGCGGATCCGGAAGACATTGGCGGCGACCAGCTCGAGGCGGAGCCAATCCTCCGGCTCGTGCACCGCGCGACGCGGGAAGGGGTAGGGGAGATCGGGCATGGTCTTGACCATATCGAGGTCGAGCTCCTAGTCGAAGAAGCGCAGCGTCACCTCCGCCATCCGCAGGCCCGACCCGGCGGGCCGAAAATGATGCCAGAAGCAGAGTGACAGGCGATCCACCGGCTGCCCACTCACCGCCGCGCGCACGCGCTCGGTGCGCGTCATCTCGTCCATTTTGAGCCCGCTTCTCCGCCAATCTTCCGCGCCACGCTTCGTGTGCTGCGCGCGACCGCCAGAACGGAAGATGGGCGGATGCCGTGCACCCTAGTCCGCGTACCAGTCATTTTTCGCCGCCAACGGACGCGCTCGTTCCCATGCAGTGCGCAGGGCACGAGCGGTGAGCACGGCGACCAGGTGCGCGCGATACCGCTCCGAGGCGACGAGGTCTGAGAGTAGATCGATTTCTGCCCCGGCGTGGCCGGACGCTTGCCGGATCCGCTCGCCGGTGAGCAACTCCCCGAGGAGCGTCATCTCGGCCGCATCGGCGCGCGTCGCCTTGGCACCCGCGCCCGTGATCCCGACACGACAGTCGCGGCAGATGCCGTCGGCATCAACACCGATGACCGCCGCGATGCCGATCACGGCATATCCGGATGCTGGATGCGCGAACTTCTCATATGCCATGCCGGTGCTGAGGGTTGGATACGGCAGATCGACTGCGGTGAGGAGTTCACCCGGTTCGAGGGCGGAGGTGAACAGGTCGATGAAGAACTCGCGCGCGGCGATCGTCCGATCACCGCTTGGTCCGGTGGCGTGGATCGTGGCATTGAGCGCGAGCGCCACTGCGGGCCAGTCGGCCGCCGGATCGGCGTGTGCGAGTGAGCCCCCGAAGGTGCCGCGATGGCGAACGAGCGGATCGCCGATGACCGTTGCCGTCTCGGCCATGATCGGGAAGCGATCTCTGAGGTCGCCGGACTGCTCGATCTGCGCGTGCGTCGTCGTCGCGCCGATCGTCACCATGTCGCTGTGTACGCGGATACCGCGCAACTCGGGGATGCGGCCGATGTCCACGAGCACACCGGGGCTCGCCAGACGCAGCTTCATCATCGGAATGAGGCTGTGGCCACCCGCGAGCACCTTCGCATCATCCCCGCGACTCGCCAGAAGATCAATGGCCTCCGCAATTGCCGCAGGCGCGGCGTACTCGAATGCTTCGGGAATCATCGCGCGCTCCCCACGACGGCGGCGTCCCGCGTGCGCAGCGTTGCCACAGCGTGCTGGATCGCCTTGACGATATGTTGATAGCCCGTGCAGCGACAGATGTTGCCGTGGAGCGCGTGGCGGATCTCCGCATCCGTCGGATCGGGATTGCCCTGCAAGAGGTCATAGGCGGCGATCACCATGCCCGGCGTGCAATAGCCGCATTGCAAGCCGTGCTCGGCGTGGAACCCCTCCTGGATCGGATGCAACCGCTCGCCCGCAGCGATCCCCTCGATGGTCGTGAGATTGGCGCCCTCCGCCTGCACCGCGAAGAGCGTGCAGGATTTCACCGCCTCGCCGTCCAAAAGGATGGCGCACGCGCCGCACTGGCTCGTGTCGCAGCCGATATGCGTCCCGGTGAGCCCAAGATTGTCCCGCAGGTAATGCACGAGGAGCAGCCGGGGTTCGACGGCCCCCTCGTGGAGCTGCCCGTTCACCGTCATGCTGACAGAATGCTTCGCCATGTGGGTCACCGATCCGTTCCGCCGAGGAGCCGAAACGCCATCGGCTTCGCGCCTTCGACGAACAACGACTTCGCGATCTCGCGGAAGGCGCTCCAGTCCCTGTCGAAACGGGCGAGCGGGGTCAGCGAGGCGGCGCCCCATGGGCCACCCATGCAGCCGTTGTCCCCATAGCAGATGCGGATACCTTTCCATCCCGCGTAGTAGTAGATATATCCCGGCCAGTGGAGGGTCTGACCATGCTCGGCCTCGGTGATGTCGAGGCCAAGTTCGCCCTCGCTCCCAACAGGTCCCCAGAAGCGGGTGATGTCGCCGCTCCATGCGGTATTGGTGATGCGACCTTGGACCGGCAGGATCTTCATGAATGCCTCGACCGTATTCGGGGCCAGTCCCTCGAGGAGCGTTGCAGTCAGCTTCACGCCGTCGACGTCCACCTCAATCTTGCGCCCGTGCTCCTCTGGATAACGGAAGGGCGTCTCCTGGTCCGCGGCCTCGCGGAAACGGATCGGCCGCGCTCCGTCGAATTGGAGATCGTATCCGACCTTCGCGAAGTCCGAGAAATCCCCCTCGATCTCCGCAAGCGGCGTCAATCTCCCGATGGCCCCATCCGCGCCGGGGGCGGCACGGAAGCGCGCGGCGCCCGTGCAGAAGGCGATCTCCTTGATACCGGGGTAATAGACGATCTGCCCCGGATGCTGGAACGCGACGCCGCTCTCGACCGCCATATCGCCGATTGGCGCGTAGTCGAGCATACGGAACATGTCGCCACTGATCTGCGCGTGGACGGCGCGGCCCTCGAAGGGGAGCGCATCCCAGATCGCCTGGCACGTCTTCGGCGCGAGGTCATCATTGAGGCGCGCGCGGACGACGGTCCCATTCAGGTCAACGTCAATGAATCGCATGTCTTCGGTCCTTTCTCTGCTCTGTGCCGCGACAGCGCCGTCGCCATCGAGAAATTACGCGCGGTAGCGGGAGATGACTGCCTCACCAAGGAGGCGGGCGGAGCGAGAGAGTTCGTCCATGTCCCGCGCCAACAGGATCAGGCCAACATGGTCGACACCGGCGTCCGCGTAGGCGTGGATCCGCTCGCTGATCTGGTCGGGAGAGCCGAGCAGATCGTGCGAGGCGAAGGCACGCGCGTGCTCGTCCGCCGACATCTCCGGTCGCCGCGCGCACATCTGCGCGAAGTGGATCGAGCTGTCGAGGACCGACCGCGCGTCCGCCTCCGTCTCGCCGATGCTCACCCACAATTGCACGCAGGTCTGGACCGCTGCGGGCTCGCGCCCGGCTTCCGCGATCGCCTCGCGCAGCACGCCGATCCCCTCGCGCATCTTTTCCGGTGAGGCACTGGAGACGATCCACCCGTCCGCGACGCGCGCGACGCGGCGAATGCCCTCCGGGGCGGTGGCGCCGAGATAGATCGGCATCGGGCTCTGCACGGGCTTCGGGTGCATGGCGATCTCTTCGAACCGGTAATACTCGCCGGCGAACGCCGCCCGATCCCGCTCGAAGAGCAGCCGCAGGGCGTCCACCATCTCATCCATCATCCGCCCGCGATTGGCCTTGGGTGGCGGGTTCCCCGCAATCTCGAACTCCTCGCGATTCGCACCGATGCCGAGGCCGAGCACGAATCGCCCCTGTGACACCCGGTCCAGCGTCGCCGCCTGTTTCGCGAGCAGCACCGGTTGGCGGAGCGGGGCGACGATCGTGGCGACGACGAATCGAATGCGTGTGGTCCGCCCCGCCAGATAGGCGAACGTGATCAGCGGCTCGTAGAAGTTCGCCGGATCGGATTGCTCCGCCAGCACGGCGCGCTGCGTCGCCAGATGGTCGTTCGCCCAGAGGGAATCGAACCCGAACTGCTCCGCATCGCGCGCCAGTACGGCGATCTGCGGGAGATCGGCGAATCCGCAGGGATAGGTGCGGCCCTCGCGGCATGTCGGGATGCCCAGCCCGAACTGCATCGGTCTCCCTCCCACTGGCTACTGCTCGATCCGGCTGATCTCCACCGTGAGCGGGCCCTCGAAGATGATGCGCTCGCAACGCTTCACGAATGCATCGAGATTCGTGTCGATCTTCCCGATGTGCGCGACATCGATCGGGACCATGAAAGGCGCGAGCCACTTAGCGCTCCCGTAAGCAATGCCCACTTTGATCAATTTGCTGCGATAGCCGGGGTAATAAATGATATCGCCCGCGCTCAAGTGATCCGCCACATTCTCCACCGGCGATCCCTCGGGCAGCAGTTCGTAATTTCCCTCCGTCCGCCACGCATCCCCGGACCACCGCGTCTGAATCGTCCGGTCATTGATCGGCAGTCGCTCCCACAGCGCGGCCGTTGTCTCGGGCGCTTTATCCTCGAAGAGCACGGCTTCCGCAGTCACACCATCGAGACGAATCTGGATTCGCTTCGGCACCAAGACCTCCCTTATTTGCGACGACCGAACCTTCCCTTGACGACCTTGACCGTCTTGTATACACTGTATGCGTCACATCCTACGCGGTCAAGCGTGCGAATTGCAAGAGGGGTCACCGATTGACGACGGTCAGCCACCGTTCGGGATATTTGGTTCCTGTTTCGCCTGCGGGTGGGGGCACTTTGTCAGGCGCCGCATCAAGAGGGGAGAGGGCGAATGCGTTCCGTGGATGAGGAAACCAGCGTGCGTCGGGAACTCAGGGAGCAGACACTCTCACGCCGGCGCTTTACCGCACTCGCGGCCGCCTCGGCAATGGCTGCGCTCAGCGTCGCGTGTGGCGGCAGCACGAGCGCGCCGACCGCGACCGCGGGGAATAAAGCGACGACCGCTCCTAGTGGAGTGCTGGCGACGAACGCACCGGCACTGGCGACGAATGCGACGGCGGTCACCGGTGGGGCGTCCGCGCCCGCAGGCAGCGCGCCGACGATTGCGGCGGCCGCGGCGACGGGGCAGCCAACCAAGGGCGGCACGCTCGTCTACGCGCGGAACATTGACGCCAAGACGCTCGATCCCCACTTCTCCGCCCAGTTCTCCGAGCGGTACATGCTCTACCTCATCTACAACACGCTTGTCGCCTATGATAAGGACTTCAACATCGTCCCCGATCTCGCCGCATCGTGGGACGTTGGCAGCGACGGGAAGACGATCACCTTCCACCTGCGCCCGAACGTCAAGTTCCACGACGGCACGGATTGCGATGCTGCCGCCGTCAAGTGGAACTATGATCGCATTCTCGATCCGAAAGTGAATGCGCCAGTGCGCACGCAGGTACAGCCGCCGCTGAAATCTGTGGACGTCGTGGACAAGACGACTGTTCGCTTCAACCTCGATCAACCGTGGCGACCCCTACTTGCCGCTCTCGGTGAGCGTCCCGGCTTCATCATCTCGCCCACGGCGGCGCAGAAGTTTGGGCAGGATTTCGGGCGTAACCCCGTGGGCAGTGGGCCGTTCAAGTTCGTCGAATGGGTGACGGATAACCACATCACCATCCAGCGCTTCGACGGCTACTGGGATCAGGGCAAACCGTACCTCGACAAGATCGAGATGCGCCACGTTCCAGACAGCCAGGTGCAACTGACACAGATCCGCACCGGCGAAGCGCAGTTGATTGATTCCATTGCTCCTTCCCTGCTATCAACCCTCAAAGGCGTACAAGGCGTGGCGATCGAAGAACTCAAGAGCGCCCGGTTCTGGGGGACGCAGTGCCACAACGACCGGCCCCCGTTCGATAACCCCGATCTGCGGCAGGCGATCGCGTACGCCACGAACGCAGAGGAAATCAAACAAGCGATCTTCAGCAACAACGGGCGCATTGCCACGCATCCGCTGGGCGGTGGCTGGGCGTACGACCCGTCACTCGATTCTCAGGGTTACATGTTCGATCTCAACAAGGCGAAAGCGGCGCTGACGAAAGCGGGCGCGGCTGGGAAGTCGTTCACTTTCACTGCGTCAAGCGATCGGCAAAATCAGGATCTCGCGCAGGTGCTCCAAGTGCAATACCAGAAACTTGGCATCATGGTGCAGATCGAGTCCGTGAACCCGGCGGACGGTTTCACGCTCGTGAAGCAGGGAAAGACGAATTGGACGGCGACGAACTGGGCGCCCCGCGCCGATCCGGATGGCCTCCTCCGTATTCTCTGGCACTCCAAGGGCTTTCAGAATACGACCGGGTTCAACAACCCGGAGGTAGACAAGTTGCTGGATCAGGCGGCGGGCATTTATGACACGAAGCAGGCCGCCGACATCTATCATCAAGTGGAGAAGATCATTGTCGCGGATGCCTCGTACGTCTTCTTCGAGTGGCCATCCGAGTTCGCGGCGCGGCGTACCGAGGTCCGCAACTTCGTCTATCATCCCGATCTGATCCTCCGGCTGCGCGATTTGTATATCGCGAAGTGACGTTGGCGCGGGGAAACTGCGTATGCTCCGCTATATTGGGCGGCGTCTCCTGCTCACAATACCGATCCTGTTCGTCATCACGGTCGCGACGTTCACCTTGATGAGCCTCGTGATCGGCGATCCAGTGCTGCTCATTCTCGGGCCAGACTCCACTGCGGATCAGGCAACTATTGACCGCTTGCGGCAGCAACTTGGCGTGGATCGGCCGCTTCCCGTGCAATATGCGGACTGGCTGCGTCATGTCGTGACCGGCGATTTCGGTCGCTCATTCCGCTCGCCGATTTCCGTGCGCGAGGCCATACTGGCGCGGCTCCCGGTGACGCTCGAATTGACGGTCCTCGCGCTCGTCGTCGCGATCGTGATTGCCGTACCCCTGGGGATTGCCGCGGCGCTTCGCTCGGGCTCGGGGCTCGATCTCGGCCTTTCTGGCATCGCGTCCATAAGTCTTTCGCTGCCGAACTTTTGGCTTGGTATCCTGCTCATCTACGTGTTCGCGCTGAAGCTGCGCGTGCTCCCATCGGCGGGCTACGTTGGCTTCGCCCAATCGCCTGTGCAGAACGTCAAGTTCATGGTACTCCCGACGATAACCCTCGCATTGGCCCTCATCGGATCACTCACGCGCTACACGCGTGCGGTGATGATCGAGGTATTGGAACAAGACTACATCCGCACAGCGCGGGCAAAAGGGCTCCGAGCTACGACCGTCTTGCGCCGTCACGCGCTCGCGAACGGACTCATCCCGGTGATCACGGTTGTTGGCCTTGAAGTAGCCGGCCTCTTCGGTGGGGCAGTCGTCACCGAGACAATCTTCTCTCTGCCCGGTGTCGGGACGCTTCTCACCGACTCGGTGCTCGGTCGCGATCTGCCGATGGTACAGGGGATCGTCCTCTTTATCACTGTCACGGTAGTACTCACGAGCCTCGTCGTCGATCTGCTCTACGCACTGCTCGATCCACGGATACGGTCACTCTATGGCTGAACCGATCGCCAACCATATGCCTTATGCGGTGGAGACCAGCATCGCATCGGCATCTGCCGAAAGACGCGCGCGCGCGCTGGGATGGGTGCGCGTCTTGCGGAAAGAGCCGCAACTCTGGATCGGGTCGCTCATCCTCGTCGCCTTGATAGCAGGAGCGTTGCTTGCGCCGCTGAGTGCGCCGTACGATCCACTGATGCCCGATTATTCGGTCAGTCTGCACGCGCCGAGTCGCGCGCACCTGTTCGGCACAGACAACCTCGGGCGCGATCAACTGAGTCGCATCCTCTACGGTGGTCGGCTGTCTCTCTTCGTCGGCACATGCGCGGTCATGATTGGCATGCTGATCGGTGTGACCCTCGGGCTCATCAGTGGCTACAAGATGGGTGTGCTGGACAGCCTGATTATGCGCACGATGGACGGTATTCTTGCCTTCCCCGGCCTCGTTCTCGCCCTGAGTATCTCCTTCGCGCTTGGTCCGAGCCTGCGAAGCGTGATTATCGCCCTGGCGGCGGTCCGGGTGCCGGGCTTCGCGCGTGTCGTACGTGGGCAGATGCTGGCACTGCGGAATCGAGAGTACATCGAGGCGGCAGAGGCGCTCGGTGCGCGGCCAGTCCGTATCGTCCTGCGGCACTTCCTGCCGAACCTCGTCAGCATCATCCTCGTGCAGGTTTCGCTGAGCGCGGGCAGCGCAATCTTCACTGAGGCAAGTCTCAGTTTCCTCGGGTTCGGCGTACCGCCGCCGCAGCCGGATTGGGGCGGCATGCTCCACGATGGCTACGTCTATTTGGAGATCAATCCGTGGCTGTCGATCATCCCCGGCGCGTTCATCTTCCTCGCCGTACTGGGCTTCAACTTCCTCGGCGATGGACTCCGGGATACGTTGGATCCCCAGCAGCGGCGGCGGCGCGGACTATGAAGAGTGGGGGTACGCCCGGCGCGGCGCAAGGGCAGCATTCGCACCGATCGAACGTCGGCCAATCACCGCGATGGCGCGACATCTTCAACTTCCTGCTCGAGCATGGCAATGCGGATGCGACGTGCGGTGGCCATGCTCTCGGTCGCAAGTTGCCGCGCGCGCTCGGCGTCGCGGTCCTGGATCGCTTCGATGATGCGGGCATGTTCCTCAACGGCGCTCGCCGCACGCCCGGGATGCTGGAAGGTTGTGCCCGGGATGCGGCGCACCTGATGGTGGATCTGCGTGAGAAACTGCGAGAGGAGCGAATTGCGGGCGATACGGGCGATTGCCTCGTGAAACTGGAGGTTCAGATCGGCCATCGCCTTCACATTCCCCTCCCGCGCGGTGCCCGCGAATTCCTCATTGATCGCGATGAGGGTCGCGATGTCACTGGGGGTCGCGAACTGCGCGGCGAGGTGCGCGGCCAGCCCGTCGAGATTCTCGCGGACAACGTACACCTCGACGATCTCTTGAGGAGTGATCCGCGCAACGATCAGGCCGCGTCGTGGGACGCGATGCGCCAAGCCGGTGGTTTCCAGGCGGAGCAACGCCTCGCGCACCGGAGTACGACTGACGTCGAACAAGGCGGCGAGCAACTCTTCGCCCAATCGCTGCCCGGGCGGCAAAATCCCGGAAAGGATCGCCTCATGCAGGATCGCGTAGACCATGTCCGACGTGGCACCGGTGATCGCTTGTGCCTGCCACAATGTTTTCAGTCTTTCGGCCGCTTCCAGCGCGGTGCCATTTGTCAGCATTGGCGCACCCCCATGAAAGAGAGAATGATTGGCGTTGTGTACAACGTATACCATATCTTCGGCTCGACAGTTTAGCGGAGGCGGCGAAGCGGGTCGCTGACGACCAATGAGGAGAAGATCATGCACGTTGGGTCCCGTGAGAATAATCGCACACTCGTCGGCAGCAGCCAGCGGAGGATGGAGGATCATCGCCTCCTTATCGGGGCGGGGCAATACCTCGATGACCTGGTCATCCCCGATCTGGCGGAAGTAGCGCTTCTGCACTGCACGTATGCCCATGCCCGCATCCGGGGGATCAACGTTGATGTCGCACGCGCGATGCCAGGTGTCATCGCGGTTATCACCGCCGATGATCTCGGCGAAGTCGGCGGTGTGCCGGTCGCCGGGAACCTCAAGATCCCGGAACATCCCCCGCTCGCGAAAGGCATCGCGCGTTTCGCCGGCGAACCCATCGCGGCGGTCGTTGCGGAGGATCGCTATCTCGCACGCGACGCCGTTGATGCCATCGAGGTGGATTACGAGCCATTACCGGCGGTCGTTGACGCGGTGGCGGCCCTCGCCCCGGATGCACCGATCCTCCACCCAGAATTTGGCACGAACGCCACGCTCACCGCTGCATCCACCTTTGGCGAACCCGACGCGGAATTCGCGGCGGCGGAGTGTCGGCTGGCGGTACGGGTCGGGCACGGGCGGGTCGCCGCGCTGCCGATCGAAACGCGCGGCGGGATCGCCGCGTACGATGCCGAAACCGGCAAATACACCCTTTGGCTCAGCACGCAAGCGGCGTGGAGCGAACGCACCGATCTCGCGAAAGCGCTCGGCATATCGGAAGATGATCTCCACGTCATCACACCGGATGTCGGTGGCGCGTTTGGCGGGAAGATGACCGCATACCGCGAGACGATCCTCCTCCTCGCACTTGCGCGGATCACCGGGCGTCCGGTGCGCTGGGTCGCATCGCGGACCGAGGATCTGCAAACGTCGATGCATGGGCGTGAAGCGGTGACGGACGGCGAGGTCGCCTTCGACCGCGATGGGCGGATCCGGGCGCTCCGCTTGCGGACGATCGCCAATTTCGGCGCCTATCTGATGAAGTATTCGGGCGGCCCGCCGATGCGCATGGTGCTTTTCCCGACCGGCGCATACACGATTCGACACGTCCACTCGGAAGTCGTCGGCGTCTTTACGAACACGGGTCCGATGGGTCCGTACCGTGGAGCGGGGCGGCCCGAGGCTGCGTACTTTATCGAGCGTGTGATGAGCGATGTCGCCCATTATCTCGGCATGGACCAGGCAGAGATCCGTCGGAAGAACTTCATTCCCGCCGATGCGTTCCCATATACCAATGCCGCGAATATCATCTACGACAGCGGCGACTACGAACGCGCCCTGGACCAGGCGCTCGCGAATCTCGACATCGGGCGCGTGCAGTCCGAACTGGCGGAGCGCCGCGCGCGGGGCGAAGTTGTCGGTATCGGGATCGCCAGCTGCGTGGAGGTTTCGGGCGGTGGCGGCGAGGGGGGTACGGTCACGCTCCACCCAGACGGCCGGGTGACCGCGATTACCGGCACGTCCCCGCACGGCCAGGGGCTGGCAACGAGTTTCGCGCAGATCATCGGCGACACACTCGGCGTGCCGATGGATGCGATTACGGTGACACACGGGGATACGGCGATCGGGACGCGCGGCGGCGGCACAATGGGAAGTCGCAGTCTCCAACTCGGCGGCAACGCGCTCCTCCAGGCCGCACATGAAGTGCGCGAGCGCATCGTGCGGGCGGCCGCGACACTCCTGGAAGTCGAACCCTCCGACCTCATGATTCACGAGGGCACTATCGGCCCGTCGGGTGTGCCGGGCCGCGCGCTACCGCTCGGCGAGGTCATTGCCGCCGCCCGGGAAATGGCACGCGCCGATGGGGAAGAATTCGCCACGGCCGATGGCCTGAGCGTGACGGCGCAGTTCCAGGCGGCGGGCGAGTCGTTCCCATTCGGCACGGCGATCGCCGTCGTCTCGATCGATCGCGATACGGGGAGGCCAACGATCGAGCGCTTCCTCGCGGTGGACGATTGCGGCAATGTGATCAATCCGCTGCTTGTCGAGGGACAGCTTATCGGGGGCGCGGCACAGGGGATCGGCGAGACGCTCTGGGAGCGCGTGGTCTATGACGAGAACGGCCAGTTACTGACCGGCTCGTTGATGGACTACGTCGCGCCTCGCGCGGAGCAATTGCCGTCCTTTGAGATGGACCGGACGGTCACGCCGTCGCCGCGCAATCCCCTCGGCGCCAAGGGGGTCGGCGAAGCCGGGACCGTCTCCGCTCCGCCCGCGGTAGCCAACGCGGTCATGGACGCACTCCGGCCGTTCGGCGTCGAGCCGCTCGACCTGCCATTGACCGACGAGAAATTGTGGCGCGTCATCCATGACGGGGGGAAGGGAATTCGATGACACCCAGCGCGGTGTGGGACAATCAGGGTGGGGAAATGTGGGTACGCTGATGACCCGCGACCATCGGGCGGGTAACGCACTGATCGACATGAGCCGCCCCATCGATGTCCTCGTGATCGGCGGTGGGAATGCCGCGTTGTGCGCCGCGATCGAGGCCGCGCACGGTGGTGCGCGCGTCCTGCTGCTGGAGGGCTCGCCCGAGCACTTCCGTGGCGGCAACAGCCGGCATACGCGCGACATTCGCTATATGCACCCTGGCGCGACGGAATACGTCACGGGCCCCTATCCGGAGGAGGAGTTCTGGGATGATCTTCTGCGTGTCACACATGGCGAGACCACAGAGTGTCTCGCCCGGCTGACGATCCGCGCATCGGCTGACCTCGATGGATGGACCCAGCGACACGGCGTCCGGTGGCAGCGCCCGCTCAAGGGCACACTCCATCTCGCCCGGACGAATCTCTTCATGCTCGGCGGCGGGAAGGCGATGATCAATGCCTACTACGCCACCGCGCACACGATGGGCGTGCAGGTCGCCTATGGCGCGGTCGTCTCCACGTTGAAGATCCGCGACGGGGTCTTCCAATCGGCAGTCTTCGACCATGACGGTGGAATCCATGAGGTGCGCGCGAAGGTCGTCGTCGTGGCCTCGGGCGGGTTCGAGGCAAACATCCCCTGGCTGAAGGAGTACTGGGGCGACGCAGCGGACAACTTCATCATCCGCGGCACGCAGCACAACCAGGGGCGTATGCTCGCCGAACTCCTCGAATTCGGTGCCAAGTCCGTTGGCAACCCGCACGAGTTTCACGCCGTCGCCGTGGATGCACGGGCACCGAAGTTCGATGGCGGCATTGTCACCCGCCTGGATAGTGTACCGTTCGGTATCGCGGTCAACCGCGAGGCAGAGCGTTTCTACGACGAGGGCGAAGATTTCTGGCCGAAGCGGTACGCAATCTGGGGCGGGCTGATCGCGCGCCAGCCGGGCCAGATCGCCTATTCGATTATCGACGCCAAAGCGAAGGGGAAGTTCATGCCATCCGTCTTCCCCGCGATTAAAGCGGCCTCACTGGCGGAACTCGCCGGGCAGCTGGAACTCGATCCGGCACGGCTCGCGGAGACGGTTGCGGCTTTCAATCGCGCGACGCGGCCCGGTACATTCGATCCATCGAGTCTCGATGACTGCCGAACCGAAGGGCTCGATCCGCCCAAGAGCCACTGGGCGATCCCCATTGATACCCCGCCTTTCCTTGCCTATCCGCTGCGGCCGGGGATCACCTTCACCTATCTCGGCGTCACCGTGGACGAGTGTGCGCGGGTAATTATGAACGATGGCCGCCCCGCCGCGAATATCTTCGCCGCCGGTGAGGTGATGGCCGGGAACATCCTGGGGCGGGGATACCTGGCGGGCTTCGGCCTGACGATCGGGGCCGTATTCGGGCGTATCGCGGGGAGAGAGGCGGCGCGCCATGCCAATGGTTGATTTGGTTGCGGAGGCCGAGCGGCAGATGACGATCTGCAACTCGTGCCGCTACTGCGAGGGGTACTGCGCGGTCTTCCCGGCGATGGAGATCCGGCGCGATTTCGAGGAAGGCGAAATGATCTACCTCGCCAACCTCTGTTTCGAGTGCCGTGATTGCTTTTACGCCTGCCAATTCGCCCCGCCGCACGAGTTCGGAGTCAATGTCCCGCAGATCTTCGCCGAGATCCGCGCGGAGACGTACCAGGAGTACAGTTGGCCCGGTATCCTTGGCAAGCTCTACCGGCGCAACGGGCTCGCGGTCGGTCTGATCACCGTTGCCAGCACCGCGCTCATCCTCCTGCTCGTCATTGCATTGCGACGCGATGCGCTGTTCTCGACGCAGGCCGGGGAGGGAGCGTTCTACCGGGTCATTCCGTACGCGGCGATGGTGATCCCGGCGCTACTCATCGCGCTCTACTGCCTTGCGGTGTTCGCGCGCGGCGCCTACCGCTTCTGGCGCGACACCGACACCGATCTGACTGGCGTGATTGATTTCCGCGCCTTCGCGGTCGCGACCAGGGACGCGTTCGGGCTGCGGTATCTGAAGGGTGGCGGCGTCGGCTGCAACTACCCGGACGAACGGTTCTCGCAGGTGCGCCGCTGGTTCCACCACCTCGTCTTCTACGGCTTCCTCTTCGATCTCGCCTCAACGACGGTCGCCGCGATCTATGACCACTTCCTTGGTCGGCATGCACCCTACCCGCCGTTAAGCCTCCCGGTCGCCCTCGGCACCATCGGCGGTGTCGCGCTCGTTATCGGTACGGTCGGGCTGCTCTCCCTCAAGTGGCGAAGCGACCGGCAACCCGCCGCGCCGCGCATGCTCAAGATGGACGTGGCCTTTCTCCTCCTCCTCGGCCTGACGAGCCTCACCGGTTTGCTCCTGCTCGTCCTCCGCGCAACGCCCGCGATGGGGGCGCTCTTGGCGGTGCATCTCGGGTTCGTAGCCGGGCTGTTCCTCACCATGCCGTACGGGAAGTTCGCCCATATCGTCTACCGCTACGCGGCGCTTATTCGGAATGCACTCGAGCAGGCACGAGTGTGAACACTCCACACGATCTGCGCGTCGTCGCATGGAAGAGAGCCCACCGACAGCGCGGCAGCAGGAGATTCATTCTTGATGGCCGCCTGCGCATCGATCCCGCGCCTTCGCCGACCGGTTATCGGGCACAGACGCAGTCCACTCTGAGCAGTCAATTTACACCGCTGTAACGTGCAACGGTAAGCCGCACGAATTGTGCAGGATTATTCTGCACCCACGCGCCTCACGTCGTGCCGATCACGAGGCTTTCTCGCGCCGCTTCCACCACCTCGTTCGTCAACCGCTCGCGGTGGTTGATCGCCATGATCCGCGCCGCCTGCGCGAAGAGCCGCTGCACCAGGCGGAAGTTCCCGCCCGTGATCCGGATGATCGCCGCCATCGCTTCCACATCGCAGATGGTGCAGTTCATCGGCGAGTCGCTTCGGGGTGGTGATCATCGACGGCGTATAAACGACGGTGCGACAGTCGGCGAGTGCCGGGTAGGCGGGCATCTCCAGCCAGAGCCGGTAGTCGGTGATGATCGCTTCCAGCGTCTCCCACCGGGCGTAATGGCGTGCGGAGAGAGTCTTCCCCACGCCGGGCGGGCCGTAGCACAGGCCGATGGAGCGGTCGTGTCGGCAGGTGTCGCAGAACTCGGCGAAGCGGCGGTACTCCTTCGTCTCGAGGAACGGCGGTCCGGTCTCCATCGTGTCATTCATTTATGTACCACTTCAGTCGGGACCGATTCGGTATGGCCGCGGCCGGTGGTACGACTTCGGTCGTCGCTGCCCGGTGATGCGTCAGCAACTGATCGACGAGGGTGGTGCGCTCCTTCAAGTCGTCACGCACCTGTTTTCGACGCTGGGTGCGTGCCTGGATGATCTCCTTGAGGCCGATCGTTTGGTCCGCCAGTTCTTGGCAGACCGCACGGCAGAGGAATCGACCGTCGTGGTAGACCCGGACCTCGGCGAGGTCGGCGGGGTCGTAGCGGATGACGACGGACTCCCCAACATAGGCGGCCAGGATCAAGTCGAGGTAGCGGAACCCCTGGAAGTGGATGCCGTCCTGCTGGACTTTGCGTGGCTTGGCGACGGTCAGGAGCAGGAGATCGAGCTGGGCTAACGATTCGGGGCACACTTAGCCAACACATACCCAGCGCCGGTTTGCATCTGCACCGAGTTGCTGATTCACCGCGTGGTTGGGGAGGAGATCGGCGACAAAGA
>CALBSO010000002.1 GCA_937968015.1 uncultured Thermomicrobia bacterium
TCTATGCGTCTATTATCTCACACGGAGATGGGTCTGTCAAGTATACAGTCACGTTACGGATTGCTGCCCGCTGGCTGCTGCCCGCTCTCCGGCGCCGAAGCCACACGCCGTTTTCGGGCCGGTCGCAGAATATTTGCCAGGAGCGCAATCAGGCCCCGCATGCCGATCCCCATGTAGATGAGCAGGTTCAAGGGTACGGCCGTTTGCCGCGCGTAGTGCAGCCGGTGAAAACGCCACATCGCCCCGTAAAAGGCGAGCGTCGCGCGGATGCTCCGCTGGCGGCTCGATGATCCCTTGTAATGGAGGATCCGCACGCGCGGCTCGTACCGGACGCGCCAGCCGCGCGTCTTGATCCGATAGCACCAGTCGAGATCCTCCCCGTACATGAAGAACCGCTCGTCCATCAGGCCGGCGTCGTCAATCGCCGCCAGCCGGACCATCAGACAGGCACCCATACCGCTATCCATCTCGATCGCTTCATCCGGGTCGTGATGGGTGAGGTTGTATTGCGCGAAGCGGGGGTTGTGCGGGTAGCGCGTTGCCATACCCGTCAGTTTCCAGAAGGCATTGGCCGGTGTCGGAAACGAACGGCGGCAGGCGAGATCGAGCGAGCCATCCCGCAACACGATCTTCGGCCCGATGATGCCCGCCTCCGGATGCGCCGTCAGCGCGCCGAGCAGACCCGTCAGGGCATCCGGTGGCATCGCCGTGTCCGCGTTGAGCAGGAGCGCCGCGATCCGTGTCCGGTCGGCATCTGTCGGAACCGCCGCGATGATCTCCCGCAGGGCGAGGTTATTGAGCGCCGCGTATCCCCGGTTCTCCGCCGCGACGATCAGCCGCACGTCCGGGAAATCGCGCCGCACGATTGCTGCCGTCTCATCCGTCGAACCGGCATCCACGACGTACACAGTCGTCGGGATGTCGGGGTGCGCCGCCGCCACTGACCGCAAACAGTCCGGCAGCAGCGCGGCGTTGTTGTAGGAGGAGACGACGATATACAACTCGTCCATCATCGCATTCACGGTGCGGAGGATAACAGATTCAGCGGGCCGCTGCGTGCGTCGCCCTTACATTCCCGATGCCGTTTCGTGTAACCGCTCCCAGAAACGGCGCGCCGCCTCGAAAAATGGTTGCGCCGCCGTGCTCTCCGGCTGCGTCGCGACGATGGGGCGGCCGGCGTCTCCCGCGCTCGCGATGGCCGCGGTGAGCGGCAATTCCGCGAGCATCGGATAGGCGAGCGGCCCGTCCGGTATGTCGTGGCGCGGCCAGATGGTATGACGCGCGCCGCAGTCCGGGCATGCAAAGTAACTCATGTTGAGGATCGTCCCGATCACCGGCACCTGCGCCGCCGTGTAGAAGTGGAGCATGCGCGCCGTATCAATCTGCGCGACCTCCTGCGGCGTCGTCACGAGCACGACGCCGTCCGGCCTGACCTGCCGCGCGACGGTTTCGTGCGGCTCCGCCGTGCCGGGCGGCAGATCGAGCAGGAGTACGTCGAGCGGCCCCCACGCGACGTCCGCGATCAGTTGCTGGACGAGCATGCCGGCGAACCGGCCATCGAGTTTGACCGCCTGCCGCTCGCCGATCAACATGCCGACCGAAAACGTCCGCACGCCGAACCGCTCGACGGAAGGCATCCGTTCCGCCATCTTCAGCGGCGTGCGGTGCCCGATGGGGAGCATCACTTCGCCGGGTGCGCCACCCCGCCGCCGCGCTCCGAACATCACGCCGACATCCGGCCCGTGAATGTCCGCGTCGAGCAGCCCGACTCGATGGCCGAGCGCCGCGAGCGCGACCGCCAGATTGACCGCGACGGTACTCTTCCCGACGCCCCCCTTGCCGCTACCGACCGCGACGATGTGCCGTGGCTTGTCTTGCTGCTCGATCATGCGCTGTCCTGTTGCGTCACCTCAATACCGCTCGAATGGTGGGAGTATCGCATAGAAACCTCGCTGCCCGATCCCTCTCCATTGCCTCGCAATGGAGAGGGATCGGGCAGCACCGGCTCCGTCGTGCCAAAGCGGACGAGGCCGATGATGCCGGTGGTCATGATGAGAAACGCGCAGGCGGCGATGGCGACGGGGATCGGGAGGGCGGCATAGAGCGGGCCTGCGAGGAGCAGGCCGAGCACCGCACCCGCGCTGGAGACCGTCATGCGCAGGCTATAGACCTTGCCGATCTGGTTCGCGGGTAAGTCTTGCTGGATCATCGTCAGCATGACGATGTCGCCCATCGGCCCGCCGATTGCCGCGACCGCCGAGCCGAGGATCGCCACCGGCAGATTCGTCGCCATCGCCATAATGAGGAAGCCGCCGCCGAGCACGAACCGGCCCGCAAAGAGCATCGCCACCCGGCGGTGGATCGTCATGCTGCCGATCACGATGTTGCCGAGTACGTTCCCGACGCCGTACGCCCCGACGATCAGGCCGTACGCGCCGACCTGCCCGGCCAGCACGCGGGCCGCGAGCAGGGGCGCGCCGATCGTGAAGCCCGCGCCCCAACCGATGGCGCTGATCCCATTGCTGGTGACTGCCCAGTTGAGGGCACGATGCGTTCGCATCACATGTATCGCGCCCGCGATCTCCGCGCCGACGCCGCGCATGCCCCGCGCCGCGTGTTCTTGCATCGGTTTCCACGCGAACCGCCGCCCGAGCGACAGCACCGCGAGCGCCGAGATGACGAAACTGATCGCGTCGAGCGTGAAGAAATGGGTCAGCGAGAGCAGTGCGACGAGCATGCCCGCCAGACTGGGGCCGATCGCACGCGCGAGCCGCCGCGTCATATCCATCAGGCCATTCGTTGCCTGCAACATCCGGCGATCGGCGACGAGCGCGGGCAGGCTTGCCTGGAGCGCGGGATCGAAGAGCGCCCCCAGCCCGCTGACGACCACGGCCACGGCCGCGAGGTGCCACAACTGCACCATGCCGCGCCACGCGAGGATCGGCAGGACGGCAACCGTCGCGGCGCGCAGCAGATCCACCGTCGCCATCGTCTTGCGGCGATCCCAGCGGTCCGCATAGACGCCGCCGAGCATGCCGAAGAGGAGCGTCGCTGCCGTCCCCGCCGCCGCGACGACGCCCGCGCCACCCCCCGCGACGCGCACCGCCGTCCAGATCACGGCGATCGCGTAGAGTTGGTCGCCGATCGCCGACAGCACCTGGCTGATCCAGAGGATGGCGAGGTGGCGCTGCCGCAGCATCCGAATGAAGTTCACCGCCGTACCTTTGCGTGCGTCCAATCCTCACTGGATGCAGCATACCGGTATCGGATAGATGGCTCAAGGCACTGCGATGACTGACCGACTTTTGGGCGCATCCCCGATTTTGTACGGATATCAGGTCCGCTCCGCGTGACGCAATCCGCGTGTGCGGGTATAGTTGACGCATCTTCGGAGACGACGATGAAGCGATAAACAAGGCGTGGAGGGTATGAGATGGCACAGACGGAGATTGCGCGGTTGGATGAACTCTTCTCCGCGGCGGCGAAGCGCGTCGCGCCGGGCGCGCCCGGCGGACGCGGCCTTTCCCCGGATCGGGTGAACTTCGCGGGTGGCGCCCCTGACCCCAAGAGTATGCCGACGAAGGAGATCGCCGCCGCGACCGCGCGGGCGATGGAGAAGAATGGCCAGTGGGCGCTCCAGTATGGCGGAGCCGCCGGCTACAGTGGCCTGATCGAGCAACTGCTCATCAAACTGAAGCGTGATAATGGTGTGAACGTCCGCCCGGAGAACGTGCTCATCACGGCGGGCGCGTCGCAGGCGATTGATCTGGTCTGCGATGCCTTCGTTGATCCCGGCGATGTCATTCTCTCGGAAGAGCCAACCTTCCTCGGCGCGCTTCGCCTTTTCAACGCGCATCAAGCGAAGATCGTCGGCATCCCGATGGACGATCAGGGTATGAAAATGGATCTCCTCGCGGAGAAGTTGGCCGAACTGAAGGCGGAGGGCGCCCCGCCGAAGTTCATCTACACGATCCCCACCTTTCAGAACCCGACAGGCGTGACAACGCCGCTGGAGCGGCGGCTGCGCATTCTGGAACTGGCGAAGGAATACAACGTCGCCGTCCTCGAGGATGACGCGTACTACGACCTTCGTTTCTCCGGCGAACGCCTGCCGATGATGGTCACGCTGGACGATGCCGGGTTGGTCATCTACACGGGCACCTTCTCGAAGATCATTGGGGCGGGCCTGCGGCTTGGCTGGATCATCGGGCCTGAATCGCTCATCCACAAGGTGGCGAAACTGAAGCCGGACGGTGGCACAAGCCCGTTCGCCTCGCACATCGTCGCCGAATACGCGCCGTCGCAACTCGAAGAGCATGTCAAGGAACTCGTGAAGGTCTACCGGAACCGGCGGGACACGATGATCGGCGCGCTCACGGCGGAGATGCCCCAGGGCGTCGAGTGGACGGAGCCGGAGGGCGGCTTCTTCGTTTGGCTGACGCTGCCGGAGGGCATGGATTCCGTCGCGATCCAGCCGGAGGCGGCGGCGCACGGCGTGGACTTCATGCCCGGCACGGTCTTCTATCCGAATCAGAACGGGCGGCGGAACATCCGCCTCGCCTACTCATTCACGGACGAAGAGACGATCCAGCGCGGCGTCAAGATTCTGGCGGGTATCCTCCGCGAGTACGTACCGAGGACCTGACACTCGTTCGGCGCGATGAACGTCGGTGTCGGCTGCCTGTCGGCAGGAGTTGGTCCGTTCTGCCCGATGCGCATTGCATGGTACGGGCCGGGCACATTCTCCTATCAACATATGCGGATGAGTTGACATTCGGTCGCGAGGCCGCTACCCTAATGATGAGGCAATGACGAGCACACCGCCACGATGGTCGGGCCGTCCAGCGAGCCTGCGACACGGTGCAAGGCAGGCACGAACCCCCGCGTGGTGATCCGCTCCGAGCCACCGCCCGAAAAGACCTCACCCCCGGCCCCTCTCACCTGCCCAAAGGGCGCCCGCGATGGAGAGGGGAGCGTGGAAGGCCCGAGTAGGCGTGGACGGGAACCGCCCGATACCGCGGGGCCGACGTGCTGGCGTTGGGCGGAGTGGGCGTTGCCGGAGGGCGGCGTCAATGAGGGTGGTACCACGGAGCGCGATCCTGCGCCTCGTCCCGATGGGGCGAGGTTTTTGTTTGCCTGGCAGAGATGAGGTGGCAGATGAGTACTGAAACGCACACCACGTTCGACCCTGTGGATACGCGGGTCTCGTTCCCGGCGTTGGAGGAGGAAATCCTCGCCTTCTGGCGGGAAAATGACACCTTCCGCCGATCCATCGCGCTGCGGGAGGGTGGGCCGAACTTCTCGTTCTACGAGGGGCCACCGACGGCGAATGGCCGCCCCGGCACACATCATATCCTCGCGCGCGTCTTCAAGGACCTCTTCCCGCGCTATAAGACGATGCGGGGCTACCAGGTGCCGCGCATTGCCGGGTGGGACTGCCACGGCCTGCCCGTGGAGATCGAGGTCGAGAAGCAGATCGGCTCCAAGAGCAAGAGCGACATCGAGGCGTACGGCGTCGAGCGATTCATCCAGAAATGCCGCGAGTCCGTCCTCACCTACGTCGAGGAGTTCGACCGCCTGACGGAGCGGATCGGCTACTGGTGCGATCTGGAACACCCGTACTGGACGATGGACACGAACTACATCGAGTCTGTCTGGAATCTGCTCCGGCGATTCTGGGATGACGGCATGCTCTATCAAGGGTTCAAGGTCGTCCCGTACTGCCCACGCTGCGGCACGCCACTCTCCACACACGAGGTCGCGCAGGGGTACAAGGAGATTGGCGACAACTCGATCTACGTCCGCATGCGTCTGACGGACGATACGCTCTTCGGTGGGCCGACGAGCCTGCTCGTCTGGACGACGACGCCGTGGACGCTGCCCGGCAACGTTGCCGTCGCCGTCAACCCCGGTTTCACCTACGCCCTCGCGCGGCAGAACGACGAGCAGTTCGTTGTCGCGGAGGCATTGCTGGATCGTGTCCTTGGCGTGGGGGAATATGAGGTGCTGCGCACCTTCCCGGCCTCCGTGCTGATCGGGCAGACGTACACGTCGCTCTTTACTTTCGTCACGCCGGACAAGCCCGCATACCGCGTAGTCGCGGGCGACTACGTGACGGCGGACGACGGCACCGGTATGGTCCACATCGCTCCCGCCTTCGGTGAAGACGACCTCGAAGTGGGCCGCGCCAATGATCTGCCGGTCTTGCAGCCGGTGGATCTGACGGGCCACTTCACGGCGGAGGTCACGCCATTCGCGGGGCTGGCCGTCAAGCCGCGCGACGCGAAGCAGGACAAAGCGGCCGATCCGGTCATCATCCGCCACCTGAAGGAATCAGGCGATCTCTATCGCACGCAGCCGTACCGGCATCAATACCCGCACTGCTGGCGGTGCGACACGCCGCTGATCTACTACGCGCTCTCGACGTGGTTTATCGCCATGTCCCGCGAGCGCGATCTGCTGCTGCGCACCAACAGCGAGATCAACTGGGTACCGGAGCACTACAAAGACGGACGGTTCGGGACGTGGCTCGCCAATGTCAACGATTGGGCGCTCTCCCGCAACCGCTACTGGGGCACACCACTGCCCGTCTGGGTCTCCGAGACGACGGGCGGCATGCACTGCATCGGCTCACTCGCCGAACTGAAAGAACTGGCGCTCGACCCGATACCGGACGACATCCATCGCCCGTATATTGACAGCGTGCGTATCCGCTCCCCGCATGACGGCTCGGTGATGCGCCGCGTGCCGGAGGTGATTGACACCTGGTTCGACAGCGGCGCGATGCCCTTCGCGCAGTTCCATTATCCCTTCGAGCGCAAGGCGGAGTTCCGGCGCGATTTCCCGGCGGACTACATCTGCGAGGCAGTGGACCAGACGCGCGGCTGGTTCTATTCCCTCCACGCCATCGCGACGGCATTGCAGGAACAGCCCGCGTATAAGAATGTCATCTGTCTCGAACTCCTTCTCGGGGCGGACGGGCGGCGTATGAGCAAGTCGCGGGGTACGGCCGTGGACCCGTGGGCTGTCTTGAACGTCCACGGCGCGGACGCGGTGCGCTGGTATTTCTTCACGTCAGCGCCACCCGGCACCGCTCGTCGCTTCAGCATGGACCTCGTGCGGGATGTTGTGGCGAAGTTTATGCTGACGCTCTGGAACTCGTACTCCTTCTTCGTCACCTACGCGCGGCTCGATGGCTGGACGCCCGAAACGTCCGCGATGCCGGTTGCGGAGCGACCCGAACTGGACCGCTGGATGCTCTCCGAACTGCATCAGTTGATCGAAACGGTGACGGCGGAATTGGATGCCTACGACGTGACGACGAGCGGCCGCGCCATCGAGCGGTTTGTGGACGACCTCTCCAATTGGTACATCCGCCGCTCGCGCCGCCGCTTCTGGAAGACGGAGAGCGACGCGGACAAGAATGCCGCCTACGCGACGCTCTACGAATGCCTCGTCACCGTCGCGCATCTGCTCGCGCCCTTCACGCCGTTTCTGGCGGAGGCGATGTACCGCAACCTCGTCCGGCGTGTCGAGCCGGACGCCGCCGACTCCGTCCATCTGCGCGACTGGCCGGTGGCGAACGCCGCCCTGATTGACCTGAGCCTGAGCCGGGATGTGCGGGCGGTCGTGCAGACGGTTTCGCTTGGCCGCGCGGCGCGGATGAAGGCGAATCTCAAGGTGCGGCAGCCGCTCGCTCGCCTCTTAATCCACGCGCGTGACGCGGCGGAGCAGGATGCCCTGATGCGCTTGACGGACCAACTCAAGGAAGAACTGAATGTCAAGGTCGTGGAGCTATTAGCGGCGGGGGAGGAGGTCGTCTCCTATAAAGTCCGCGCCAATTACCCGCTCCTCGGCCCGAAGTACGGCAAGCGGCTCCCCGCAATCAGTGCCGCGCTCGCCGCGCTCGACCCGAATGATGTCGCGCGGCGCGTGGCGGCGGGTGGATCGGTGCCGGTGACGGCGGAGATCGTATTGGAACCGGATGAACTCCTGGTGGATGCCGTGGAGCGCGAAGGATACGCGGTGATGGAGGAGGGCGGCTATACCGTCGCCCTCGATACCGCACTGACGCCCGCGCTCGTGCGCGAGGGGATGGCGCGTGACCTTGTCCGTGTCATTCAGGATGCACGCAAGGCGGCGGGCCTCAATATCGAGGACACGATCGCCCTGTGGGTGGATATGGACACCGAGAACCAGGACGAGACCGAGACCCGCGCGATGCTCGACGAGTACGAGCGGTACATCAGCGGCGAAACCCTCGCGACGCGCTTCACCGTCGGCCCCGTGCCGGACGGCGCGGCGACGACTGCCGTGACGCTCGGCAGCGTCCCGCTCGTCATCGGCCTCGAAAAGTCCGGCACCCTCAGCGGTGGCTCCGCCCGCCCGCGCGGCGAGGAGGATGAGTAGGATGTGCCCATTCTCCACTCCGCGGCGGGGGTTTGACTCATTACGGCACGGTAGTCGCGGTCGGCGGGCGCGGAGTCGCGGGCGGCGTTGAGGTAGGCGTCAGTGTGGACGTGGGCGCCGGCGTTGGGGTCGGAATGGCGGTCACCGTCACCTGAATGGACGGTGGATCGGTCTTGATGACCTTCACCGGACTGCCGGAGGGCAGTTGTACCTCGATGCTGACGCTCTTCGGCCCGCTCGGCCCGGTGAAACTCGCGAGGTTGGCGAGAGCGACAATATTCGTCCCGTTGATCTGGTCGAGTTCCTGACGTGTCCCGCGGAGCGTGACGGTCACCTCCCGCTGGGAGAGCAGGGAGGGCTGCAACCCCGGCCGCAGATTGACGGGCTGGATCGGCACCTGGAAGGCGATGTCCTGCGTCTGCGGGACGATCGTGACCTGTACCTGCACGCTTGTGACGTTGTCCTTGATCGTCACACCCGGTGGGAGTTTTGTCATGTCGAGGGGTATCGTCAGGGTCGTCGGCTGATTGAGCCCCTCAATGACGATCGGTTGCGTCGGGATGTTCGAGACCGCCTGAATTATTCTCGGCTGGCCCATCAGCGTCACTTGATTGGGCGTGACAAGGATCGAATCGAGTTTGAAGCCCGCGGCGGGCGCCCCCGTCACATCGGCGGTACTGATCGGCACGACGCGCTCGTTGCGGTTGTCGGTGAGATCAACAGCGACGGTCACACGCGGTGGCGAGAGCGTCACGCCCGCGACCTCGCGGCCGCCCGCATCCAGCGCCTTCACATCAACCGGGCTTGTGAAATTCGTCGTGCGGTCGCCGAGGTCGAGCGGGGCGACTGCCTGTGTGACCGCATTGACTTTGCTCTCAGGGCCACTGACGCGCACTTCCGCCGGTGTCGAGGTGACATTGTTCACCGTGACGCCCGTTTGCGTCGGTGTGGGCACGATGACCGGGAGTGTCTTCTCGATGCTTCGCTCAACCGTCACCTGCGCGGTCGAGGAAGAGACGCTCTTTTTCCGCAGATTATTCAGGTCACTCTGAACATGGATTGGCACCTGCTGCGTGCCCGGCTTCACATCTTTGAGGTCAATCGTCGCCGAGACCCTGCCCGCCGTGAGCGTTTGACTGCTCACGATACTGCGCGGCCCCCAGATTGAGACAATCACGGTCTGCGGGGTGTAATCAATGACGGAGAGGCCATCGGGCAGGTTGTTTTGTGTCACGGGGATGTTCGGAAAATCCCGGCGGCGGTCCGGGTCGTTATTGTTCGTCACCCACGCCCAAAAGCCGAAGGCGAGCACGATCGCGAGCACCGCGCGGCTCATCACGCCGCCCGACGGCGATCGGTTAGTCTGCTGCCGGACGCTCGCCATCTGCTGTCGTCTCCGTCTTTCCGCTGCCGTTCCGGTCGCCGCGCCCGTTGAGGAAGGAGGGGCGATGCGTGCGGCCCGCTTCACGATCCACGCGCAGCAATGCGCGCAAGGCGCCCTTGAGGCGGTCATGCGTCAGGTCGCGTTGCAGCCGCCCGCCCAGCGCCATCGCAATCTGCCCCGTCTCCTCGGAAACGACGATGGCGATGGCGTCCGACTCCTCGCTGATACCGACGGCCGCGCGATGACGCGTGCCGAGCGTCCCACCAATCGGCGCGTCAGTGAGCGGGAGGACGCAGGCGGCGGCGAGGATGCGGTTGTGTCGCACGATCACCGCACCGTCGTGCAGGGGTGTATTCGGCGTGAAGATCTGGATCAGTGTCTGCCGCGTCAGGATCGCGTCTTCGGGCACGCCACGGTCCGCGTAATCCTGCAGGCCCGTTTCGCGCTCGATAACGATCAGCGCGCCGATCCGCTGCCGCGAGAGTTGCACGACGGCGCGGACGATTTCGTCAATCGTCTTGCCGATATCCTCCTCGATGCTGGAGAAGGGGAGGTTGAGCCAGGTGCGCGTCTGGCCGAGTTGTTCGAGCGCGCGGCGTAGTTCCGGCTGGAAGATGACCGGCACAGCGATGACGAGGGCGGGGAAGGCGATTTCGAGCAGCCGCCGGAGTGCGGTGAGATTGAGCGTGCTGGACAGGACCGCGATCATGCCGAGGAGGATGGCGATCCCCCGCAGGAGGGGCATCGCCCGCGTCCCGCGCGCCACGGTGAGCAGCCAGAAGAAGATGACCGCCACGACGAAGATATCGAGGAGCGCGAGCAGCGTCAGGCGCGTGAATATCCACGGCAGTTCGAAGGCGATCAGTAGCGGTGTCATCTGCGCGCGTTCCGCTCCTTTGCCACCTTGGGATGTGGCGTCTCTGGCTGCGCGGAGCCGGCCGCAAGGCCGCACAGCAGACTGCGCGTGCGTCGGTCGCCATTGTAGCACAGGGGAAAGTACTCAGTACTGTCTCCGTGGCGGGCGCGGAGTAATGACGGTGGGGTAACCCGTCTGACGCTTGCGGTAATCACCGGCGGGGATGTGGATGTGCCGTACCATGCGGACATCGGCGAGGCGGGAGGAGATGCGGTCGTCAATGCCGGGGAAGTCAATGCCATACTTTTGATCGGGCCGGATATTATTGCTCGTCACGACGAGCGGCAGCCGCTGCATCGCGCGGTAGTTGATGATCTGAAAGAGTTTTTCCCGCGCCCACGGTGTCGTGTTCTCCGTACCAAGATCGTCCAGCACGAGAACGCCGACCTCGCGGATCGCGGTGAAACGGTCGTCGAAGGAGACGCCGCTCTTCGGGTCGTACGCGGCGCGTAGTTGGTCGAGCAAATCCGGCACGACGCCGAAATGCACGGTCATTTGCTGGCGAACGGCTTCATTGGCGATGGCGGCGGCGAGGTGCGTCTTGCCCGTCCCGTAGGCGCCGTACAGCACGATCCAGATCGGCTCGTACGTCTCGCTGTACTGCTTTGCCTGGATGAACGCCTCGCGCGTGCCGGGCACGTCTTTGTCGAAGGTGGCGAAGGTGCAATCCACGAAGTGATCGAGGTTGGAGAGCGAGCGCTGGTCGCTGTACCGCGTCGCCGCCCGTTCGCGTTCCTGGCACTCGCAGGGAACAGTGCGCCCGAACTGCGGATGGCCGACCTCGACATCGAGCCGAAGAAAGCCCGCCCCATGACAGATCGGGCAGACGTCGCCCTCGCCGCGATCCCGCCGGTTGACCGGTATCTCCACCTCGCCCGCCTCCGCCGCCCGCCCCTCCACATATGCCGCCAATCGCGAACCGCGGATTACGTCCTTGATGCTCTGCATGTGCCCCTCCGGGGAGTAACGAGTAACGAGTATCGAGAGGAGTTGACTCCTCATTACTCGTTACTCGTTACTCACATGGGTTCCCGATAGACTTCGAGATCGGCGAAGCGGGTGACGGACTGGAAGAAGCGGAGGTTGACCGTACCCATTGGGCCGTTGCGGTGCTTGGCGACGTGGATTTCCGCGATGCCCTTCTTCTCCGTCTCCGGGTCGTACAACTCATCGCGGTAGATGAACATGACGATGTCGGCGTCCTGCTCGATCGAGCCGGACTCGCGCAGGTCAGAGAGCACCGGCACCTTTTCGGCGCGGGACTCGACGGCGCGGGACAACTGCGAGAGCGCGACGAGTGGCACATTCAGTTCACGCGCCAGTTCTTTGAGGGAGCGGGTAATTTCCGCCACCTCCTGCACGCGGTTATCGCTGCGGCCACCGCGCATTAGTTGCAGGTAGTCCACGATAATCATATCCACGCCGGACTCGGCTTGCAGACGGCGCGCCTTCGAGCGCAGTTCGATGACGCTGATCGCGGGCGTGTCGTCAATGAAGATCGGCGCGCTGGCGAGGGTGCCGAGTGACCGCGAGATGGCGGGCCACTCGTCGTCGTCCACATACCCCAGCCGCAGCCGTTGCGAGTCCACGCCGGTATCCATCGCGAGCAGACGCTGGACGAGTTGCTCGCCGCTCATTTCCAGCGAGAAGATGCCGATATGCTTGCCGTAGCGGAGCGCCGCGTTGAACGCCATCGTCAGGCTGAGCGAAGACTTGCCGACACCGGGGCGGGCCGCGACGATAATCAGGTCGGACTGCTGGAGGCCGCCCGTCATTTTGTCGAGGTCCGCGAAGCCGGTCGGCACACCGGCCAGTTCGCCGCGATGCTGTTGGACGAAATCAATCCGCTCGAAGAAGGCGTCGAGGAAGTGCGAGATCGGCTTGAAGTCTCGCTCCAGCCGGTCCTGTGAGACATCGAAAATCAGTTTCTCGCTCTTATCGAGGGCGTCAACCAGTTCGAGGTCGTCGTTGTAGCCGATCGTGACGATCGTCGAACCGGCGTCAATCAGGCGGCGGCGCGTCGCCTCGCGCTTGACGATCCCCGCGTAATACTCGACGTGCGCGGCGGTCGGCACGATGCTGAGTAGGGTTGTGAGATAGGCAAGCCCGCCGACATCATCGAGGCGACCCCGGCGCTGGAGTTCGTCCGGCAGGGTCGTCAGGTCGGCGGGCTCGCGCTTGTCGTAGAGGTCCACGATGGCGGCGTAGATTTCCCGGTGCGCGCCGCGGTAGAAATCTTCCGGCCCCAGGCTGGGGCGGACGCGGACAATCGCCTCGCGGTCAATCAGGAGGGAGCCGAGGACGGATTGCTCCGCCTCGCTGTTGTTCGGGGGTAACCGATCCAGTACCCGCTCTTGTAGTGCCACGTCGCTTCGCTCCTTCAGGACTGAGCGATGAGGACTGAGGACTGAGGTTCAGCCATCAATTCTCTCGCCATCCACTGAGGAACGAAGCCCTGCCGGACTGATTCTGCTCAGTCCCCAGTCCTCAGTCCTCAGCCCTCGCTCGGCGGTTCCGGCTGGTCGGGCTGCGCGTCTTCCGCCGCCGGAGCCGTCTCTTCCGCCGTTTCGCCACCCTCACCCGTCACAACGACCGTCACCGATGGGACAAGACGACCGACGAGCCGGACGGAGATCTTGTGCTCGCCGATACTACGGATCGGCTCATCGAGTGCGACCTTGCGCCGGTCAACTTCCTCACCTACCGCGCGGGAGAGGGCGTCCGCGATCTCCTGCGCCGTGATCGAGCCGAAGAGCCGCCCATTCTCGCCCACCCGTGCCGTGAAGGTGAGCGTCGTCGCGGCGATCTTGTCACCAAGCGAGCGCAATTCCTCTTCCTGCTTGCGGATGCGCCGCTCGACCGCCGCCTGCCGCTCTTGCACCTGCTTGATCGTGCCGACCGTGGCGATCTCCGCCAATCGCTTCGGCAGGAGGTAGTTGCGGGCAAACCCTTCCTTCACCGTCTGCACCGTCCCCGCCACACCCAGGTGTTCGACATCCTGGATGAGAATCACTTTCGTCGCCATTGCGCGTACTCCTCGGTTTCGTCTACCACAGCGTTTCAATCCTCACCTAGCCCGGAGACTAAATGCGATAAGCGGCAGACAGTATACGTGCCCGCGAGCAATCCGCGCAAGGGACTGTGTACGGACAGTACATCTGTGCGAGAAGTCTGTCAAGAGGGTAGTACGTACTTTGCGGAGCGAGAAAGTGGCGAGTAACGGGGCGAGGCCGTCTCACCTGTTACTCGCTCCTCGCTCCTTCGCCGCCCTGCCCGGAAGGACAGGCGCGGATGCGTACCTTCGACGGGTGCGTGGCGGGCATGAGGACGCGATGATAGGCACGGATGATGCGACAATGGTGTCGCGTCGGGGAGGCCGATGGAGGTGAAGTCATGTCCATGCATACGCCATTCGCGAATGACAGCGGGATTTCGATGCACGCAGCCGCCCCACATGTGGTGATTATCGGTGGCGGGTTCGGCGGGCTGGCGGCTGCCAGGGCGCTCAACGGAGCGCCCGTGCGCGTCACACTCATAGACCGCGCGAACCATCACCTTTTCCAACCACTTCTCTATCAGGTCGCGACGGCCGCGCTCTCGCCCGCCGACATCGCCGCGCCGATCCGCTCCATCCTGCGGCGGCAGCGCAACGCGACCGTGCTGCTTGGGGACGTGGCCGGTGTGGATCTCGCGAACCGCGCCGTCATCCTCGCGCCGGACGCCGAGACTGATGAAACCGCCAATGACCGACTCCCCTATGATTACCTGATCCTTGCCCCCGGCGCGGCCACCACGTACTTCGGTCACAACGCGTGGGAGAAGGACGCGCCGGGCCTGAAGAGCCTCGACGATGCGATCGAGGTGCGCCGCCGCGTCTTCCTCGCTTTCGAAGCGGCGGAGCGCGAGCGGGATTCCGCAGCGCGCCAGTCATTGCTCACTTTTGTCGTCGTTGGCGGCGGCCCGACGGGTGTGGAGTTGGCGGGAGCATTGAGCGAAATCGCGCGTGAGGCGCTCGAACGCGAGTTTCGCTCCATCAACCCCAATGACGCGACGATTTATCTCCTCGATGCCGGCCCCCGCATCCTCGCTACCTTTCCCGAAGACCTCGCACGCAGGGCGGCGAAAGACCTCGAAACCCTCGGTATAAAAATTCGCACGCAGGCCGCGGTAACGGGGATCGAACGCAATGCGGTCCATCTCGGTGACGAACGCATTGATGCCGCCACGATAATCTGGGCGGCGGGCGTCACCGCTTCGCCGCTCGGCGCCTCGCTTGGTGTGCCGCTGGAAAAGGGTGGGCGCGTACCGGTCGAGCCGGATCTCACGCTCAGGGACCATCCGGAGGTCTTCGTGATCGGTGATCTCGCTGCACTGAAGGATCAGCGCGGCAATCTCCTGCCGGGCCTCGCGCCCGTCGCGACGCAGCAGGGCGAGGTATCTGCGACGAACATCCTCCGGGTGATGCGTGGGGAGCCGACGAGAGCATTCCACTACCGGGATCGCGGCAACATCGCGACGATCGGGCGGAATCGGGCCGTCGCGGTGATCTACGGGATCAAGACGAGCGGCTTCATCGCCTGGGCAATCTGGGTCTTCATCCACATCCTGACGCTGATCGGTTATCGCAACCGTTTCGCGGTGATGGCGCAGTGGACGTATGCCTACTTTACCCACCGCCGCCCCGCCCGCCTCATCCGCGCGGAGAAAACCTAACCCCCGTCCTCTTCCATGTCTCGACGGGGGAACCAAGGATATGTCGCTCACGGCATCATGACATATAGACACTTTGACACTATCCAGGTATACTATCTACAGAGTGATGAGCCGCAAGGAAGGGGCGCGTGATGCCAACGACTGTGACAGTGAATCGGCAAGGGCGTATTACCTTGCCGAGCAGCATTCGGAAGGAACTGAATATCGAAGAAGATGCGACGCTCGAGGTGGAATCGCGAGACGGTGGTATCTTCTTGCGACCAGCCCTCATTATTCCTCGTGAGGACGCATGGGCATATACACCGGAACACCGCGCGTCCGTCGAGCGGGCACTCAACGGCCCCGCGTATATCGGGGTAACGAGCGAAGACCTCGAAGAGTTGATGAACGCGACGGATCCCGCAGCGACTATCGAACAGCTCAAGGGGCGCTGGACGCGGTATGAAGGGTGAATGGTGGACATACCTATACCACGCTTATCTTCACTGACACCCTCTTCACCACACTGATGGGCAATGACTTTTCCGCGACGGAACGCCGCCGATTCATTCGTGCCCTGCAACTGCTGGACACCGATGAACGGCACCCATCCTTGCGTATTCACCAAATGCGCGGCGAGCAGGCCGGTATATGGTCCGCGTCCGCATCGGATGAGCTACGCATAACCTTTGAAAGGCTCCCGGAAGGAAAGAAGCGTCTACTCGTGTGTAGTCGGCACTATGCGCGGTAACTGGACGGAAACACCCCTTCGCGTGTCGGGAGGGGCCGGAGAGTAAGCCGCCCCCGCTACCGCGTCAGGCGTCCAACGATGGCGTTGAGGCCGTCATCATCGGCGACGTGCAGGGTGAGTTGGTAGCCGCGACAACCCGTGTTCGTCCGCCACGCCTCATCCTCCCAGAGCCGCTTCTGTGCTCCCCGCCATAAGGGCGATCGAGCACGCCGAGCCTGGCGGGGTCAGCTGCACGACGCGAAAGTCGCCAGCGCGATGGTCAACGTCCAGATTGAAGCCAGCCTTCTCGGTGTAGAAAGCCTTGGCACGGTCCACGTCCGAGACGGGAACCACCACGAGTTCGAGTTTCCAATCCACGATGCACACCTCGTTAGGAGGGGGGTAAGCCCTTTCCGGTCACATCGGTGACGGAAATTGCCCCCAAGAAAACCGGCAAGACTCCGAGAGGAACGATCCCCTCTCCTCTGACGAAGTATGGGGCTCTCGGTGTTTCGTCGCTAGTATCCCGGCGGTCGTTGAAATTCGCCTGTCACTGTCCGTAGGGCCCTTGCAATCGCGAGCAGGCGCGATTCATCCCAGTGTCTCCCTATCATCTGTACCCCGATGGGTAGGCCCTCGTGATCTCGCGTATACGGCAGCACGACTGCCGGGTGGCCGGTGTAATTGAATACCGTCGTGTGGGCGCTCACCATCCAATACGCTACTTCCCGACCATCAACCTGCAATGGCGATCCCGCTTCGCAGTGCGGAAATGCGGTGGTCATGGACGGCGGGCACAGGAGCACGTCCCACTCGTGGAAGAACTGCTCCCACACAATCATGGAGCGGTCACGCCGGTGCAGCGCCTCCAAGTATTGGGCGAAGGTCGTCGGTGATTGATTCTCTTCCGGTTGGAATGCGCCAACCATCATCCCAATCAACGCGCCGGCGCTCGCTCCTTCCTGGTTGAAATCCAACTCCGGCAGCGTCGCTTCTTCGACGGCTGCGCCAAGGGAATGGAGCCGCTGCGCCAGTTCTTGTACGGCATCACGCACCGCCGCCGCGACCGGGAAGCCCGGAAAGGTCGGGGCGAAGGCGATTCGCAGACCATTCAGTGCCAGTTCCGGCACAGCGTCAACCGGCACCGGTGGTACGTCGGTATCGCGCCCATCCGGCCCCGCGATGATCGCGTACAGCAGTGCCAGATCCTCGACGGTGCGTGCCATCGGCCCGATACAGGACATGATGCGGACGCTTCGCGGCGGTGGGAGACCGGGGATCAGTCCGTCCAACGAGACGCGATGTTCGGTCGGCTTCAGACCGAACAGGCCGCAGAAATGCGCCGGGATGCGGATCGAACCGGACAGGTCGGTACCGATCTCGAACGGTGTCATCCCAGACGCCGCCGCCGCTGCCGCGCCGCCGCTGGAACCGCCCGGTGTGCGAGCAATATCCCAGGGGTTATTGGTGCGGCCGAAGATGGGATTATTGGATTGTGCGGGGTCGCCCAGCATCGCGGCAACGTTGGTTTTGCCGAAGAGGATGCCGCCCGCCGCCTTCAGGCGGGCGGCAACCGTGCTATCTTCATGAGGCACATGATCCAGCGGTGGAAACCCGGTAGTGGTGCGCACACCCGCCGTGGCGTGGGCATCTTTCAGCGTGAAGGGTACGCCATGCAGCGGCCCCCACACCTCACCGCGAGCGAGTGCTTCATCCGCTTCTCGCGCCCGTTCATGTGCCCGCTCGGTGTCCATGGTGATAATGGCATTCAGGGCAGGATTGTGCTTGTCAATCTGCGCCAAATGCGCTTCCAGCACTTCCATTGCGGAAACGTAGCCCGCCCGGATGGCGGCTGCCAACTGCGTCGTACTGGAGAAAACAATGTCCATTGCGGTCGCTCCTCGCCTTCCTATCGCCTCGCCCCACAACGCGAACATCGCCCGTGCGCCGGATACAAGGTGTCCGAGGATCGGGTCACATACCAAGCACGATGTGTCGTCCCCTCTGGGGTCGTACCGGCGAGCGGGTGGTCCGATGGTAGAAAATCGCTTAGCAGTGTGCAAACACCTGTTGGGCACGTGAGCAACGTGGAAGCGGAAAATCGTCAGACTCTGTCTTGTCGGTCCCTATCATCTGAGCACGAGCCCGCACGTCACGTTCGCCATTGTTCCGGTCATGCCCGCCGCTCGGTCGGACGCGAGGAACGTCGCCACCTCGGCGACGTCGGCCAGCCTGGGGGTGCGGCGCAACGCGGCCATCCCCGCGATCATCTCCTCCGCGGTCCGCGGCTCTGGCGCGTTCTTGCCTCCGACCGCGGTGAGCTTCTCCTTGGACAGCGTCTCGGCGACGCCCGCCGTCCAGATGCCGCAGACGCGGACGCCGTGCGGTCCCACCTCGGCCGCCAGGTACCGCATGAACGCCTCCGTCGCCGCGTCGGCCGGTCCGGTGCTGCCCATGCCGGGCATCGCCCCAGCGCCCGACGCGCTGTTCAGGTGGAGGATCACGCCGGACCCCTGCGCGATCATGCGCCGCCCCGCGGCGCGGGTGGTGAGGAAGTTGCTGCGGAGGCCGTTGACCACGGCGCGTAGGAGATCATCCGTTGTCATCTCGACCAGCGGCGTGCCCTGGACGTCCCCGCGACTAATGAGGTTGAAAGAGACGTCAACGCTGCCTGCTTTCGAGATCACGTCCTGGACGTGATCGTCCACGGCCTGCTCGTCCAGGGCGTCGAGCACGGCCACCTCCGCCGACCCGCCGGCGGACGTGATGTCCCTCGCCACCGCGTCGAGCTTCTCCCGCGTGCGTCCCACGAGGAAGACCTTCGCTCCTTCGCGGGCGAAGGTCCGAGCCACGCCGCCCCCGATCCCACCGCCACCGCCGTAGATGATCGCGGTCTTGCCCTCCAGAAGCTCCATCATGTCCGTCTCCTTTGCTTCGTGGTCGCCGATGTTCTACGCGGTGTAACGCCGACTCCCGCGGAAACTCATCGGTGGTGCGATGAGGAGGCCCAGACGGGCGTGGCCGCTGTCAGATCCCTCGCCCCCGCCTCGTGGACCGTGCGCCGCCTACCGCTCTCTACTCCAACACGAAGAGCCCCTATGCCGCGACAGGGATGCCCTACACCCCGCTCAATTCCGAAGCGCCATAGAACTTCCGCGTCAAGGTTACGACTGGCCCGTAGCCGTTTGGTGTCTGGCTCTGCCGCGAGAAATCGCCCTTCACTTGGGCAACGCACACGAGCATGTCGCCGGGGAAATACAGGGGGTCCCACCGAACAGTTGATTTGCCTGGGCTACCGTCTGGGGAGAATGGGCGAATCCGATGAGTACGAGACAGACAGCGCCGACCACAGCGAGGAGGATGAGTTCACCAATGAAAGGGAAATAGTGACGGTGCGTCACCTCTCCATCTCCTCTGCTCATGGGCACGAAAGCATACTATGATCTTCTTAATCCCGAACGCTCACCGCGTCAGGCGGCCGACGATGGCGTTCAGGCCGTCATCATCGGTGACGTGCAGGGTGAGTTGGTAGCCGCGGCGTATCTTCCTGACCTGCACGCGGGAGACTTGCGCGCCGAGGGCGGAGCCGATGCGGCCCTGCACCGTCTCAATTTCCGGCGGGGCAGGGGCGGGTGCCGATTCTATCGGGCGCTCGTCCCAGGTGCGGACGAGCGCTTCCGTCTGCCGGACATTGAACGCCCGTTCGGTGACGATACCGAGCGCGGCGACTTGCTGTGTCTGGTCGGTCAGGCCGAGCAGGGCGCGGGCGTGGCCCTCGGAGATTTTCCCCGCCGCCAGGGCTTCCTGCACGGCGGGCGCGGCGCCGAGCAGGCGGATGCCATTCGCGACGGTCGTGCGATTCTTGCCAACGCGCCGGGCGACCTGTTCCTGTGTCATGCCGAACTCGGAGACGAGCGTGCGATAGGCGAACGCCTCCTCCAGGGGGTTGAGGTCGGCCCGCTGGATATTCTCGACGAGGGCGAGTTCGAGCATTTGCTGCGGCGTGGCATCCTTGACGACGACGGGCACCTGCCGCAGCCCGGCGCGGCGGGCCGCCTGCCAGCGCCGCTCCCCGGCGATGATCCGGTAGGGCGTGCGATCCGTCGCCTCGGCGCGGGCGACGAGCAGCGGCTGGATGATGCCGTGCTCGGCGATCGAGGCGGCGAGGGAGGCGATTTCGTCTTCCAAAAAGGTTGTGCGCGGCTGGTACGGGTTCGGCGCGATCGCGTCAATATCCACCTCGATGCCACCACCACCGAGCGCGCCCTCCGGCATCAATGCCCCGAGGCCGCGGCCCAATCCCCCCCGTTTTGCGCCCATCCCTCGCCCCCTCGTGCTGTGTGTCCGTTCACCCCATTGACAAGCGGCAAGTCTACCACACCGCCGGGCCGGGCAACCGCATCTGGTACACTGGGCTTGCTTCATTGGGAGGGATGGGAAGGACAAAGGGGAGCAGCGTGGGTTTGCCGACGGAGGGAGTGCGACCAGGCGAAACAGCGGCGGTCGCGCTGTCGGCGAGCCTGCGGACAATGAGCGGGCGGGTCGGCAATCACATCAGTGTACTCTCCTGGTGGTGGCACGTCGTGGCGGTCGCGGTGATCGCGGCGGCGGTGATCGGTGCGGCCTACCAGACGCATCCCGCATACGACATCGCGATTGGTCAACGCGTGCAGGATGACCCGCTCGTGCACGATTTCAACGGGGCGGAGCGGCAACCGGCGTCGGCGGGAAACCGCGCGTATCGCTGGACGCGCGGCGAGAGCAGCGTGGTCCTCCCCGGCATCGGCAGAAACGCGACGGTCGTCACCCTGACGATGGCGGGCGGCGCGAACCCGAACCCGGATGTCGTCATTCTCGCCAATCACGGTGAGATCGCCCATCTCCGCCTCACCTCGGACTTCGCGGACTACCCGATCGCGATTCCCAAGCCGTATCTCACGACGGGCAACCTCACACTCGCGCTCCGGACGATGCCATTCCGTACGCCGGGCGACCGTCGTGAACTCGGCGTGCTCGTCAGCCGCGTGCAGATCCACCCGGCCGGTGGCTTTGCCCTGCCACCCGCCCGCACGGCGCTCGCCCTCTGGGGCGTGGTGATGGTGGTCATGGTCGCGCTGCTCGTCGTCGGGCTGCGCGGGTGGGAAGCGGCGGCGATGGCGCTGCTCGTCGTCGTTGGCTTCGCGCTGCTGCTCGCGCGTGACCGGCTCTTTATTGCGCTCGGTGCGGGGCCGTGGCTGCGAGTCGCGGGCGGGACGCTGCTCCTGGCGGTCGCGCTCCGGTTGGCGATGCCGCCTATCATGCGACGGCTCGGTATCGCGGGTGGCGTCAGGGAGGCGCGCTGGCTGCTCGCGGCGGTCGTCGGTATCTTCGCCGCGCGGCTTGGCGGGCTGTATCATCCGGCGATGATCGTCAGCGATCTCGTTTTTCATGTTCATCGCTTCGAGGATGTGGTCGTTCGGCACATCTGGTATCAGGAGATTCCCGCGCTCTACGACAAGAACCGCCCTGTGCCCTATCCGCCCGGCGCATACCTGCTCTTCGCGCCCTTCGCGCCGATTGTCCGCAACCGCGCCGATCTCTTGACCGTCGGGACGCAACTACTCGATGCGTCGCGCATCTTCGCCATCGGGCTTGTCGTCTGGAAGGCGACGCGGGATCGGGTCGCGGCGGCATGCGCGACGCTCATTGCGGGGATCGTGCCGCTCGCCTTCATCATTTTCTCGTGGGGAAATCTGACGAACGCGGTCGGTGAATGGGCGTTGACGCTCCTCTTCGCGATGCTCGCACTCGGCGCGGAGCGGATGCGGACGCCGTGGTTGGCAGTCGGTTTCGTCGCCGTTGTCCTGCTGGCGCTCCTGTCGCACATTGGTGTCGCGGTGACGACCGTCGCGTTGTTGGTCGTCATATTCGGTCTCTGGTTCTGCGTCCTGCTCCGAGAACGGCGCACGCCCTGGCGGGATCGGGATTATCTCGTGGCGCTCGCGCTTGCCTGCGTCGCGGGCGCGCTCTCCTTCGCCCTCTTCTACCGTATCCCACTCACGACCGCACACGCCGCAACGAATGACCCGGCGCTGGACAACGCACCGGCCGCCCCGACGGATGGCATGTTCGAGATCGGCGGGCCTCGCCCCGATCCTTCCATCGGCCTCACCGATCACCATACCAACGATCCACTGGTCGCGGTTATTGGACAACTAGGGATAGAGGGATACGCTTTCTATCGCGTTTGGCCGCTCCTGCTCGCGCCACTGGGGTACTGGCTGTTGTGGCGGATTGACCTACCCCCTACTCCCCTCCCTAATGGGAAGGGGGACGGGAGGGTAGGTAAACGCCTCTGTCTCGTCTGCCTCGTCTGGTTCGGCGTCTCGTTGCTCTTCCTCATCGTCGGGGTGCTGGCGGGGCGGTATGTGCGGCTGTCTCTTATACACATCTCCGAGCCCACGAGACAGGCAGAAATCT
>CALBSO010000003.1 GCA_937968015.1 uncultured Thermomicrobia bacterium
CCTTGACGGCCCGCCGGTACTCCGCAGGCAGCGCGTCCATCGTCAGCGTCCCGTCCCCGAGCATGCGCCTGAGCGGTGCGGAGTACGGCAAAGGCACGACCGCATTGAGGCCGGTGACCGCCATCCGTACCCGCGCGAGATCGATCGCCGCAGCACCCGACGGGAAACCCGCGCCATTGACGACGAGCGTCATGTCGGCGAGCGTCCGGGCGCGCACGGCGGCATGATCGGTACTCAGCTCAGCGAGCACGCCCTGGTAGTCGCGGGCGTAGCGGCCGCTCGCCAGGTAGTCGATCGCCGCCACGGTCTTCTGCATCGTCGCGTGATCCGGCCAGCCGACGACCTGCAGGTGGTCCGCCGCCTGGATGGCGAACTGGTTGAGGCGCTGGGTGAAGGCGGTGCCGCAATCGAGGATGATCAGGTTGTAGTGGACGGAGAGCAGCTTGAGGACGCGCTCGTAGTCGCGCGGGGTGAGGCGGGCCATCTCGTCGGGGCGGCTCGGCGCGGTGAGGACCGGCAGCCGTCCCCACATCGTCACGTACCCTTGCAAGAGACCGATCCCCGCTTGATTGACCGCAGTGAGGTTCTGCAGGAGGTCCTGGATCGTCCGGGGGTTGGTGTCGCCGAGCACCTGATCGATCGTGCCCCAGTCGGGGTTGAGCTCGACGACGATCGGACGGGCGAGCGGCGCCTCGGCGAGGACAAGGCCGGTGGCGAGGGCGACGGTCGTCTTGCCCGGACCGCCTTTGGGGCCGATGGTGGCGAGGATGCGGCAACCGGTCGACATCATCGCCACGCAGTCCCCGATCTGCGCATCGTCGTCCATTTCGAGACGGCCGGGTTGTGTCCGTTCCCGGAGCCACCGCTGCGCGCGGGTGGGCCAGGGGACGACGGGAACGGGTGGCCGGGAGCGCAGATCGGGGACCGGGATACCCGGCGGGGGAGTTTTGGGTAACAGCGTGGGTTCTCCCGGTGGGCTGGACCGTACGTGCAGTCGTCGCTCGGCGGCTGCCGCAGGGTACGATGAACCATGCCACGTCCCGGTGGCTGGGGAGCGACCGCGATCAGCCTCTGCTACCGCCCCTTCAGTTCTGTCTACGACGAAAGGTGGACGTATGGCGTTCGGCACTGTCACACTCTTCTCCTCCCTTAGCCCAGAAACCCATGTATGACGACCACGAGTGACAGCAGCGCCGTGACTCCCGCTAAGGCGCAGCGCCGGAGGCGACGCTGCTGCTGACGCGCCGCTTCGACGCGGATCGCCGCCGCAATGCGCGCATGGAGTTCGGGCGGTGGCTCCGGTCGGGAGAGCGTGCGCAACGGGTGGTGACTGTGTACGCAGATGTTGTCCATGCTTCCCCCGCTCGTTTACAAATAAATACAATACGTCTATTACGTATTCATATGTAGAGCATACGGGGTCCGCCGCTGTTTGTCCAGCGATTCGCCACACGGATATTCACAGGTGTGCTACGATGTATGGTATGGTTTATGCCTGTAAATACGACAGGCGGGCATGTGCGGTGAGATCGTCTACGGGCGCGCAGGGGATGACGCAACGATGACGGACGGACAGGAAACCGGTTACCCGACGCTGGCGGAGAAGATCGACCGGCTCATCAAGGCGAAGCGTGCCCGTGACCGCCGGAATCACTCGTACAAAGACCTCGCGGCCGCGATCAGCGGCTGCGGTGGCTCCTCGATCTCCGCTGCATACCTGTGGCAGTTGCACACGGGGGCGAAAGACAACCCGCAGAAGAAGGTCCTGGAGACCTTGGCGAGATTCTTCTGCGTGCCGGTCACGTACTTCTTCGACACCGAGGAGGCCACGCGCCTCTACGAGGAGCTCCCCATCGCCCTCGATGCCGACGTGCGCAAGATGGCCCTGCGCGCTGCGGATCTCTCACCGGAATCGCGCGAGGTGATCGGGCAGATGATCGAGCAAGCGCGAAAGATCGAGGCGATGTACAGTGGTCGCCGGGTGCCGCGACCGCCACAGAGCGACGGTGACGAGCATGTTATGAAGGAAGCCGATCAAGCGTAGCTTCCTAAGGGACCTTCTCCATGGACATGAAGACGCTCCGCAAGCGCTGTGCAGCGCGCATCCATGATCTCCCGATTCCTATTCCCTTTGACACACAGATATTTGCTTCATCCCTTGCTGATCGTCGCGGTCGCCCGATCGTTCTGTGTCCCATGGCGCTGCGGGGGGAATCCTTCGGTGCGTGGATCGCGGAACTGTCCGTCGATGTCGTGTTCTACGAGGAGCGCGCCGCACCGCTGCACCAACGACACATCATCCTGCACGAACTGGGACACATTCTCTGCGACCACGAAGGGCTGGATGACACCGACGTGGCGGCCCTCTTGTCCGGCGCCGATCCATCGGACGAAGGCCTGCGCGCGCCGCGCGGCACACGATACACGGACGCAGAGGAACAGGAAGCGGAGATGATCGCTACCCTCATCCTCACACGCATCAGCGGCGCACACGCGAATACTGCGGCTCCCGACGCGCATGTTGCCGATACCCTTCGACTTCTCGACAGCTTGGAGGGATTGAACGATGGTGGGTGAGTTCGTCAGCGCCATCCTCGTCGCCGCCTTGTGGGGATATCTGCTCGGCAAATTGCGGGCGCTCCATTGGCGTCTGCACGACGCGGCGCAGCGCGCTAACTGCCTCTCGCTCTGCGCGGTCTCCCTCAGCATGACGGTCTTCCATCCGCCGGTCTATCGGGCGATCGATCGCATCATCAGCGTTCCGAACTTCGCGCGACTCCTCGGTAACAGCCTCGGTGTCATCGCCGCGTGGGCATTTCAGCCGGTCGTGATGCGCTTACTGCATTACGAGGAGCGCAAGCGCGGCGTGTTCGGGAGCGTCGGATTGATGGTGGGAACGATCCTGACGATGGCGGTCCTGTTCAGCCGCGCCTCGGTACCGATCGAGGCGCCGACGGACTTCCAAGCGCGCTACAGCACGGCCCCATACATTGCCGAGTACCGGCTCATACTGCTTCTTTACATCGGGCTGCTCGTCTCCCAGGTCTTCTCTCGCTCGCTCCGAAACCGGCAGGTTGTCCGCAGCATCCCCCGATCATATTTGCGACTTCAGGCCCGCGTGCAGACCATCGGCTGGGGACTCGGCACCGCATACGCTGGTCTCGAGTGCGGCTATATCGTCCTCGCGCTCCTCGGCATTGTGCCCCCGCATTCGTATCCGACGACGCTCGCCTATACGCTTTTCGCCAGCGGCTGCGTGGCCTTGGTGAGCGGCGGACTCCTCGGTATGTACCGCTGGGGGGAACTATACCGCGCCCATCGGCTGCTTTATCCCCTCTGGCGCGACTTATATGCGGTGACCCCGGACATCGCGCTCGATCCGCCACGCTCCGCGTATGCGGACGCCCTCACATTCCGGAGCCTTGATCTGCGCCTCTATCGCCGGATGATGGAGATCCAGGACGGCGTTGCCATGTTGGAGCGATACACCACGGTCGCAATGCGCGATCGGGCCCGAGCAGTATGCGACACGCTCGGCATATCCGAGAATGACGCACCCGTTTGCGTCGAGGCGATCGTGTGGGCCGCCGCTGTGCAAGCGAAGCGGCGGGGGTGGCGTGTTCCCGTACCCATTGCTATCCCTGTGACGAGGAGTGACACCGATGTGGATGCGGAATTGCAGTACCTGCAACGCGTGGCGCGGGCCTATCAGCGACTTGCTCCGCGCGCCGTGTCATTGGTCGATGAGATACTTGATGCGCCTTCTTCGTCAACGCGGTCGAGGAGAACCACATGACCAGCACGAAAATGACATCCGCGCCCCGACGAAGCAACCATCTCGCGCGCATCATCACTGAAGTTTTCGCCCCCTCGCCGCTGGCTGCGGTGGTCCTCATCGTCGTCGCCTGGCGATATTCGCCAACCACAAGTGCTGCTCTCAAATGGAGCCTCCTCGGCATCCTCTTCGCGCCCGTAGTGCCCCTGCTCTATCTCCTCCGCCAACTGCGCCGTGGAAAAGTGACGGACCACCATGTGCGGCGACGCGAACAGCGGGCCGGGATCATCCTCTTCACGCTCGCCTGCGGCTTTGCCGCCCTCGTCGTCCTCCTGAAGTTGGGCGCGCCGTCGCAGATTATCGGGCTGATCTGCGCGGGCGCTGCGGGGCTCATCATCGCCCTGGCAATTACCCGCTATTGGAAAATCTCAATTCACACCGGGGTGACCGCCGGGATCGTCGTCGTCTTCCTAGAGTTGTTCGGTTGGTGGATGCTGCTCCTCGTGCCGCTGGTGGCGCTCGTTGGATGGGCACGGGTGGCAGTGGATGACCATACACCCGCGCAGGTAACGGTCGGCGCGGTCGTCGGCGCGGTCGTCAGTGGCATCACGTTCGCGCTCGTCATCGCTGCCCTGCGCTGAATTGCTACGCACACAATTTCGCATGCCAAGAAAATGCCCCGTCGTGACCGCAATCATATCCTACGCTTGTCTTTCCTGATGTACACGAGTAGAAATGTATTGACAACTCTGTAAACACATGTAAATATCGGACTTCAAAACGACTCCTTGGCTCGGAGACGAAGCGCTGATGGGGTATGGAGAATGAAGTTTTCGGATGTCTTCCGGGGTCTGGGCCGTCCTGTCGTCTACTACCCCTCTCTCAATGCCATCACCGGCAGCGTCGTCGCGACCGTCTTTCTCGCGAATCTGTTCCAGTGGTCCGGCACCCAGCGCGATCCCGACGGCTGGATCTTCAAGACGCAGGAGGAAATCGAGGCGGAGACGGGCCTGAGTCGGCGCGAGCAGGAGACCGCTCGCAAGCAGCTGCGGGCGGCGACATTGCTGAGGGAGGAACGCCGTGGTGTCCCCGCACGTCTGTACTACTTGATCCAAGTCGAGCGGCTCAATGCCGCGTGGGAGGAATTCCTGGCAAACAAGAATGGCGGAAACCGCCAAACTGGATTGGCGGAATGCGCCGAACAAGGATGGCGCATTCCGCCAGACTATCCATACAGGGTTAACTATCCAAAGCAAACACAGGGTAAAGAGGCCCAGAGTGCCGAAAAAATGTGGGAGGAGCTGGCCGAACTGAATATTCCTGACGTCGCTGCGTACATTCGCGCGACGGGTCGCGGACCCTTCAATGATCCGCAGGCGACCGTTGATTTCGCGCGGCGAAAACTTTCGGTCCAAGGTGATGCGTTGCCCTACTCCACAACACATAGCGTGTCTGACCTCCCCTCCCGTGCCTCACCAAGTCCCGACAAATCCCTCAGGATACGGGGAAAATAGGCCACCCGTCGCTCAATCCTCGTCGGAATCTGCAACTGAAGCGTACGAGGCACTACGGCACACCCTCCGCCTTTTCCGACTCGTTCAGCCCGCACATCGTGCGCAAGGTGGCGAAGAAGTAGGGCATTTTGCTGCGCACCTTCGTCTGGTGCTTCGTCTTCTGCCGCGCCTGATAGAGGTATTGCTCGACAAAAACCTCCTCGCTGAGGTCGAGCTCGACGAAAATGTTGCGTGCCTGCTTGCAGTTGGAGGCGAGATGCGCGGTGTCACCGAACTCGCGGGAGATGTCGACGATCAGGTTGTCCAGATAGCCAGTTATCCCCAGGTTATCCACAATTTTCATTTGAGGGAGGTCATTCGAATGTTCGAATTGCTCTTGTCTCTCTGTCTCTTGTTTAACTGTTTCTTGTATGGCAACGTCGTTTCCATGGGCCAGGTAACGTGGTTGCGATCCCCTAGGCAACGTTGTTTCGATGGGGTCGGAGCGGAAGCGGAGCTGATAGGTCGTCGCCTCGTAGCCCTTCTCCTGCGACCTGTTATGCGTCGTGACGATGATCCCCTTTGCCGTGAGACCTTTGATGCCCTTCGTTACTCCCGGCCTGCTCATGCCGGTGCCGTGATCGAGCACCTTGCCATCTCGCGTCGTGATCCCCTCGACCATCTGCTTGAGGGAAATGGTATCCAGGTCTTTCTTGAAGCCGAAGGTGCGGCGAATGATGTAGATCAGGACGCGCAGCTCCGCCTCCGATAGATTCGGTGCGAGCACATCGAAAAAGTCGTCAGGGACGGACGTCGTATTCGGTGTCGAAAATCCCGCGAAATGGAACGGGCCTTTATCGGTAGGGTTGATATTTTGGGCAAACTGTGTTAACGTCATCGCATGCTCCCTGCATCAGACGGGGTACCGTGCCTCCCCCAGCCGCCAAGCATTTGGGGAGGCATTTTCTTTTGAGTTTAGTCTATCGCCCCTGTCCACTCCCAATGGAATGAAAATACGTAGTTGGCGGAAGATGCATTCTGTCTCCGAGATCGCTACTTCTTCCAACATCGCCAAGTGGCGACAGAGGATATCTAGACCATTTTGGGTATCTTCGTCCATCAAGACGAAGATACCCAAAATGGTCTAGTCGGCTGATCCGTACTTCTCTCGCATCATCGCTTCAATCTCATCGGGGTGACGCATCGCATATTCCAAAAGCGTCTCCACATAGACGGCTTTCGTCGGTCGCTTTGGCTTCAAGGCGGATTGCGCGCCGATGAAACCGTCGGTGATCATGTCGATGATCGCGGGGTCGAGCCAGATACCGTGCTTGACGCGCTGCACGTCCATATCCGCGCGCCGTCCCTGATTGGATTTGGGATCGTGGAACCGCCCTCGGATCGCCTCCACGCGGTCGAAACGCTTGGAGAGGTCTGATGTGCGCCCTTCGACTTCCTGCTGAATCCGGCCTTTACCCACGCACGGCCTCCTTCGCCACTCGCGCCATCACGTAACGTGCAAGTTGCAGATAGCTGTCGACGATTTCTGTGCGATTCTTCTCGTCGGCATGGGAGGTGGCGCGATAGGCGAAAATAGACTGCCCCGCAATCCACGCCTGTTGCAGCATCACGCGCTTGCGGAGTTCGAACGGTGTGACGTGCGGCATCTCGGCACGTAGACGTGCCAGGACATGCTTGGAGACAACGGAATCGAGGACGAGATTCGGGACAATCGCGAGGATGTCGATTTCGATGTGTAGTTCCTCCATCATAGACGCCAGCTGATCTAAGAGGAGCCGAAGCGCCCACAAACTTGTCGCCTCAGCCTGCACGGGTACGATCATCGTCCGCGCCGCATTAACAGCGTTATCCGTGAGACTGTAGAGGTCGGGCGGGCAGTCGATGAGGATCCAGTCGTATTCCTTCTCGATGGGCGCTAGGAGGTGGCGCAGTCGGTCTTCGCGGTGGCGGATATTGGAGAAGGCACGCTCGGCGAGGACGAGTTGACCGTTACTGGGGATAAGGTCGAAACCCTCTCCCTCGTGGTGGAGGATCAGCTCGTGGAAGTCGCGCTTCTCACGTCCGATCAGGGCGTGGTAGAGATTGTACCCCTCGTCTTCCCACATCTGTCCGAAGCCAATGCCCTGCGTGAGATGGCCCTGCGGGTCAAGGTCAATCACGAGAACACGATTATTCAAGGACGAGAGCGCGGCCGATAGATTGATTGTGAGCGTGGTCTTGCCTACGCCGCCCTTCTGATTACTGATCGCGGTAATCATTGCCCCTGCTCTCGGTGGTTCCATTTGTAATGTTCCTCCCGTGTCGCATCTTCGTCCAACATCCTCAATATGGTACACATACCCGTACGTACATGTCAAGCAATCTGTTGAGCCCCCTCCTGGCTCTCCCTCAATCTCGATGCACCCAAAATTGCTGAATCGTTAGTTCCGGCAACGGCTTTCGCGTCGGTGCCGATTTATACATCTGCATCGCGTCTGACGCGCGTTTTGCTCCGTTCCGTACTCAAAAAGCGTATCACTCGGCTCATCGAGATGGCGGGAGAGCCCCCCTCCTCTGGCGAGGTATGCCGCATTGCGGCGGTGATCTGATCCCCGAATGAACTAGTCCGTTTGGGCCCGGAAATAGTTCCTTTTTGGGCCGATCGCGACGGCGCTGTCTGTCGGTATGGGTTCTATACTCGGAAGGAGCGCCGTGGTGGGAGGATGATGCCTCGCTCGCCGTCCCACGCTGAGTATCGAGCAGGATTGGCCATGCGCATCCGACAATGGCGTCCCGTGCATTGTATGAAACTGCTTGCCCTCGTGGTGTTGCCGCTGTTGAGCGCCTGTGGATCGGGAACGCACGTCACCGGCACCGGACTTCAGTCTCACCGACCAACAGGGCCAACCGTTCACGCTGAGTCAGCAGCGCGGGAAGGTCGTCCTCCTCTATTTCGGCTATACGCACTACCCGGATGTCTGCCCTGCCACGCTCAGCGTCTTCCGTGATGTCATGCACACCTTGGGCGGGGATGCGCAGCGGGTCCGCGTCGTCTTCGTCACCGTTGATCCCGAGCGCGACACCGCTGCGTACCTGCGGGACTATCTCGCCCAGTTCGATCTCGCCTTCATCGGCCTGACCGGCAGTCTCGATCAACTGACGCCGGTCTATCAGTCGTACCACATCTTTCGACAGAAGATCGAAACCGGTGGCGCCGTCGGGTATACTCAGCGGCAATCGTTTCCGACCGTGCGCAGCAAGGACGCGTTCCATGTCCGTTCCTCTCCGCCGACGTGCTTTCCTCTCCCGCGCCGGTGTCGGTTCCCTCAGCCTTGCCCTCGGATCCGCGCTGACGGCGTGTGGCCATCGCTCCACTCCACCACTCGCGACCGACAGACGCACCGACTTTGCCGCACCCTTCGCGATTGCCGCGGGCACCGGCCTGCGCTCCCTCTGGTCACCGGAGCACGGCGGGCAGATTTCCGCACCGTCCGTCCTCCAGCTCCCACGCGGAGCGAGCGCCCTCAGCCCCTGGATCGACAGCACGTCGGGAGCGCGCTTTCAGGTACGTACCGGCAGCACCGGCACGATTCGCGTGACGGCCGAGTGGGGTGATCCAGCACATCAACCGCTCTCCCCGATGGATACGTGGACCGCTCAGGGTGATACCATCCATACGATCACGACGCCAAGGAATGGAGGCGGGTTTCGGCTCCGATTGTCTGCGGAGACCGGCGATGCGACAGTCTCCGCGCTCTCTCTCATCCTTGCCGAGGGTGTGCGGGTCGAGCCCTTCCCGGACTACGCCATCGCCGGATTCGCCTTCAGCTACGATTGGGAATCGGCGATGGGTGGCCTGATCCACACCCGCAGTCTCGCGAGTAGCGAGGGCGCGGGCACGCAGATCTCCCTCCTTGCCGATGGCGGTCCGGATGTCGCCGAAGCCGAGGCGAAGGGGATGCGCATGCGTGACGGTGCGCGTTTCCTGGCGACGCAGTTTGCCCCGTACGGCATCCACGCGACCTTCTACACGACGGGCTACAATCTCCTCACGGGCAATCCCGGCCGGGAGCTCTTTCTCGGCAATCCGATCTACACGGACGCGGACCTGGCGCACGGGTGGGGCAGTGATTGGTGGCGGACCCATCCCTGGTATGGCAACGACCCATACGGCACGGAAGCGGCGAACCCCGCCTGGTATTTCGCCTCCCTGACGCGCGAACTGGCGGGCGCGGGCCACGAGATCGCCTCGCACACCTTCGGGCATCTCTATGTACGCGGCGTCAGGCCCGAGCAACTGGACGCCGACCTCCAGCAGTGGCAGCAAACCGCAGATGCGCTGGGGATCACGACCGCTCCGTCCTTCGCCTTCCCTTGGACGAGCAGTAACAGTCTGGACGAACGATTCTGGGCAGTCTTCGCGCGGCGGGGCTGGACGACGCTCACCCGCCTCTATCCGCGCGATCTGCGGCATCCGTACGAACTGGACGGCATTGCCGGGGATCCTCGCCTGACGGTGTTCCCCGACTTCTACCTCCCGTCGAAGAGCGGTATGGCCGACGAGGCGCTGGCGCGGGTCGAGGAGACGCTGGCGCGGCGGGGCTACCACAGTGTGTGGACCCACCCGAACGAGGCGGTGGAGCAGGAGGGTCAGGCGATGTGGACCGCCGTGATCGCCGGTGTGGCCGCCGCGCGTGACCGTGGATTGTGGGTTGCGCCGGTGACGGCGATGGCCGCATACGCACACGCCACCCGTCAGCTTGCCGTGCAGGTGACCGAGGGCGGGCGGCGGATTGATATCGAGAATGGAGGGGAGCGTCCCGTGGAGGGCGTCACGCTGACGCTGCCACTGCGCGTCGGGCAGGTGAAGATCGATGGACACCCGTCGCCGGATATCCGGGGGGATCAGATTCGGTTGCCCGTGCTGGCGCCGGGTGTGCGCGTCAGCATGCAGATCGCGCCCGCGTAGGGATGCCGTCGCTGCCGCGACCGGTCACGGGATCCAGGTGACGCGTTCGCCATCGGCGATGAGTTGATGCGCGTTGCGCCCGTCGGCACCGACGATCCAGATACCGGCCTCGGTCCCCGTCGCGGTAATGGTGCGGCTGACGACGAGCGTTGTGCCGTCCGGCGACCAAGCGGGCATCTCTAACGATTGGCTATCCCCGCCCAGCAGTCGCGTGAGGCCACTGCCGTCGAGGTTCGCGACCCAGAGGTCCGTCGTGGGAGTGCCACTGGCCTGGCGGAGGAAGGCAATCCGATCCCCCGTCGGCGACCAGGTAGGCTCGCTCTCTTGGCCTGCCTGATTGCCGAGGAGGATCTGCGTGCCGTTGCCATTGATGGTCGCGATCACGATACGGTTCGTGACGCTGCCGTTGGCATCCGGCACCGTCTCGTCGAAGGCGGCACGATCGCTGTCCGGGGACCAGCTGATCCGGCTGCCTGCACCGGCCGGGATCGTGTACGGATCGGCGGCGAGGTCGGAAAGGACGACGGTTGAGGCATTGGTGTCGCTCACTTGTCCCCGGAAGGCGAGGCGCGTCCCGTCCGGGGACCAGACTGGCCCGAAGCCGACCTCATCACCCCGGCCATAGATGCGCCCGAGCGAGCGACCGTCCGGCGCGACCGCCCAGAGTTTCGATGCACCGATCGTGACGGCTTGCGATGCCCCACTCGACGCGATGCTCGGCGGGGAGCCGGTTGGCACAACGCTCCTAAGCGTGTAGACGATCACGTCACCGGCCGGGCTCCACGCGGGGCTCGCGTAGAGCGATGGGTCGTTCGCGGGCGAGAGGCGCGTGTGTCCGGTGCCATCCAGATTGATCACCCACAAGGCAGTCGTGCGCCGCTCCGGGACGATGTAGGCGATCCGCGAACCATCCGGTGCGGCGTCATACTCGCTGATACCTGTCGGTTCGTTCGTGATCTGCCGCAGTCCGGAGCCGTCCGCGTTCGCCGTCCAGAGGTTGCGGATGTTCGATGGTCCACCCGGGGTGGCGCGCAGGAAGAGGAGCGACGGCGGTCGGATCGTGAACGACCAGACGGTGTCGTGTGCGACGCTGCGGCCATTCGTCGCTTGAGCGCCTTTCGTCAGATTCGCACGGTACGTCATGCCCACCGTGGGCGGCTGTGCCGGGATGAACCAGACGACCCGATCGGAATGCACGCCATTGAGGTCCCACGACCAGCGGCCGGCGAGCGCCGGGGCGATAGTCAGGCGGGACTCGACCGATTGCGGCTGCATCGCCGTCGGAAATGTGAGACCGATCAACGTCTTGCTGGAAATTAACGTGCCGTTCGGCGGCGTTGTCGTCATGCTGATATTGACCGTGCTGCCCCGCAGAATCACGAGACCAATCGCTGCCGCAATGGCGACAATCAGGCCGAGCGCGCCGCGCCAGAAGCGGCGATCCGTCGGCGACCGTGGTGCGGCGGGGACGATCGTCATCATGGGTAGAGGTAGGGCTGGCTCGGCTGCGGAATGTTCGTGACATCGGTCGCCGCGATGTACGGCGCGACCGTGCCGTCCGCCGTGCCGGTTGCGAGCGTACCGGTGATCTGTACCCACGTATCCCGCTTCAACGGTGAGTCCCATTTGACGGGGAGCGTGACGGCATTGCCGTCTGCGACGCAGCAGACGATCACGAAACGGGCGACGGTGAAGTAGCCCGGGCCGAGGCCACTCTTCCCCTCGGCGACGAAGCCGACGAGTTTGACGGGTTTGCCGACGAGCGTGCGTACGTCGGGAGTCTGCGTGAGGGCGGCGGTCCAGTCGAGGAGCGTCCACCGATCCGAGGCAGCGTCGAGTTGGCTGATCGTCTTCAGACGGGTAGTCGCGTTCGGGCCGCCGCCCGTGCCGTTGGAGCGGGAGGCGACTGCGGATGCGCCGAGCGGGTGGGCGGGGATCAGGAGCCCGAGGAGGAGCGGGATCGTGAGCATCGCGTAGCCGAGTGCCTCGATGCGTCCCGTCGCATGGGCATGGTCGTCATCTGTGTGGTGGGGTGCGGCAGCGGTGCGTTGCACGAGCCAGCGTAAACCGGCGATGTAGCCGAGAACAATGAAGGCGATCCCGGCGGCGAGGATCAGCCGTGTATAGATGCCGTTGACGTAAAGGAGGATGCCACCGGTTGCCACTTTCACGACGAGCATCGCACCGAGCCCGATCAGCAGCACCATTTGGAGCGTCGGTCCCCATCGCACCCCTATGCGATCACGGCGATGGGGCATCGGTGGTGCGTCTGAGAGCAGTCGCTGTCTCGGCATCGGTCATTCCCCTTACGCGATATTGAGATTGATGGTGATCGTCGCGAGCAGCACGAGGAGCGCGGCGAGGACGATCATCAGGGCGACGGCGCGCCCTTTGAAGACGGTCAAAAACATCAGCGTGGACTTGATATCGACCATCGGCCCGAAGACGAGGAAGGCGAGGATCGCCCCGGTGGTGAAGGTGCCCGCGAAGGTGAGGACGAGAAAGGCATCCACGGTCGAGCAGACCGACAGGACGACGGCGAGCACGACCATGACGAGGACGCTGCCGACCGGTGATTGCCCGATGGAGAGCAGCGCTTGGCGCGGGATGAGGGATTGCAGGAGCGCGGCGAGGATCGCGCCGAAGACGAGGAACTTGCCCATCTCGAAGAACTCCATGGCAGCATGCTCGCAAACGTGTCGCACCTTCTCCGGGAGCGGCATCACGGCGTGGTCGTGTCCCTCGTGGATATGCGGCTGTGCGGAGGTATTGTGTTCGCGATAATCAGCATGCTCGTCACTGGCATCAACAGGTAACGGCGTATACCCGAGCGCGGTGGGTGCAGGCTTGAGCAAGGCACGTCCGTCGGGATGGCAGGCGAAGACGAAGCCGACACAGGAGGCGATAGCGAAGGTCAGCCCCGCGCGCCAGGCGACCATCTGCCAGTTGCCGCCGAAGGCGGCATAGGTGCTCCAGAGGACGATCGGGTTGATCACGGGCGAGGCGAAGAGGAAGGCGACGCCGAGACCGACCGATGCGCCCTTATTGACGAGGCGACGTGTGACGGGCACGACCCCGCACTCGCACACCGGGAAGAGCAGGCCGAGTAGACTGCCAACGATCGGCGCGGCGATACGACCACGCGGCAGGAGGCGGGCCACCGTCTCATCCTGGACGAAGACGCCGATCACGCCGGAGACGAGCGCGCCGAGCAGCACAAAGGGCATCGCCTCGATGAAAATGCCGAGAAAGACCGTCGTGAAGGTCTGGATGCCGGGTGTACCACCCAGGATGACGAGCGCGACGGCAAAGAGCGCGTCGAGCGCGATCAGGACGACTATGACGGGACGGTCGTTGCGTCTATCCGGGCGATGTATCGTGCGTCCCGGGGGGAGCGTGGCCGATGCGGGTGGCGGAGCGACCGATACAGACGGAGCCAAACGTTGCACGGATCCCTCGCTCGTGAGATGCCCAGACTGCGCGCGTCGTACCGATCAGCGGTTTACGCGCGGTGCCAGTACCCTAGGCGATATTGAAGGTAGTCATGCCAGCCAACGGATCGTCGGAACCGGAGAGCGCGGTATTCCACATCACCATATACCACCCCATCGAAAGATTCGGCGCGAGGCCGATGATGATCGTGGTCGGATCATCGGCGCTGACCGTGATACTGATTGAAACAATCGCCCCATTGACATCACTGATGTAGCCACCGGTCATTGTCGGGTTGACCGGTGTACTGAAGGTGAGGGTGTACTGCGAGAGATCGCTTGATATGGTCGCCGCATCCGTCGGATTGGAACTGACGAACCCCGGCGGGGATGTCGCTCCAACGGTGCTGCCCAAGAAGAGCGCAACCCCGACAGCGACAACGAGCAGAAACCGGCGCGTCTGTTGCATCACTCTCTCCCCGTCGTGCAGACGATGAATCACTCTCCGCTTGCCCCATCATACCGCACTGCGCTGTCTGGGGAGGCTCCTTGGCCGTGTCTCTACGAACGTCGTATGCGGTGTCGCAACAGACTCCCTGCGACAATGGCACCGCCACCAACGATGATGACGAGTATCACCCACGGAAGCAGTGTACCGCTGGCGCTCTCTCCCGTTTGCGGAAGCGTCGTCGGTGCGGTCGTGGTCGTCCCACCCCCGGTGCCCGTTGCCACAACGCTGCTCGCGGGTCGGGTCGCGGTCGCCGCCACGGTCGCTGCCGTCGTCGCGGTGGGAGCGGCAGTCGGCGCTGGGATGCTCGTCGGCGTCGTTGCGGCTGCCGGTGAGCTACTTGCCGTCGCATGCGTGCCCGTCGCTGTCGCGGCACTTGTCATTGCCGTGCCCGTGCCCGCAGCGGCTTGGATGGTGAAGGTGAACGTGCCGTTCCCCACACCGCTATCGTCGTCGGTGAAGGTGTTCCATGTGACGGTGTAGACGCCGCCCGACAGATTCGGCTTGAGGTCAATCGCCATATTCGTGCGCTGATTGAGATCCACCTCGAAGCCGGTAGAAACGGTTGCGCCGCTCGCATCGGTGACGGAGCCGCCGCTCTTGAGGGGGTCGGTCTCCTCAGAGAAGGTAATCAGTACCTGGCTGGGCGCTTGCTGCACCGTCCCGTTTGCCGGTGGGATCGAACTCTTATACGCCGCATGTGCCGAGACCGGGATCGCCAGCGCCAGTGTCAAAAGGAGCGCCAAGATACCGATCATGAGCAGGCCCCGTCCATTGTGTCGTTGCATTTCCTCACCCCTTGCACTGGATAACAGGTAGGTTCATATTGCCGGCCTTCATTCTACGAGGCGTTGGCCGGGAATGACGAGTGCCCACCGTGCGAATTAGGAGTAAAAAGGGACTATTTCGCCGCGAAAAAGAACTAGTCCGTTTCACCGACCAGTCCCCGTTCCCGCGCGAAGGCGGCCGCTTCCCGACGGTTGCGCTGGTGCAGTTTCGCAAGGATGTTGCGTAGGTGATTCTTGACGGTGAACTCGCTGATAAAGAGTGCGTCCGCGATCTCCTTATTGCGTTTGCGCGCCGCGACCATCGCCAAAATCTCCCGTTCGCGCGGTGTCAGGGGCATCGCCGGTGACGTGTCCTGCTGCGCGAACTCCTGGATCAGGCGACTGGCAAGTCGGCGGGAAATGGCGGCTTCCCCGCGCGCGAGGCCCTGCAGCGCCTCGACGAGTTCGGTCGCGCGGATGTCCTTGAGCAAATAGCCTTGCGCGCCCGCGCGAATCGCCCCGAAGAGTTTCTCATCCGCATCATGGACGGTGAGCATGACGATCGTCACGTACGGCAGCGTTGCCTTGATCGCCTGCGTCGCCGCGAGCCCGTCCATGACCGGCATGTCCACATCCATCAGAACCAAGTCGGGCATCAGTTCGCCCGTGCGTGCGATCGCTTCTTGCCCATTCGCCGCCTCACCGACGACCTCGAAGTCGGGCTGCGCGTTGAGCAGCCCCGCCAATCCCTCGCGCAGTAGCGCGTGATCGTCCACGAGCAGCACTCGGACACACTGCGTGCTCATGCCACGCCGCGCGCTTCGGCGGCAAGCGGCAGGAGAACGGTGATCGTCGTGCCGTCGCCGGGATACGCATCGATACGCAGGTGCCCGCCGAGACTCTCGACGCGCTCACGCATGACGAGGAGGCCGAAGTGGTGCCGGCCGAGGCGCGGGACGCTCTTGGGGTTGAAGCCGATACCATCATCCCGGATGGTCAGTTCCAGGCGATGCGTCTCGGGGTGCGGCGCGAGATGGATGTCCACCCGCGTCGCGTGCGCGTGCTTGCGTACATTCGTCAGGCTCTCCTGCACCACCCGGAGGAGTTGCAGTTCGGCCATCGGGGCGGGAAAGGTGGCGCCAGCAAGGTCGCCCGCGATGGTGACGACAATGTCCGTCGCGTCGCTGAAACGATCCGCAGTCTGCCGCAGCGCGGAGAGCAGGTCGCCGTCGGTATCCGTGCGCAACCCGACGATCGCTTCCCGGACATCGGCGTACGCGGTGCCGCTCGCCTCGCCGATCCGGTCGAGCGCGACCCGCGCAGCATTGGTATTGCCGTCGGCGAGGAGCGCACGGGCCCGCTCGCTTTGTAAGGTGATCGTCGCGAGCATCTGTGCCAGCCCGTCGTGGAGTTCCCGTGCGATGCGCTCCCGCTCTTCGAGGATGGCGACGCAGGCAATCTGGGCGGTGAGCCGCCGGTTCGCGATGGCGACCGCGAGGACATCGCCAAGCGAGATCATGAGGCCACGGTCGAGGGACAGTCCCCCACCATGTGCGCGGAGCGTGCCGAGGATCGTCCCATTGTGGGTGAGGGTAATCACGGATCGGTCCGGGGGGTGGGTAGCAGTCTCGTCCGGGTGGAACGTCGCGGCGCTGGCGCCGAGCGCGTCGCGGATGATCGGCAGACTGACGGTGAGGAGGGTCTGTTCGTCACTCTGCTGGTGCGCGATGGTGGCGAGGGCATTAATGGCGGCGAACCGGCGATTCTGGACCACCAGATTGGCGTCGAGGCGTTCGATGAAGTGGAAAATGATGAAGGCGAAGGCAGACGAGGCGCAGAAGGCGACCGCTGCGGAGATGAGGTTGCCGAGCCAGACCGGCACGCTCTCATCGAAGGAGCGATGACGGACGGTCTCGGAAAGGAGGATGAAGAGCGCCGGGACGATCACTGCGCTCCAGCGGAGGCGGCGAAGGAACGCGGTACGTGTCGTAAGTTCCGGCATATCCACCTCGTGGCGACATCCAGACGATGCGAATTGACCACGCTCGTCGGGAGCGATCATGACAGCGTATCGCATCTCTGTCGTCGCGCGCTGCTCGGTAATGGCGCTCACCTGCGTCGCCATTCTCCCTTCACCGACATCCCCAGTGTAAAGGGAGTCGGTCACGAAGCGCTATGACATGGATGCGATGGCCAGATTCTTCAGATGGGTCCGTAGACGTTTCTCACACGCTCCATGATGCGGGCGCCGGTCGCTATGCGGCGTTGCCCTTCAAGGTGCGGACGTAACGGATCACCGACCAGATTTCCTCCTGGCTGAGCGTCCCGGAGAAAGCGGGCATTCCCGTGCCGGGTATCCCCTGCGTGACCCATTGGTAGATATCGCCGTCCGTGTGCCCCGCCAGATGGCCGCTTGCCAGGTCCGCCGGGCGCGGTTGGAGTTGCGTCGCCAGCGGTCCATTGCCCCGCCCACCGGCTCCATGGCAGGTCGCGCAGTTCTGTGTGAAGACTTGCTGACCGACCGCGAGGGTGGCGGCATTGTTCGGCGTCGGGTTCGTCAGGCCCGATGTCGCGGTGCGGTCCGTTGAGTTGTAGCCAAAGACGACGAGGCCGAGGAGCGCCAGCACCGCGCAGCAGGCCCGTACCCCCCGCATCCCGCGCGTGCCAACCGACTGCCGGGGGCGGAGCCGAAAGGTCAGGGCGAGCATCGCCGCGCCAAGGAGCGCGAAGAGCAGGCCATAATACGCGTTCGGCAGGAGGCGGGGCCAGATGAACCCGGTCGTCGGCTTCGTCGCCGATGTGCTGGGTGTTGACGTGACGGCGCGCGTCGGGTCCGAGTCATACGCGAAGTCCAACTGGGCATCTTCGGCGACCTGGTTACGCCGCACCACGAGGGTGATGTGCCACTGGCCGCGAATGGGGAAAAAGACTCCGCGCGCCCGATACCAGCCATCTTCCTGGCCGTCCAGCACGACCGCCGATTGGCCGAGGTCCGCTCCGGTGAAGGTAATGAGTGCCGTCACCCGCTGCACGTCAGTCAGTTGACGTGGCCCCGTATTTCCCGTCGCTGGCGCGGGCGACCCACTGATCGGCACCGTCGCCGCATCGAGGATATTGGCATTCAGCGCACTGCCGTCTCGCCCCGTGGTGATCATGAGGATTGCCGCCACTTGATCGCCGCGTACTGTCTGCGTGGACTGCAGGCCGCTACTGGTATCCGCGTCCGCGCCGAGGATGGGCGAAATCGGGCGCGGGGCAGCGGCGAGGTTCGGGTTGGCAGCGGCGGCATTCGTGCCGATGAGCGGATGCGCGGGCGGCAGTTGTGTCAGCAGCGCCGTGACAAGCAGAATCAGGACGCCAAACACCGCCTCGATCGTGATGAGATAGGGCAACCACTCGCGCGCCCACTTCTTGCGGAGGCGAGGTTTGAGGACCAGGAGGTTGATCCCGGCCACCCCGATCAGCGGCAGGACGAGGGCATGCTTGAGCAGTAAAATCCGCCCATAGGATGAGTCAAGAATCGTCGCGCGGGTCGTGTGCAGCGTCATCGCATAGATACCGGTGACGATGAGGGCGGCGACAGCGACCAGCCCGACAGTGGAGAAGCGTCGAATGATCGCGTCGAGCAGGGCCGTGCGGGCACGCCCGGCCAAGGGGCGCAACCAGCCGCGCAGATTGGCGACGAGCACCACCAGTCCGCCGAGCCAGAGACCCATCGCGCCGAGATGGACGGCGTCCGCAAGGAGGGCGAGGACGGGCTGATGCTGACTCTCCACGGCGTGGCTGCTGAAGGTGAGCGCACCGACGAGGGCGAGCGCAATTATCAGGCTGAGCCACCACGACCAGAGCGCGGGTGATACCCCCGGCTCCGTGGCAATGCACGCCACCGGTTGGGTGGAGGCGACGAGACGAAGGGCGGACGGGCGGCGCGGGATACGTCGCTGCGGGATACTGCCGATGAGCATAACGACGAGGAGGGTGAAGGCGAGGGCGACAACGATCCGCCAGACGCTTCCGTAGACCGTGTCAAAGGCGAGGCGGCGCACGGCATCGCCGGGTACGTGGACGACGGGAACGTCAGTCAGGGAAGCCGCTTGCAGGAGGAGCGTCGCAAGGTGGGCGAACGCGAAGGCGATCAGGCCACCGAACACCCACCGGTGCAGGCGACGCTCCATACGCTGCCAGTGCGCGTCACCATTGGCGACCGTCCGCGCCGCAGGGCGCAGGACAAACACGGCAAGGCCCAGCGCCCCGATCAGTATGCCGAGGGAGAGATACCGCCACCAGTGAACGAGCATGGCGAGGAGCGTTGGCGTGTCGCTCGTTGCGGTGGCCGGTGTGCCCGGTTGCGTTGCGCTGATAGACGCGTCCACTGGCTGTGGCTCAGACGGTGCGGCGCGTCCACCGCCCGCAGCGAGCGTGAAGGCGTAGTTGCCTTTCGTCAGATGGCCATCGGGCGCGAGGGCTTGCCACGCGACGGTATACAGCCCCGGTTGGAGGGGCCCGATCACCACTTCGAGAGTCGTCGCATTGTTGGTGTCACGCGCCGCATTCCCCCCTGTCACCGCCTTCCCGTTCGTATCGAGGACGGTAATCTGGCTGAACTGCGGGTCGGGCGGCTGGTCGAAGCGCAGTCGAATGCGCGTTGGTGGCTGACCAAGCGTGCTGTTCGGCACGGGAGTCGCGGCGAGCAGGGCGACATGGGCGGAGACGGTGATCGTGGCGAGCGGAAGCATGGCCAGCGCGAGCATCAGTGCGAGGACGAGGCGGGCGGTATGGCAAGAGCGACAGCGAAACGGGTTGCAGGGCATCACATTCTCCACGACTCCGCCGGGACCCTCTCTTGGGATGGCGCCCGGTCGCGTCGTATCAGATTACTGTCCGTGCGCCTTGGCGACGAGGGCAGTGAGCCGGTCCGGCGAGACCTCGCCCGTATCACGATCCCGAATCACCCCGTTCGTATCCACTGACACGAGCGTCGGATATGACGTGATGCCGTAGACGCTCGCCGCTTTGCCCCCGTCGTCGTAGGTCGGGACGGGCAGCGCGAACTTCGACTGGAAATCCCAGATGCCCTGCTGCGTGTCGTTATACCCGACACCGATGAAGACCATCTTCAGGTCCGGGTTTGCCGCCGCCAGCGCCTTCAACTTCGGCACCTCCGCCTGGCAGTGCGGACACCACGAGGCGAAGAAGACGAGCAGCGTCGGCTTCCCGGCGATGTCTGCCTTCGTGATCGTCGAGCCGTCTTTCGCCTTGGCGGAGAAGTCGGGGGCTACCGCGCCGATTGCCGGTGCGGCCAACGGCGTCGGCGGGTTCTCCACCTGACCAGCCGTCTTCGTCCTGCTCACCACGACAAATCCGATCACGGCAAAGACAGCGACGAGCACGAGTGCGCCGGTGATGATCATCCCCCACGGCGTCCTCTTGACGGGCTTGGTCACGGAGCCACGGCGCGCCGGTGGCACTGGCGTGCGGGCGGGCCTGGATGAAGCGGTTGCACGATTGCCTGCGTCTGCCGTAGAGTGGTCCGAACGAGCCATGACGGGTGATCCTTTCGTTGGGTCCGTGCCGCACTCTCGATTATAGGACAGAAGTTGGTGGACCGTACGCGAGCGCTCGCTTTCCCGATTGTCGCCTTTCTTCTCCGCGTCGGCGTCGGTCTGACGCTGATCGTCGCCGGGGCGGGCAAACTGAAAGACGCCACGGCCGCACAGGCAGCAACCGAGGCAACCCTCCATGTCAGCGGCACGGCGGCGCAAGTGCTGACGGTGGCGGTTTCGGTGCTGGAAATCCTGCTCGGCATTCACCTGATCATCGGGCTGAATCTGCGCTGGTCGGCGCTCGCAGCGGTCACCCTCCTCGCCTTTTTCCTCGTCTTCGTCATCTATCTGTGGGCGACCGGGTATGCGGGTGGCTGCGGCTGCTTCGGCGTTTTTGGTGGCGGCTCGCCGGGACCGGCGGAGACGGCGCGAGACACACTCCTTCTCCTCGCAGCGATCGCCGCGTGGTGGGGTCGCGCGTCCGGTCCCCGGGTGGATCACCTGCTACGCGCGGAAGGATAGCGCACGTTCAATGACGAATGTTGCCGGTTGGTCGCCAACCGCACAGAGGCGGGGCGACTGCTCCTCCGGGGCATGGACACGCTTCCCTGCGCCGCCATGACTTAGCGATTGATCGCCTTCCCGAGGAGATGCATCAGTTCGGTGATCGCTGCATCCCCACCCTGCTCGCGGATGGCATCGGCGACACAGCCGCGAATATGGCTTTCCAGGAGCTTCTCCGCGACTTTGTCCGTCGCCGCAGTGATCGCTTGGAGCTGCGTAACAACGTCGAGGCAGTAGCGGCCCTCCGTGACCATCTTCTGGACACCTCGCACCTGCCCTTCGATCCGGCGGAGCCGGGTGAGCAAGGCATCCGTGTCCTGTTGATAGTGGTACTGCGTCGTCGTCGCGGGCGTTGCGCTCATCATCGCTGCTCCTGTGGATCGCGGGGTGGCGACCGCGCCGCTTCGGTCATTGTACGACGGGTTCGGTCGCTTCGATCGCGTCGTACTTCTTCAGCCGGTAGACGAGCGACGAGCCGAGCCAACTGACCACGAAGATGCCGATAATCAGGTAGCCAATCCGCTCGAAATTCACGTTGCCTACCCAATCCCACACACTCCCCTGCAGCGTCAGCTTGTCCGCGACGATGCTCAACAGTTCGATGGTGCCGATCACGAGGGCGACCAAGACCGAGACGAGCGTGATGTTCATGTTGTAGTAGAGCTTGCGGATCGGCTTGACGAATGCCCAGCCGTATGCCCCGAGCATCAGGATCGAGTCGGTCGTGTCCACCAGGCTCATCCCCGCAGCGAAGAGCAGCGGAAAGAGCATCACGAAGATGATCGGCATCCCCTTGCCTGCCGTCGCGGCGGAGATGCCGAGCAGCGCGACCTCGCTGGCGGTGTCGAAGCCGAGGCCGAAGAGGACGCCAAGGGGATACATCTTCCAACTCGTATCAATCGCGCGCACGAGTTTCCCGAAGAAACGATTCATCATGCCGCGCTGGGCGAGAAATTGCTCCAGCGTCTCCTCGTGGTATGTGCCGCCTCGTGTGACGTGGCGGAACATCTGGACGATCTCGATCAGGACGAGCAGGTTGATGATACCGATGATATAGAGGAAGAGGGCAGAGACACCGGTACCGACCACGCTGCCGATGCCCTGCAGGCGAGGGATGCTGCTCTCGACGATACTGGCGGCGATGGCGACGAGCGCGCTGAGAACCACGACGATAGTGGAGTGACCGAGCGAGAAGAAGAAGCCGACGCCGACGGGGCGCTTGCCCTCCTGCATCAGTTTGCGGGTGACGTTGTCGATGGCGGCGATGTGATCGGCGTCGACGCCATGACGCAAGCCGAACGTGTAGGCGAGTAGACCGGTGCTCAGGACGAAGGAGAAGCGCGTCGAGACGAGGAGCGTCAGGCCCCAGAGAAGCACATTGAACAGGATGAGGACGGCGTAGATGCGCACGACGTTGCGGCGCAGTTCCTGTGAGCCATCGCTGAGCATGTGACGCACGAAGGCACGCATCCCTCCCCCTTCCCCATCACGGCCGGTGCGATTGGAACTTCCGGCGTGCCCCGTTCGGCACCACAGCGCATGCTACAACACATCCGCAGGCTATCGCATCATCGACCGATGCCGTTTCGTTCAGACTCCGCGTATCGCACCATTATCGTCGCTCCACGCCGAAGGTGCGTGGCATCCTACTTGCACGACTCCGAGTGGGGTATCGAGGCACAATCGCTCCCCTTGCAGTGACCGGAGGGAGGAAACACGATGGCAGAAGGCAAGCAGTTCACGGCGGACGAGGCGCAGCGGATCGGCGGGCAGATCGGGATCAACTGGGACACCGTCGATCTTGCCGAGTTCCGCAAAGGACTGGCGGTCGAGATGGAACACGGCTCGCACGACCCGGAGACGGATGTGACGCACGACGATCCGCTCTTGACGGGCAAGATCGCCTGGGCGCACATCAAGGAGTATGCCGACTACTACACCCGCTTGGCGCAGATGGAGACGGAAGCGGAACGCTACTGGTCGGCGCACAAAGGCTGATGTCTGCGGTCCTGATGTAACGAGGATGACCGAGCGCACCCTTCTGTGGTGCGCTCGGTGTCTTTCTCTCCCCTGTACCACTCCGATCTGGTTTGATACCCGTTCTTCGTCTAACCTGAAAACACCCTTCAATAGCAGGTAACCGATGGCGAGTCAGCGGGGCCGTGATATCGAGGGTGGGACCCGATCGCTCCTCTGCTGCGGCTAGGTGATCGAACAGCGTCGGTCATTTTCATTGCCTGTGGCGCCGTGATCGGATTGCCTCACGAGAGAATCTTACCCGGCCGCAGCCGTTGCCTCATCGCTGATCTTACCGCGCTCTCCGTCCTCTCGTCGCTCCATGATCGCTCGCAAGGGCAACGGAACCGACTCCCTCACGAGCACTTCTTCCGCTAACCACCGATCGTCAAACGTGAGGATCGTGCGCATCCGCCACTCTTGCACCCGCCGTTGCAGCGTCCGCAGTTGCGTCGCCGGGAAGACGCCCGGATAGCGGTGCTGCAGATTCTCGAACGCCGCTTTCGCCGTCCGCTCCGGATGCGCCATCAGTTCCGTTTCGACCTCGTGCCACACGTCCGCGAACGGGTCCGGTCGCGTGCGATACAATCGCGGCCCCTTCACCCCCTTCGTGCGCCGGTTTTTCCTCCCTCTTTCCGGCTCGCGCTGCGCGGTCGTCTCACTGTTGGCGGATGCCTCCAGGGTGAAATGAACCGTCGGCGTGTCTCTGCTCGTCGGTCGGATGCGCTCCGGCGCGCTCGCGGGCAGCTGAGTGAGCGCGTGCTGCCAGAGCGCATCTTGGAGTTGCTCAATCTGCCGCAACAGTTGGACTGGGTCGAGCGCCTGGGCGATCGCCGTCAATCGCACACGATCGTCGGTGCTCAAGACCTCTGGCGCGAGCAGCCGTTGGAAGGGGGTCTTTGCCGGATCGTAGCGCCGCCGCAGTTTCCCGCCCTCACGCTCCTTGAGCCGCAACTTCATCGAGGGCTGGAAGAAGTTCACGTAGAGCCGCACCGCCCGATACAACTCGGCCAGTTGGCGATAGGCATGTTCTCCCTCAAACCGATCATAGCCCACCAGTTGCCGCACAATCGCCCCGTTCTTCTGCTCGACGAAGCACTGGTCGTTCTTCTTGGCGACCCGTCCCCGCGTGAACGTAATCTGCTCGCGTTCGCAGTAGGCGAGCAGATCGGTGTTCAGGAACTCGCCCCCGTTGTCGGTGTCCAAGCCGAGGAGCGGCATCGGCAACAGAATGCGCGCGCGATCAAGCGCCTGGATGACCATGTGCTGGCTGCGATGCAGCAACGCCAGGCACTCGGTCCAGCCAGTGGCGACATCAGTCAGAACCAGTGTCTGCAGGAAGGCGCCTTCCGCCCATGGGCCGCAGTGCGCGACAAGATCGGCCTCGAAGAAACCGGGGCGAACGTCATCCCAACCGGTGAAAGTCCGGACCGGAACTTGCTGTTTGATGAGCAGACCGCGGCGCGTGGTCGTCATGCCGTGGGGTGCATCCCGTTCGCGATACGGGCGCAGGATGCGATCAGCAGTCGCCGGACTGAGCGCGAGGAGTTGCACACGCACTGGATCGGGCAGCGTGAGATGACCATGCCGTTCGAGCGCCGGGACCAACTCCGGCAAGAAGGGCACGAGGCGCTTGGCGCAGATCCGATTGGCCGCCATCCACGCGATGACGAGCGCGTCTTGCACCGCGTGGCCATAGAAACGCTCACGCGGTCGGGTCAGCGGCATGGGGACGGGAACGGGATGGGCGAGGAGCCGGATCGCATACTTGCGCGCGTAGCCGGTGACGGCGACGAACTCATCGAGGATGACCGACTTTTGCGACGGCGGCGCGCTCTGATAACGGGGCGCGACACGCGCGAGTAGTTCACGTTTGGCCAGGAAACTCATTGAAGCACTCACCCTTCCTCCCTTCGCGTGATAATGGATCCGCGTCGGGTGACATTATTGGTGAGGCAAGAACCGGCTCAAAGTGTCATCTCTCGTGAGGCAATTCGGGGCATGGAAGATATTGTCGTCACGCTGGGGAAACGCATCCGGCAGTTGCGGCTGCGGACGGGGCTGTCACAAGAGAAGTTTGCCGCCAAGGCCGGACTGGACCGGACCTACTTTGCGGGCATCGAGCGGGGGGAACGCAATCCGTCGGTCAAGCAGTTGGCGAAGATCGCGACCGCGCTCGATATCCCACTCGCTGGTCTGTTCATGGCGGATCCGCAGGAGCGGCAAAAGGAAGAGACATATCCCGGTAGGTAGAGAGCCGTTATCGAATCCCGTGCCCAGCGCGGATCCTAGTGAGGAGGAGATGAGATCATGTCGGACGAGCATCCACTCTCAGTCGTGGTCCTCCTGCGACAGGTGCGACTTGACCGACTCTTTGCCGTACTGCCGATTGCCCAAGGCGCAGAAGTACAACGATGTCGAGATCTTGGCGCTCGCGCTCGAAATCTAACGCGGGGGCTTCGTCATCACGCTGCAAGCGCAATCGCACGGCGCGGTGCCGTTCGTCGACACCGCTCCCACTGTGACGCTCGACCTCACAGACGACTGCGGCGGACGCTACATAAGCCAGCCCTACGGCGCATCGAGCGAGGGTGCGAGGAGCGACCGGCAATGGCGACTCGCCTGCCGCTGCACACCGGCGCTCGATCCCCGGGCGCATGCCCTCCGACTGGCGATCGGGGCATTGGTTTGGAGCCGTCCCGATCCCGTGCAGGAGCGGTTCGTCCCGATGTGTACCATGAACGGCCCGTGGGTCTTTTCTATTGACCTGCCCGCCACTCATCCCAATCCCGGCACCGGGGTCACGTCGTAACAAACCCCGATACGACGACACACCAGTTCTGCTCCGTCCCATCCGCAGCGACGCATTTTGCATCGACATGCACCCCTGTACGTACGCATGACCGTGTGCTACGCTGAGTGCCGATAAGGAAAGCTTATCGGGCGTTAGGATCCATATGAGAAAGGGAGTCGATTGCGGAAGCTCACTCTCGACAATAATTGCCTCATCGCGCTCGAGCAGGGGGAGGAGCCGACAGCGACCGCGCTTCGGGACTTGATCGCCGCCCATAACGTTCGGGCGGTGACACTCCGCGTCGTCTGTGTCAGCGGCTTCGAGCGTCCACAAGGCGAGGCGCGCATCCCCTTCATCGAGGAGTTCTACGCGCGGCTGCGCCGGATCGGTCTCGATGGGGCGGAGGTCCTCTCGAGCATTGTCTACCTTGACATGGACACGCGCCTCGATTCCGGCTTCATCCTGGGCAGCGACGAGGACTTCGCCTTCGAGCAGTGGATCCACCACACGCTCTTCCCCGACGACGGCGATGGGACATGGGAGGGCTACTGCGCCGCCCGCCGTGCGTGGGACGCGCCGCGGCGCGAACGGGCATGGAAGAATCACAAGCGAGACGTGCTCACCCTCTGGAGCCACATCTTTCACGCCGGCGACATCTTCCTGACGACCGACGGCAACTTCTTCAAGGCGACAAAGAAGCAATCGCTCATTGATCGCGGTGCGGCGGCGATCATGCGCCCCGCCGAGGCGGTGCAGTGTCTCCGGCAGCAAGGAGTCGTCGCATGAGCGAGCATGCGGTCATCGTGACAACCCCATCCAGCCTTATCCCTGTCGATGTGGCAACGCAAGCCCGCGCCTATGTGGATGCGGCGACCGCTCCCAATACGCGCCGCGCGTATCACAGCGACTGGGCGGACTTCACCGCCTGGTGCGATCGGCACGGTCTCATTGCACTGCCCGCCACGCCGGAGACGGTTGCTCTCTACCTCTCGGCCCTCGCCGCAGTGGCGAAGGTCAGCACTGTTGGGCGTCGCCTCACCGCGATCGCCAAGGCACACCGGGCTGCGGGTTATGAGGCGCCGACGAAGAGCGAGGCGGTCCATCTGACGATGCGCGGCATCCGCCGCACTCACGGCGTCGCGCCGACCCAGAAGGCCCCCGCCGTGCTCGCCGACCTGCGGGCGATGCTCGCGGTGCTCCCCAACAATCTCATCGGTACCCGCGATCGCGCGCTCCTGCTGCTCGGCTTCGCCGGTGCCTTCCGCCGTTCCGAGCTCGTGTCGCTCGATGTCGCCGACCTCGCATTCGGCGAGCGCGGCATGACCGTGACGCTGCGCCGCGCGAAGGGCGATCAGGAGGGGGAAGGCATGAAGAAGGGCATCCCCTTCGGGCGGCACGCGCTGACCTGCCCGGTGTCGGCGGTGAGGGACTATATGGATATGTCCTCAATTATTGAAGGGCCTGTCTTCCGCCCGGTCAATCGGCATGGGCAGATCGGGGAGGCCCGGCTCGGGGATAAGGCGGTCGCGCTCGTAGTGAAGCGGGCGGCGGAAGCGGCGGGACTGGACCCGAGCAAGTACGCCGGGCACTCGCTACGCGCGGGATTAGCGACGGCGGCAGCAGAGGGCGGCGCGCAGGAGCGCGACATAATGCGCCAGACCGGCCACCGCTCCGTCCAGATGCTCCGCCGCTACATCCGCGACGGCGAACTCTTCCGCGACAATGCCGCCGCCATCGCCGGGCTATGAACCGGGAGCAGAGGCACGAGCTGATCGAGCGCGAATATCGCGGCGCACAGCTGACGCCCCATGACCTCCTGCGTCGTCCCCTGGTACGGCAGGCGGCGGCATTGCCGGTGCTGCGCTAGGTTTGAATTCGCCATCGGAAAACTCCTCAGGCTAACGGGAGTGCTGTCTGCTCCGCCGACGCGCTGGCACTGCCTGCGGCAGGAAACTCGTCCCAGGTTCTCCCGTCGAGCAGGCGTCCCCCCGCCTTCGGGGTACGGCCCCCCCACTGCTTGTGGAAGAATGCCACGCCTGCACGGTTGCAACGGTCACGGAGGTCCCGCACCCACTCCGGATCGCATAACCGATAACCGTATCCACTCTCGCCACCGGTGATCAGCCAGTGGATCCCGTCGAGATTCAGATTCGGCAGCGGACCAAGCAAGGGCTCGGCGCTAATAAACCGGACATGGGCCGGTACTTTCCGAAGATGATCGGCACGCCACACAAACCGGTCCTGCTCAATTGAGACGCCGACCCAGATGTGGGGTGCCCAAGGGAGGGTGGGGCCGAGGTACGCGAGGCGCGGACTGCGCTTCGTGAGCACTTGAAAATTATGCCAGTGCGCCTCACCCATCACATTGAAAATCCGACGAATGTAGTCGTCCGGGACATCTTTGTGGAACAGGTCGGACATCGAGTTGACGAATATGCGTCGCGGTTTCTTCCATTGCAATGGCAACTCAATGCGATCCGGCCAGAGCTTGAGATCGAAACCCTGCTCGTATGGGTGTCCCGCTACGCCACGAAATCGCTCGGCAAAGGTGAGTGCGTAGCAATGATCGCAGCCCGGGCTGACCTGCGTACAACCGGTCACAGGATTCCACGTCGCGTCGGTCCACTCGATCGCTGACTTATCGCTCATGGTCGTCCCCTCGTCATCAATGGATCGAGCGTCGGAGCGAGAATAGCCGCACGGGCTCCATCCGGGAGAAAATCTAACAAACTATCCATCACGGATGGCAGAAATCCCGGATGCTGCTGCGCCGCGACCGCCAACTGTCCGGTTTCGCATCTGAGGAGCGGCAACGCGAGCAGGTCTCGGTCATTCTGATTGCTGAACCCGCGGAGACTCGCGATCCGCCCGTTGACCTGTTCGGTCTCCAATTCGAAGGCGAAATGGAGCATGTGGGCTTGATTATGCCCGATATATATAATCGGGGGAAGGCAGGTGCAGCGGAAGTTCCTTGCTTCTGCGGTCATCCGAATGAAGGTCGGAACCACCGCCTTCAGCCGGTACTCCCGCTCGCCGTTCCCGCGTGCGAGGTACCAGTCGACGGTATCTCGCCATTCGTTGTCGTTGAAGTGGGCACGCAGTTGCTGGAGGTAATGCGCGATTTCATCGCCGAGTGTATCGCGTACGTTAATCGTCAGGAGCAAGACAAAATTGTGTGCTTGCTGTCGTTCAAAGAGTTTTTTTATGGCATCAACTCTTTTCACTCCGGCCGCTTCCCGGTAGCCGATACCACCGCAGAAATCGAGGTTGACGAGGTCGTACTTGAAACGCATTGTCGATGCTGCCTGCCCATCGTTCATCTGCGGAGGGTTTCCATCCAAATCAACCGCGTTGAGGATCACGTCTTCGATATCACCTCGCAGGACCTGGAAACCCGAAGCGAGGCCAAACACATGGGCCCTCGCCTGCATCCGGCTGATAATGTCCCACGCGTCATCCCGCTGTCCCTTTGTACGGCCCATGCTCTGGACACCGGTTCGACGCGGATCGAGCACCTCGCGCCAATCGAGAAGATCCATGAGTGCTGCCCCCGGCAAGCCAAAGTACGTGAGCAAGTTATCAAACCGAGACTGCCACCGTACCAGAACCTCGCGGTCCCATAGTCGGCGAATGGCGGCCTTATTCTCGCTATCCTCGAATGCGCCCACGTACATCTTCCTCGTCGGCTACTCATCCGAATCAGCGCCCGCCAGCTTGGCTTCGATATCGTTCATGATGTTGCGATAGAGCGCGCTATGGAGGGTGAGCACGCTCTCGAGACTGTCTTGGATAAGGTGTGCGAGGCGCAGCAACTCCACTTCGGCTTCCCAGCCAGCATCTTTCAGGACCCCCGGCAACGTCTTCGGTGGAGTCGGGGGTGGGAGTGCTATGACAGGAATCGGGCCGCGGTCCGCAGGTTGCACTTTGCGCGCCGCACGTTTTCTCTGCGTCGCCTCCGGTACCGGCAAATCGACCTGCTTGCGCAACTGCTTCTGGAGATTTGCGGCGAGCTTCCCGAGTTCATCGGCAAGGCGTCGATTCTGGTCACTGGCCTTCGATTTCTGACGCTTAATGTCCTCGAGTATCCTGTCCAATGATGAGTAGATCGTCAGTGGATCGCCCTGTAAATTTGCTTGTATCTGTTCATTGATGCGCGCAAGATCCTCTTGATAATTGGTGATCCTCTCGTCGGCCACGTCCCGTGCCTGCACCTTCTCCGCCGCCGTCTCCAGTTCCTTGAGTTTTTCCCGCACCGCGATCTCGAGCGACCGCTTGGCGGGGTTCGTCTCGAAATCGTCCCGCTCGGCGTTCGGGATGACATGTGGATCGAGGACATAAATCTCCCCGGTGTACCAAGGGTAAAGCTGGGGCTTACGCTGGAACATGACACGCAGCTTCTGCCTGTCGCCGATGGTGAACCCTTTTACCTTATAAAGAAATCCTTCGTAGCTGACTGAATCTTCCGTGGGCAGGCCCTTGCCGCTCAGGGACTTTGGCTGGACGCGGCCGCGCCGATTCGAGAGACAGGCCCAGTAGTAGGCGATTTGTTTCTGCTGCGGGGTCCCGGTCGTGATAAACCCGAACTCTGGGGCGCGGAGTCCTTCGATGGCTTCTTTCGCGACAAGTTCATCGGGCAAGCCATCTGACAGGAGCGTGATTCTGACCGCGTGAAAGCCTGACACGTTGAGGGCAAGATGTTCATTGATCTGTTGCTTGTACTCGAAATCGTCCGCGAAATCGACTGGGAGGTTATGCAAGAGGTAGTTGCGCATCTTGTTGCGGTCCGCTAGTTCACGGATATGGATATCGTTGATATTTTGCAATTCGACGACGGTGAAATGTGCATCCTCCCCATATCCGTCCTGTTCGCGACTCACGCGCGTATGGCTCGAGAGCAACTCGATCAGGGACGTTTTCGGTGCGTCGGACGGAAGATTCTTATCCTGTTCCAACTGCGCCCTCATCGCCGCAAACTCGAAGGTGAGGACATGGACATGCGGATCCGCTTCCTTCGTGCTCGTGATCCGCAGGCGCTGACACAAGTCAAATCCGGAATAGATGCCGATACCTCGGAAGCCGACATACTCCGCCAGGGACTTCGGCGAAAGGCCGAATTGCCGAGCCCGCAGGAGATCGCGAAGGTCCATGCCAGTGCCGTCGTCATGGATCGTGACGGAGTTCCCCGTGATCTTGATGCTCACATTCCTCGCTTGCGCGTCCACGGCATTCTGGACGTATTCCCGGATGCAATCGAGCGGATTCGTGTACAAGCCGTTCGACAGGAGCGCAAGCAATGCACCACCGATGTCCGAGGCGTCGATAGGCAACTGCACGGCGCGCCCACGCTGCTCGTCGAGTTGCCGATCCAACTCGGGGAGGAATGACAGTTGTTGCCGTTCAGTCGTCAGCATCTTTGCCATCGCGTCCCCCCTCTTCGACGAGTACCGGCCACGCAATCCCCCCGCGCTGTTTATCTAGCAACGCGCTCAGGTGCTCGCGGAGCCACTGATTCACCGCCTGCTCGCGGCTCGGTATCAGGCCGAATTCTGCAGCTTGGCTGAGGCCTCGCCAAACATCCACATCGACACGCAAGCTCACCATCTTTTTGCGCGGGGTTTGCAGTGGACGACGCCCTGCTTGTTTGGGAGCGGTCTGCCATGCCCGCCGTGCCGCGAGGCTATAGTTGGTAAGATCATCCGCCTCGACATGCACCAAATCCCCATCGTTCGATTCGATGACAAAGACACCATTTCGCTCTGCCCGAATTACACCACGCACCCTGGCATGAATACCGGCCCGAATACGCACTTTGTCGCCCATCTGGAATCCGTCCGGGTTTTGTGCTTGTTTACTCATCACGCCTCTCGTATGCGCAATCAGTCTATCACTCGCTCTAAATCATGTCAATACAAGAAATAGAAGTGATAAGGGCAGCCAGAGCAAAAGATGCGTTTCTGCATATGGGTAACGAGCATGACAGGATGAGCCTATCGGTTAAACATTAGATAACAGAGAGAATTGTCTCCCGAAACGCCCTATTAGCCACGCCCTCATCGCAGAGATTAACCGCACGCGAGAGAAATTTGCCATCGTTGAGAATACTCATCAATGCTTCCAATTGGAGGTAATCGGTGGCGTGCAAATCGGGATAGCGGCGGCGATTGTATTCGAGAAAGGGGAGAAACTTGCCGTTGAGGTCGTGTAGATCCCAGCCCATCTCCCCGTGGAGATATGCGGTCTGCTCCTGGTAGATATGTGTCCCTGGCACCGGCGTGAAGAGCATCGGGATGATCGAGCCGACAGTACCATGGATGTAGAGCGCGCTATCGACGATGTCCTCCAGTTTGTCATCGGGCAGGCCGAAGAGGACGAACGCGTTGATTTCTTCCGACCGAGGTTTGAATCCGGCCTGCACCGCTGCCTCGAACGCGCGCTCGAAGGACGCAGTACTCGCGTGGCGCCGGTTCCAGCCGAGGGTCGTCTCCCACTTGAGTGCTTCGAAGGGGAGATGTACCTTTTCGAACCCCGCGAGCTTCATCGCATGCAGGAGGTCCTCGGTAAGCATGCGGGTTTCGAATCCCTCAGGGGCATACAGCCGGAGCTTGTGGCCGCGCTCGAGGATCAATTCGAGGATACGTTGCAGGTGCCCGCGCAGGATGAGGGCGTTGTCCTCATAGAAACCGAACCGGCGGATGCCGAACCGTCCCATCTTGTCCTCGATCTCGTCGAGCACGTCCTCGGGCGTCCTCCCCCGCACCTTATTCGAACCGCCGTTGAGGGCACGCGCCGCGCAGTAGTTGCAATCCCACGGGCAGCCTCGTGACGTCGTGAGGATCGCGTAGCTCGGCGGCGTCTGATAGAGGGAAAGATCGGTCCAGAGATCGCTCGCGTCGTGGAGTTCGCCGGTGAGGACGACGTCCGCGCCGAGGCGCTCGCGCGCATGATCGGGGGCGAGCGTCGGGTAGAGTCCGCCCACGAGGATCGTCGCCTGCGGGAAGAGCCGTCGTACGAGGGCCACCATGTCGCGGGTACTCTCCCACCAATACGTCATGATCGAGCTGATCCACACCTCATCGGGCGGTTGCGCGAGCGCATTCATCCGGCGCTGGATTTCGTCCCACGGCAGCCCGAAATGCCATATGCGCCGGACCATGTCGTCCCGTACGACGATATGGGGGCTGCCGTCCCCCCGTTTCCGCTGCGTTTTCCTCACATACCCCTTCGCGTCCGTCTCCATGCAGTCGAGGAGGTCGAGGTGATAGCCTCGACCACGCAGGAGTGTGGCGATTCGCAGGAGGCCGGCGGGCTGGCTCCAGCGCGCCCAGTACTGGGCGTCGTAGACGGGAGGGCTCACGAGGAGTACGCGCCGCGATCCGGGCTTCACCGTCGAGGGATTGAAGGTGGCACCGGTGTGAAGTGTAGTCATAATCGTCTAATCCCGCCTAATGGGAGCGGGGAGCAGTACCGTCCCTTTGACGCTCGGATCCGGCTCCCACGCTCTGCGCTGGACGCTGTCGCGGAACATGCGCGAGATGAGCGCATCGCCCATGAAATCGAAGGTGTGTGTACGGTACTTCGCGTTCAGCACCGTGGTGAGCCCGAGCAACTCAAGATAAGTCCGATACGTCGCCTCGTTGCGCGTTCGCAGCGGAAACAGCTTGCCATTCTGATCCTCCAGCGGCACGTTGGGACATTCAGGTAGAGATGGCTGATAGGGCCAGAAGACCACTGATCCCGCATGGTGGGCGACGCTTGTTGCCAGCCGGGCGCGAGCGGCGAGATCCTCGCCCGCCCGCCCGAGGCAGACGGTGGCCATCAGCGCGTCGGTGCGCGCTGGGAACCCCGCCTGGTGGCATCCTTCTATCGCGAGGCGTGTGGCCTCGAGGAATGCTCCGGTCATGTAGTCGTCTATCGGCTCGTCGCGGTCGTCCGCGAAGTACACCTGCGCATGTCCTGCGCGCCGCATCAGGGTCGCGAGTTCGGAGTCGGCGATGAGGTCGCTGGCGGCGATGCTGCCGAGGCTGAAGAGGGTGCAGCGGAGGTCGCATGCGATGATGCGCTCGAGCACCGCCCGAAACAGGGATGGGAGCCGCGACGCGACGCGATATTCGGGGAAGGTGAAACTCCGGATGCCGTGCGTTGCCCGGTGCGCCACCATCTCATCGACGATCTCTGCGGCGGACCGAGTGCCGGCACCCAGCGTCACGGCAGCGATGCGGGGATGACGGGGATAGAGGGAGAGATCTATCGGGAGGACTGAGACCTCGGGGCACGGATCGGAGAGCGCGATGTCGGCTGCGGCAATGTCCGTAGCGTGCTGCGGCGCACGTTCGGCGTACCCCCCCGTGAGGATAATAGTTACACCCGGGAAGCACTCTCTGGCAGTGGCGATCATCTCCGCCGCGCCCTCCCACCAGAATACTTCCTCGCACGCGACGAAGATCGCATCCGGGGACCACCTTGCGGCAGCAAGCCCACGGAGGTCACGGACGAGCGCCGTCCCTTCCCGCCCGAAGCGCCATTTATTGATGCGGGTACCATCCAAGTCGAGCGATGCCACGCGCGTGCGCTTCAGCCGATCGTCAATCGGGTGATCGAGGGCATCGATCAACCGGACGTCGCGACCACGCGTGCGAAAATGTGTGGCGATCCTCAGGAGCAACGTGGGCTGATGAAACCGCGCCCAGTGCATCCGCGTGTCGAGCACCGGCGGATTGAGCAGGAGCACATTGTCCGCATCGCGGAGAGCGGCCGAATGCACCGAACGCGAAGGAAGGTCCGCATCGACTTCGCGCGACGACGATCCCGTCGCACCGACCCTTTCCACCATTGCCTTCTCGACCTCGGCTTCGTGCATCCCGTCGATACTCCCACCTCTTCGACGATCCGCAAAATACATAAGTCAATCGTATTTAGTTTTGCCAATGTACACGCTGCAAAGGTACCGTTCGTACATACAATTGTCAACCATTGCAGCGAAGTTCGATCCCATGTGGAGAAAGTCGATGCAGGACCATCGTGTGCTTTCGCAGAAAGCCGATTCGTGGTGTAGACTGAGAGGGTTGTCGTTGAGGAGGACTGTATGCCGCGCCAGCAGACCCATTCACATTCCCCGGCACGCGGGGTCCACACGGATCATCGGTCGCAAGACGCGGTGTCGGGCGACCGTGCCACACTGCAAGAAGCGGCGGATGCGCTCAACGTGGACGAAGCGAATGTCGTCGCGCTCTTCGCCGAGGCCGGCATCTCGCTCCTGCGCGATGGCAATACGATCTATGTAGCGCGGGAAGCGCTGCACACCTTCGCGGAGCGGCGACGGGCCGAGCGTCGCGAACAGCTGCGCGAGCTGACGCGGGCGAGTATCGAGGCGGGACTCGACGACGTGGATTACTCATCGTTCTACCGCGATCCTTCCTGAACTGTGCCCGCACCACCCGTCCTCCTCGATGCGAATGTGCTCGTCCCCCTCTCCACGCGCGACCTCTTCCTCGACGCCGATATCGCCAATCTTGTCCGTGTGCGATGGACGGACGCGATCCTCGCCGAGGTGCAACGCAACGTGATGCGGTTCACGAGCGCGGCGACGGCCACGAGCCTCATCGCCGAAATGAACCGCATTTTTCCCGATGCCCGTGTCACCGCGTATGAGGGGTTCACCGCGCAGATGACGAACGACCCGAAAGATCGTCACGTTGCCGCTGCGGCCGCGTCAATCGGGGCGGACATCCTCACCTTCAACCTACGCCACTTCCCTGCTGCCACCCTCGCGCCCTTCGGCGTCCGTGCCTTCCACCCTGACGAATTCCTCGCGGGGCTGGCAGACACCGCGATCGGGACGTTCGCCGAGATCCTGCGCGACAGCGCCGCCCGCCGACGGAACCCGCCCGTCCCGCTCTCCGCGCTCGTCGCCCGCCTCGCGACGCCGCTGCCGCAGTTCGCTGCGCAGATGCGGGCGCATTACCGTGCCACGGATGAACCGGGTTTCATCGGTAAGGAGGTGCCATAGGTGTCCGGACAATCAACGGTCGCTCACGGTCGATCGGCACCTGATGGCCGGGCATCGTCTCGTACCACGATCGCCACCTGATAGCGCGCTCCCACGGGCGGTGGCTGGACGAAGGAGATCGCCACCTCGTGCGCACTCGGCCAGCCGAATCGCATTGCGCCACTGACGTCTCGGTTCGCGGCGTCTCGCAGAGAGACTGTGGGCTTGCGATCAGGCAGGCCGTGCGGGATGGTCCACGTCCGTGTCGCGCCGTCGCCGCGAATTTCGGTGCTATACCGTCTCGCCATCGTCTCCTCCCTCGGTGCCAGCCGCTCATGCGAACTGCTTCGACAGCAGCGCGCCGGCTTCCTTGTCCGCTCCAAATGTACGCACCCGCCGTGCCCGCAGATGCGTCACCCCATCCACCCGCTCCACCGTCCCCTCGATGGCGAGCAAGGAGGAGAGGCGCAGCGCCTGTCGCTCCCGCTGATAGATATCCGGCATGATGACGATATTCACCACGCCGGTCTCGTCCTCGATCGTGATGAACATCACCCCTTTGGCCGTGCCGGGCCGTTGCCGGATCGCGACCACCCCGCCAACTTTCGCGGTCGCCTCGTGCGGGATCGCATCGAGGCTTCTCGCGTTCACGACTCCCCATTCTTCCATCAGGGATCGGTAGAAGGTCATCAGGTGCCGCCCGCCCGGCGCGCAGCCGATGAGCGCGTAGTCCAGCCGCACCTCCTCTTCATCGGTGAAGGGCGCCAGCGCCGGGGCGTCAGGAAGCGTATCGGGCAACAGGTCCTCGCGACCATCCACGACCCCAACAGCCCAGATCGCTTCTCGACGCGCGAAGCCGAGCGACGCAAATGCCCCGATCGCCGCGAGGTTGGTCAGCACGTCCCGACTGAGCGGTAACCGCCGCAGCACGTCGTGCAGGTCGGCATACGGCCCACGCCGGGACTCCGCCTCGACTCGCTGCTTCTCCTTCGTGCCGACGCCAGCGATGATGCGCAGCCCCAGCCGCACCGCCCACGTTCCTTCTTCCGTTCGCTCCATCCGGTGATCGTAGCCGCTCCGCTGGATATCCGGCGGCAGCACGACGACCTCGTGCCGCTCACTGTCGGAGATGAGCATCGCAGGCGAGTAGAAGCCCATGGGCTGACTGTTCAGGAGTGCGCACAAAAACTGCGCGGGGTAATAGCGCTTCAGATACCCCGACACCGCGATCAAGAGGGCAAACGCGATTGCATGCGATTCGGGAAAGCCGTACAAGGCAAACCCCTGAATCATCGTCCAGACCGTCTCGATCACCGCGTCCTCGTAGCCGCGCTCCCGTCCTCCATTGACGAACCGCTCCTTGAGATTGCCCATCGCCACCGTTGAGCGCTTTGAGCCCATCGCCCGGCGTAGGAGATCCGCCTCCCCCGCCGTGAATCCCGCAATCACCATCGCGCAGCGCATCCCCTGTTCCTGGTAGAGGACCGTCCCGTACGAGCGTTTCAGGATCGGTGCGAGGTCCGGGTGCGGGTAGGTCACCTCTTCTTTGCCTTGCCTACGCCGAATCAGCGGATGGACCGCATCGCCCTGGATCGGGCCGGGGCGGATCAGGGCAGTCTCGATTACGAGGTCATAGAGCGTGCGCGGCTGGGTGCGCGGCAAGGTGGCCTGCTGCGCCCGGCTCTCGATCTGGAAGACCCCCACCGTGTCACCCATGCAGAACATGTCGTAGACCGCCGGATCCTCGAGCGGCACGCTATCCAGCGTCAGCGCCGTCCCCGCTGTCTCCGTGACGAGGTCGAAACACTTCCGAATGCAGGTGAGCATCCCCAGCCCGAGCACATCCGTCTTGACGTAGCCGAGGGCCTCGATATCGTCCTTATCCCAGATCGTCACCGTCCTGTCCTTCATGCGTGCTTTCTCCAGGGGGATGCACTCGGCGAGCGGGCGGGCGGTGGCGACGAATCCGCCATTATGGATCGAGGCATGCCGGGGCACGTCCTCCATCGCCGCGACGAGCGTCGCGAGCCACGCCACCGTCCCCGCAGTGACGCCGAGTTCCTGGGCGATTCCCGCCGCCATCCCGTCGCCCCGGTGATGGCCGATGCGCTTTGTCAGTTGGATCACCCGCTGATGCGGGAGGCCGAGCGCCTTGCCCGCGTCGATCAGCGCGCTCGCTCCCCGGTAGGCGTTGACGTTGCAGACCATGCCCGACCGGTCCCGACCCCACTTCTCGTAGAGGTACTGGATGACCTCTTCGCGCCGCTCGTGCTCGATATCGAGGTCCACGTCCGGCGGGCTGGCGCGTTCCTCCGAGAGGAACCGCTCGAAGAGGAGGTTGTAGCGCAGTGGATCGACATTGGTGATGCCCAGGACGTACGCCACGACGCTGTTGGCGGCGCTCCCCCTGCCTTGCATGAGGATCCCCCGCTCTCGACAGAAGCGGGCAATATCCCAGACGAACAGGAAGTACTCGGCGTAGTTGAGCCGGTGGATGAGGTCGAGCTCACGCGTCAGTTGCGCCATCGCTGTCGGGGACATCGGGCGATACTTCTCCGCAGCACCCGCGTGGCAGAGCTTGAAGAGATAGGAGAAGGCGTTCTCGGCGGCGGGGACGGGGAACGGGGGTGGCTGGAAGGCGACCTCGGAGAGCGCGAAGCGGCACTCCTCAGCGATTGCCTGGGTGTTGCGGATTGCCTGGGGGCACCACGCAAAGAGCGCAGCCATCTCGTCGGCGGGTTTCAGATACGCCTCCCGGTTCGGCGCGAGGAGTGTCTCCGCTTCATTGAGCGTCGTGTGCTCGCGCACGCAGGTGAGCGTGTCCATGAGTGGCCGATCAGCAGGTGTCGCCATCCGTACTGCGTTCGTGGCAACGACGTGTGTGCCCACCTCCTTCGCCCACATCGCGACGTGGGCATTGCGTCTTGCGTCATATGCCGTGCGATGGTCAGTGAGTGTCAAATAGACCTGTTTCTCGCCGTAGATGGCCCGGTGACTATCGAGTGCCTGGCGAGCGCCCGCATCATCGCCGGCCAGGAGCCGGGTTGCGACCTGTCCTTGTGGGAGGAGCAGTGCCGTCAGTCCACCGGCAAACTCGCCGAGTAGGCCCGCGTCGAGGCGAGGTCTCCCCTTTCCCCCGGCGAAGTTCGCTGCGGTGCAGAGGCGGCAGAGATTGGTCCAGCCGGCCGCGTCGCGGACGAGCAAAACGAGCGCATCCCCGGTCGTCGTGGCGACCTCGACGCCGTGAATCGGCCGGATACCGGCGGCGATGCAGGCCCGCTCGAAGCGCGGTGCGCCGTAGGGATTATGGAGATCGGCGAGGGCGAGCGTTTCCATGCCGTGGCTGGCCGCAGCGGCAACGAGCGCTTCCGGGCTACTCGCCGCGTGCAGGTAGGCACAAGAGGAAGCGACCTGGAGATGCACGAATGCGTCGGCCATCAATCCACCACCCCGACACGGGTCCACTGCCCGCTGAGGCGATCCTCGACGATGAGATGGAGCGTCTGGTCGGTCGTGAGCAGGAACCAGTAGGCGCGGTCGAAGCGGCGCTCCTCCCACCAGCGCCCTTCGATGTGATAGGGGCCGAGCGCCGTCAGGACATCGCGGTGGACACCGCCGCACGCGAGCGCGGTCAGTTGCTCCCCGACCCAGCCGACGATGGCCGGTTCGGGCGGGCGGCACAGGATCATCCCGGGGAGCGAGGGGAGGGACGGTGCGTCCACGATCGGGAGCGATGCCGGCGGCGTGCCGATACGCTCCGGGGTATAGGGGCGCGACTGCCAGCGTTCCTCGATGAGATGGCTTTCCACCGGCACGTCCTCGACGACCCCCATCGGCCCGAGGAGCGCGTGCAGCCGGGTCAGGAGGTGGCCGACCGCTTCCCGCTGCCGGACGATTCCCGCCCCGAAGAGCGGCAGTTGCGCGCCCCCGTCGGGTGCGCAGTCGAGGAGGGTGACACCGATCTCCGTCACGCGCGGCGGCAGCGCGCCGTCGCGCTCCTCCCCCGAAAATTGGTCGCCGAGCGTCAGCCGCAGGGCATCCAGTTCCGCAGGGCCGGGGACGCAGGCGCTGCTCCAACGCTGCTCGATCACGACCGGCTCACGCGCCTCGATGCCGAGCGTGAGGCGCAGCCCGGCGGCGACCAGCCCCTCGCGACGGAGAATGGCGGCGTGGTTATCCAAGAGCGCCTTGATCACGAACAGCACCGGCGTCAGGTCGTCCACCGGCGGCTCGAAAGGATAGGAGAGCGTTTCCTGCCGCTCCCGGACCCGAGGGACGAGCGGCCGGGTGTCCGTGCCGATGGCGAGCGAGAAAGCGGCCATGCCGATACCTCCATAGCGTTCTTGTACGTGCGAGAGCCGCAGGCCCGCGAAGCCGGCCACCGTGCGGATACCGAGCAGGGCGAGATCGGCGACCGCGTATCTGGGGAGCGGCAGGACGGCGACCGGCAGCGGCGCGAGGAAGGTCGCGCCGTGGTCGCGGGGGATGAGGATGAGTTCCTGGGCCGTCTTCTGTGCGGCGATGCTGGCGACGAACGGCCCATCGGCGACGGCGGCGCGGGCGGTGAGGCCGAGGAGCGTGGTCAGGGCGTGGAGGGTGCGGCGCACGAGCACCCGCTCGCTGCGACCCGCGCCGGTCAGGTCCACGAGCGCCAATCCCAACCCGGCATCCTCCACCACCGGGCCGAGGCCGTCCAGCTGGTCGAGCACCACGTCCCAGAGCGCCTGCGTGCGGCGCGGATCATCGGGCACGAGGAGGAGGTCGGGTGCGTGCGTCGCCGCTTCCGCCACCTTCATGCCGACCGCGATCCCCGCCTCCACCGCGCGCCGGTTGCGGGCGAGGACGAGCGTCCCGTTGGTGATGGCGACCGGCCGCTGCCGCATCTGGGGATCATCCCGCCCGACGGCTTGCAGCGGCATCCCCGGCAGCCAGAGTGCCGCGACCCGTCGCGTCCGCATCGCCGCTCACCTCCCTTCGCGCCACACGGAGGAGCGACGGCAGGGGCGCTGGATAGTGAAAGGTGAGAGGCATCGTGGCAGAGCGGTGGCGCCGGTGATCCGTGACGGCGACACTGACGGTCTTGCCGACGCATTCGGGACGACCCCGCTCCCCCTGTTCCCAGCGCTCGTGCCGGGCGATGAGGGTGGCGCCGGTGATGCCAGGCGCGGCGAGCGGTATGCCCGCGACAACGAGGAGGAGGGCGCTCCCGCTCGCGCGCACGTCGGGGCGCAGCCGGTCGAGCAGGTGGGCAGGCGGCAGCAGGCCCGTGTCCCAGACGATCAGGGGGCACGCGCTCTCGCGCAACGCGAAGGCCAGTGCCCGCCGCAGCTTTTGGAGATCATGGACCCCGACGCGCAGGAGATGCGGCAGGTGGACACCGAGGGCGGCGGCCCCCGGCGGATAAAAACGGTTGTGGGGATCGAAGAGCAGGACGGGGTGTATCCGGGTGACCGTGGCGAGGAGACCGTGCAGGAGCGTCGTGACGCCCGCACCCTCGGTACCGGCAAGGAGATGGATGTGGCGGAGTGGCAGGCCGCCGAGGAACGCGTCGAGTGGCGGCAAACCGGTCGGGAGCATATCGGCGTGCGGCGCGAGGTCCGAGGCACGGCGGATCGCGAGCGACGGCGGGAATGCAGCGAGGGGGGAGGCTCGTTGCTGATTGGGTCCGTGCGCCACGTTCATCACCGCCTCCGTTCGCGCGCTCTTTCCTCCTCTCTCATGCCAAACACGATCAGATGTAGCACATATGTTCTGATATTGTCAAGAATGGCCGCGCTGTTAGTTGGATCGGGAGGGGGTATCGTCCGCGTTCCTGCCCCGATCAGCTCTGCGGCTTCACCGCGCCTTCCCGTATGCGGCAGTGCCAACAACGGGCGTGTAGCCGAGGGAGGCAAGGAACGCCCGATAGGTCATCGTCTCGAACAGGGGATCGTCGAAGGGGGTGACGAGCCGCATCGTCGCCGGGAAGCGGGTCGTGAGATAATCCTCTACCGCTAGCCAGAGCCGCCGCATGTTCGCGTCCTTCGCCAGCGGCATATCGCGGAGATTATCTTCTAGGAAACATTCCCAGATGACGAGCGTCCCGTCCGCCGGGTAGAACCACGCCTGCGCCTTACCGATGGGCTGCTGCCGTCCACCCCGCTCCTCCGCCGCGACGACTGCGCCGATCGCGCCGTCCGGCTGCGGGCCGGGGGCGAGGTCGACCGTGAGCCGGATATCCGGCACAACTAGGTAGGGTTGCAGGTGGACATACGTGCGAGTGCCGGTGGGCGCGGCGACGGGCACGATCTCCCGGTCGAGCGCGTCGAGGCGGTACGTCTCCTCGCTCCGATGCATCCGCGCCCGCACAATGCGCGGCTCGCCATGGGTGTACCGGAACCTCCCTTCGAACAACCCGACATCCTCCGTCCAGTAGGGATCGCGTTCGCGCTGTTGCGCACGCATCGGTGTTCCTCCTCGATGGGTCGTGTTACGGCGGCCCAGCATCCGCGCCGACCTGCACCTCGATAATGTCGCGTATCGTGGCGTCGGGGTGAGCGGCGATCCGCTCCCCGCGCCACCGCGCGACGATCTCCGCCGCCCGCCGTAGCGCCGCCTCCATATCCGCCGCCTCGTAGATCGCGAGGCGGGTGTACGTCGTGCCGTCAGCAAGCAGCAGTTCCCCGACCAACGCATAGGATCGCATAGCCATCTTCGTCTCCGCCGCTCAGTCCGGTAGACAACGGAAGCCAAGCGGCGCGCGGTCGTCGGGTTCGAGGTAGCGGACATGCACCGCCAGCACCCCTGCCAGCGTCGCCTCCGGTCGCTGTCCGCGCAGCCAGAGTGACGCCGGCTGCTCGTCCGGCGGTGCGAATAGGGTGGCGAGCAGATTGTGCGCCGTCGCCATTGCCGCCACACTCCCCTCCGCCGCAAACTCGCACGCCACCCGCCCGAACATGAGGTGCCCGTCGTTGCCATCCCACTCGCCCATCACCATCATCGCGTACATCGCCATCGGAACCGCCTCCTCTCGGGTATACCTCGCGCGGGGCGGGAATCCCGCCCCACGTCCATCCATCCGTTTCGCTGCTCATCCCTCCCCTTCTTCGATGGCGACGATCAGCCGGTGCGCGACCGCGTGGATCGCCGCGAGATTGCGCCGCACCACCGCCATATCGCGCGCCCAGTGCGCCACGTAGCCGAAACTGTAGCCGCTCGTGTCCAGTCCGAAATGGGAGAGCACCGTATACGCCGCCCCCTCCGCCACCGTCTCCGCATCCTCCCATCGCACCCCGCCGCAGTGGTCGGCGGCGAAGTGCGCCGCCTCATGGACGAGCGTCTTTAGTGCCCGCAGACCCGTGAGGTCTTGATGAATGGCGATCTCGCGGGCACGGGGCAGGTAGTAGCCGTTCGCCCGGCCCGTCTCCTTCCGCACGAGCGTCACCCCCTGCCCGTGCAGCCACTGTGTCAGTTCCTCTCGCACGATCTCTGCGACCGTCGCATCGCCGGTGAGTGCGCCGTGGATGGGCGGCATGGCGAGCGGTTCCCCCTCGGTCTGGGCAACATCCCAGACGTGCCCCACGCCCCAGCCGGTGACGATCTGCACGTCTTGCCCGCTCTCCTCCTCTTGGGCAATACGGGCACGATAGGGAACGACAATGCGAATACCCCGCTCCCCTTTCCGTACCTGTCGCCCCAGCGTCTGCCAGGCGCGATACCCGGCGACGCGCGTGGCGTCGCGATTCTGAGCATGGATCAGGGCGACGTTCTTCGGGCTGTACATGTGAAAACGGGCGAGCGCGGTGAGGTAGCGGGCGAATGCATCGCTGTCGAGGATGGCGGCGATGCCCCGTTCGAGGGTTGCGAGTACCGCCTGCATCTTGCCGTCTTGCCCCTCCGTACCGTCAACGCATCCCGCTGCGGCCATACGGCGGCGTGTCGAGTGATTCGATGATCCCGTGGTCTTCATCTTCTTGCTCCTCGAATTGATCAGTCCAATCACGCATATCAAGGAATTCGGCGAGGCTCACGTCCGGTAGGTGCAATCGCACGCGCGTCGCGCACTCGCAGCGGTATTCATCCCACACGTCGCCGGGCAATCGCCCGCCGGACGGAACCAGCGTGTGCCGCAGCATCGCCGTCCATCCGTCTCGCCGCGCCGGGAACGTGGCTAACCTTTGTGCTGTTTGGGATGCTGCCGCGTCGTCCAGCGCGAGCGCACTCTGGGTGTAAGGCATGGCGACGCCTCCCGTTCCTTCGTGGCATTTGATGGGATGAGACGGGGACGGCTCGGTACCGCCCCCGGTCGGCGTTACGCCGCCGCGATCTCGCCGGGGAAGGTAACGGGGTGGACGCAGCGCATCCGGTCGAGGCGGAAGGTCTGCGTCCGCTGCCGGAAGGTGCAGTACGCCTTGCACACGACGTAGTGCTCTTCGGTCAACATCACGGCGCTGGGGTAGAGGGTGCGGGCGGTCAGGTCGCGCTTGGCGTCCTCGTACAGCACCGTCACCGCGCCGCTTTCCATCAGGGCGGTGACGAACGCTTGGATCGTGTCGCGGGTCGCGAGCACGCCGTCGCCGTCTTGATGGTTGTGCCATGAGTAAGTAACACCGTAGAAGGCGCGCACCGCATACTCGGCGGTCTGGGGGTCAGTCTCCGGGGTGATCGTGCGGGGAATCTGGACGGTTGTCGGGACGGTGAAGGTGACGTACGCTGTGCTTGCCATGGGGGTCACTCCCTCTGGTCGGCCCCGGCGGTGTTGATCGCACCGGCTGGGGCATTGCCTGTGTCCGGGCCATGCGCCTCGGACTTTGTAGCCTTATCGCTACATTACTATTGTAGCGCATCCGCGACATTTGTCAAGGGGTTGCGGCGGCTCATCGCAGCGCATACGCTACATTCCATGGAGATGCTCAGGGGATACATCACGCTAGGCGAACTCGCCCGCCGTGCCGGGCTGAAGGGTACCGGGGGGCTACGGACGCAGATTGAGCGCGGCGTGCTCTCCGCCCGCAAGATCGGGCGGGACTGGTGGGTGCGCGAGGAAGACGCACAGCTGTACCTTGCGCTGCACGCGGGGAAACGTGGGCGACCGCGCGCGCGGGACGACTCGTGAGCGCGCGGAAGGTCGCGATCGTCGCCTCCTACACCTCCCGCTCTCACTCATTCCCCCGGATCACGCCCGCATGGCAGAGATAGCGCCGCAATCCGTCCAAGCCACCCATGACCATCTGCCAGAAGGCGCGATCCATCGGCACCGGTGTCCAATCATCCTCGGCTTCGAGAAAGTAGATAGGCGTCTTGCCCGTCGCCCGTTCCCGCTTCCAGTGCTGAATCATCTCCGCGCGGGTGCGATAGTAAGCGTGGCGTAAATCCTCCTGCTCGCGCCATTGCCGATCGTCATCGTTCATCGCCCGGTCGCGCTCATCCATCGCACTCTCCTTTCTGGTCGCTGCATTTCCCGGCGACCCCCGCCGCTACGGTTGCGGGTGCAGGGCGGTCAAGGCCGGAGAGCGAGCGGAGCGAAGCGTGCCTTGAGGGCCATGCGACCCTCCTTTCTGCGGCGGGGGTTGACGGCGGGGATGCCGCCAGCGGCAACGGCTCCCACGTCCGCCGATCGGCACGCTTTCACCGGGTCGTGCGCCGCAGGAGTTCAGCGTAGTCGCGCTCGGTGAGCCATGGACGTAATACCGGAATCGCCGCCGCAGGCACCGCGAAGTAGAGTCGGGTGTCGCCGACGGCCATCAGCACATGTCCACCGTCGTAGGGTCCATCGGTGATCCGCGAGAGCGGCATGAGGGAGAGGCGCATCTCCCACTCAACGAGCTTGCCGAACCACTCCGCCAGTGTCACCGGTCGCCCGACGATGACAATCTCCCCGCGTTCCCAGGCGTCGCCATCGAGCATCTGCACGATCAACGCGTTCGTGTCAGTCATGATCTTCCCCCTCATCGTCCGCCTCCGGTAGATACCGCAAGCGTCTCGCGCATCCGGGCGCGCGTCCCCTCGCGTCCCTCCCGCAGATCTCGATCAGTGACCACATGCACCGTCCAGCCCTCGCGTTCATAGACCGCCGTCCGTCGCTCCTCCCGTTCGGGCATCCCCCGTTCAAGGAAGAACGCTGCCTGGTGCGCCCCACCGTGGACCTCGACCGCCACCTTCCGCTCCGGCCAGGCGAAATCGGCATAGACTCCCGGCGCCACCTTGTGTTCCCGCTGGTAATCCCGCCCCTCCTGCGCCCCCAGTTCCGCGAGCAGCCCTTGCATCTCCCGCTCCGGGCGCGTCGGCTGCTCACGGCGGTGATTCGCCAGGAGGTCGCTGGCGAACTCCCGTCCGTATCGCTCGGCCGTCGCCTGATAGCCGTGCTTGCCCGCCTCGCGCAGGCTCTCGGTCGAACGATGGCTCTGCGCGTAGCGCTGATGGTCGGGATCGCGGAACTTCTCCCGCCCCAGCGCCCGCCATGCTTCCCGTTGCTCCTCCGTCGCTTGGAGGGGCTGCCGTGATGGATTCGGCACACGCGCGTCCCGATCGTCCCCCCAATTGCCCGGCATCACCCGCCCTCCCTCGATGCGGCTTCGGCGAATATTCCCCGCTCCCGCGCGAGGCGGACGAGGTCGCCCCCTGTCCCGCCGAGCTTCGCGCGGATCGCGCCCTGCCGCTTGCGCACCGTCGAGGCGGCGATGCCGAGTTCCTTCGCCAAATCGCCACTCCGCGCCGCAGGATGCGTCGCCATCGCCCGCAGGAGTGCCGCTTCGGTCTCCGTCAGCGCTTGTGCCATTCCAGTCGCTCCCGCGCCGTTCTCCATGGCCCCGGAGTGCAGTGCGTCCTCTTTGATGACGAGCGGGGTCGTCGTGCGGGTATCGTGCTCTGCGGGTCCGAGCGCCGGGGCTATCGGCGCGGCACACGTCGCCGTGTCCGTACCACACACAGGCAGGGATGGGGTGAGAGAGAGCGTCTCCATCGGGGGCGGATCGAGCATCGGCACCGGCAGCGGCGCCAACCGCGTAAGAGGGAGGAGCGGGTCGGTCCGCGCGCGATCCGGCACATGGCGCGCCAGCGTCGGATCGTCGTAGTAGCGTCGTTGGTGCGCGCGGATCGGGTGGCGGTGCCCCGCCACCACGAACACCTCGTCCCGCATCGTCCGCAGCTCGTCGGCGGTGATCAGCGCCCGCTGCACCTCACCCTCCCCGCGACTCCCCCGATCCGCCCATGGCAGCAGGAGGGGGCGCGAGGCGCTCCGGTTCGCGCTGTAGACCGTCGTCGTCCCGGCGAGCCTGCTGAAATACTCCGCATCGTCGTGCGTCACACGCCCCAGGCAGAGCTTCGTCGTCGCGTTGGAGAGGATCGTGTCCGCGTCCTCCGCCCCGTATGCCTTCGTCAGTTGCGCCAGGTCCTGGACGACGAGCAGGCAGCCGATTCCGGCCGAGCGCACCGTCGCCATCCGGCTGGCGAACTCGGGGATGTGCCCGACGGTGCCGAACTCGTCGAGATAGGCCAGCACCGGCACCGGGAGCGCCCCGCTCGGGGCAGCCTTGGCGATGGCGGTGAGCGTCGTGAAGAAGTGGAGGAAGAAGCAGGCGGTCAAGGGGGCGAGCGTGCGGCTGTACTGCGGGTCGAGGGCGAGATAGAGCGCGGTGGGATAGTGTGCGAGATGGGCAAACGCGATCTCATTCGTGCCCGTCACCGCCCGCACTTCGGGGAGATTGAGGCAGGTGAAACGGGGCGGCAGTTCGGTGAAGACGCTGCCCAACAGCCGCTCGTTCTTCGCCATGTTGGCGAGGAAGCCCCGCGCCAGGCGGCGCACCTCCGCCACGGGACTCGCCGCGAGCGTGGCGCTCACCATCTCGGCGGGGGTGCCGCAGAGGAGATCCACGAGGGCGACGAGTGGCGGAGTAATCTCCTCAGTCGCGACGAGGTGCAAGGCTGCCGCGCCGATCAGCGTGCGCGCCGCGTTTGACCAGAAGGCGTCCTTGGATTCGCCCGTGTTGCGCACCCACGTCTGCGCGAAGAGGTCGGCGGTGGCCGCGTCGGTGACGTACGAGAGCGGATTGTAGCCGCGCGAGAGCGTCGGATCGAGGAAGTCGAGTGTCCAGACATGTTCGTCGCCATAGCGCGCGCGGATAGCGGAGGAGGATGTGCGCAGGAGTTCCCGCTTGGGGTCGGTGATGACGAGTGACCGGGTGCCCGGTTCGGCGAGCAGGTTGGGCAGGATCACCCCGCTCGTCTTGCCCGCCCCGGTCGGGGCGACGAGCAGCAGATGCTCGTACTGGTCGCATTCGGGGATGGCGACGAGCCGCCGCCCGATGTGCCCGACGACGAGATCGGCGCGACCGGGCCGGGGCCGGAGCGCTGCACACTCGGCGACACTCGCCCACCGGGCGCTGCCGTGGCTGCTGCTCGGTCGCCCCTGTCGCCGCATCACGCGGAGCATCAACAGAAACCACAGCCCCCGGCCGACAGTGCGGAGCAACAACGCGATCAACCCAACGACGAAGACTGCGAGTTCGATCCGTGTGATGCGGCGCACACGCGCATGGTCGGGTTGGGTGTACACCAGCCAGCGCACTGCGATGGGTTGCCCGAACCACTCCTTGGCGCTGGTCTGACGCGCGGCACCCGCCGCGCTTGCCGACTGCCCCGCCGTGTCAGCGACGGTGAGGGCGGCGATCGACTCATCGAGCCGCAGCGCGGGATAGGCGGCGGCGAGTTCGGCGGTGCGTAGCCCGACGCGCACGCGTGCGATGATCATTGGGCCGGTCATTGCCGTGCCGATCATCCCCACCGTCAGTGCGATCGCGACGAGACCGAAGAGCAGTGTTCGTTTCCCATTCATGGCATCCCTTTCATCGGTCGTGATCGTCCCGGTCGCCCCGCCGCTCGTCGGGCGCGCGCTCATCTGCCGCTGCTGCCCGTGCCAGCGTTTCCACCCACCGCGTCCGCTCGTGCCGCTCGGTACGGCAGTATTCCCGCCCACCTTCCCTGAGCCGGGCGTGGTCGGCGCGATCGAGCCGCACCTCGCACCGCTGCCCGCAGCGATCCTCACCACCGCCGCAGAGCACCACATGGACGTGTGGATGATCCGTGTTGTAATGCGCCACGCCGACCCAGTAGAGCGGCATCCCCTTCTCCTTCTCCAACTCGCCCATGACATGGCGGGTGAGATCCCGCAGGTCGTCGGGTCGCTCGTCCGCCGCAGGACTGAGCATCAGGCGATGGGCGAGAAAGCCGCGAGACTGGTGGGCATCGAGGAGGCGATACGCTTCCGCGCGACTGACCGTCCCGTCCTTCGTGAAGAGCGACCGGGGCGGTTCTGCCTCCCCGCGTGGGCGCATCTGGTAGTAGCGCAGCCCCGCACGCGCCGTGTCGCGGTTGCGCGTGTAGGTGTGGCGGAGAATCACCGCCCTCACCCGCGATCCCCCGACACTGCCCCATCGCCCTGGCTCCCCGGTCGATAGCGCGCGCCCGCCTGCAAGCGCGCCTCCTCCGCGATCTGTGCGGCCCGCGCGGGGTCGGCGAGCAGGTGGCCGAGCGCCACCTCCGTCATCCGCGCCGCGCGATGGGCATCCTTGCCGCTGCCGACGAGCAGGGCGGCGAGCCGGTTCGACTGCCGCTCGACGAGCGCCCCCATACCATCCTGGATCTCGCGCCGCGTCACCTCGCGCACGGCACGGACGATGGTCGGGGCGAGCAGGCCCTCCACGCCCTCATCGAGACCGGCAGAGAGGGCGGACCCGAGCAGATGCGCCGCCGCGCGCGAGACGCTGGGGAAGCGATCGCGATGGCGACGGGCGTACTCCCTGAGGGCGATTTCGGTCGCCGCGTCCACATACACCTCGATGCGTCCCTTCATCCTGCGCCGCTCCTCTCGTCGTGCGGGGGGTGTTCCGCCCCCGCTATGCGGGGCTTCGCGACCATCGCGCCCCGCGCCGTCGCGGCTGCTCGATTGGTGTGCGGGGCGCGTTCCGCCCCATCCGGATGCCGGAGATGCATGGTGCGGGGGGTCTCCTTTATCTTGCCTTCGCGCGCAACATGGGCGGGCAACGGCCGTCAAGGGAGTACCCCGCACAGCGCACGCGCTCACGGCGTCGTCCTCCCCGTGTTGGTGGCGGGTGACGACGGCGCGCTCGCTGCACCGGCGGCGGCACCGCCTGTCCCGCCCGTCGCCACCGTCACGACCACCGTCTTCACCGCCCGCCCCGCCGTCCGCGCGTGCTCCTCGAAGGTGCCCGCATGCACGAGGATCGGCGTCTTGACCATCACCAGCAGCATCCCCAAAGCGGCGAAGGCGGCGAGGATCGCCTGCCCCGCCGAGTCGGGCGGCAGGTACAATCCCTCCTTCAAGGCATCGAAGAGGCGGAACTCGACCGCCCAGAGCACCGGCCAGAAGAGCAGTTTGGTGGTGTGCTTGCCCCATGCCGCGCAGTAGCCCGCCGTCTCGGGCACGAGGCCCAAAGGGAGCATCAACGGGCCGAGGACGTAGGCGACGAGCAGGAAGGCGAACCCCAGCATCCGCACGACGCCGAGGATGAAGAGGAAGAGGAGAGCGATCACCCCGGCGAGCGCCCAGAGGGGGGAGGTGCCGGGGATCGCCGCGAGCAGGCCGCCGAACGAGGGGTGCGCGGCATTCGTGCCCGCATGGAGCACGCCGCTCGTCACCGCATTGCTGCCGCCGATCAGCCAGCCGACGAGCGGCTTGTAGAAGCCGAGGGCGAAGAGCACGACGAGCAATCGTCCCAGGGAGGCCTGCGGCGCCGTCTCACCGCCGAGCCAGAAGCGGTAGACCGCGATCAGGAAGAGGACGATGACGAGCGAGAGGGAGGCGAGCCGCAGCGCGTCGACCATCCGCTGCACGTTGCCCATTTGCCCAGCACTCGTCGTCAGGTCGGGATTCTGCAGGAGCCAACCCGCGATCTGGTCGCCGAACTTGCCGATGCCATCGACCCCTAATGCCTTCCACAGCCCCGTGAGGAGTTTGCCGATCCAATCGCCGAGGTCGATCGAGAAGCCGAACGGCCCCTTGCCGATCTTGACGCTCGTCGCCGGGTCGCTCGTGTCCGGCGCTTCGGTCGCCACGGGCGGTTCGGTTCCATCAGTACTCAGCGCAGGTGTGGCGACCGGCGTGGATGGCGGGGTCGTCGTCGCCCCGATGGGGGTGGGCACGGGCGTCGGAGCTTGCGCCGCGACCGGACGGACCGCCAGCAGACCCAGGACAAGGGCTGCGACGAACAGGATGCGCATGAGACGGTCGTTCATCGTGTTTGCTCCTTATATGAGGTGACAGGCCCACTCCTCGGGCGGCACCCACTGACCATGCGAGTCCACGAGTTCGATGTGCAGGTGCGGCCCCGTGGAGTAGCCCGTGTTGCCGCTGTCGCCGATCAACTGCCCCTGCTCCACGACGCCATGAGCGATCTGCTTGTTGAGGTGCAGCAGGTTCCAGACGTACCCGTTGCTCATATGGAGGGACTCGATCAGCGCGCCGCCATAGCTGCGCGGCTCGGCGATCGACGCAGCGGGGGCGTAGAGCGGGGTGTCCAGCGGCGCGCCCCAGTCGATACCGGTGTGGAAGTGCGGATAGCCCAGATAGGCGGGCTCGCCGCCCAGGGGCGAGATGCCATAGCCCTGCGTGATAGGGAAGCGTTTGCCACCGAAGACGACGTTCATGATGGCGGCAACCCCCGTCGCTGGCGCGAGGTTCTCCGTCGCGCTCGTCACCGGCAGGCGGGGCACGCAGTCCCCCGTCTCTGGATCCTGCTTGCCCGGCATCGGGATGAGGGGAATCACCGGCGGCCCAGCGTGCTGCCGCACGAGGGCGAGCAGCAGGCGGGCGTAGGCGTCGCCGCAGGATGCGCCGACGTTGCCCGGATCGCTGCACGGGTCGTAGATGCGGGCGTAATCGGCGAGATCGGCGGTCTGCCGGTAGAAGATGCCGACGTAGTTGAACCAGATGCCGAGGCCCGCCGCGACGGTTGGACACGCCGCCCACTGGTGTCCCGTCGTCGCCGGTCCGGGCGCGCAGCCGTACTGCTCCGCGTAGGGTCTGGCGGCGGCCCAGATCATGTTCCCTCCGTTGCCGGGGCTATTGATCCCCACGGTGCCCATGTTGCTCTCCAGTTGCCACTGGGCGATCAGGAGCGGGTCCACCCCGAACTGCTGCCCGAGATGGAGGATCGTCTCCCCCTGGCCGACGAGCGGGCTCCTGGGGTTGATCGCGGCGACCAGGCGCTCGATGCGCGCGGCGTCCGAGGGACCGAAGCCGAGATCGTGGATGGTCGGCGTCCCCCCCGTCGTGGCGTAATAGACGGGACCGACGGCCTGGATGAAGGGGCCGAGCGGCCCACTCCCCGGCAGCCCGGGCAGGTGCCCGAGCGGGTTGAGGGAGCGGGCGAGGGCGGCCGTCCCGGCGGCGACCACGGCGAGTAGGAGGACCGGTACCAGCAGCACGGCGACGAGCGCCCCGATCGCCAGTTTCATGCGCCGCCCGCCACGATCCGCATTGGCGCTTCGCGCTCCTCCGCCTGGTGGTGTTCGCCGCGTGCCAGCGCGCGCACCGCCGCCCAAACGTCCCCGCCATGCCGCGCGATCGCCGCCTGCCGGAGTTTCCGCTCGGTCGGCACCGAGGTGAAGAGCCAGTATTCCTCGGGGGTGACATACAGGCTAATCTCCCCCGAATCCGCACCGCGACGGGAGTGCAAGTACGCGCCCGCCCGCACCTGCCTGACCGTCCTGAGTCGCCCGACCATCGCCCGCTCGTCCGCCGAGAGGTGGAAGACCGCCTGCACCTGCGGCAGCGCGTGGTCGGATTGAGCGAGCAGCAGCGAAACCGACGCATTGTCGATCACGGCCCGGCCGAGCGGCCCCTCGTAGTCGGTGACCATCTGGCTAAGGTTGAGCGTGATGATGCCGTGATGCCGCCCCGTCCGGGTCGCCTCCGCCACGAAGCGCGCCGAGGCGGGATTGTTCAGCAGGCTCCACCCCTCGTCCAGCACGACGAGCGTCGGCCGGGTCGGGTCGGCGATGACGGACCAGATGTATTCAATCAGGGGGAGCATGGCGAGCGGCACGAGCCGGTCGGCGAGGCCCTTGAAGTTGAAGACCTCCAGGAGTGCGTCGGGGCGCACCGTGGTCGGTCCGTCGAGCAGGCCCGCATAGGTACCGCCGTGGACATAGGGCACGAGCCGCTCGGCGAGTGCGCGGTACTGCTGACGTCGCAGCGCGTCGCCCCCCTCCCCCGCCTCCTGCGCTTCCTCCCTCCTCAGCCAGTCGAAGAGATGGCGCTCGTACGGGGCGCGCTCCTCCCGATAAACTGCCCGGCACGCCCCTTCGAGGAGCGCCCGCTCCTGTGCCGTCAGCGCCGGTGCCCCGCCGTGCAGCTCGCCGACCATGAGTGTGTGCAGGTCGAGCAGGTATTCGAGCTTCGTCTGGCTCGGCTCGACCGCATTTCTTGGGAGTTCCCACGGGTTGATGCGGAAGCCGCTGTCCAGCAGCACCCGATGCACGACGGCGCCGGGCACCGCGCCCACCAAATCGTCCCAGTGTCCCGTCGAGCGATCCAGCACGATCACCCGCCCGCCGCGCGCGATGTGCTTGAGGGCGAAGCTCTGCGCAAACATCGTCTTGCCGGAGCCGCTGATCCCCAGACAGGTGAGGTTGCTGTTGTCGAGGGACGGGTCGTACATGTCGAGCGTCACCACCTCATGGCCGGGGTGGGAGAAGCCGATCAGCGGCCCACCGTGCGTGCCGGCGCGATGGTGCAGGAACGGCAAGGAATCGGCGAGATTCGTGGTGACGGTCCGGTAGGTCATCCCGGCCGGATTGTGGGCGAGGGGGAGGGTCGCCTGCCAGACGACATCCTGATAGAGCGGACAGCGGTCGATCGCCGTGCCGCCCGCGTCCCCCAACGCCTTACCGACCGCGCGTGCCGCCGCAGCGACCTCGTTGGGGGTGCCAGCGCGGACGGTGACGAAGATGGCGGTGCGGAAGGTGCGCAGGTCGGTCGTCGCCATCACGCGCAGGAGGTCTGCCGCCTCGCCATACGCCTCCTCCTGCTCGATGTCGGGGCTACTCCCCTGGTGCTGGCGCTCGGCGAGCACCGCGTGCCGCTGGCGCAGGGTGCGCGTCAGGGCGGTGCGCTCCTTCTCCTTGGCGAGGGGTTCGATGTGCAGGGCGAAGCGGAAGGCGACGCCGGTCGCCATGAGGGTCTTGAGCCAACCCGGGAAGGTGCCGTCGGGCAGGGCGCGCAGGCTCATCGTCGTCTCGTAGCCACGATCGAGGCTCAAGGAATCGGCGCGCCGCAACAGGCGGCTCTGCCCGAGCCGGTCGCGGAGGGTGCGCAAGTCTGCCGGAGACACCTCCCGGTAGGGTGCCACGACGTCCTGGCTCCAAGTGGGATTGGCATACTGCCAGAGGAGGTCGAGCAGCCCCTGCCGCCCGAGCGGTGTCGCGACGATCTCGAGGTCGGCGAGAGCATGGGCCAGTTCGCTCGTCGCTTGGGTGAGCGTTGCCAGCGCTTCCCGGTGCGCCGCACGATCCCGCGCGAGGAAACGGCGACGATCCGAGTGTGGTCTCCTCGCCCGTCGCCCCTCGCCGGCACTGGGGAGCGAAAGGATCGCATAAAACCGGAGATCGGGGATATGCTGCTCGCCGAGCTCGTGATGATAGGCCGCAGTGAGATGGTCGACATAGGTGACGAGACCCGCAGGCGGGTGGAACTGCGCCAGATGGCGCGGCACCCATTCCTCCGCGCGCAACGGGCTGTTGACGACGAGTAGTTCGAGATGGGTGCCGAGCGGCAGATAGTTCAAGGTGTCCGCAAAGAGCGCGGCAACCGTCGCGGCTGCCTCGTCCGACTGAATGCTGAGGTTGATGCCCGTGCAGGCGAGCGCCGAGCCGATCCGGCCATCGACGGTGACGAAGTGGCCTTCCTCGACCGCGAGCACCGGCAGGAGGTCCGCGACCGCTCCCCTACGCATCCGGCTCCTCCTCACGCCGCATGCCCTCGACGAGGCTGAGGGCGAGCGGACCACGCCGAGGAGCGCCGGGGAGGTAGTCGGCGGGCGTCGCGAGGCTGTGCCAGAAGCGCTGCGGCAATTCGAGCAGAGCGCGCGCGCTGCCCCCACCCGCGAAGGTGAGCCCGAGCGGTATGCCGACGAGGAGCGCCCCGAGGCTGAGCCGCAGCGTCGTCGGGATCGCTGCGGGCAGGAGCATCAGGCAGACCCAGAGGCAGAGCACACCGAGGGCGAGCACCGCCCACTGCGCGAGACTGAAGCCGAGGATCTTCAGCGGGTTGTCGAGATGGCGTGGTGTGCGGTTGATCGTGCGTGGCATAGCGTCTCCCCCCTTTTCGCGATCAGTGCGCGACGCCGCCGCCGAGCCCGGTGAGGATCTCCCAGAGCTTGGTGACGATGAACGGGCCGAAGGCGATCAGGAAGAGCGCGCTGGCCGCGTAGAGCATCTTCTCCACGCCATCCCGTCGCCCGAGGAGGAACATCACCGCGCCGACCGTGAACATCAGGATGCCGATCGGGGCGGCGACCGGGATGAGCAGTTGCTCGTAGACCTTCTTGAAGAAGTCGCCCATCTGCGAGGCGTCGCCCGTGGCGGCGAGCGGGACGAGCAGTGTGTGCGCGTACAGGATGCATCCAATCGGTGAGAGCATGGTGGATCCTCCTCTTACACGTCCGCCAGTCGCCCCAAGACGGCGACCAGCAATCCCTTGACGGCCCGCCGGTACTCCGCAGGCAGCGCGTCCA
>CALBSO010000004.1 GCA_937968015.1 uncultured Thermomicrobia bacterium
TGGGTGGGCTTGGCGCTTGCGGCGTCGTGGTCGCGGGGAGCGCGATCGGCTCGGCGGGACGCGGCGGGGGCGCGGCGGGCATCACTTCGGTCGCGGCGGCGAGCGTCGGGTCATCCTGCCCCTCGGCGAACTCCGTCCCGTAGCCGAGCGCGGTGAGGGCGCGGCCAATCGCCTTCGTCTCCGCCTTCTCGATGAAATCCCCGAAGTCGCCCGCCGTCTCGCTCCCGTGCCCGACGGCGACCGCGCCGTTTGGCAGGGTAACGGTCGCCTTGAAGACCGCACTCTTCTCGTCGAGCCGGAGCGCCTCGGTAATCAGTTGCGCGTCCGGGTGATCGGCGCGCAGCCAGAGCAACCGCGCCGTCACCGGCAGATAGGCTTGCTGCGCCCCGCCACGAACCTTGATCGTCCGCAGGTACTTCGTCGGGTCAAATCGCTTCCCCGTGTCCAATCGGTCTCCCCTTTGTCTCAGCGTTTATGCATGCGCGCACACTGTGGCCCATAACCTGTCGCTTCATTGTACCGCGTCGGCGGGAGACATATCATCGTTCTGGGCAAAGGGAAGAACGAGCTTTCTCCGTGGGCGCCTGGCCGTACTGAGGCACATCTTTGCATTCAGCGCGGCACGATTTTCGTGGTAGTATCAGGAGAAGCGCGCTGCCTGCCGCAGGGGCGACAGGCGTGCGTTCTTTCGTGACGTACGCACGAAGAAATACGATAGCGGAGCATAGGGCGGCAAGATTGGACATTGCGCACCAACGACTGCACAACCAACATATTGCGGGGACTCCATTTGCGAAGCCTGGCGATGTGGTGCAGTGGCTGGGCGCCGTCCAGGCTCAGGATTATCCTGGTGCGCTGTGGGCCGTCGGACTCCGCATGCAGCATGCGACGGAAGCGGATATAGAGGATGCATGTGCCGATGGAACGATCCTCCGTACACACGTCATGCGACCCACCTGGCATTTTGTCACGCCGGCTGATATTCGTTGGATGCTTGCGCTCACCGCGCCGCGCGTCAATGCGGTGAGCGCGTACGCCTACCGTACGTTGGAACTCGATGACGCCCTCTTTGCGCGCAGTAATGCGGTACTCGCGAAGGCGTTGCAAGGCGGCAAGCAGTTGACGCGTGTGGAGCTCGCGATCACCCTCCAGCAAGGCGGAATCGCGACGGATGATCTTCGCCGACTCACCTATCTCATGATGCGTGCTGAGTTGGATGGGATTGTGTGCAGCGGCGCGCGGCGTGGCAAGCAATTCACCTATGCCCTGCTCGATGAACGTGTGCCAGATGCCAAAACCCTGGAGCGTGATGAGGCACTCGCCGCACTCACCCGGCGCTATTTTACGGGCCACGGCCCGGCGACATTGCACGATTATGTCTGGTGGTCGGGGCTGACGACGACGGACGCCCGGCGCGGCCTCGAAATGGTGAAGGCCCAACTGACGCATGAGGTTGTCGAAGGAGAGACGTACTGGTTCACTGCCTCTACGCCACCCGCAAACGGTCTCTCTCAGACCGCATATTTGCTACCGAATTTTGACGAATATACCGTCGGATATAGAGACCGTAGCGCCGTGTTCGCCGCGTCGCACACCGAAAAGTTGGACGCGCGGGGCAGCATTCTTTCTCACCACGCGATTGTGATGGATGGCCGGGTCGTCGGCACCTGGAAGCGCGCATTCAAGAACAGTGTGGTGAACATTGCGCCAAGCCCCTTCACGTCGCTGAACGGAGCCGAAACGCGCGCCCTCGCAGCCGCGGCAGAGCGCTACGGCACATTTGTGAATTTGCCTGTCGTAGTCTCGTGAGCGCACACACGCAGCCATGATGCCTACAAGTCCTTTTTGCGGAAGACGAGGCAGGCGCCGACGATGAGCAGGGCGAGATAGCCGATCGCGAAGGGGACGACCGCGCCGGAGGGCGGAGTGGAACTGGGGCCGCCATTGCCGCCGAATACGATGTTCGTCGCGGGCTGGATCAGGTAATTCGCGTAGTTGTAGATGCGCTGCGAGGGGAAGACGAGGGAGAGGAACAACCCCGCGTTCTCCATCGCACGGACCTGGAAAACTTGGCCCATTGATTCAACGATCGTGGCGGCGAGGCCGAAGGCGTAGAGCATGTAGCAGATAATGCCGTTCGCCATCGTCGCGAAGATCGTGCTGCCGAATACGGTGAGCGAGAGGAGCCACCACGTCGCGATAATGACGACGAGCGTCGCCCTCACAGTGCCGGCGGGGAAATGCCCGGTAATCGTGCCCACCTCCGTGGCGACGACGGCCATCACCACACCGACATAGAGGGCGAGCATCAGTGCATAGCCAAGCCACTTGCCGAGCACAACCTCCCAGCGGCGGATCGGCTTCGGCAGGATCGCATGGAACGTCCCGCCGTCTATCTCGCCCGCGATCGTGCCGATGGCAGCGAAGATACCCATGACGGCTGCAAGGAAGAAGATAATGAAGACGGCGATCGCCATATTGAGATCCACCGCCTGGTTGAAGGTGATCGGGAAGCGGAAACTGCGCGCGGCCAACCGCGCGTCCCAGGTCTGCTTGAAGCGGTAGACGCCCCAGCCATAGAAGGCGACGAAGAGCGCCGTGAGCAGGAAGACCGCCCAGATCATCTTCTTTCGCACCGCCTCGCGGAAGGTCATCCGGGTGAGCAGCCAGATGCGCCGCAGGCTGGCGAGGGCGCCAAATGCGCGGGCGGGCGCGAGCGCCGATGATACGGTCGCCATTATTCCTGCCCCCCCATTCCTGCGTCGTCGCGTTCCAACCCATGCGCCGCGCTGCCCGTCATGCTAATCGCCTCCATGAAGACATCCTCCAGTGTGCGGTGGTGCGGCGCGATGGCGTAAATCTTTACGCCCGCCGCGACGAGGCGATCCACCAGCGGCGGGATGCGCTCCTCATCCGGCACGCGAATCGTCCGCGTGCGCCCCGTTGTCCCGACCAGCGTTACCCCGGTGTCCAGCGTGTTCCAGACCGTCGGGGCGATCTCGTCCAGCGTGATGTCCACCGTCAGGTCTTCCGCGAGCAGTTCCTGCATCGTGCCCAGCCGCACGACGCGGCCGTGGTCAATGATCGCGCAGCGGTCGCAGACTTGCTCGACCTCCGAGAGGATGTGCGAGTTGAGGAAGACGGTCATCCCCTCGCTGCGGAAGCGACCAATCACGTCGCGCACCTCGCGCCGCCCGACCGGATCGAGGGCGCTCGTCGGCTCATCGAGGAAGACGAGCGCGGGGTTGTTCATCACGGCCTGCGCGAGGCCGATACGCTGGAGCATCCCCTTCGAGAAGGTCTTGAGGCGGTTGCGCCCCTCGCCCTCCAGCCCGACCAGTTCGAGCACGTCGGGGATGCGCCGTCGCCGCTCCGCCGCGCCCATGCCGTACAACTGGCCGTGGAAATCGAGGAATTCGCCCGCCTGCATCCACTCGTGGAAACGAAACTGCTCCGGCAGGAAGCCGACGCGCCGCTTCACCGCGACATCGCCAATCGGGCGGTCGAGGAGAGACATCGCGCCGCTCGTCGGGAAGACGAGACCCATCAGCATCTTCATCGTCGTGCTCTTGCCCGCGCCGTTCGGGCCGAGGAAGCCGAACACTTCGCCCTGTCGCACGGTCAACGTCAGCGATTCCACGGCGACTTTCGCGCCGTACTCCTTGCGCAACTCGTGCGTCTCGACCGCGGGCACGGCGGGATCAATGTGGCCGTCCGCATGGAGAAAGGCGACCTCCTCCGGGCGGAGGATCGTCGGCTTAGGCGCGGATGCCGATGCATTAACGGGGGATATGGTCGTCTGTGCCATGCGTTCGATACCCTACTCTCTGGTTGTCGTCGCCACACCGTCGGCTATGGTACACCCTCTGTGGGAAAGACACCGCACACGGCCATGCCGTGACACTCGCGCGTCAACCTCTCCATTAGACTAGGACAGGGCGACAGCGCGGGGTGTTTCATCTTCGCCATACTCCGATGAATGAAGGCCGAACCCGGATGGGATGCCGGGCACGGCCTTCGAGGAGGAAGGAATGGGGAAGGGATGAGCGAGTTAGGCGGAGGCCGCGACCTTTTCCATCGTCGGCCCGTCGAAGGTGCCGACCGCGATGTGCAGGACGTTGTCCGAGGTGATCCAGAGGACGACCGACATGCTGCCGTCCTTCTGGCTGATCGTCGTGCTCCGCGCGCCGTTGATCGTGCCGTTCTTCACCGTCTGCTGATCGGTCACCGGGATGATCAGCGTGTGCTGGAGGTCGGCGCTCTTCAGTTGGGCGACGAATTCCGGTGGCATATTCGGCAGCGCGCTGATCGTATTGACGATGCCCTGCACGTCCAGCCCGTTCACGTCAATCGTCGGCGACCCCATCGCGATCACCGCGATGCCCTGCTGATTCTTCGCCGTGCCGCCCTGCGCGGTCGGGTTGAAGCCATAGGAGACGATTGAGGCGGCGGGTGCGTCCACATGGACGGTCGCCGTGTCGCCTGTCGCAGGGATGAGGCTCGCCATGCCCACTTGGGTGAGGGCCGGGCGAATCTCATTGAGATGGAGCGTCGCGTCCGCCGTCTGGTGGTCGGAGACGAAGAATTGCGGCGTGTTCGCAACACCCGGCGGCAAGTACTTGGGTGCGGTGACATCCCGGCCAACGGCCGCCTTGGCTTCCGCCGCGCTCTTCACCGGGCGGCCCGGCAACTGCCCCTGCCCTATAGATGACGTGAACGACACGTACTTGGACAACTCCTGCATCAGTTTCTGCTGGTCCTGCGCGGTTGGCGAACCGGCAGGCTTGCTGCCCGTCGCGGGCTTCGCACCGGGCGTCTCCTTCGCCATGTTCCCCTGCAATTGCGGGAACTGGCTCGTATTGAGGGTGATGACGGCGAATTGCGTCGGCTGATAACGGAAGGTATTGAGTACAGAGGTGAAGGCGTCCGTCACGGGTGCGAACGCCAGCAGCAGGACGACTGCGAGAGCGCCCAGCGAGCCGGCAAAGGCGAAGCGGCGGACGCGTGCGATACGGTTAATCGTGGTCATGTCAGCAAATTTCTCCTTGATCGTCGTCACGAAGCTCGCGTGGCGTTCGGTGGTTAGGCGGGTCTGGATGCGGCGGTAGGCACGCTCCCGGTGCGCGGCGTCCGGCTCGGGCATCGTCAAGGGGGCAAAGATGGCATCCACGGCGGTCGCATCCGCGCGGAGCACGGTCAGTCGTTCAGCGAGCGCGGGCTGCTCAACGAGCGCCGCCGCGATCCGGCCCCGCGCACCATCGCTCAGCACCGGGTCGCCATCGAGGTATGCCCGGAGCATGCCATCATCAATCGGTTGCATCGCCCTCTCATTCATCTGTTCGTCCATCATGTACCTGCACCCGCCTTCTGGCTGCGGACCGCCTCATATCGTTGCCGGAAGAGCGCTTCCGCCCGCACCAGCGTCGTGCCGACCGAACCGGGCGCGATGCCGACTGCCGCCGCGATCTCGGCGTAGGAGCAGCCCGCCTGCCGGAGCGTCAACACGGCCCGCGCCCGATCCGGCATCTCCACAAGGACGGATTGCACGAGCGCCCGTTCCTCACGGCGCACGGCCTCGCTCTCAGGATCGAGCGGCCGCTGGAGCGGCAACTCCGCCCGCGTCACCCGCTCCTCGCGCGCCGTGCGCCGCTTGCGGGTGCGAATGGCGTTGAAGCCGAGGTTCGTCGCCACCCGGTAGAGCCACGCGCCGATCGCGTCCTCGTCGTCCGTCCGGCGGAGGGGCGGGCGATCGTGGAAGCGAAGAAAGGTCTCCTGTGCCAAATCATCCGCCTCGTCCGGGCCGACGATCCGCGTCAGGATAGCGAAGACGCGGTGGTAATACCGCTGGAAGACGGTGTCAAACGGAGGCAATTGCCCCGCCACGGGGCGCTCGATCATCGCCACCTGCTGCACGTCCCCACGCTTTCCTTCACCGGCCACGGCCACGATTCCGCCCATTACGATTGCTTAACACCATACCGCCCGTCCGTGTGACAGGGCGCGGCGAGCGATCAGGCATCCCGCACTTCGCCCTCCGCGATCACGCGGGTATACCAGTGGCCGCTCTCCTTCAGGGTCCGGCTCTGAGTGGCGAAGTCGGTGTAGGCGATGCCGAAGCGGGTGCGGTAGCCACCGGGGAAAGCGAACGAGTCCATCAGCGTCCAGAGGAAGTAACCCCGGAGCGGCACGCCCGCGTCAATCGCGCGGAGCATCTGCGGGAAGATGGCACGGAGGTAGTCGAGCCGGGCACGGTCGTGGATGACGCCATGCTCGTCCGGTTCGGCGTTGTCAGGCGCGCCGTTGCCGGTGATGAGCAGCGATCTCGGTGCGTACTCCCGCTGCACACGCGTCAGGATGTCATATAGCCCGTCAATCCTGTCATCCGCTTCGTCCTCCGGCGAGACAGACGCCGCCATGATCGGCGGGGAGGGATCCTCGCGGATCATGGCATGGGTAGCGTAATTGACGCCGAGGAAGTCAATTGGGGTGGCGATCTTCGCCATATCCACCGTTTGCACGTCCGGCGCGTCCGCCCCATACCGTTCCATTACGTCGTCCGGGTAGACACCCCGGAAGAGCGGATCGAGATACCAGCGGTTCACGAAACCATCGTACCGGACGGCCGCCGCGAGATCCGCCTCGCGGTCCGTCGCGGGATAACAGGGCGTGATACCAATCGCGATGCCGACGCGCGTCGTCACACCGCCGTTCGCACGAAGGACAGGGACCGCCTCGCCATGCGAGACGAGGATATTGTGCGCCACTTGCAAGCCCGTTTTCCAACTGCGGAGCCCCGGTGCGTTCTCGCCCGTGACATGGCCATGATAGGCGACGTGCCACGGCTCATTGTGCGTCACCCAATGCGCGACGCGATCGCCGAGGCGGCGGGAAAGGGTGTCCGCGTACTCCGCGAAGGCGGCGATCGTGTCGCGATTCGCCCAGCCACCTCGGTCCTGCATCGCCTGCGGGAGATCGCCGTGGTAAAGCGTGATGTACGGCGTGATGTTCGCGGCGAGCAGGGCATCCACAACGTGTTCGTAATGGTCCAGCCCTGCCCGGTTCAGCCGCCCGTATCCCTCGGGATAGATACGCGACCACGCGACCGAGAAGCGATAGGCATGGACGCCGATTCGCCGCATCAGATCAATATCGTCGCGGTAGCGATGATACGCGTCGCACGCCACATCGCCAGTGCTGCCATCCCGCATCTTGCCCGGCGTATGCGTGAAACGATCCCAGATCGTCTCGCCTCGCCCATCGTCGCGCACCGCGCCCTCGGTTTGGTAGGCCGAGGTCGTCGTGCCCCAGACAAAATTGCGCGGAAAAAACGTTGCCACACGCACCTCACCCGCGATTGCCCGCCACTCCTACTCCCGGCATGATACACGGAGGCAACGGAAACAGGATGGGGCGCGGTTCAATCGGCTGCTCGATCAGGAGCGTTTGGCGAGTGTGTCTTGAGAAACAGCCCGCGACCAATCCACGCTCGCGTCTTTTATAGTATTATTGCCCCAGCCATTTACCGCTCTGTGATGCGCGAAAGAGGAGGAAGCGCGATGGTCACGGTAGAAAGGGAAGCCCCGGTTACGTTCCCTGCCCCCCCGCACCCCGGCGATACCGGCAATGCTCGCCAGATCACCCTCAACATCCTCAGTCGGCTCTTCGGCGCCATGCCGCCGCGCACCGTCGCCCTCCGTTTGTGGGACGGCACCCGGTGGCCGGAAAACGCGCCGGACGATGTCGCCGCGACGGTCATTCTCAACCATCCGGGAGCGCTGCGGCGCATGTTTCTCCCGCCGACCGAACTCGCCGTCGGTGAGGCATTCATCCGGGGGGATTTCGACATCGTCGGCGATCTGGAAGCCGCATGCGCGCTGAATGAAGTGATCGGGGCCGCGCCTCGCACGCCCGCGATGACCTGGGCACTTCTCAAGCTGCTGCGCCAACTGCCGGAGACGAGCGCCCCACCGCTCACCGACCGACACGCGGCGCGCCTGCGCGGGCGGCTGCACTCCCGCCAGCGGGATCGCGCGGCGATTCAGTATCACTACGATGTCTCCAACGAATTCTACGCCCTCTGGTTGGACAAACGGCTGACGTACTCCTGCGCCTACTTCGAGACGGGTGATGAAGACCTCGACACGGCGCAAGCAGCGAAGTATGACCTGATCTGCCGCAAGTTGCGCCTCCGGCCCGGCGAGCGGCTTTTGGATATCGGCTGCGGCTGGGGCGGGCTGATGATGTTCGCCGCCGAGCGATACGGCGTCGAGGCAACAGGCGTGACGCTCAGCACCCAGCAGGCGACGCTGGCAAGGGAGCGCGCCGCGGCAGCGGGGCTGAGCGACCGCGTGCGGATCATCCTCGACGACTACCGCAGTCTGCCCTCCGGCATGCCATTCGACAAGATCGTCAGCGTTGGCATGTTCGAGCATGTCGGGCGGCCCCGGCTGCCGGAGTATTTCACGACCGCGCACCGCCTCCTCAAGACGGGCGGCCTCTTCCTCAATCACGGGATCGCGGCGCAACACGATTTTCAGCACCCCGCGCGCCGCGTGCTCGATCGCGAACTGAGCGCGCACACATCGTTCATCTGGAATTACGTTTTTCCCGATGGCGAACTTATTCCAATCAGCGAATCGCTCGGCATCGCCGAACGCGCCGGGTGGGAGGTGCGCGATGTCGAGAGCCTGCGCGAGCACTACGCTATGACGCTCCGCCATTGGAACCGGCGGCTCGCCGCTCATGAGGAGGAAGCGAAGCGGCTCGTCGGTGAGGAGACGTATCGCGTCTGGCGCATCTACATGGCAGGCTCTGCCTACAGTTTCTCCCACGAGCGGATCAGTGTCTACCAAGCCCTGTTCGCCAAGCCGGACGCCGCCGGGAAGGCGCACCTCCCGCTGACCCGGCGGGACATTTACATGCCCGGGACGTTCCGCATGGACGCATAGCGTGCGAGGCTCTCCTGGCGGGCGCGGGCGCCCTCCGGGCAGCATGGGCAGTGGAGGATGAGGTTGTTGTCAATTCGGCAAGGCAGTAAGGAGCCGGTCTACTTCCTCCTCGGTGTTGTAGAAGTTCGGGGAGGCGCGTAGGCCGAGGGGGCGGAGGGCAACGATAATGCCCTGCTCCTCCAACTCCTTGACCATTGCCGCATCCCGTTCCTTGCTGCCGAGGGTGAAGGCGATGATCTGAGAGCGGTGCGCGGGATCGGGCGAACTGACGATCTCGACGCTCTCCTTGTGGGTCAGGCCCGCATACAAGTATTCCGCGAGCACGCGGTCCCGCTCCTCGATCGTCTCAATGCCGATCTCTTCGATCAGCCCAAGCGAGGTGGCAAGCGCGGCCCAGCCGATCCGGTTGCCGCCGCCCGCCTGGTAGCGCGCCGCGCCTTGCTTCCAATTCAGCGTGCCGTCGAAGGTGTCCGGCGGGGCGTCCACCGATTGCGAGCCGATGAAGGTGGGCGAAATCTGCTCCACCGCCTCCGGCGCGACATAGAGCGCGGCGACGCCGAAGCCCGAGAGCAGCCACTTATACCCGTGCGTCGCCAGTGTCGAGACGCGCGTCGCCCTGACATCCAGTTGGCCCGCACCGACGAGTTGGATGCCGTCCACGATCAGCAGGCAACCCTTCTCGGCGCATCGCCGGCCAAGCGTTTCGAGGTCGGCGCGGTAGCCCGTATCCCACATGATCGCGCTGCACGCGACGGCGCGTGTCCGGCTGTCCACATGCGCGATGATTTCATCCACCGACGGCCCGGCGCCCAGAAATGGGACGAAACGCACCTCGACGCCGCGCTCCTTGAGATGGAGCATCGTATATGAGAGCGACGGGAACTCCCGCCGCGGCAGGACGATGTTGTCGCCCTCCCGCCAGGCGATGCCTTGCACGGCGATGTTCATGCCATGCGTCGTGTTGCTCGTGAAGACGATATCGCCCGGCTCCGCGCCCATCAGCCGCGCCAGTCGCTCGCGGGCGATCTGCTCATACGGCGGCAGCGAGGTCGCGGGCTTCAGATGCGGCACCTGACACGCCTCGACTACCTGCCGCACCGCCTGCACGGTCCGTGTCGGCCACGGCCCCTGCGACGCCCCATTGAGATAGATGCATTCCCGCACAATCGGGAACTCGCGCTCGCGCACATCGCGCAGCGAGGCGGCGACCTCTACAGCACTCATGACGGCCAACCCTTCCTGCCCACGGCACTCCACACGCCCCGAACATCATGCTCCCGCTCATTCTATCCGAAATCGGCGGACGGAAACCGATTGAACCGCGTCTTTGCGGTTCTCCCCGGTTTCCGTCCGCCTGGTGGCGGTGGTATAAGCATTGTGTCGTCCGGTTGAAGGGAGCGAAGGGAGCGTGCCTGCGTGAAGATCGAGCAGAAGATCAAAGACCTCGGCCTTGAGATGCCAAACAATCCGCCGAACCCGGCATCGAAAATCCTCATGTACCGTCGCGCGGGCAACATCGTCTATCTCTCCGGTCACGGTCCCTCGCGTGGCGGCATGAACCAGTACATCGGTAAACTCGGCCAGGAATTCACGACGCAACAGGGCTACGAAGCCGCGAAACTGACGATGCTCAACCTGCTGGAATCCCTACAAAAGTGCATCGGCGACCTCGATAAGGTGACACAGGTCGTCAAACTGCTTGGCCTCGTCAACTCGACGCTCGACTACACCGAGCAGCCCGGTGTCATCAATGGCGCGACCGAACTCTTGATCGAGCTCTACGGTGACGCGGGTCGCCACGCGCGCTCTGCCGTTGGCATGGCCCAACTGCCCGGCGGCATGGCCGTCGAGATCGAAATGATCGTCGAAGTCGCGGACTAAGGGACGCGAACCACAGAGACACAGAGAGCACAGAGACGGGAAAGAGAAAGAAGGAAAAATCATGTTTCCTTCTCCTCCGCTTCCCCTCTGCATCCTCAGTGTCTCTGTGCTTCAATTCTTCCGTAACTCGGTGACGATGGTGACCCAGGGGGCGGCGGCGAGGGCGGCGCGCATGTTGGTTTCGTCCGTGAAGGTCTGGGGCAGGCGGCGGCCCTCGCAGATAAGACGCACGCTGTCAGCGCGGAAGGGCCACGGGTCTACCGTCACAATGCATGGGTCATCACCCACCGGTGCGAGTGTGAGCGGCGTATCGCGCTCGGCGGTCGGTACCTCGGGGATCGTCACTGCCGCGCGGACACCGTGACAGAGGGCGAGTGAGAGACGGTCCCATGCCGCGACGAGACGGCGGTTCCGCGCGATGACTTCCGGCGTGGCATGGGGCGCGTAGACCGGATCGCTGCGGAGGGCATCGAGCAACTCCTCCTGAAACGCGTATTCGTCCTTGAAGTACTCCCGCACCGCTTGTGCCTCCTCCGATGTGTCGCGCGTCCAGTCGTGATATTTTTCGTAGAGGCCCGTGCCGTGCAGTGATGTGAGCAGGGCGGTGTATCGGCCCTGCACGAGCGCCTGCCTCCCCGCCTGCGTCCATCCCCGGACATGTTCGCGGATCGGCATATTCATGAAGGTGTACGGGCGGCCCGTCTGCGGGTTCAGCGTCGGCGCGCGATCCCATGCGGTCATGCCGACATCGTGCTGCTCCGCGCCGAGGCAAACCTCCTCCCACGGCGCGAAGGCGCCGAACCGCGCATTGCCCCAGTTCCGTGCCAGTTGGGCCGCAATCCACGCATGTATGGGCTGCGTGATGACAATCAGTCCGTCCGGGTCTTCACGATGCAGCATCATCACCCCCTGGTGAAAACAGATGAACCGCAGAGACTTCGCGTCTTTGCGGTTCACTCGGTTCCGTCGTGGCTTGGCCGCCGTTGCTTAGAGTTTGACACCACCGGCAGCGAGGCCACGGATGACGAAGCGCTGGGCGACCATGTACAGGACGACGGGCGGTACGGCGGTGATCAGCGCGCCAGCCATCATCTGGCCCCAGAAGAAGACGTCCTCGCCGAGCATCTGCGTCAGCCCGACGGTGACAGTACGCGTCGCCAGCGAGTTGGTGAAGACGAGTGCGTAAAGGAACTCATTCCACGATTGCGTGAAGGCGAAGATCGCCACGACCGCGACCGCCGGGGCCGCGATCGGCATGACGACCTTGATAAGCGCGCCGATCCGGGTGCAGCCATCAACGCGGGCCGCCTCCTCCAATTCGATAGGGATACTGCGGAAGTAACTGGCCATCATCCAGGTGCAGAAGGGCAGCGTGAATGTCGGGTAGACGAGGATCATTGCCTGGAGAGTATCAACCAAGCGGAGCCGGGCGACGATCGTGAAGAGCGGGATGAAGAGGAGCGCGTTCGGCACGAGGTAGGTATAGATCAGGCCGCGCGCCAGGAAAGACCGCCCGGTGAAGCGTAACCGCGTGATCGAATAGGCAGCGAGCGCGCCGAGGGAGACCGAGAGCGCGGTCACGCTGACGGCGATGATCGTGCTATTGAGGAGCCACTGCCGGAAACTACCGGACGCCTTGCTCCCGCCGCCGCCCTTGAGCAGTGCGGCGTAATGGCCGAAGTAGAGATGCTTCGGCACCAGCGTGAAGTCGTCGTAAATCTCCTTGTTCGTCTTGAGTGAGGCGAGGAGCATCCACAAGAAGGGCACCAACGTCCAGAACAGGAAGAAAATCAGCCCGACGTAGGTGGCGATCATCCAGCCGCGGCCAATCGAGCGACGCCCGACCTTCTCCGCCTTGCGCGCTGCTTTCCGCGCCGAGGTTCGTGTTGTGGTTACGGTCGCCATTGGTTACTCCTGCCGCAGCATCTGACGAGTGAGGAAATAGACGAGGACAAGATAGGCCGGTACCATCGTCATCGCGATCGCCGCGCCACCACCGAGACGCGTGCCAGGAATGGCGACCAGATAGGCGAGCAGCGGCAGTGTCGTCGTGCTGTAATTCGGGCCACCACCCGTCAGGATGAGGATCTGGACGAGATTGGCGGAGGTCCAGATCGTCGAGAGTAGCGCCGTTACGAAGAAGACGTGCTTCAGGCTGGGCATCGTGATGTACAGGAACCGCTGGAAGGTACCGGCGCCATCGAGTTCCGCCGCCTCATACAAATCGGCGGGGATCGCCTGCATACCGGCGAGGATATTCATCGTCCAGAACGGGGTGCCCGACCAGACGATCACCGCGATCAGCGCCGGAAGCGCGACTTTCGCATCGTTGAAGAAGTAGATGTAGTCGTCGCGCAGATGGAACTGGGCAATCGCGCCGTTGATTGGGCCGGAGGTGTCGAACATGAAGCGCCAGGCATACGCAGTGACAACGGCCGGCACGGCCCAGGGCAGGAACATCAGGCCACGCCAGAGGTTCTTCGCGCGGATCTGCTGATTGAGCACACAGGCCATCGCTGTGCCGATAAAGAACTTGCTGATGATCGCGCCGCCGGTAATGGCGACGGTGTTCAAGGCCGCTTTCAGGAAGTGCGAGTTCGGATTCCTGATCAGGTCGCGGTAGTTGTTCAGGCCGGTCCAAGTGCCAGCCTTGCCGATAAACCGGCTCTGGAAGGAAAGCACGATCGCATCGAAGAATGGATAGATCAGCAGCGCGGCAATAATCAGGAAGACCGGCCCGACGAGAATCCAGCCCAACCGCCAGTCCGGCCCGAGCAATCGCCGAACCGGGCTGGTCCGGCCGGTCTGGAGCCCTTTAATTCCGCTCGGTGTATAGGTCGCTTCTGCCCTCGCCACGAAATTACCTCCACGGCGACCCCAACGCGCGGTGGCCGCCGACAATCTCACCCCTGGTGTCGGAGGCTATTTTTTCACGAACTTGTTGTACGAGTCCATCATGTCCTTCTGTGCCGCCGCCTGCGCGTCCTCGATCGCCATGTTCTGATTGATCACCTTGTTCATCATGTCGGAGAGAACGTACTTCGCGTCGGTGACATCCGCGAGCCACGGCTGCGGCGGCGCCGGCCAGTTGCGGACGCGGCCGACCTGAGCAATGTTTTTCAACTCAGCGAACTTGCTCTTGTCCCAGAAGTCGCCCGTGGCATGGTCCTGATAGACCGGCACGAAGCGGCCCTGCACCGCGTTGGAGATCTTGAGCAGGTTGGGGGGCTGCATGAAGTAATCAAGCGCGGACGTCGTCCTGTCGGCCAGTTTCGCCTTCTTGAAGTAACCGAAGCCGAGCGCCGCGCCCTCGGCGAAGCCGCCTGCCGGACCCTTCGGAGGCGTCGCGAGGCCGGTGTTATTGCCCAGTTCCTTGTCGTTGACCAGGAGCCAGCCCATGATCGTCGCCGGGTTGACCGCCATCAGCCCGCGGCTCTTCTGGTACGTCTCATTGTTCCACGAGGTCACCGTCTGCGCGAATGTCTCGGGCGGGATCAACTTCGCCTTCCACATATTGACGACGGTCTGGATAGCCGCCTTATTCGCGGGGTTCGCGATGTCCGGCACGCCCTTCTCGTCGTTGAGACGGCCACCGTATGCCCACATAATCGTGGCGAGGTTGTTGACATGGTCGCCCTCATGGCCGAGCGCCATCGCGTAGGTGTAGTTCTTCGGCAGTTGCTGAATCTGCGGGCCGAGGTTAATCAACTCGTCGTAGGAGTTGAAGAACCGACCGCCGGTCTTCGCGCCGATGAGGTCCGTCCGCCAATGCGCGGGCCAGACATCAATGGCGTAGGGCGTCGCGATGATCGTCCCATCCGGGGCGGTCAGCGAACTGAGACCGATTGGGAACATGCCGCCGGCCAACCCCTTGAATTTGTTGACGGTCGCGCCCAGGTCGCCCATCTCGCCCTGGGTATACCAGTAGGTCATATTGTTGTTGTCCAGTTCGGGCGGCTGGCCGGCCGCGACCGCCGCCGCTTCTTTCTGGAGAATGATCGGCGAGCCGGGGATGGATTGCCACTGGACGTTGACACCGTTCTGCTTGCCCCAATCAACGAAGGTGTTACCGACCGCTTCATCGGTGACCGTGTTCCAGTTCGCGGAGAACCAGACATTAAATTTGCCCGAGGCGATCGTGAGGTTCGGCGCGGCCGTCCCAGCGGCTGCCGCGGTCGTCGGAGCCGCCGCGCTGCCAGCGGCCGGTGCGCTCGTGGCCGCTGCCGGGGCGGTCGTACCCGCCGGCTTTGGCGTGGCCGTCGCGGCCCCACCGGTCTCTCCCTTGCCACCACCGCAGGCAGCCAACAGCGCGGCCCCCGCCAGCGTTGTCGCGCCGGTCAGGAACTGCCGTCGCGAAAAAGGTACCGTCCGACGTTGCTGGTTCATGGCCTCACCTCTCCCGTCTGCCTCGAAACGGACACATTCATCGTGCAAGTCACTGGCTGCCCTCTGGCAGGGGACATTGATACTGCGACCCTCCGATCAGAGGCGGTATGCCGACAACACGACACGATGAAACTCGGGGTTAAAACTCGATGTGCTGAGTCTAGCACTGGCTCGGAATTTGTCAACCCGAAACCATCTTCCGGCGGGGTACGGAGCCGGTTGCGAAACCCTGAAACGCCAGGCACGCGGAGACGAGCGCAAGCGCGATTTTTCGGTCTCTGCGGTCCCGCAAGCACCCTCCGGGCAGAACTGGCGGTTGACGCTCCTTTGGTGGGCATCGTGACAGTTGGATGTCACGCGTATAGACTACACCGCCATGAACATCGAGAGGACTGAGACCGTGCGTATGCGGCGGCGCCAGCGTCATGAGGCTGGTACACGGGTCGGGAAGAATGGCGTGCGGACAGGGCATCGGTTTGTCCTCGGAGGAGACGAAGCGCACGGGGCATTGCTGCGCGGCGTGGATCTCATGGCTGCCCTGGTGCGTCCGACCCTCGGGCCACTGGCGCGGACGGTTATCATCGCTGGTCAAATGCCGCGTGACACCCCCGAAATTCTCGACAACGCCGCGACGATCATGCGGCGGACAATCCAGATCGGCGATCCGTTCGCGGACATGGGCGCGATGCTCATCCGGCACCTCGCCTGGGCGGTTTTTGAGCGCGTCGGCGATGGGGCGGCGACGGCGGTCACGCTCGCGCATGCGCTGCTTCATGCAGCCGCGACCCCGCTGGCCGCTGGTGCCGATCCACAAGCCCTGCGACGCGGCATCGAGCGCGGGCTGACTGTTGCATTGAAGGAATTGCAAAGTCAGGTTCGCCCGGTCGAATCGGCGTCGTCGTTGGCGCGGTGCATCGCGGGGATCGTGCGCGATCCCGCGTTGGCCGCCACGATCGGCGAACTTGTCGAGTCGGTCGGGCCGGACGGTGCAGTGCTGATCGAGGAGTGGCAGGGCACGACCACGACCGCTCAGTATATTGATGGCCTGCGCTGGATGAGCGGCCTCCTCTCATCCTATTTGCTTGGGATAGGAGAGACGGTGGGTCGCCTGACCGAACCGCGCATTCTCATCACCGATTGCCCGCTCGCGACGGCGGACGATCTTCTTCCCGTCCTCGAAGCGTGCGTCGCGGCAGGGGAGCGGCAACTGCTCGTCATTGCGACAGAGGTCAGCGCGGCAGCGCTTGGCCTCTTGATCGTCAATCGCGATCGGGGCGTGCTCGATGGCGCGCTGGCGGTGCGCGCACCGGGCGCCGGCGATCAGCAGGCGCGCATCCTGGAAGATATTGCCGTCGCCACCGGCGGGCACGCGCTCCTCACGGCGACGGGCGCACGTCTCTCCGATGTCGCGATTGCCGATCTGGGCCGGGCACGCCAGGTCTGGGCGACAGCGGACACTTTCAGCATCCTCGGCGGTCGGGGGGAGAAGGGCGGCATCCGTCGCCGGATCGGCGAGGCGAAGGCGGAATTGCGCGCGCTCACCGCCGACGATGACGACCATGCGCGCAAGCACATTCGGGAGCGGATCGGAAAACTGGCGGGCACGGCGGCGCTCGTTCACGTCGGCGCGCCGACCGAGAGCGAGCGCGTCGAGTCGCGGGTGCGCGTCGAGGCGGCGGTGACGGCGGCGCAAGCGGCGCTGCGGGAGGGGACCGTGGCAGGCGGTGGCGGCGCGCTGCTCGCCTGCGTCCCCGCGCTCGAACGGCTCGCGGATAGCCTACACGGAGAGGAGGCGCTCGGCGTGCGGCTTCTCGCACAGGCGCTCCCGGCGCCGATGGGCATCATCGCGGCGAACGCGGGCATTGACGCGAGCGCGGTCTTCGCGGATTCCTACGTATGTGAGCCAGGCTGGACTTTTGACGTTCTCCGCCGTCAGTGGGTTGACGCCGAAAAGGGCGGCATCCTCGACCCGCTGCCTGTCGTGCTCGCCGCGTTGGAGGGGGGCGTCAGCACTGCCGTCATGACCCTAACGACCGATGTCCTTGTGCGGCACAAGCGACCAGAACTGTCAAAGACTCCGTAGAGACAGTTTCACAACTGTCATGGGAGGAACCTAGTCGAACCGCGAAGGCGCAGAGGATCCAAGGAACGCAGGTAAAGCGAAAAGAAGAAACGCTCCCTCTCCGTGCCCTCTGCGTCGCTATAGGTTTTGGTACCAATTCTTGGCATTGAAGGGAGGCACAGTGCCGGTGGGATGGGAGCGGCTGGCGAGCCATGAAGGCGGCACAGTCGTCGCGCTGGCGGACGCACCGACAGGCGGTGGGGGGGCACTCTTCGCGGCGACTGCGGTGGGCCTTTTCTCCTCCATGGATGGCGGGCGAAGATGGTTGCCCGCGGGCGACACGCCGCTTCCCTTAATTGCGGCGGTCGCGCCATCGGCGCGCTTCGCGGAGAATCGCCTGCTCTTCGCGGGCACGCAGACCGGATGCTACCGCTCGACCGACGCCGGACGTACCTGGCGGCAGACGCTCTCCGGTGGCCGTGTCTTCGCAATCGCGGTTGTGCCCGGTGCGGGCGAGGAAGAGCGCGTCTTTGTCGGCACGCAGCAGGATGGCATCCTCCGCTCCGACGATGGCGGCCGGACATGGACGGGAGCGAACCCCGGCCTACTCGACCTCACCGTGCTGGCGCTCGCTTTCTCGCCCGACGCCGCGCGCGATCTCACCGGCTTCGCGGCCACGACGTCGGGCCTCTACCGCACGCGCAACGGTGGCAAATCGTGGCGGGAGGTCGCATTGCCGCTCGACGAACCGGCGGTGCAATGCCTGGGGTTTTCGCCCGCCTTCGCCCGCGACCGGCTCGTCTTCGCCGGAACGGAAAGCGATGGTTTGTGGCGATCCAACGACGGCGGCGCGAACTGGGATTTCGTGCAAGGGCTGCCCGAGGGCGGCATTGGCACGCTTGCATTCTCGACCCCCTATGCGGAATCCCGCCTGATCGCGGCAGCGACGGACGGCGGCGTGGCGCTCTCACGCGATGGTGGGGAGACGTGGAGACTGACCGGCGAGGCGCTGCCGCCCGTGCTCGATCTCGCCTTCGTGTCGGACGGTGGCAGGGAGACGCTGGTCGCCGGTCTCTACCGAGAGGGGGCAAGGCGCCTCGTCATCACCGAGCGGGAAGAGCAGTGGATTCCTGCCAATACCGGGCTGCGAGCGACCTTCCTTACGAGCCTTGTGGCCTCCCCGGCCTTCGCGCTCGACCAGACACTCTTCGCCTCCGGCCCGGACGCCGGTCTCCGCGTCTCGCGTGATGGCGGCTATACCTGGGCCAGCACCAAGGCCGGTCTCGCTGATGCGGCGGTGTACGGAGTGGCAATTACGCCTGACGTCGGTGGAAGCCATCGTGTCTTCGCCGCTACGGATGCGGGCATCTATCGCAGCCGCGACAATGCAGCGAGTTGGGAAGCGCCGACTCTCGGAAGCGAGTCGCCGACTGGAATCGTCATCGCCGGAATGACTGGCAATAACGGTGGAACGCCCGTATTCGCGGCGACGCTCGACGGGCGCCTGATCGCGTCCGATGATGGGGGCGGGCAATGGCGCTCGCTTCACGCATCGTTCGGTAAGGCAACAGTCGTCTCTCTCGCCTGCTCGCCTGACTACGCGCGCGACCGGACGCTCTACGCTGGCACGACGCGGCCTATACCCACCGACAGCGGGAGCGAGATGATCGTTTGGCGCTCGACCGATGGCGGTGGAAGTTGGACGCGCTGGATGGAAGAACGTGGCGAAGGCGGGATACTGCCATTCGCAGTACCAACACGTCAGGTCTCTTCCGGGCATGGCGATGATGCGCCCTTTGTCGGGCTTGCCGGACGAGTTGTGCAACCCCGCCGCAACGCCTGGCAGACACGGGCGGGAGCGCGCGCTCCGCTCTGGCAGGCCGCCGCGCTCGCCACGGATGGTGACGATCCGGTTTCGATTACCGCTCTGGCCGTCCCGCCCGACTATCACACGAATGGCATGGTCTTCGCCGCTACGAATGCGGGCGTCTACCGATCGCGCGACCGTGGCCGCACCTTCGACCGCTGGAGCGAGGGCCTCACCCCAAGCGAAGTGCTCGCGCTCGCCACGACAATCGCCTCGAATGACGCGACCGCAGATAGTCCCATCCTCGTCTTCGCGCTCGGTGTAGATGGCACCATCTGGCGGCGGGCAGACAACGGGTAACGGTGGCTGCGCCCATCGGCATCTGTCCGGCTCTCCATGCGAATTACCACACCATGGAGGCCCAAAACGAGCGCACTGCCCGTTTAGTTGAAGTGGAGATCAAAAAAACTCTCCCATCTATTTTCAGAGTATCGGGCAACTATTTCTCTCAGGGCTTGATTTATGCCTGGCGGAGTGTTATGCTGTCGTCGTGTTGTTACGTTCAGTATGTCCGTGCATACACAGCAATGCATGGTTATGGCAGCGTATCAGCACTGGAGGGCGGTTGGCATTGGGGGATTAGTGTCGAAATGGAGGGCAATGCGATGTTCGACCTTCTTTGGAACTGACGGGTATTTCGGTCCCTCGGTAAAGGAGTAGGGCGATGAAGTGGGCGGACCGTATCGGGGGCTAGGGCAGACTCCCAGAAAAGACTTTCCACAACATCAACCGAGACAGGCACAAGGTGAATCGAGAAGAGGCTCCCAGATGGGGCCTCTTTTCTTTCTCCGCACGGTTACCATGCGGTTCGTGTATGCGCTCTCCGAGCGTATAATCGTTTCATCGTTCGGGAGATGCCGGGATGACCGCTAGCAGTGAATCTCACTCTTCTGGCCCCCTCTCCATCGCCCATACATCACGGCATAATCATGTGTTGTCCGGTGATGGAGAGGGGGCCAGAGAGGAAGATGCGGCCAAAGTGGCATTTTTGGGCTACGATATAGGGGATGTCGGGTTGTGGGGCAAAGACAAGGTCGCCGAACGAAGGGGCAAAGATGCGAAGAGTCGTTGCGATTGCCGGTACCTGCGCGCTCCTGTTGTCTCTCTATGGCGTTGATCGTGCGGAAGCGGCCGCCACATTCGCATCCCTCGCGTTTCAGCAGCAGTGGCAGCGTGGCGAAGCGATCACGCCGAACTTCTGGGGCCCGCTCGCCACCGCCCGTGACAGCCAGCAGGAACCCTACAAGGACGCGCCAAGCGGTCAGCGTCTCGTACAGTATTTCGACAAAGGGCGCATGGAGTTGACCAACGGCTCCGTTACGAATGGCTTGCTCGCGACGGAGATGATTCAGGGGCAGGTGCAAACGGGCGATACCACGTTCGAGCATCGCCCATCGCCGGCCATCCCGATTGCCGGTGACCCGGACAATCCCGGCCCAACGTACGCCGCTCTGGGCGGCAAAGCGAAGACGCTCCTCGTTGCTTCCCCCGCGCAGGTCGGTACGGCAACGCAAGCGATCGTCTCCGTCGCCGGGGATGTTTCCGTCAGCACGACCAATGCCGCCGCGCCCGCCATCATCGCGGTCTATGACGATGCAACCAGACACAATGTGCCGAAGGCGTTCGCGGAGTACCGCGCCACGGCGGGCCTCCAGACGATTGGCTACGCGCGCTCCGAGCCGTTCTTCACGACAGTGAAGGTCGCCGGAACGCCGCGGCAGGTAATGGCACAGGTGTTTGAACGGCGCGTGCTCACCTATACGGCAACGAACCCCACAGGCTTTCAGGTGGAGATGGGCAACGTTGGGCAGCATTATTCCCAATGGCGATACGGATCATCGAATGCCGCACCGCCTCCTCCGACCAACCCGGTGACGGCGGCCCCGACGCTGAACTGGTCCGGCTATGCAGTTGATACGAAGAACGTTACGGCGGTCCATGCGGCGTGGATCGTCCCGTCGGTCATCGCGCCGCCCGCGACGGGCTACGCCGCCACCTGGGTGGGGATCGGCGGCTCCGCGACCGAGGACCTCATCCAGGCAGGGACGGAGCAGGATATCGAGGACGGCGTGCCGACGTATTATGCATGGGTCGAGGCGCTGCCCGATAGCGCACTTGGCGTCTCCCCGCGCCGCCTTCCGGCGCATCCCGGCGATCTCTTCAGTGTGACGATTACCAATATGGGCGGCAACGAGTGGAGCGCGACGCTCGAAAACCGGACGACGGGCCAGCATCTGTCACTCACGATCACCTATCAATCCTGCGAGTGCTCGGCGGAATGGATCGAGGAGGTGCCGGAAGTTGATGGTGTTGACAACCCGGCGCTGGCAAACTTCGGCGCCGTGACATTCATCGAAGCGACTGCAACGGTCGGTGGGACGGTGCGGACCGTGGCAGACCTCGGCGCGGGGCCACTGGCGCTCAAGCAGCGGGGGAAGATCATTGCGCAGCCGCAAGCGCTACGGGCGGATCGGGAAAGTTTCACCGTCACCTATACGCCCTGAGCCCGTTCTCGTTCCTCAGTGAGCCTCCGCTCTCCGCATTATGCAGCGCCGCTACGAGATACTGGCAGAGGCAACGGTCACGACATGGCTGCCGTGAAAGAAATCAATCGCCCTGGCCGCTCGCCGCGACCCCGGTTGACGCTCGCTGACCCGCCGGGACATTCGACGTAACCTGCCCGACCGAGGGCATCGTTGCCGTCTCCTCGCTCGCCTCGATGCGGTTGCTCTTGCGGAGCGGGATCTCCTGCAAGAACCATGTGCAAGCGAAGGCGATGATCGCGCCGACGACGCTGATCGTGAAGACGACATGCGTGCCGTCCGCGAGCGCCTTCCGCACAACGCTGACGAAAGTCCCATAGAAGGTCTGCGCCCCCGGCCCGGCCGCCACGAAGATACCGCGCAACTGATCCTGCGTCCGTGCGCTCACCAGCACCTGCGGGTTTTTCAGTTGCGTGAGCACCGACGGCGGCACCGCCGTACCGACTTCCGGCGGCAGGTTCGTATTGAAACTGTTGACGAAGTGGCTCGTGAGGAGCGACCCCATCACGGCGGTGCCGAGCGTGCCGCCGATCTGCCGAAAGAACTGCGTCGCGCTCGTGACGACACCGAGCCGCGTGATCGAGAAGGCATTTTGCACGGCAATTGTGAAGACCGGGAAGGTGAGACCCGTGCCAAACCCCGTGACAATCATGTTGCGGATCACCGTACCGTTCGTGGTACCGACGCCCATCCGCGCGAGGAGCGTCATGCCAACGATCATGATCGCCGTACCGACGAGCGCATTCGCCTTATACCGGCCACGCCGCGAGATCAACTGGCCGCTCGTCGTGCTGCCAACGATCAGCGAGAGCATGAATGGGGTGAGAATGGCTCCCGAACTCGCCGCCGAGCGGCCGATCACGCCCTGTACGAAGAGCGGAATGTAGAGCGTCGCCCCGAAGAGCGCGAGGCCGGTCACGAACATCACGATCGCGCCGACAACGAAGATGCGGTTCTTGAAGAGTTCGAGCGGCAGTACCGGTTCGACCGCGCGGGATTCCGCGAGCGCGAAGACGGCGAACATCGCCACCGCGAAGAGTAATAGCCCGATCACCTGCGGTGAACCCCACGAATACTGGCCGCCCGCCCACGTCAGCGCGAGCAGCAGCGGCACAACGGCGAGGATCAACGTCGCGACACCCGCCCAGTCAATCACCCGCTTGATGCCGCTCGGACGGAAGTAAGGGAAGGCGACGACGAGGACGGCGAGCGCGAGGATGCCGAGTGGGATATTGATGTAGAAGACCCAGCGCCACGATGACGTGTCGGTGATCCAGCCGCCGAGCGCGGGGCCGACGACGGAGGAGAGGCCGAAGACGCTGCTCGTAATCCCCTGCCACTTGCCGCGCTTCGCGGGTGGAAAGATGTCGCCGATGATCGCGAAGGCATTCGCCGCCATGATCCCGCCGCCAATGCCCTGCAAGCCACGGAAGAGGATCAATTGCGTCATCGAGTGCGCCGCGCCGCAGAGGATCGAGCCGAAGAGGAAGACGATGATGCCGCTGATGTAAATCCACTTGCGCCCGAAGATGTCCGACAGTTTGCCGAAGATCGGCACCGCCGTCGTTGAGGTCAGCAGATACGCCGTCACGACCCATGAGTAGTGATTGAAGCCGTGCAAATCCGCGATGATCTTCGGCAGCGCGGTGCCGACAATCGTCTGGTCGAGTGAGGAGAGGAGAAGGCCGAGCAGGACGCCCGCGACCGTCCAGATCAGTTGCCGCCGGTCCAATTCGTGAAAACCTCGGACAGTCGTTTGCCCGTTCGAGGGCGCCGTCGTCGCGCTCATCGGTCCTCCTCGTTCGCGGCCATGAGTTGTGCCTGCAAGCCGTCACGTTCCGCTTCCAGACGGTGTTGCCGGTGCTGGTAGTCATCCCGGACGCGTGTCAGGCGATCAATGCGGGATTGCACGATCGCCACCTGCTCGGAAAGGAGCGCATAGGCGGCGGCCACTTGCGCGAGCCGGTGCGCGGGGTCGGGATCATCGTGATATGCCGCGCGGAGCGTGCCGAGCAGTTCCGTCGCTTTGAGCACGGTTTGGAGATCCGCCAGCGAGTAGCCGAGCAGTTCCTTCAGTTCCTTGATCCGCTCGACGCGGCGAATGTCTTCATCGCGATACTTACGATGCCCGCCCTCGGTGCGGTTCGGCGGATCGAGCAGACCGACTTCCTCATAGAAACGGAGCGTGCGCGGCGTCAGCCCGGTCATCCGGGCGACATCATCAATCGAATGCAGCGTTTCCACTGTGGTCGTCATGCAATCCCTTTGCCTCTCGCATCACACCGATCGAGCAACACGCACCCTGCCAAACCTCACGTTTACGTGAACATCATAATTGATCGTGGCATTCCGCGCAGCCGTCAGCCGATCCGACAAGTCACGATCGTATCCATTTTGGCCCTCTTATCGGCGCGTGCGCCAGCGCCGCAGGGCAACGAGCGCCCAAACTCCCTCGACGACGCCGAAGGGCCAGGTGCCGGCAAGGAAGCCGTAGAGCGAAGAGCCGCCACAGGCCAGCGCGAAGATCAGCACCCACCAGGCTGAACGCTGTTCGAGGGCGTAGGCAATGAGCATCGCCGACACGGCCACGGTGCCGAAGAGTGTCAGGTTACTCACAATGCGAGAGAGGTACGCGCCTCGAACGCCTCGGCACATGCGTCGAGGGTCAGGCACTCGCAGCGCGACACTCCTTCGAGCATTCGTTTCATCCCTTCGGCGCGCCTGATGAGGGTATCCATCTGTGTCCATTTCTCCCCGGCGAACGCGCGCCAGCGTGCCGATGCGGGCGTCTCCGCACTGAAACCGTGCAAAAGCGTGGCGATCTCCGCGATCGTGAAGCCCATCTCCTGCGCCGCCGCGATAATCGTCAGTCGTCGCGATATGCTCTCGTCGTAGCGGCGTCGGCCATTCAGCCGCACAGGCACGGGCAGGAGGCCGATGCTTTCATAGTAGCGGATCGCGGAGGGGCGAATCCCGGCGCGCCGTGCGACCTGTGTAATCGTGAGTTCCGGCGATGGCATAGGGATCCCCCTTGACTTCGAGCGTACTTGAAGTTCTATCGTACTGTCCGGTGGATGCACACGCGTCCGAATAGCCAGAACAGAAAGGGCACAGAGATGATTCCGCACCGCGAAACGAACCAGACAGTGACGGAGATACCGATCGCCTGCACGCTCACCGCCGAGGAACGGGCGGCGTGGAGCGGTGGCATCGGGCAGACCGTCTTCCAAGGCTATGACGAGCTGCGCGAGTTGCCGGACGGATACGCGCTCCGTTTCCCCGGCGATGCGCGCTGGGCCCAAACCTTGCTCGACTTTATCGTTCACGAGCGTGGCTGCTGCGCCTTCTTCGCGTTCCGGTTGGTTTTCGAGCCGAACCAGGGAGCAATCTGGCTGCACCTCTCCGGCGGCGAGGATGTCAAAGCATTCGTCAAGGAGATGATTGATCGCAACTGACGACCGCTTCTCCTTTTTCCCTCATGATTGTTTGCGGCCGCTGACCGTGAAGCAGGTCATCGCGGCGAAGAAGCGGCCCGCGCTCGCCGCTGCCGCGAGCGCGTCCAGCCACTCCGCGGCCTCGTGATTGGTAATCACCTCGGCGGCCCGCGCCTGTTGGACGCGGGTGCCCAGCGCAACGGTGAGATCGGCCAATCCGTAGTCCGTAAAGAGAAGTGTGTCGGCAGCGACCGCGACATCGGCGAGGCCCGCCACCTGGAACTGCGCGTAGAGTTGGCGGCCCATCCAGGCGTTGCGGTGGCTATCGCAAACGAAATTGAGGATCGTCCGTGTCACCGCCGTTTGCGGCGCATCGAAAATCAGCGTTTCCCAATCGGGGTCTCCAACGACGATCCGCCCGCCCGGTTTGGTGACGCGGATCAGTTCGTTGAGCGCATCGGCGGGCCGGTCGAGATGCTGGAAGACACGGTCGGCGCGGCAGCCATCGAAGGAGCCATCCGCGTATTCCATCCCGTAGATGTCGCCAACCCGGAACGCTACCGGCAGCGACGATCCGGCGACGCGCTGCTGCGCCTCAGCAATCAACTGCTCACTGTTGTCCACTCCGACGACGCGCCCGCCCACGCCGACCCGCTCCGCGAGCGCAATTGCATCCCCACCCAGCCCGCAGCCGACATCGAGCAGGTGATGCCCTGGCTCGACCGCGAGCAAGCCGAAGGAGCGCTCCTTCCACGCTCGCACCGTCTCCATCGCATTGAAGGCATCGAGATAATTCCGGTACCAGTGGGGATCGGCCATCCGGTCCACATGATCCCACACCGATCGCACCCGCTCGCTCATCGCTCACTCCCGAAAGAAAGATGAACCACCAAGACACCAAGAACACCAAGGGAACACGAAGGAAGGGGGCAAACTACGTTATGCGATTGCTGCCGTCTTTCCCTCTTTCTTTGCGTCCTTAGTGTTCTTGGTGTCTTGGTGGTTCAATCCCATCCCCTACCGGAACTGCGGCATGACTTCGTTGACGAAGGTTGCCAATGCGGCCCAGTCCACGGGCGGGCGGATAGCGACGTTGATCTCTTCGACACCCATCGCCTCGTACTGCTTCAGGCGCGCAGTCACCTGCGCCGGGCTGCCGATCAGTTGCCCGGCCGGGTCCTGATGTGGGACCTTGCGGCGCATCTCCGCCTCTGTCGCTTCCATCACCTTCGGGTCGTCCGAGGCGGCCATGAAGAAGCCGAGTTGCGTCGCGACCCTGATCCGCGCGGGATCACGCCCCTCGACGTCGCACCAGTGATGCAGCACCTCCACTTTGTGCGTGAGATCTTCCGGCGAGACGTAGGCGATGTTCCAGCCATCAGCGTACTTCGCGGCCATGCGCGCCGTTCGTTTCTCGCCGCGCCCGCCGATCCAGAGCGGCAAGTTGCCGACCGGGCGCGGGTTCATGTAGGCATTCGTGAAATCGAAGAACCGGCCGTGGTGGTCCGTCACCTCGTTATCTATGAAACTGCGCATCACCTGCATGCCCTCATCGAGCATGTCCATGCGCTCCTTGATCGGCGGGAAGGGGTAGTTGAAGGCACGGAACTCCGGCTCGTGCCAGCCCGCGCCCAACCCCGGCTCGAACCGCCCGTTGGAGAGGTGGTTGAGGGTCATGAATGACTTGGCGAGGAGGCCGAGATTGCGGTACGGCACGGCAAAGACCATGCAGCCGCAACGGAGGTTCTTGGTATCGGCGGCGAGGGCGGCGAGGCAGGCAATCGCCTCGTAGTGCGGATCGGCATCGTTCGTCGCGCAGTACAGGTGATCCCAGACGGAGAGCCAGCCGAAGCCATTGGTGTCGGCGTACTTCCAGAGGCGGCGCAATTCCTCCATCGAGATATTCTGCTGCCCGACATGGATACCCCAGGAGATGCTCATCGCTGGTCCACCCCTTCTCTTGCACTTGCACTTCACTGCGGACGGTTCGATAACGAGCATCATTGTATACGCCGTACTCAGATTCTCGCGATGTCGAGCGAATAATCTACAACTTGTCCGATGCGATAGACTGCTTTATCGCTTGCATCGCCTTTCCAATCGGAAGCCCCGCAAATGGAAAATATAACTTGACCGGCAACGAGTGGAACACTTCTTCAACTATTGCCCGATATTCCTTGCCTCCGAGGCCGATGATCATCTCAAACCGATCCAATTTCTGATCCTTGATCTGTTTGCGAAGCATCGAGCCTTCTATAGGATCTGTTACCTTCCTCTTGAACGTCACGTTGTATGGGCCGGGGATCGGAAAGTCCGGCGCGATGAAACCGTATTTTGCACTCAGGATGACCCAGCGATCCGCAAAGTGCTCCGCGTATTCGCGGTTGACCTTGAATGGCGACCCGTTGTAGGCCTCACAAGCTGGAACGGAGCCGCGATCCGGATCACTGTCCCAGACCTTTCCCAAGCCACATGGGACGATAACCAACTTACCTTTCATGAACACCCCTCCTCATGGCGATGACGTGACGGAAGTATACCCCGCCACGCGATTGCGACGGGGTAAATCGCTCATACTCTTTCAGGTAGGTTGTGACCTGTCCCGTTGTAGGGGCGGTTCGTGAACCGCCCCCCACCCGTATCGGTTTCCTCTCAAAGGGAAAAGATCAGGGTATTCTGGGCGAGGGCGATTCACGAATCACCCCTATGAATCGGAATGGCGTCACATCACAGGTGTGCCGGGCTACTCCCAGGTCAGGGAGGCGGCGGACTGGTACTCGGTGACGCGGGTCTCGAAGAAATTCTTTTCCTTGCCGAGGTCCATCGTCTCGCTCATCCACGGGAAGGGATTGGGCGAGCCGTATTGCGCGGCCAGACCGATCCGTTCCAGGCGGCGATCCGCGATGTGCTGGACATACTGGCGGAAGAGGTCGCCATTGAGGCCGAGGATGCCGTTCGGCAGACAATCCTCCGCGTAGGCGATCTCCAGTTCCACCGCCTGCCCAATGATGCCGGTGATGTGCGCCTGGAATGCCGGGGTCCACAACTCCGGGTTCTCCTCCTTGATGCCGTTGATGAGGTCAATGCCGAAGTTGAGGTGCGTCGTCTCGTCGCGCAGGATGTACTGGAACTGCTCGCCGATCCCCGTCATCCGGTTGCGGCGGTGGAAGGAGAGGATCATCACGAAGCCGGTGTAGAAGAAGATGCCCTCCATGATCAGGTAGTAGCCGATCAGGTTTTCCAGCAGTTTCCGCGCGCCCGCGAAGGTCTCGGTCGAAAAATCGGGGTCGAGGATAGCCGCCGTTAAATCCATCTCGAAGGCATCTTTGTGGGCGATGGCGGGCACCTCGTGATACATGTTGAAGACTTCGCGCTCGTCCAAGCCGAGGCTTTCGACGATGTAAAGGAAGGTGTGCGTATGCACCGCCTCCTCGAATGCCTGCCGCAAGAGATACTGGCGGCATTCCGGGTTCGTGATGTGCTTGAAGAGCGCGAGGACGAGGTTGTTCCCGACCAAACTTTCCGCCGTTGAGAAGAAGCCGAGGTTGCGCATGATGACGAGCCGCTCGTCCGGCGTCAGATCGCGCGAGCGCCACGTCTCGATATCCTTGCCCATCGCGACCTCAGTCGGCATCCACTGGTTCGCGCAGCCGTTCGTGTAGTGCTCCCACGCCCAGTGATATTTGAGCGGCATCAGTTGGTTCACATCTACCTGCGAGCAATTGATGAGACGCTTATCCCGCGCATCAACACGGGCGGGCATCATCTCGGTCGTCGTCTCATCGAAGGTGAGGATCATCGCACGCTCCTTTCAGTCGCGTGAGGACTGAGCCAGGACACTGGGCACCCACAAGGGACGCCCCTACCATTCATTGCTCATTGCTCATTGCTCCACTACTGGCATGCCTCGCAGTCTTCGCCGAGGTTGCAGGCGGTGGCGTCGTCCACTTCGGTAGCGGGGCGGGCGACCTGGATGTTGCTGGACGCACTCTGGTTCTTCATCCAGCGGGGTTGGAGGGCGCGGCGGTTGATGTCGAGTGTGGATTTCTCTACCTGCGTGGCGGCGAGGGTGCGGAGGTAGTACGTCGTCTTGAGGCCCTTGTTCCAGGCGTCGAAGTACATCTCTGAGAGTTTCTTACCGCTTGGCTGGACCATGTAGAGGTTGAGGGACTGGCCCATGTCAATCCACTTCTGGCGGCGGCTGGCGGCTTCGATCAGCCATGACGGATCCACCTCGAAGGCGGTCACATACCGTTGCTTGATCTCCTCCGGGATGCGTTCGATCTCGAGGAGCGAGCCGTCGTAATATTTCAGGTCATCCAGCATCGCGTCGTCCCAGAGATCGAGGCGTTTCAGGTCCGCGACGAGCGCGGTATTGATCTGCGTGAAGTCGCCGGACATGTTGCTCTTGACGAAGAGGTTCTTGTAGGCAGGCTCGATGGATTGCGATGTGCCGACAATGTTGGAAATCGTCGCGGTCGGCGCGATCGCCATCACATTGCTGTTGCGCATGCCGTACTCCCAGACGGCGTTGCGTACCTTCTCCCACGGCATTGTCGTCGTGCGATCCATCTCCACCGGTAGCCCGCGCGATGCTTCCAGGAGGCTAATGCTGTCAATCGGCAGGATGCAGCGGTCCCACTTCGACCCGGCATAGGAGGGGTACGCACCGCGCTCGTGAGCCAGTTCGGTGGAGGCGAGGATGGCGAAATAGGAGATTGCCTCCATGCTCCGGTCCGCGAATTCCACTGCATCCTCGCTCGCGTACGAGAAGCCGAGGGCGTAGAGCGCGTCCTGGAAGCCCATGATGCCGAGACCGACCGGGCGATGCCGGAGATTGGCGGCGTGCGCCTCATCGGTGGGGTAGTACGTGAGATCAATGACATTGTCGAGCATCCGCACGGCGGTCCGCACGGTCGCTTTGAGGCGCGGGAGGTCCAATTTGCCGTCCGTCAGGTGTGCGGGCAGATTGATCGAGCCGAGGTTGCAGACGGCCGTCTCATCGGCGGCGGTATTGAGGAGGATTTCCGTGCAGAGGTTGGAACTATGCACGACACCCGCATGATCCTGCGACGAGCGGACGTTGGACGGGTCCTTGAAGGTGATCCATGGGTGGCCTGTCTCGAAGAGCATCGTCAGCATCCGCCGCCAGAGGTCCACGGCGGGGAGGGTGCGCGTGAGGGTGATCTGCCCCTCCCGCGCCATCGCCTCGTACGCGGTGTACCGCTCCACGAAGGCGCGACCGTAGAGGTCGTGGAGGTCGGGTGCATCGTTCGGGCTGAACAGCGTCCAGTTGCCGCCTTCCGCGACGCGCTGCATGAAGAGGTCGGGGATCCAGAGCGCGGTATTCATGTCGTGTGTGCGGCGGCGGTCGTCGCCGGTGTTGCGTCGCAGTTCGAGAAATTCCTCGATGTCGAGATGCCACGGCTCCAGATAGGCGCAGACCGCGCCCTTCCGCTTCCCGCCCTGATTGACGGCAATCGCGGTGTCGTTCGCCACTTTCAGGAAGGGGATGATGCCCTGGCTGTTGCCGTTCGTCCCCTTGATGTGCGCGCCGAGGGCACGGACATTCGTCCAGTCGTTGCCGAGGCCGCCGCTCCACTTCGAGAGTAGCGCATTGTCCCGCACGCACTTGAAGATCGCGCCGAGATCGTCCGGCACCGTCGTCAGGAAGCAGGAGGAGAGTTGCGGGTGGCGCGTACCGGCGTTGAAGAGCGTCGGCGATGAGGGCGTGAAGGAAAATTGCGAGATCAGGTCGTAGAAGGCGATGGCACGCCCCTCGCGGTCTTCTTCATGGAGCGCGAGGCCCATCGCGACGCGCATCCAGAAGAGTTGCGGCGGCTCGTAGCGGCGGCCGTTCGTCTGCAAGAGGTAGCGGTCGTAGAGCGTCTGGAGGCCGAGATAGTTGAAAGCGAGATCGCGCTCCGGCCGGAGGGCGGCGGCGATCCGGTCGAGATCGAAGGTCGCCAGCGCGGGATCGAGCATCTCCGCCGCGATGCCGGTGGCGATGTAGCGCGCGACATAGGCGCGATATGCCTCAGTTGCCTGCGACAGCAATGTCTCCGCACCGAATGTCTCCGCGTAGAGTGTCGTGAGTAGCAGGCGCGCGGCGACATACGTGTATGCTGGCTCGCGCTCGAAGCGGGCGCGTGCGGCGAGGATCAGCGCCTGGGCGATCTCCTGCTCGGTAATACCGTTGTAGACGCTGCCGATTGCCTCAGCGAAAACCGGCGCGGCGAGATCGTCCCCAAGGCCCGCGCACGCCTCCTCGATCCGCTGCCGGAGCGTATCATGGTCCAGTTCAGCCTCGCTGCCATCCGCTCGCTTGTAGTGGACGACGCGCGCGCGCCGCTCCTCCGCCCGTGCCTCGCGGTAGAGGATATACCGCCGCGCGACGCCGTGGTCCCCCGCCCGCATCAGGGATTTCTCGACCTCGTCCTGAATCTGCTCGACGCGCATATCGTCCTGCGTGTGGCACCAGGCCACAACCTCCATCGCGAGGCCCGCGATCTTCGCCGCTGTCTCAGGCGCGAGGGGAATGTCGGCGGAAAGGTCGAGTTCAGCGCGGAATGCCTTTTCAATGGCGAGCCGGATGCGCTCGCCGTCGAAGGCGGCGGTCGAGCCGTCCCGCTTGTGGACGGCGGGGAGCGCGCGAAAACCGTTGGTCTGCGCGGAGAGGGACGCAAGCGACATGGCAACAACCTCCCAAAGCGGCGCGCAAGGGGCGCGTCACCCAAATCCATGACTGTGCGAATTTCGGTGGTGAAGGCGGTTCGCTCCGGACGTGTACCCGGAGCGGGAACCGACGTCTCGTTACTGCATTAGCACTCGCTATAGCCGCAGGCGTGGCACTTCTTGCACCCTTCTTCGAGGACGAAGGCGGCGGAACCGCACTGCGGGCAGAGATTGCCGGAAGGCTGCGGCGCTTTCTCCGTAACGGCGACCGTTGCGGAACCGGCCGAATCCGCCGCGGCATGGCCGTTCGTCACCGGCTCGCCGAAGTGCATGGCGATTGCCTTGCCGATGGCGTCCGGCAGCGAGCGGACTTGCGCCGGGCCGAAGCCGACCGACCGCGAGCCGCCGATGCCGCGCAACTGGCTCGCAACCGCCTTCGCCCGCTCCTCCTGCGAGAGATTCGAGGGGAGGCGCAGGGTAAGGGAGATCAGTCGCCCAATCCCTTCCGCCATCGCCGCAATGTCTGTCCCGGCGCGGCCAATCGTGACAAAGACCTCCAACGGGCCGTCGTCATCCGAGTTGATCGTGATGTTGACCTTGCCTTCCGGCGCAACCATCGCACGGGTGTACCCCTGGACGATTTCCGGGCGCGGCTTGATCGTTGCGACGGTCGCGGGGGCCGGGGCGGCGGAGCCAGACTCAGCGGGCACAGTCGCGGGGGCAGCGTTGGGCTTCTGCTCCTTCACACCGATATTCAGCACTTGCTCGCTCTTGCAGCCGTCCCGGAAGACGGTGATGCCCTTGCAGCCGGTGTCGTAGGCGCTCATGTACGCCTCGGCGATGTCGGCGCGCGTCGCCTCGTTCGGCAGGTTGACGGTCTTGGAAATCGAGTTGTCCACATGCGTCTGCCACGCGGCCTGCTGGCGGACGTGCCATTCCGGTGAAATCTCCTGTGCGGTGACATAGACGCGCTGGATTTCTTCCGGCACGCCCGGTGCGCCTTTGACGCTGCCGGTGATGATGAGGTGCTGCTCCAATTCCTCGCTCCACAGGCCGCGCCGCTCCATCTCCGCCTTGAAGATCGGATTGACGAAGTTGAGGATGCGGTACTCCTTGCCCTGCTTGACGCGGTGCTGGAAGGCGAGGGCGAAGATCGGTTCGATGCCGCTGGAGCAGTCCGCGAGGATGCTGATCGAGCCCGTCGGCGCGACCGTCGTCACCGTACCGTTGCGGACGGGAGCGTCGGTCGCGTAGATGCTCTCGGGAAAGTTCGGGAAAGGGCCGCGTTCTTTGGCGAGGTCGCGGGACGCGTCCCAGCCCCACTCGTCAATCTTCGCCATGATCTCCTCGCCCAATGTGAGCGCCTCATCGGAGTCGTACGGGATGCCAAGGAGGAAGAGGAGGTCTGCCCAGCCCATCACGCCGAGGCCGATCCGCCGGTTCGCGCGCACCTTCTCCTGAATCTGCGGCAGCGGCAGTGGGTTCACGTCAATCACGTCGTCGAGGAACCGCACCGTCAGCCGCGTGACGCGCTCCAACTCCTCCCAATCGAGGAAGACAGTCTCACCGATCCGCTTCGTCGTCGCCGCGAGATTGATCGAGCCGAGGTTGCATGCATCATAGGGTCCGAGCCATTGTTCGCCACACGGATTAGTTGCTTCAAGCAATTCAATTGCGGGAGTTGGATTGCTCCTGCTGTTGTTCGCGCGGTCAATGAAGACGAAGCCGGGGTCGCCGGAGCGCCACGCGGCGTCCACGATCTGGTCCCAGATTTCCCGCGCACGCTTCCGCCCGACGACCTCGCCGGAGTGTGGCTCGATCAGGTCGTAGTCGGTGTCGTCCTTGACGGCCTGCATGAAAGCGTCGGTGGCAGCGACGGAGATGTTGAAGTTCGTCACGCCGCCATCGAGTTTGCAGGTGATGAATTTCTCGACGTCCGGGTGATCCACGCGTAGGATGCCCATGTTCGCACCGCGCCTTGTGCCGCCCTGCTTCACTTGCTCGGTCGCCGCGTCGAAGATGCGCATGAAGGAGACGGGGCCGCTCGCGACGCCCTGGCTCGTGCCGACCGTACTCCCCTCCGGCCGCAGGCGGGAGAAGGAGAACCCGGTGCCGCCGCCGGACTTATGAATAATTGCCGCATATTTCACCGCGTCAAAGATGCCCTCGATCGTGTCTTCCACAGGGAGGACGAAGCAGGCGGAGAGTTGCAGGCCGTTATCCTTGCCCGCGTTCATCAGGGTCGGGGAGTTGGCGAGGAACTTGCCGGTGACGAGCACTTCGTAGAACTGGCAGGCGGTCTCATAGATGTCGCCGCCGTAGTTCGCCTCCGCCTGCGCAACCGCCGTGGCGACGCGCCAGCAGAGACCGTCCTCATCTTCGAGGTATTGGCCGTCCTTCTTCCAGAGATACCGCTCGCGCAACACGCGCACGGCAGGCTCGGACCATCTGCCCTTCAGGGCGGGTCGTTGCATCGTCGCTGCGTGCTTGCCGTTCCCATTTGTCCCGTGCCCGTTGCCTGTCTTTCCAGTCATTTCTGTCACCTTTAGCCGTTTCGTGGGTACCGACGCCATCTCCCGTGACTCCCTTCGTCCTAACCGACTCGCAGGTATGATGCCCCCGACCTGCCCGAATGACCGGATGCCGAAAATTAGAACAACCCTTTCACCCATCGTTTCCCATTCCGTTCCACGGAGGAGAGGGGATATATCGGGGTGTCTGCAATTCGGCACCACAAGATGTAGGGGTATCGTAGCGAAACTCTCGCCGCTTGTCAAGGGCGGCAAACATATACGTACAATCTGTACGTGCCAAGGAGGCACAAGGAAACAGAACGGTGGGAATACCGATGAAAAGCGTCGGACGATGCGTCAGATGGCGAGGGCGCATGGCGATGGGGCGAAAGACAGGCACTTGTGCGGCAACATAATCGCCCCCTCCCTCTTGGGGAAGGGGCGCGGGATTCGGATAGACAAAGAGCGCCGGATGAGACCTTGTGCTCCCCTCTCCATCGCCATACGAATCGCATAGGTTCCGCGATCTCCGGGCGATGGAGAGGGGTCAGGGGTGAGGAAAGATCAGTCCCCGGTCAATGCAACCTGGCCGGGCCCCTCCTCTTCATGCCGTCGCTTGAGGAATGCGAAAAGCACGCCACAGAGGACGACAATGAGCGCGAGGATACGGAAGAACCACTGAACGTTGAAGTTACTCGTATTCAGTGTCGGGGTCAGGAATTGATCTGCCAACACGAGCGCGATCACGGAAAGGCCGATGAGCGACCAGAAGATCGTGGGAGAATAGCCGCGCTGGTTGGTCTCCTGCAGTTGCATCGAATTATCCTTCGTCTCGCGCAGCAGCAGCATGCCGACGACGAAGGTAATCGCTGCCACCGAGACCGGGAAGAGCAGCCCCATGAAGGACGCGTAATCCTCCAGGCTCTTATGCTTGAATGCCGCGGCCACGCCGGCGGTGGCGATCAGCGGGAGGAAACCGCCGAAGTAGCCGTTGCCGATGTGGTAGGGCAGCGAGACCGAGGTGTAGCGTACCTTCGACGGGAAGGCCTCCACGAGGAATGCCGCGATCGGCCCATAGACCATCGTCACGAAGATGACGAGCAGCCAGACGCAGAGAACGAGCACGACGGGTTGATAGTTGTTCTTCAGCGGGGTGAACTGCTGCATCAGCACGAAGATCGGGATCGTGAAGAGCGCACCCACGAGGCACCCGGCCATGATGATCGGCTTGCGGCCGATGCGATCCGAGAGCCTACCGAAAACAATGAAGAACGGCGTGCCGAGGGCGAGCGCGATGGCGATGATCCAGTTCGAGTCAACGAACTTGACGTTCGCGGTCTTCGCGCCCTGCAACCAACTGAGGGCATAGAATTGCCCGGTGTACCAGACGACGGCCTGCCCCGCGGTCGCGCCCCAGAGCACCATCAGGATCGTTTGCCACTTCGCCTTGCTGCCGAGACTGTCCGCGATCGGCGCCTTGGATGATTTGCCCTCCTCCTTCAGTTGGGTGAAGAGCGGCGACTCCTTGAGGCGCAGACGGATGATCAGCGAGATGACGACGAGGATGGACGACAGGAGGAACGGAATCCGCCAGCCATACGACTTCCAGTTGGCGTCCGACATATTCTCGCTGATGATGAGAATGACGATCAGCGAGATGAAGAGACCGAGGGTCGCGGTTGTCTGGATGAAACTGGTGTAGTAGCCACGTTTGTTGTTCCGGACATGCTCCGCGACGTACACGGCTGCACCGCCGTACTCCCCACCGAGCGCGAGCCCCTGGATGATCCGGATCGCCACCAGGAGGGTTGGTGCGGCGATACCGATCTTGTTGTAATCCGGCAATAAGCCGATCAGGAACGTCGCGCCGCCCATCACGAGCAGGGTAAAGAGGAAGGCATATTTGCGGCCGATCAGGTCACCGATCCGGCCGAAGACGAGGGCGCCGAAGGGGCGGGCAGCGAACCCCGCGCCGAAGGCCGCGAACGTTGACAAGAGCGCGGCCGTCGAGCTTATTGTCGGGAAGAAATGCGGGGCAATAATCGCCGCGAGGCTGCCGAAGATGTAGAAGTCGTACCATTCGATCATCGTGCCAACGGATGAGGCGCCGATAATCCCGAAGATCTTACGCTCACTGAGGACGTCGCCGCCCCCCGCGTGCTCTGCCGTTACTTCCATGAATTGCCTCCGTAGTGGAAACCCTTCACCCTGAATGCATACCGGGAAACTCCGCGACGTCACACACGGTGTTTTCATGGCGGACGCAGCGGGGATGGTACCGGGAGTCTCGCCCATCCGGGCAGTCTCGCTGGTACGAGAAAGCCGCACCCCTTCTGGCTGCCCCCCTTTCTGCCTCCCGGTATAGGCAACGATGCCACCTATGCCAAGACACAGGCCGCGGCGTTGCGCCTGTGTGGATACCTGTTGCTCTGGATTGAAGTATAGCACACCAGTGCAAGAGCGAACGTACAACTATACATAATGCGAATCGAACCGATGATGGCACTTGCCACCCTCGCCGGTTTATGTAGTACGCTGCTCGCTGCATCGTGGACCACTCGTTACGAAATGGAGGTCCGTATGGTTGAGCAATCCCCCGCCTCGTACGTCTCTTCGCGCCGGATCGGCGACGCGACGGTGACAGTTATCAACGATGGCTCGATCCCGATTCCGGTCGGCTCCGTCTTCCCGCCACCGGAAGCGGAGTGGATTCGCGCGCACGGTGAGGCGGATGCCGAGGATCGGCTGGTCAGCGGCCAGATGGTCATCCACATTCAGACGGGCGCCGCGTCCATCCTCATTGACCCCGCGTATGACGATCCCGGATCGGCATGGAACGATCATTTTGCCGCCAAGTGGCCCGGCCTGACCCGGACACCGGGGATGGCGGCAGGATTGGCGAGCATCGGTGTCCAGCCGGAGGAGATCACGCACGTCCTTATTACGCACGCGCACGACGACCACTTCGCTGGTGTCGTCGCCGAGCATGACGGGCGCAACGATGTGCGCTTCCCGAATGCGCGCCATCTGATCGGGCGGGCCGATTGGGAGGGCAATCCCCGGCGCGCCAAGCCGGAGTATGATCTGGCGGCGCGGCTTGGCGCGGTCGCACAACGCGGCCTGCTCGACCTCGTTGACGGCGATCAGGAAGTAGCGCCCGGCGTGACGATGCTCCACGCGCCGGGCGAGACGCCGGGTCATTCCATTATCCGGCTCGATTCCCGTGGCGCGCTTTTCTACGTGCTCGGCGATCTCTTTCATCATCCCTCGGAGATCACCGTTCTTGATTGGGCCTCGCCGTGGGTGAATCTCCCCGCGATGCGCGCCTCGCGTGATCGCCTGCTTGCGGAAGCGGTACCGGGCAACGCGACGATCGTCTTCACGCACGAGCGTTTCCCGGCGTGGGGGCGCATTGTCGCGGGAGAGAACGCCTATCGCTGGGAGCGCACATAATTTGGTAGCGCCAGGCTTTCCCGCCGGTGATCCGGGACGCAGGCTGAAGCCTATGCCATGACCGGTAATCACAGAGCGGCGGCGAGCGGCGGAATCAGTTGCTTCTTGCGCGAGACGACGCCGGGCAGGTGCGCGTAGCCGCCCGATGCCTGCACGCCGAAGGCCCGCTCGACGATTGGGCGGCTCTCCGGGTCGAACAGGAGGTCGGTCGCCTCGCCGATGATGTCCGTCATCATCAGGACGGAGACATCCAGCCCCTGCCGCGCTTTCGCCGCCGCCAGTTCGGTGCGCAGTTCGTCGTATCGCCCGCGCACGGCATCCAGCGACATGACGTCCACTTGCGCGACGCCGACCGACTTGCCGCCGAACTCATAGGGCTTGTAGTCGTTGCTGACCAGTTCTTCCGCCGTCCGCGCCGAGATGTCGGAGCGCGCCGCGAACATCTCCTTCGCCAGCGCCTCGGCATCAATGCCCGTCCGTTCGACGAGTGCGGCGAACGCGCGACGGTCCCGCGCTGTCGTCGTCGGAGAGCGGAGCAGGAGTGTGTCGGAGATGATCGCGCTGAGAAGCAGCCCCGCCGTCGTCTCATCCAGCGCGACCCCTTCGGGGCGCGGCAAATGGAACCAACGCTTCGGATCGAGGTACATCTCCGCGATCAGGGTCGCCGTCGCGCCGACGGGATCGGCGAGATAGAAGATCGGCGCGCCAGTCGTGACATCGCCGATATTGTGATGATCCACGATCTCGACGACCTCCGCCGCCTCCAGCCCCTCGACAGACTGGGCACGCTGGCTATGATCCACCAGAATGATGCGGCGGCGCTGGCGGCGCAGGAAGTCCGTGCGCGTAGCGAGGCCGACGACCCGGTCGTCATCGTCCACGACGACCAGGCTGCGCCCCTTCGCTTCGATCAGCACGCGTTGCGCCTCCTCGATCAGCACATCCGCGCTGACCGTCGCGACATCGGCGCGCATCAGATCGCGCACCGTCGCGGGACGGTCGTGCCGCTCCCCCTGTTGCAGTTCGCTCAGATAGCGGTCGGCGATTTCGTCCACCGTAACGACGCCGCGCAACCGATCATCGGGTCCGATCACGGGCACCGTGCGGATCTGGTGTTCCCGCATCAGCGCCGCGACATCATGGATCGTCGCGGCGTCCGTAACGGAGCGGATATTGACGGTCATCACGTCCCGGACGCGGGGAAGCACATCATTGAGGGCGAGGGGCGCCAGTTCACCGAAGCGGGCGAGGACGGCGCGTGTTTCCGGGTTCAGTGGCCCGAGTATCGCCGGAATACAGAGTGTGTCGCTATCCACTTGCGATTGCTTGAGTGCGGCGTAGGTGATCGCGGCAATCGTGCAATCGGTGTCCGGGTTCCGGTGCCCGACAACCCAGATCGCGCTCGTGCCCTGCGGGCTGGCTGATGCTGACAGGTTGATAACCCCCCATTGAAACGGCCACATGAACGGATGGGAGTATAGCGTACTCCGCATCGTCCATCGCCCCACGCAGTCCTCACTCCTCATTACTCAGTCTCAAAAGAAAACCCGACCGCTTGTGGTCGGGCTTTGTGCCGCACGATGGTGTGCGGCTCGTCTATAGGGAAACCGTTGCGCGTCCGGCGGGCGCCCGGCAGACCTTCGTGTCTGCTTCGCCCGGCCAGTGCTACGGATAGACGCGATGGCGGCGGCTGACCGGTACCCGGATGGGCTGCGAAGGTCGGACGACAACGGGGATCGGCGTCGTCTTGCCGAGGAGAGCGTCACGGCGCTTGGCAGCGGCATGGAGCAGTTGTGTATATTTCTCCACGACCAGCGATTGTACCGAAACCGTCTTGTCCATGATATATGCCTCCGTCCCGTGATCGCCGCGACGTTGTACGCCGCTTCACCGTGAATAACGTGCGCTACGCACGATTTGTTCCTACGCATAGCATGACAGGTTTTCCAGACCGTTCCTACGTCCATCCGACCAGTACCGCAGGTGGTGAAATGGGCAGGTGGCACATCCTCCATCTGGCGGGTATCGTGCGGTTCTGCTTAATACTACGCACGAATACTGAAACGGAGATGAGGGATGGGTGAAACGTCGCTGACTTCTTTCCCTACGCCTTACCGACTGGCGACTGGCGACTGCCCGGCATACAATAAGGAACACGGGCGCGGCGACCACCGTCACACTGATGGGGCCGCGCCGTTCAAATTTGGTGGCGCTGGCACCGTCGGTGCAGAGGAGGAAGCAAGGCGGGTACGTGAACAGCGCCGAGCCGCTCGATCAGTGAGATACGCATGGGAACGGAGAGAATGGACAACGGAACATGCCGCGCGCCGGGAATGGATGCACCGCATATGGTTGCGCTCCCGGCGGTCGTGGAGACGAACGCCGAGGGGCGGGATGGCGTACTTATCGTCCTGAGTGATCTGCATATCGGCGGTGATCCCGGCCAGGAAGATTTCTTCTGCCACGCGGAATTGATCGCGCTGCTGGACGATCTCGACCGCGAGTCGGAGCCGGTGACAATCCTTATCAACGGCGATTTCTTCGAGTTTCTGCAAGTGACAGTGCCGCCGGGCGGGAACCGCGCGCGGGCGGTTGTCGAGCACGCGGATCATGCAACCCTCTTCGCGCGGCTGCGAGAATGGAACGCCCGGCCCGGCCACCGTACGGTCTACACCGTCGGCAACCATGACAGCGAGACGGCCTGGAATGCCGCGATCGGCGCCTATCTGATCGAGCAGGGCATCGTCCACGATGTCGCGCTCGGATACGAGCACTGCTTCACGTCGGGCGGCGGCGAACTGACCGTCTACGCGGAGCATGGCAACGAAGAGGACAGTCAGAACGCGATTGTGGACTACGGCCACCCGCTGATCGTCCCAGTCGGCACGCATGTCGTCACACAACTCGTCAACCGCATCGAACCGCTCGGCCGTTTCGCCGGGCCGGACGATGCGACAACGCTCTCGGATATTGACAACATCTACCCACTGGAGATGGTACCGTGGTGGCTCTTCTCCAACTATTTCTATCGGCAGGCGCGGCGCTTCACGCGGTATGTCCTCCTGCCCGCTATCGTCATTCTCTTTGTACTGCGTTACCTGAACCACGCGATCATCCGCCTCTCGCAGGGGCGGCTGCCGGAGTTCTCCGCCGGACGGTTGAGCCAGGTTTTTGGCTTCCTGATCCTCGATGTCGTCGTCGTGCTCGGCCTCGTCCTACTCATGCTGCGGCATGATTTCATGCGCTGGCGGCGGCGTTCCGGCCTACTTGAACCGTTGCAGATCGTCGCGGAGGGCGAGGAACACTACCGCGCATCGTGCCGCTCCTTCCTGGCGGGTGAGCGGCAACCAGCGCACCGGCAGGACCGCGCCGCGGCGGTAGATGCCTTCATCTACGGGCACAACCACATCGCCGAGTTGGAGGAGTATATCGTCGGAGAGCGGCGCACCGCTTTCGTCAATACAGGGACGTGGATGCGGAAGATCGTTCGGCTGCCGACGCGGCTGAAGCTACCGCCGGTCTTTATCCCCGCCTATCAGTTGACGTATGCCGTCCTACAGATAACGTCCGCCGGTCTTTCCATCACCCTCAATGAGCGAGTGAAGCCACTCCCCTACCATCTCGGCTGGGCGGAACAGATCGCTACGTTCCGCAAGCGCCCGCCGCTCCCCTCTGCCGCGCTCGCCGGCCAGGAAATCACGATCGCCCGCATCACGCTGCCCGTGCCAGCGCCCGCACCGACGAAAGATACGCCGATGTACGCGCACACGCGGTAATCGCGGCACATAGTATGAGCGCGAGATAGGTGGAAAACGGGAGCAGCCACCGCCGCTCCCGTCTGATGACTCCTCTCTCCATCGCTGAACCAACCTCATGCATTCCGCGACACTCCGGTCAGGTCAGTGACTGCGTCGCTCGCCACGCCATTCGGACTTCGTCACGTCCCTACTTGAGGACGTAGCCGAAGAGTACGACGAGCAGGAAGAAAGCGAGCAACGAGAAGAGCGTGAACGCCCACGCGGGCGCCAGCGTGCGGAGCGTTTCCTCATTCTGGATCATCACGCGCTCGTTCGTGTCATGCTCATCCCAGATGGGCAACGAGGTCGCGGTGATGCGGCGGGGCCGGGGATAGACGGGAATATGCCAGAACTTCTGCATATGGACGGCTCCCGGAAAACGCGAGACAGTCATTCCATCCACGATACCACATTATGCCCCGGTGGGCCGCTGATGCATCGGCATCGCGCGCTCGTATGACACCGCGGGATCGAAAAAGAATGCTGCACATCTCTCTCGGTACTCTCCGCGATCTCTACGCTCATTCTTCTTTCAGTTCCTCTCGCGTACCGCGACGACGAGCATCCGATCCGATCCGTCGTCGAGCGGCGTTAGGTCGGGGTCGGCGTAGATCGCTTCAACGGCGAAACCCGCGCCAAGCAGGAGCAGGGTGATTTCGTACCGGCCGATCAGCCGCATCGAGAATGGGACGACGATGCGCGAGAGCGTGCGATCCGGCGCGGTGAGGTCGTAGAACCACGTCGCCTCGACAGTCTGCGTCGCCGCACGATAGAAGGCGGAGACGAAACGATCTACGCGATCCCCTTCGGCGCTCTCGAATGTCGTCTCGTGCGTGATCGCGCCATAGTACGCGCCGAGCAGTTCCGGGTTCGGGTGGATGAGATCGAGGACAAGCAACCCGCCTGGCCGGAGATGAGTAGCAATGGCCCGTAGCGCGGCCTGTTGCGACGCGGTATCCGGCATGTGGAGAAAGGTATTCTGCGCGCAGAAGGCGAGCGCGAATCGCGCGTTGCCGAGCGTCGCGAGCGAGCGCACGTCGTCCTGCCGGAGCGTCACGTTCGCGGCGCATCCGGCCCCCGCGATTGAGGCGCGCGCTTCGTCCAACATCGCGGCTGATGTATCTACGCCCGTCACCGCATATCCCGCCTCGGCCAGCGGGACGAGGAACCGGCCTGCACCGCAACCGAGATCGAGCACCGGCCCGCCGGTGCGCGACGCGAAGGCGAGCAGGAACGCCGCGTCGGCATCGTCCACCGTTGCGGGCGGGAACTCCGCCGCATAGAGCGCGGCAATCCTCTCGTAGTCGGGATCGTGCCAGTTTTCCATACAGTCAGTATGATGGCTGCGGGAATGGAGGGCAATCTTCGGGCGATCCCCGCAACTCCGCCAACCCTTGCGCAATGAAGCGCTCCCCGCCTGCGTGCAGGCCGAAGATGAGCGAGTGATATGGCCCGAGCGAGCGGTAGAAGGCGACGCGGTCCGCGAAGGTGGCATCTACGGTACGGCCGTAGGAGGCGAGCAGGGCGGGGAGCCATGCGGCGGGCAAGCCGCAGAAGTCCTGCGCTGGGTCGCCGATCGAGACATCGCCCCAATCAATGACCGCAGTGAGATCGCCGGTGTGCGGATCGAGCAAGAGATGATCGCCGCCAAGATCGCGGTGGAGAAGAACGGGAGTAAACCGGAAATGTGCCGGATCGTCGAGATACGCGGAAAAGAGGGCTTCCGTCCGCTCCCGTTCCGGCGGTGTCATGCGCGCGAAAAGCACGCGAAGTTCCGCGAGCATGTCCACATACCCCGCGCGCCACGACTCCGAAGAGGACTCCGGCACGCCACACGCCACCGCCCGGTCATTCGAGAAGTCGTGAAGCGCCGTCAGGAATCCGCCGATTTGCGCCGCCAGCCGCTCTGCTGCAACGCGCGTAGTGGGCGCAGCGGAGAGCGGCACGCCAGGCAGTTTTCGGTAGCCGACGAACGGATAGGGAAACGCTGTTGATCCATCAGCAATGTACACAAACCGTGGCGCCGACACCGGCAGCGCCGGGCCAAGCACGGGTAGGAGGGCAATCTCGGTACGCAACCACGACGCAACTTCGGCGCGTTTCGGGAAACGAAAGACGAGGTCGCCATTCACTTCCCAGACGGCGCTGTCCCACCCTTCGGCGAGAAAATGAAATGTCCGCACAAAGAGATCGGGAAAGGACGCGGCAATCACCGCACGGTATCGGCGCGCGTCGTCGGTCATTGATGCGCTCAGCGAATCCATGAGCGCATCACGCGCCAGTACGAACCATGCCGCTGATGGCGCGCCTGCCAGCCGTCGAGCGCCCACCCACCGATCCGCAGACCGGAGCGCCGCCGCTTGCCAATCACCCTCGCGAACCGGACGCGGAAGATGAGCCCGCCAAGCAGCCACCAAAGTCCGAGGAACGCCGCGATACCGAACACGACGGACTTCGGGACGATGAATGGATGCACAAAGGTCAGCATGATGACGATGATGGCGACGATCGCGAAGGCGAACCATCCCCAGAAGTGCGGGATGTTGATCGCCCGCCGCGTCGCTCGTTCTCGTTCCTGCTCGACCATTGCCCGTATCCACTCCCCGTCGTCGCCCCGCGCTTCGATTCCCGAGTATACCGCGCATTGGTAGCAGGCAGTACACTTCGTGCGCATCACCAGTGTCAGAACCGATGGAGGTTGAAGTCGGCGCTATCGGGGAACTTACCCCGCGTAGTGCATACCGGTCTCGGCCATCGTGATCGGCGCGCCCTCATGCTGGACGCCGGCGCCGACGACCCGCCCGACATAGAGGATATGGCTGCCAGTCGGGATCGCCTGCTCCACCTCACACTCCACGTAGGAGAGCGCGGCAGCGAGCACCGGCGTCCTCGTTGTCGGCGCTTCGCTGTATTCCTCGCCTTCGAGTTTGTTGCCGACGCGCTCGGCGGGCTTGACGAACTTCAAAAGCAGATCCTTCGCGCCGCTCGGTACATTTTGGATGTTGAAGACCTTGCCCACGTCAATCAGCTTGCGGGTGTGGGCCTCCTCCTGGATGGCGACCACGACATACGGCGGATCGAACGAGGTCTGCGTGAGCCAGTTCGCGGTCATCACATTCAGTTCGTCGCCCGCGCGCGATCCGATGAGATACAGGCCGTATGTCACCTGCATCAACGCGGTAGATTTCGCTTCGTCGTTCACGATGCCCCCTTTCACTGATGATACGGATGCCGTTCTCCGAGCGTACCACGTTGCGGCGCATCATACGAGGTCTCGTTACGCTGGATCGCTTCCCTTGCCCGCCCCCGCATTGCCCGGTAGGATGCGGGCGGTGACGGGTGTATGGATGAGGGAGGCGGGGACAGATGGCGAGCGAACTCTGGGCAGTCGCGCGGTCGGCGGACATACGGGAGACCATCGCGCAGTGCCGCGCCGATCCCACCGCCTGCGACAGCGTCGTACCCGACTTCACCGCCACCTATGCGACGTTCACGCAGCGCCATCCACCTGGCTACTGGAATGGCTACCTGACCTGGGTACTCGTGCAGGCGATGGCGACGGAGCGGTACGCGCATCTCACGTATTCGATGCGCGATGCGGCAGGTCTCGTCCGCCAGTTCCTCGACGAGCCTGCGGAAGAATCGGTACCGCGCGGCCCCTTCGGCCTGTTTCGTTCCCACCCGCGCCCATTCCGCGAGAGTGTGCCGGAGGTCGTGGCGCTGCTGGACCTTCTTATCACCCTCGGCGGCGCGGCGGCGGAGGAACGGCTCGCCCTCCTCAGCCCGGATGCCGACCCCGCGTGGAGTGAGGAAGGTGCGCTCTTCTTCTCCGATGCCGAGTGCGACCGCGTCCTGCGGGCGCTTCCTGCCCTGCATCGTCTCCTGACAGCGTCGCCGCACGGCCCGCGCTTCCACTTCTGGATCGTCCGGCGACCGGGTCTTGCCCGCGCCACGCGCGATGTCCTCCGCGCGCCGGAGCAGTTCGTCACCGATCTCGAAACGATCTTCGGCCACGCCCGCCACACTGACGCCCAGGTCTTCGTCCTCTGGGCGCCATGACAAACCGGAGATACAGCGCAAAGAGACAGGAATACGACCAGCCACTGCCAACGTTCGTTCACGTCCAAGCGGTGACGGGTTGCAACGGGGCAAGTGTGGGCGATGGCTCTTCGTTCTCCGCCCATGTCCGGCTCGGATCGTATGACACGCCTGTTTCCCCTTCCCCGGCTGGCCGGACGATATGAATGGAGATCACATCCCGGAGTCTCGCAAAAACCGGGGAGGATATCCAGCCGGAAAGGAGGGATTAGCGGGTAGGCAGTTCCACTTCCACGAGGTTCGTATAGAACGTCGCGCCGCCGCCCAGGTCAGCGGTACGCTGGCTGGTCAGGGCGTTGAGGCCGTGGCGCTTTTTGTGCTGCTTGTCCCACCAGACCGCCGGGGCAACCGCGACGCCCGGCTTCGTCGTCTCGCCAACGACGGCGGTGACGAATGTCTCGCCCCGATCATTGAAGACGCGGACGAGATCGCCATCCGCGATGCCCCGCGCGGTGGCATCGGCTACGTTCAATTCGATGAACGGTGTCCCTTCCTTGCGAACAAGCGAGGGCACATTGCCGAAGGTCGTGTTGAGGAAATGGTGCGTGCTTGGCGTCAGAAGCGCGAGTGGGTACTTCGCGTGCAACGCCGGGCTACCGTCCGCGCTCTCGGCGAGCGGGACGTGCGTCGGCAGCGGGTCGAGCCCCATTCGTTCGAGTGTTACGGAAAAGAGTTCGATCTTGCCGGAGGGTGTCGGGAAGATACCATCCGCGTAGGAGACGTACGGCGTGCCAGGCGCGGAAACGTTCAGCCTCACGAACCCTTCATCCATCAACCGCTCGCGCGTGATGCCACGCATGTGCGGATGGTCTGATTGGAGCGCCTGATCCACCAAATCCTCATCCGTGTCGCGGAAGCAGGGTTCATCGAAACCCATCCGCGCGGCGAGCAGGCGGAAGACTTCGGTATTGCGAATGCTCTGGCCGAGTGGCGCAATCGCGGGCTGGTTGAGGTTGAGATAATACGTGCCGTACGCGGTGTGCAGATCCATGTGCTCCAGTTGCGTCGTCGCGGGAAGCACGATGTCCGCGTACATTGCGGTATCCGAAAAGAACGGGTCATGGACGACGACGAAGAGGTCGTCCCGCATCAGCCCCTCGCGCACTTTCTGCTGATCGGGCGCGGCGGCAGCGGGATTCGCGTTGTAGACGTACATCGCGCGCACCGGCGGGTCGAGATCGCCCGTGAGCGCGTCGCCGATCTGGATCATGTTGATGTGGCGCGCCGCTGTCGTCCGCAGACCGGGTCGCTGGAGCGCGGCCTTATTGATCTTCGGCCCGCCACTCGTCGAGAGCGTCAGGCCGCCGCCGAGCGTGCCGTATGAGCCGGTCAGGGCAGGGAGGCAGGCGACGGTGCGGATCATCATGCCGCCATTCGTGTGCCGCTGCATGCCGTAATTGACGCGGATGACGGCGGGCGCGACCGTCCCGTACAGCCGCGCGAAGCGAACGATCTCATCCTCACACAGCCCGGTGATGTGCGCGACGCGGGCGGGCGGATACGCCATCGCCCGTTCTTTCAGCGCCTCGTAGCCGTGTGTGTGCGCCGCGAGGTATACCGCGTCCGTCATGCCCTCCGTGATGAGGACATGCATGACGCCGAGGGCGAGCGCGGCATCCGTGCCCGGCTGCGGCTGGATGTGCCAGTCGGCCTGCGCGGCGGTCCGTGTGCGCCGTGGGTCAATGACGACGAGTTGCGCGCCGTTCTGCCGCGCTTTCTTGATGAAGGGCATCAGATGCGGGTTCGTCGAGACCGGATTGGAGCCCCAGACAACGATCAGTTTGCTATAGACGTACGTCTCCGGGTCGGTGCCCGTCTTCGCGCCGAGCGTGTGGAGGATCGCCTCGCCACCCGCGACAGAGCAGATCGTCCGGTCCAACTCGCTCGCGCCGAGGCGGTTGAAGAAGCGGTAATCCATGCTCTCGTTATGCAGGAGGCCGAGCGTGCCGCTGTAGTTGTAGGGAAGGATCGCCTCGGGGCCGTCCGTCGCGATGATCGCCCGGAAGCGCGTCGCGATCTCGTCCAGCGCCGCATCCCAGGTGATCTCCTCGAACAGCCCCAGCCCCTTCGGCCCAATGCGGCGGCGCGGCGTGAGAACGCGCGTCTCGTTGTACGTGCGGGCAAGGTAATCGTTCACCTTGACGCAGAGGAATCCCTGCGTCACCGGGTGCCGCTTGTCGCCCACGATCTTGACCGCGACGCCATCCTTCACCGTGACGTGGAAGGAACAGGTGTCCGGGCAGTCGTGCGGGCAGACGCCATGCACGATCCGGATGCTCTCCACCGCTTCTGCCACCATCTCTGTTCTCCCCACGAAACGCTCCACTGCCCTGCCATTGAGTGTACTATGGATGGGCTGAAGCGAAAAAGTGGCGGTCTCGGTATCGTCCGTGCGATACCATACGACTAGACCCGCGTCGCACATGGAGGAGAGGAGCGGACGAGTGGCGGAGACGATTGCCGTATTCGACGATGACGCGGCCACCCTCGACGTGATGCATGACGCACTGACCGAGGAGGGATACCGCATTGTGGCCGATGCCTCGGCGGACGACGCCCTCGCGATCGTGCTGCGCGAACGGCCCAACCTGGTCATCCTCGATTTCTGGATGGGGGATCGGCCCGCGGGATTGCAGACGCTTCGCCTCATCCGCGAGCATCCCGAGACCGACGCGACACCCGTACTCATCTGCTCCGCCGACCGCGCCGCCCTGCGCGAGTACGCCGATGACTGGCGTGCCCTGGGCTGCGAGACACTGGCGAAACCCTTCGACCTCGACGATCTGCTGGAGCACGTGGCACGGCTGGCGGACGCGAAAGGCGGGCCTCCGGCGTCGAGATCGAGCGGTTGAGGCGATGCCATCGCGCGGAATAGAGGCAGGCGCCGGGCGGTTAGCAACGGTAACAATCCGCGCGACGAAGGGAGAGAACAATGGCAATCACCACTGAACAGTTCGCGACCGGCATGACGATGGGCGACTACCTCGGCCAGATGAGCCAGAACAAGGAGCAATTCACGGCGAATATCGCCGCCGCACCCGTCACGCCGGAGGATGTCGCCCGCTTCGCGGCGCTCCCGGAACCCATCAATGTGCTCGTCGTCACCGAGGATTGGTGCGGCGATTCGCTGGCGCACCTACCCGTTCTCTTTCGCCTCGCGCGGGAATCCGGCGACCGGCTCAATGTCCGCATCTTTAAGCGGGACGAGAATAAGGACCTCGCGGCACAATTTCCGCTGCCGACAGGGCGCGTGGCGATTCCGATTGTCGTTTTCTTCGACCAGGAGATGCACGAATTGGGGAAATTCCTCGAACGGCCACAGGTCGGCCACGAGGAGATGGCGGCATTCATGGAAGAATTCTTCGCCCGCCACCCCGACCTCGGCTTGCCCGGCCAGCCGATCAGCGCGCTGACGCCCGAGGCGCGGCAGGCGGTGTTTGTCGAACTCGGCCCGTGGCGCAAAGGGCGGATAGATGTCTGGAATCGCGCCGCCATCGCGGAGTTCACAGCGGCAGTTGCGGCTCCCGTGACCGCATAAACGGCCACCGCAACGGACAAAAGGGGCGGCTTTAAAGGCCGCCCCTTTTTGTCTGCGAAGGGGATTCGATCAGTATCTCACGTCAGGTCAGCCAACTGTTCCTGATAGCCGGCGAACAGTTGCATGAGGGCGTCGCCGATGTAGGCATCCACGACGCCGAAGTTCTGGACAACGAGCAGACCCCGGTTATTGAAGCGCTGGAACTCCTCGCTGGCGCGTAACCGGCTCAGTCGCTCGCGCTCGCCACGCAGGAGGCAGAAGCCGCCGAGATCGCCCCCGTGGGCTTCGAGAGCAACGGGTTCAAAACTCTCGATCTCGCCCTGCTGTTGCAGTCGCGTGTAATACTGCATGATCTCGTTGAACACCTGGAGCGCTTGCCGCTCGCGCCCCGCAATGGGAGTGCCCCAACCGATGAAAATTGCCGCGTTCGCCATGATGTACCTCCTTGTCGTCGGTTTCGGGGCGACTCACCCCGTACCAAAGAGAGACGCATGAACGCCAGTAGTGGATGTATACAGCGATAGCCCGAACACGCATGGACAACGCATCGGAGGCGGGTAGTGCCGTCCTGGATTTCGACCAGGCCCGCTATGCGTTTCGCGCGCTCGGCTGCCCGATTTCGGCGCGGACGATCTTCACCGCCGTGACGATGTTGGCGAGTTTCGCTTTCGACTCTTCCCAGGTGCGCGTCTTCAGGCCGCAGTCCGGGTCCACATACATCTTCTCCGCCGGGATGTATTCAAGGCCCTTCTTAATACCCGCGACGATCTCGTCCACGCTCTCGATGCGGTGCGAGTGAATGTCCACGACGCCATAGCCGACTTCCTTCGTGAAGGGATTCTTCTCGAAGTGATCGAGCAGGCGGTAGTGGCTGTTCGCGAATTCGAGGTCAATCTGGTCGAGCGGCAGGTCGAGCATGCGCGGATAAATCTTGTCGAAGGTGCCGTAGCAGATATGCGTGACGATCTTCGCCGAAACCCCCTGCGTGACGATACCCATCGCCTCGATGGCGAGTTCCACTTCGTCCGCGCGGGCGGAGAGGGCAGGCTCATCCACCTGAATGATCGTCGCGCCCGCCTTTTCGAGGTCCACGACCTCGTCATGGATAGCACGGGCGAGGGCTAATGTGCATTCGCGGCGGTTGGGGTAGTATTCGATGAACGACCAGTCCATCATCGTGTACGGGCCGGTCAGCATCCCCTTCACCGGCTTGTTGGTGAGGGATTGTGCGTACTTCCACCACTCCACCGTGATCGCATTTGGCCGCTCGATGGCGTCCACGACGATCGGCTTGTGGTAGTAGCGGTTGCCATACGACCGGACGAGCCCGGAGGACTCGAACCCCCTCATCTGCTGCGCGAAATACTCCGCCATGTCGCCCCGGTACATCTCGCCATCCACGATCACATCAATGTCGAGGTCTTCCTGCAACTGGATTACCTCACGCGTCGCCTGCTGCTCGAGTTCCTTCAGCTCCGCCGTGTCCATGTCGCCGCGCCGCGCCTTCGTGCGCGCCTTCGTGATGTAGTCCGGCTTCGGGAAACTGCCGACACTCGTCGTTTGTAGGATCTGGTTTGCCATGTTTAACCCTCTCTTGCTGTAGGGGCAGGCCCCTGTGCCTGCCGAGAGAACAGACTCCCGACGTTGGGCAACCACGGGGGATTGCCCCTACCGAGTCGCGACTGTCGCGCCCGCGACCATCCGCTCCAACTTTTCGTACGCCCGCGTGCGCGGCAGGAATTCCAACCCCGCCGACGGCGTGATGTGCAGCGCGTGGCTGCCGACGATGTCCTGCGCCATCTGGATATTGCCCTGCACGTCCTCAAGCGATTCCAGTTTCGTGTTGCGCGCATCCACGACGCTCACGCCGACATGCTTGCCGTCCGTCTTGCCGCGCAACGCATCCACGACGAGCGGCGCATAGGAGCAATCGAAATAGACAAGATTGAAGGGCAAGCCAAGCAGTTGCGACACGAGCGGCACGGCGTCGCCGAAGTAGGTCGCGATCGCCGTCGTGCCCGGCACGCCATCCATCAGGCGGGTGATCGCCCGCTCGAAGAGCGCCCAGTCGCCCGGTTCCTGCAAAATACTCGGCTCGTCAATCTGCACGCACGAAACACCCGTCGCGGCAATCGCCTTCAATTCCTTATTGAGCGCGGCTGCGAGGTCCATGACGAGCGGTTCGAGCGAACCGTAGTGCTGGTCGTCGCAGTATTTCGCGACCGTATACGGCCCGGTGACGACCGCCTTGACCGGCTTGGGGCTTTCCGCCACCGCGAAGGCGGATTCAGCCGCCACGACGGGCTGCTCCCAGCCGACCGGTCCCGTCACGACGGGCTGACGGACGTAGGTATTCGAGTCGAAGTAGCGAAGTAAGCCGCCGCGCCGCACATTCGGCAACTTGTTCGCGACATGAGAGACCATATCCTCCCAGCGGATGCAGCCGTCCGTCACCCAGTCAAGCCCGGCCCGCACCTGCTCGCGGATCACTTCCGCCGTCACATCATCCGCGATCGCGTTCAGGTCATCCCGATCAATCTCTTTGCGGTCGAAGCGGTGAATCCCACGCCGCAACCGCTGCAACTCCGTCGTGTCCCCGACACGCGGATACGAACCCAGTCCAGCCAAAATCATGCATTCCTCCCTTTCAGCAATGAGCAACGAGCAACGAGCAAAGAGGCAATCCTTTCCCACTCATTGCTCATACCTCATCGCTCATTGCTCTCTGCTCGTTCTTTCGCCGCGCGGCGGACACGTTCCGCTGCCTCGTAGTCTGCCCGTTCTTCCTCCGTTTCAATCAACAACCGCGGGACGGGCATCGGTTTGCCCGCGGCATCCAGCGCGACCATCGTGAGATACCCGGTGGTGGCGCGCTTCCGTTCGCCAGTCAGTTGCTGATCCGCGAAGACATCCACCCGCACGATCATGCTCGTACGGCCGGTGTAGACGACACGCGCGACCGTCTCGATGATTTCGCCCTCACGGATCGGGTGCTGGAAGGAGACCGCCTCCATCGCGGCGGTGACGACCGTCGTACGCGCGAAGCGTGCGGCGGCAATCGCCCCGGTCTGGTCCATCAGTTGCAGGACCCGGCCGCCGAACATTGTGCCGTGATGGTTGGTATCGTTGGGAAAAACGAAGTTGGTGGAACGTACCGCTTCCGCGCGCCGTGACAGACCGTTCGTAGATTCCACGACGCCGTGTGGGATCACCTGTGCCCCCTCATCGCGCGCGCCATACCGTCCGAGCGCTGTCCGCGTCGCGCATTGTCAACACAATGTGCGATTCTGTCAACCGCACCCGATTGGCAAGGGCGTGGGAAGTCCGCATCACGGGTCATGATCACCCGTTCTTGCTCACGCGCGAAGGCGAAATGCAGCGGATCGCGACGGGTGCGCAAATCCGCTTCGCTCGTCATCGTTACATCGCAGCCATACGACGCAAGGCACGCGCGACGCGGGCATTGACACGCTCTTCGACTATTGGAGGTCATACCAGCGCGCTGTGCCTCTGCTATACTCCCGACGACGGACGACCCGCGCAGGCAGGAGGCAGCATGGCCACGTTCAGCGGCATCATCCCCCCGACGGTGACGCTCTTCAACGACGATATGAGCATTGATTGGGATGGGACACTCCGCCATCTGGACTGGCTGATCGCCGCCGGGGTGCATGGTCTCTTCATCATGGGTACCACCGGCGAATTCACGCTTCTCTCCGCCACCGAGCGCAAGGAGTATGCGCAGAAAGCCGTCGAGCATGTCAAAGGGCGCGTGCCCGTCATTATCGGCACGGGCGGCGTGAATACACGAGAGACGATTGATCTGACGCGTCATGCGAAGGGCATCGGGGCGGACGCGGCGGCGGTCGTCACGCCGTTCTATCAAACGCTCGGCGATGAGCAATTGCTCGCGCATTTCGGCGCCGTCGCCAATGCGGTGGATCTGCCAATCCTCGTCTATAACATCCCGGTCTTCACCGGCACGGCGGTCAGCACGCCCGTTCTCGCGCAACTGGCGGAGGAGAATGACAACATTGTCGGCGTCAAGGATTCGGTGGATTCCGCCAGTCTGATGCGAAACCGCGTGCAGACGCTGAAGCGTGTCCGGCCCGATTTCTCTATCCTCGCCGGGCTGAGCGAGCACTTGCTGAACACGCTGATGCTCGGTGGCGATGGCGCGGTGATCGGCGAAGCGAACTTTGCGCCGGGGCCAGGTGTCGCCTGCGTCGAGGCGTTCCGCAAGGGGGATTACGAGGGCGCGCGCCGCGGCTTCCTCGACCTGATGCGCGTCGCGACGGTCACGCAGGTGCCGGGCACCTTCCAGGCGGCGATCAAGGAAGCGATGCGCGCCCTCGGCCAGACAGAGAAAACGACGGTCCGCATGCCGGGTACGCCGCTCGCGAAGGAGGCCCGCGCGCAGGTGCGCCGCAATCTCGAAGCGATTGGCATGCTCCAGGCCGCGCCGCCGAGCGCCCCGGAACCCGCGCCGGTGGACGACCTCAATGCCGAGGCAACAAATACGGGCGCGAAAATGAGCGTCGCGAACCCGGACATCTAGGCTGGAACAGGCAACGTTCTCGATGCAGACCGTGCTTGCCGTCACCTATGGGGCCGGAGACTGGGCGACCTGGCTCTTTCTCGCCTTTGCCTCCGGCCTCGTGGCAGCGTTCATTGCCCGGCCACAGGGGATGGGGTGCTTCGGCTTCGGCTGTTTCGGCAATCTGCTCGTCGGCGGCATCGGCGCAATCGTTGGGAATTTCATCGTCGGGCGGTTCTACGATGGCACAGTCAATGTCGCGGTCGCTTTCGCGATCTCTGTGTTGGGCGCGCTCCTCGTGCTCTCCATCGGGCAAGTCCTGGACCGCCTCCTGCGCCGCAACACCCCGACGGACGATGGTCCACCCGCGCGCAAGCCGCCACAGATCGTGGACTCGACCGCCCGCGAAATTACACAGGATGGGGAAGCAATGAGCAATGAGCGATGAGCAATGAGCAATGAGCAACGAGTGGAGGAAATCATGGTGATTGAGATAACGCAAGAGCCACGACACAGTGAATCGCCCGACGCGGGGGAGAATCACCCGCGCCGCACATCACTCATTGCTCGTTGCTCATCGCTCATTACTTCGTTCTGCGGTTTCGTCGCTGTCTTTGGGATCGCGCATTTGCTGCTCATTCACATCACGAAGCCGAGCGGGTACGTCTTCTTCGTAACATTGGCGGTCGTATCGCTGATCGTTTTGGCGCTCCTCTCTTGCTTCGCGCATGATCGCCGCGTGGTACTGGCGCGTTTCGGCTTCGGCGCGCTGATGTGTACACTCGCCATCCCATTCATTTATCTCGCCCGGTTCGCGCCGGAGCATGCGCAACCGACCACCCGCAACCTTCTCGGCCTCCCCTTCTTCATCGTCGCCCTGATCGGCCCCGGCCCATTCCTCCGGTTCCGCAGTGCAAAGAGAGGAGCGTGAGCATGGGTATCGCGTTCACCGTCCTATTGGCTATTGATTTGCAGCCGGGCGGCATCCTGGCGTGGATCGTCGTCGGATTGCTGGCCGGGTGGCTGGCCGGGCTGATCACGCGGGCGGAGGGCTTCGGCTGCTTCGGAAACATCGTCGTTGGCCTGCTTGGCGCGGCGATTGGCGGGTTGGTTTTCAGTCTGTTCGGCGTTACGGATCGCGCGGGTTTCTGGGGTTCCGTGGCGGTCGCAACACTCGGCGCGATTATCCTGCTCGCCATCGCCCGTGCGGCGGGCCGGCCCCGCCGCTGACGAGTCGCGCCTCGTTCCTTATTCGAGGAGTCGGGCTGCTTCGGTGTAGGCTTGCTCGAAGGCGTCGCGGGCGGTGAGGAACCGTTCGAGGGCTTGATGGACCTCTTCGCCGGCGTTGTCCCGCAGGAGTGAGATGCCCACTTGTCCCGCCGCTGTCCAGCGGGCGAGCGCGGCGAGATATTCTTCGGCCGCGTCCGTTTCCTCAGTGAGCGACGTACCGACCGCCTCGCATCCCTCCGGTACGTCGAGCGCGCGCATGCGGGCGATCTCGGCACGATAGGGCGCGCTGACATCCGCGACCGCGCGGCCCACATCCGTCGCTGTCTCCTCGCCCGCCACGCCGCGCTGAATCGCGTCGGTGAGCGTGCGGATCCATCCCGCCTCCTCACGGACATAGGAGCGTAGTTCGCTGAGGAACATGAACTGCTGCTGGGTCAGCGCGCTCGTCGGATGCGCGCCATTCGATGGGGATGCCTGATCGTCGGACATTGCGGCTCTTTTCAGTCGGCAGTCGGCAGTCGTCGGTCGCCAGTCGGTAATAGACGGCGATTCTATCTGGTATTCGCGGCAATCACCAGCAGCAGAATATGCACCGGAGAGTGCTCAGTGTTTCGGGCATTGCCGCGTTCGTCGCCGACTGCCGACCGGCGACTACCCTCCTGCCTCCGGTCGCACCCGCGTGAGAGCGGTGTCATGGGCGGTAATGACATCCCGCCCAAACTCGACGATCTCCTCTATTGGCAAGGAATGCGTCGTTGCGCCGATGCCGAGGAAGCCGCCCTGCGGCGCGAGTTGGAGGGCGGTGATCGCGCCGGAGGCATCATCGAAGAGAATGTCATCGCCATCACCGATCACTTCTCCGCCTGCCGTGACGATGCGCTTTTTGAGGGCATCGAGTCTCGCGGCGG
>CALBSO010000005.1 GCA_937968015.1 uncultured Thermomicrobia bacterium
TTCCGCCGTCAGTCGAGTCCCCCGCATCCCCATTCCCTCTCCCCTTCCCCTCTGCATCGTAAGGTGGCATACTCCGGCGGACGACAAGGCGTCCGCCGGTTTTATTTGCCGTTGCTGCCTCGTCCTCGTCTCTTAATCTGTGCGATACCGGAGTACACGAACACAATGGTGTATTGCAACGCGTGTGGCGCCGAAGTGCCGGAAGGCGCGCGGTTCTGCCAAAATTGCGGGGTGGAGCTGGCACCCAGTTCAGGGAATACCCCCTTACCGGCTGGCTCTGCAACGGTTCAACCACCGCCGCCACCCATGAATACCTCCTCTCCCTCGGTGTACGCACCGCCGCCGTATCCAATCGTTCCTGGATACGTCGGTGTACCGACGAAAAGTGGTAAGGCTGTCGCCGGATTCTGGCTCGGCATCGCCAGTATCCCATGCTTCATCCTGAGTTGGATCGGCATCATCATCGGTATACTCGGTCTGATCTTCGGCCTGCTCGGTCTCAGCGAGGCGCGACATCTCGCTGCCGCGACAGGAGAAAGCCCTGCCCGGTATGGATACCGACAGGCGAGTATTGGTATCGCGTGCGCCGTGGTCGGTATCCTTGCGTCGGCTGCATTCCTTGTTTACCTCCTCAACAACCTCGACAAATATGGGATCAAAATCACCGGCTGAGGATATTGACCGCGCACTTTCACGACCAATGCGCAGCGTGTACACTGGCGGCAACGGGGTGTTTGTACACTCACGTTTGCGGCCGCCTTCACCGGGAGATTTCCGACCGATGGTAACGGACAACACCATTCTTTCCGGCCTCAACCCACAGCAACGCGAGGCCGTTATGACGACCGAGGGGCCGGTCCTGATCGTCGCCGGGCCGGGCAGCGGCAAGACGCGCGTGTTAACGCATCGGATCGCCTACCTCCTCGCCGTACGCCAGATTGATCCGCACCAAATCCTCGCCGTGACCTTCACGAATAAGGCGGCGAAGGAGATGCGCGACCGGCTCGAACGGCTCGTCGGCGCGCAGATCAATGGCCTCACCGTCGGCACCTTCCATGCCTTTTGCGCGCGGGTCTTGCGGAGGGATGGAGAACGGATCGGCATCGAGCAGGACTTCACGATCTACGACGACACGGATCAGATCAGCGTGATGAAGCAGGCACTTCGAGAATTGAACCTGGATCCGAAGCAGTATGGCCCGCGGACGATCCTCAGCACGATTTCGGCGGCAAAGAGCAATGGTGTAACCGCGGATGAATTCGCGGGGCTCGCCTCATCCTACTGGGAAGAGATCGCCGGGCGCGTCTATCCTGTCTACCAACGGCTCTTGCGGCTTCACAAGGCGCTCGATTTCGATGATCTGCTCCTGATAACGTTTCAACTCCTTACGACGCGGCACGATGTGCTCGACCGCTATCAGCATCGGTATCGGTACATCCATGTGGATGAATACCAGGACACCAATCATGTCCAGTACCGGTTGGTGAAGGAACTCGCGGCGAAGCACCAGAATCTCTGCGTCGTCGGCGACCCGGACCAGAGTATTTATGGGTGGCGTCAGGCCGATATCCGCAACATTCTCGACTTCGAGCGTGACTTCCCGAAGGCGAAGACGATCCTCCTCGAACAAAACTATCGCTCCACCCGGCGGATCGTGGACGCGGCACAAGCGGTCATCAGCATGAACACGCAGCGGAAGCAGAAGCAACTGACCACCGAGAACGACGAGGGCACCGCGATCTCAGTCCGCGAGCATTACGATGAAGGGCAGGAGGCGCAATTCGTCGTGCAGGAGATTCAGCGGTTGGTTACCGTGGGCCGCTACCGCACGAATGATTGCGCGGTGATGTATCGGACGAACGCCCAGAGCCGTATCATGGAGGAAGCGTGCATCCGGTTCGGCCTGCCATACCAACTGATCGGCGGCACGCGGTTCTACGAGCGCAAAGAGGTCAAGGATGTCCTCGCGTTGATGCGTCTCGTCCACAACCCGTCAGACGGGGCGGCATTTGAACGGATCATTGACAACACGCCGCTCGGTCGGGGCATCGGCAAGCAATCGGTCGCCGCCCTCAATGCGTGGGCACGGACACACAACACCACGGCGATCGCCGGTTGTCGCGCCTTAGTCGAAGGAATGGAGCCGCTGCCTCCGGTGAGCGGGCGACCCGCCGCCGGTCTCGCCGACATCGCTCGCTTCGTCGCTGCCATGCGCGCGACGATGTTCGACGCCAGCATCGTCACCTTCTACGATGTCCTGTTGGAGCGCTCCGGCTATCTGCGGATGCTGGAAGAGGCGGGCATTGACGATGCCGACCGCGTGGAAAACGTCAACGAGTTGCGGACTGTCGTCGCGGACTACGAAACGCTCGACCCGCCCCAAGCCCTCGCGACCTTTTTGGAGGAAGCGGCGCTCGTCTCCGATCAGGACATGTACAACCGAACGGCGGACGACACCGAGAAAGCGACGCTGATCACGCTCCATGCCGCGAAGGGCCTGGAGTTTCCCGTCGTCTTTATCGTCGGGGCGGAGGAGAATATCCTGCCCCATTCGCGATCGCAGGAGAGCGCCGCCGAATTGGAGGAGGAGCGTCGCCTCTTTTTCGTCGGCATTACGCGCGCGAAGGAACGGCTCTACATTTCCCATGTTTTCAAACGGACGGTCTGGGGCAACGAGCAATATGCGACGCGCTCCCGATTCGTGGACTCGATTCCGCCCGATATCATCGAAGAAACGGGCGCCTCGGCGCGCCGATTGCCCGCTGCTTCCCCTGTCTCTTATACACATCTGACGCTGCCGACGATCTTACGCGTGTA
>CALBSO010000006.1 GCA_937968015.1 uncultured Thermomicrobia bacterium
GATAAGGAGAGACGGTGGTTGAAATTACGTGAAAAGGAGACCCGATGCGTATCGTGATCTGGCCGAAGCAGTCGGGCGAATGGGTGGAGGCGATTCGAAGCGCGGCGGGGGATGTGGAGGTCGTCACACCGGCGAATGAGGCGGAGGCGATGGCGGCGGCGCGGACGGCGGAAGGGTGGATCGGCAAGTTGACGCCGGCGCTGCTCGAATCCGCGCCATACCTGCGCTGGCTGCAAGCGCCGAGCATCAGCCTCGAGAGCGTCGTCTTCGATGATCTGATCGCCAGCGATGTGACGTTGACGAACATGCGCAATATCTACAACGACCACATCGCGAACCATGTGCTGGCCCTCTTCCTCGCACTCTGCCGCGATTTGCCGCGTCTGATGCGACGGCAAGCGGCGGGTGTCTGGACGCCACATGATGCCGTGCGAGTCCGCGACCCAGCGGAGATGACGGTGCTCGTCATGGGCTTGGGTGGCATCGGCAGCGAAGTCGTGCGCCGTCTCGCCGTCTTCGGGCCGTCCATCATCGGTGTGGACCCGAAGGTGGAGGCCGCGCCACCCGGCGCGGCGGAACTCGCTCGTCCCGTGCAGTTGCCCGACCTCCTGCCCGATGTGGACGCGGTGATTATCTGCGCGCCGCAGACACCGGAGACGATCGGGCTGTTCGACGAGGCGCTGTTCCAGCGGATGCGGCGGGATGCTTTCTTCATCAACATCGGGCGTGGCAAAATCGTCCGTCTCGCCGCGCTGGAAAAGGCGCTCGGCGAGGGATGGATCGCGGGCGCGGGTCTCGATGTCTTCGAGACGGAGCCGCTACCGCGTGACAGCCCTCTCTGGAAGATGGAGAATGTCATCGTCACGCCGCACAGCGCGGACGCCGGGCCACATACCGATGAGCGCCGCCTCGCGGTTGTCCTGGAAAATGTCCGCCACTTCGTCGCGGGTGAACCGCTTGCGACCGTCACCGACAAGGCACGCTGGTATTAGCGAAAGGAACGGAGTCACACGATGAAGCCATTACGATTCGGCATCAAGACCGCGCCGCAAGACACGACCTATGAGGACATTCTCACTGTCTGGAAGGAAGCCGACCGTATCCCGGTGATCGAGCATGCGTGGCTCTTTGACCATTACTCGCCGATCAACGGGCATCTGGACGGCCCCTGCCTCGAAGGATGGCAGACACTTGGCGCCCTCGCTGCCGAAACGAACCGCGTGCGTCTCGGCCTGATGGTCACGGGCAACACCTATCGCCATCCCGCCGTCTTGACCAAAATCGCCATCACGACGGACATCATCTCGCGTGGGCGGCTCGATTTTGGCATCGGCGCGGGCTGGAACGAGTACGAGCATACGAGCATGAATATTCCCCTTTACCAGCCGGGTGAGCGTATCCGGCGGCTCAATGAGGCGTGCGAAATCTATAAATCCCTCTGCACGCAGCATCTCACCACCTACGAGGGCCGGTACTATCAACTGCACGACGCCCGTAGCGAGCCGAAACCCGTGCAGAAGCCCTATCCGCCCATTGTGATCGGCGGCAGCGGCGAGCAGTTGACGCTCCGCGTCGTCGCGAAGCACGCATCCGTCTGGAATGCCACCGCGAATTCGACGGAAGTCTTTCAGCATAAGGTCAGCGTCCTGCGCGAGCACTGCGCGGCGGTCGGGCGTGATCCGGAAGAGATCGAATACTCCATCCAGAGTGCGGTGAACTACGACGATCTCGATGCGACAGCGCGGACTGTGCAATCGTTTGTGGATATTGGCGCGACGCACATCATCCTCAATCTGCGCCCGCCCTTCCCGGTGGGGATCGTTGCACGGCTCGCCGAAGAGGTAATTCCAAGGATCACGCAGCGGTAACGGATGGCGAGTGGTAGCACGGGCTTTCCAGCCTGCGAGTGGGGACGCAGGCTGAAACCTATGCTACTATCTTGAATCAGGAGGTTCGCATGGCAACAACGCAGCAGACGACAGAGAAAATAGCCGACCGGAACGGGCTTCCGTCGCCCTTCGCGGCGCTCCATCACGTCGCCTTGGTCACCAACGACATGAAAAAGACCGTCGCCTTCTATCGCGA
>CALBSO010000007.1 GCA_937968015.1 uncultured Thermomicrobia bacterium
CACGCGTAAGATCGTCGGCAGCGTCAGATGTGTATAAGAGACAGATCCCGAACTGGCCGTTCTTCCTCGTTTCAATGTTGCTCGCCGGGGTCGGCTTCGTCCTTTGCCACACGACGTTGCAGACGCGGGCGACCGAGACCTTTCCGCAGGCGCGCGGCACCGCAGTCGCGCTCTTCGCCTTCGCGCTCTTTCTCGGCGGTGGTGTCGGCACGGCGCTCGTCGGGAGCATCATCAGCGGCGTCGGCTATATCGCCACGCTGATCGCGGCGGGTGTCTTCCTCTGGGTCTTCGCTGCCGCTGCCGCGCGGGCGCTCATTGCCCTGCCCAAACGGTCTGCCGCGATGCCCGCGCCGATCACGGAATAATTGCTTGAAAATTGCCCCGCCAAACCCCTTGACAAACGTCCGTACATCCCGTATATTCATCATTGTAAGGTCCCGATGACCGATGTGCCTCAGCCGAATACCGAAGCCGCAAGGCGCACGGGTTTGGAGGAAGTACACTGGCTGTCGGGGTCTTACACTTTAAGGTGCTCGTTTTACCCAATTACCCAATCGCCGCCGGGACACGATCGCGCGCATGGACGCGCATCCGAACGCCATCGCGCGGCCGGCTAATAACGCCGAAGAGTGAGATCTCCTGATCGGGCGCCAGTTCGAGCGTGTAGTGGCGCAGGATTTCGGCGATCATCGCCTTGATCTCGACTTTGGCGAAGTTGATGCCGATGCAGATGCGCGGCCCGCCACCGAAGCCGACGAGCGCGTACGGCGTCTTCTTCTGCTCCTCGCGCGGCGGGGCGAAGCGATCCGGGTCGAAACGGGTTGGGTCCGCGAAGACGCTCGGGATGAGGTGCGAGGCGGCGATGGCGTAGAAGACGTGCGACCCGGCGGGAACGTGGTAGCCGTGGAAGTCGAAGTCCTCCACGACGCCGCGTGGCCCGTACGAGACCGGCGGGTAGAGCCGCTCCGCTTCCATCAGGCCGTTTTCCAGCACCTTCATCCGCTGAATGAGATCGAGCGTCGGCATCGCGCCGGTCGGGACGAGCGCTGCCTGCTCCTCCTGCACGCGCCGGAGATAGTCGGGGTGCTGCGTGAGGAGAAAGAGGAGCCACGCGCTCATGCTCGTCGAGGTCTCGTGCCCGGCGACGAGGAGGATATTCGTGTGCGCGATCAACTGCTCGTCGCTGAGGGCGTTGCCCTCCGGGTCGCGCGCCTGGACGAGCATGCCGAGGACATCGTCGGTTGGGTGCTGGCGACGCTCGACGATCTTTGGTCGGAGGAGGCCGTAGAGTTCGCCCTTCAGTCGCGCCTGCTCGGCGTAAAACGCATCCCAATCCTTCATCTGTGGGCCGAGACGGAGCATTGCCAAATAGAGTTCGCGGAACTGATCCACCTCCGGCCCCGGCTTCAGGCCCGCGAGCGCTTCGGCGGCGACATCGAAGGTGATCTTGCGCGCCTCCTCGTAGACATCCACCTCGCCCCGCGCCGCCCAGTCCGCGATCCGCTCGCCGATGATGCGCTGCATGATCGGCAGATAGCGGTCCATGTAGGTGATCGCGAAGGCGGGGTTCATCATCTTACGGTGGGCGTCATGCTCCGCGCCGTCCATTGAGAGAAGGCCATTGCCGAAGGCGTCCTCGACGCCGAAGATCTTTGTCCAGCCGATATAGTTCGAGAACTTCAGCCGGTTCGAAAGCAGCACGAAGCGGTTCGCCTCCGGCCCGGCGAGGAAGATGACATCGTGGCCGTTCTGATCGGAGCGGAAGATCGGCCCGTGCCGCTCATACATCTCCGCGAGGAACGGGCCGATGCGGCTGAGATACCCCTCGGGAATCTGAATGAGCGGGATTGCTTCCCACGAACGGAGGTCGGTCATCGCTGGATCCCCTTTTCTTCGTATCTACCGATGCTCAACGGCGCATCGAACAAGTGGGTGTCACTCATACAGGGGACTGAAAGAGCCGATTCACCTCTTTTGTCTCCTCTCATCCATGCTACGCGCACGGGAGAGTGTGCGAACCCTTCATCCGAACCGTTTCGGTCCTGTCTCAACGGACAGGGCTACTCGATATAGAGGGCGCGGCTGAACATGCGCACCATCAGGTCAATGTACGTCCGCTCATGCTCGCCATGGCCGCCGACGATGCAATCTTCCATCGCCTGATTGACGGTACCAAAAATCAGCCGTGTCATCACCGGAATATCCACGCTGCGGGGAATCAGCCCCGTCTCCTGCTGGGCGCGCAGGAAGGCATCCAGCCCCGCGATTGCCTCGGCGTCCGCCTCGGCGGATGTGCAGATGACGCCGGGCTGTGCCGGATCAGCGTAGTCCACATTGAGGGCGAAGGCGCGCATCAAATCCTCGTGCTCGTGCGCCGCCTCGAACGCCCCTTCGAGCATCACACGAATGAGCGCGGCCCCCTGCAATCCCGGCACGGCCCGCGAAAACGCCCGCTCCATCGTCATCCGCTGCGCCTGTTCGGCGAGCGCCTTGACAATCGCGCCCTTTGAGGAGAAGTAGTTGTAGATCGTCCCCTCTGAGATGCCCGCGCGCCGAGCGATCTGCGCTGTCGTCGTCCGCTCGTATCCCTGCTCCGCGATCAATTGCCGCGTCGCGCTAAGGATCTGCTCGCGCCGCACCGCCTCAGTCTGCACGCGCCGCGCGGTTCCATTTGCCGCTGTCACAACCAACGCATCATCCTTTCCATTCTCAGTTGCAACTGAGTGATGCTCATTGTCGGGGGTGCGACAGAGGATGTCAAGAGATTTTTCAGACTATTGACCCGTGAAGTGATTGCGCACAAACCGACGTGAAAGAACCCCACGCCCTGTAGCGATTCTCAGGGGTATCGGTGCAGCGGAGGGAGCCGTTGCGCGTCGCGTAGTATACTGACGGTTGTGCTGCTCCTGTTTCGCATGAAGGAACACGTCAATGCGCGACGACTCGCCACGATCCCGACCGGACTTCGACATTGATCCGCGCCAGCGGCAGGCATTCGAGCGCATCCGCCGCCGCACACGCCTGTCGCAGGCGGGCGTCTGCTGCTGGGTTTTCGCCTCCACCTTCGTGATTGTGCCGCTCATCTTCCGCCACTCACCGCTCTGGATCGTCGCCATCGCGACGGGCATCATCGGCGGGATTATCGGCTACTTCCTGCCGGTGAACATCCCGATGCCCCACCAACCCCCGCGCGATTCCGACCAGCCATACGGCGTCTACGATCCGCGCGGTCCCTATGGCCCGCCATCGTAGGGAAGGATTGAGGACTGAGCGGGGCCAAGCACGGCTATGCCTCTTTCCCACTGTCTGCTGCTTGCTACTCGCTCGTTTGACGCCTCTTGATGTGGCGGCTACCATGCCGTGACACTCCCCATGCTCTTCAGGAACTGGGGTGCGTTCGGTTCGCCTGTTTTTTCAATCACCCAACCGTTTTGTTGGAGAGAAAGCGATTCACTGGTATGGCAACATCCGATCCGACCGCGACAAGCGCCCCGGCAAATGGCAACGGCGCGCGTCCGCTCGACAAGAAACTTCTCCTCGTCTCCGCTGCGGCTGCCGGGGCGCTCGCCGTCTGGGCGAACGTCAAGGGGCGCGAATATAGCCGCACCGGCGAAACGCCCGCGCTGATCAACTGGGATCGCGCTCGCTCCGTCGCGCTGGCGATGAACCGCGCCGCCGACACTGCGGTCTTCCCCGCCAGCCTCACGGAGTATTACCGCGATCTCGTCGCGCGTTGCGTCCCGCTGATCGCCGAATACACGGGCACCACCCTGCCGACGCCGCTCGAAAGTGTCCATGTCTTCAATCGTGCGGACTGGATTGACGCGAATATCCGCGCCTTCCAGCAACTCTTCGCGCCGCTGGAAGGGCTGAATACCGCCCGGAACCTCACCTCCCCGACCGCGATCGCGCTCGTCAGCGGCGTCAACCAGACGATTCTCTCGGCGGAAGTCGGGCTGCTGCTCGGCTACCTCGCGCGGCGCGTCCTCGGCCAGTATGACCTCGCACTGCTCGGTAAGGAGCCGGTCGCCTCCGGTAAGTTGTACTACGTCGAGCCGAATATCGCGGCGGCGACCGAGACAATGGGCGTGGACGGCCACGAGTTCCGCCTCTGGCTCGCCCTGCACGAGACGACACATGCCTTCGAGTTCGAGGCATTCCCGTGGGTGCGCCCGCACTTCAATACGCTCCTGGAGCGATACATCACGCTCGTCACAGAGGACCTGCGTAACTTGCAGGGCGGCCTCGGCGCGCTCGTGCGGCGACTACGGGAGAGTGGCGGCACCGGCGGCAAGAGCCTGATGGAGATCGTCATGACGCCGGAGCAGAAGCAATTGTTTGATGAAATGCAGGCGCTAATGTCCGTCATCGAGGGATACTCCAATCATGTCATGAACGCGGTCGGCAAGCAGGTGCTGCCCTCGCTCGACACGATGCAGCGCGCCTTCGAGTCGCGCCAGCGGCAGCGCAGCCAGGCGGAAACGCTCTTCATCCGGCTGACCGGCCTGGAGATGAAGATGGAGCAGTATCGCCTCGGCGAGCAGTTCATTGACGCCGTCGTGCAGGCGCGCGGCCATCAGTTCGCCCTGACAATCTGGCAGGGGCCGGAGCGCCTGCCGACCCTCGCCGAACTGCGGAACCCGAAACAATGGATCCGGCGCGTCGAGCGGCAGAGCGAAGTACCAGTAATGAGTAACGAGTAACGAGAACGCGGCGGCGCGTATGCTCTCATTACTTTGGTTGCGGGTTCGGAACGGCCTCAGCCCGATAGCACACCACTATCACTCGTTACTCGCTCCTTCCCTGAGTGGACGTACACCCCCGGACGTGGTACCGTGTCGGGAGGGGAAGTGGCGCGTTGTGGGGGAAGGCACGGGTGGATCAGACGCGCGATCGGCGGGACAACCCACGGGGCGATGAGCAACGCTGGCAAGGGACAGCGAGTGCGCCGCCGCAGACGAACCCCGAGGCATTCGCGACCAATTTCCGCTCCCTCGCCGCCGCCCTCTACGACTTCCTCAACCGGCTCACCGGCCGGGATGAGACCGCGGGCGCGCTGATGCGGCAGGTCGCCTCGCAGGCGGCGATGAGCGCGGCGAGCGCCGATCAATGGCCTTCCGCGCGCGCCTGGCTCTTCGCGCGCGCCTATGCCGCCATCCCCGCCGAGACGAGCGCCGCCGCTGCCGACCCCGCGCCCTATATCGCACCCGATCCGGCGCTCCTGCCACCCGTCGCGCCCGAGAGCGGCCTGAACGACATGACCCGCGCGGTCTGGCGCGCGATCAGCGCCCTGCCTGTCGAGCAGCACGCGCTTGTCCATCTGCACATTCGGGAAGCGATGGTCGTCGGCGAGGCGGCAAGCGTGCTCGGCATCACGGAGCGGGAGGCGAGCGACCGGCTCCAGCGACTGATCCCGGCGGTGGAGGCGGCGAGCCGCGCCCTCTTCCTCATCCGCTTCGGCCGCCCGCGCGATCCCGCACTGGACGCGCTGCTCTCCGACCTCAACATCACCCGCCTGACGCCCGAAGCGCGCGCCAGGATCGAGGAGTACGCCGAACAATCACTGACCGCGCAAGCGATGCTCGGCGCGGTACCGCCGCCCTTGACCGTCTACGCCGCGCTCCGCCCGGTGCCGCCGCCCGCGCCGATCGCGGATGAGGCAATCGCAGGCGCGCTGCCGTGGCTGCCCCTCGTCGAGGAAACGACCACCGCGCTCGATCTGCCGCCGGAGATGGCAACGACCGCTCTCCCGGAGGAGCCGGTGCGGTACGGCGAGCCGCGACCGGTTGAGGAGCATTACGGCACACGGGCGCTCGATATCCCCGTCCGGCAGCGCGTCATGCGGGAAGAGGCGGTCTTTGCCCCGCCCCGGACGACGACCCGCGCGCTCGGGCCGCTCGCGCTCCTCGGGCTACTCGGCGGCGCGTTGATCGTCATCGTTGGCGCCCTTGTCCTCTTCCTCGTGCGTGGCGACTCGACGAGCGGTGGCAACGTCACGGCCACCGTTGGTAGCGGGACACCGACGACCGCCCCGACTGCTGGCTTGCCCCCGGCCCTCCTGACCGCAACCGCGCTGGTGAACGCGATCGGCACCCCGACCCCGATCCCGACCGTAACGACCGCGCCGCGCCCGCCGGGCACCGCGCCCGTCGGCAGCGTCACGGAGCCGACCAGCGTAGCTACGCCGACACCCCTCGGCACGCAGCCCGCCGCCACGCCAATTGATACGCCTGTCCCGAAGGTGACACCGATCTCACGGGAGTCGCCGACGCCGCGCGTTACACCAATCCCGACGGACACACCGGGGCCGACGAAGGCCCCGACCGCAACCGCGGCGAAGACCCCGACCGCGAAGCCGACGAAGGCCCCGACCGCAACCCCTGCGGGCCCGACGCCGACGACCGCACCGGGCGGCACGATCACCTTGGATCGGTCGAGCATTAACCTCGGATCGGCCGGCACCTCCGGCGGTGTGACCCTCGGCAATCCCGGCCCGGCGGCGGTCGGCTTCACCACCAAGTCGAGCACGACCTGGCTTTCCGCCGCGCCCTCCAGCGGCAGCGTGCCCGCCAATGGGAGTCGGTCGGTCACCATCACCGTCAACCGCGCGGGACTCGTCCCCGGCAATTACAGCGGCACCGTCACCTTCACGACGCCGAGCGGCTCCTTCAGCGCTGTCACCGTCACCTTTACGGTGTGAGGCGGAAGAGCGCATGTCCCTCGAGACGTACCTCCGCGCCGCGCCGAAGGCGGAACTGCACGTTCATCTGGAGGGTTCGATCCGACCCGCGACGCTTCTCGCCTTGGCAGAGCGTAATCATGTCCCCTTGCCCGCGACGACGGAAGCCGAATTGCGCGGGTGGTTCGTCTACCGCGATTTCGACCACTTCATTGAGATGTACGTTACCTGCACGAAATGCCTGCGGACGACAGAGGATTACGAACTCGTCGTCTACGAGTTTGGCGCGGAGATGGCGCGGCAGAACGTCCACTACGCCGAAGTGACCTTCTCGCCGAGCACCAACTGGATGTTCGGCGTCTCGCAAGAGGTCTGGTTCCCCGGCCTGACGCAAGGACGGGCGCGGACGCGGGCAGATTTCGGCGTAGAGATCAACTGGGTCTTCAATATCGTGCGGAGTTGGACGGACGAAACACGCACGATCCCAACGGCGGATTACACGACAAGCGTCGCCATCGAGGGCATGGATAATGGCGTCGTCGCACTCGGCTTAGGAGGCTCGGAGGTTGGCCGACCGCCCGAACCGTTCGCGCCGTGGTTCGATCGGGCGCGGGCTGCCGGGCTTCACAGCGATCCGCACGCGGGCGAGACAGTCGGGCCGGAGAGCATCTGGGGCGCGCTTCGGGCGCTCGGCGCGGAGCGGATCGGGCACGGCGTTCGGGCGATTGAGGACCCCTCGCTCCTTACCTATCTTGCGGAGCATCGTATCCCGCTGGAGGTCAACCCCACCAGCAATATCCGCCTCGGTCTCTATCCCGATCTCGCGGCCCACCCGCTCCGCCGATTGCATGACGCGGGCGTGATCGTCACCGTCAACTCGGACGATCCGCCGCTTTTCAACACGACACTGAATGACGAGGTCGCGCTGCTCGCCGCACCGTTCGGCTTCACCATAGAGACAATTGATGCGATCCTCCTCAACGGCGTCCGGCACTCCTTCTTGCCCCCCGCGCGACGCCAAGCGCTGGAAGCAGCCTTCACGGCGGAACTGGCGGCGTTGAAGAAGGTGCATCTTTCCTAACTCCCGCCTCCCTTCTCGACGAGGGAAGGGGCAAAAAGACCCCCTCCTTTTCGGGAGGGGGTTTGAAGGAAAGAAACCCTTCGAGTCTCCGCATGCATTCTGCATGCCGCCCGATTTGTCCGTTACGTGATTCTGCGTTCTCTCAATCCCATTTCATTGCGACATCCTCATCCCGTGACATCGGCCCATCGCCTGCAAACGCATATCTCAACATCAGGTACAGTGAACCAATCCTGGATGACAATCGCCTCGGTGCGCACGGCGATTCCTCTGTCACTTTCGTCATGAAGCGGGGCAGGAACCACTGGATTCGTCCGGTCGTTTATAATCAGGTACGCGGTCATTCACGCCGAAGGGATGCGATACCGTTCCCGCTTGTTCATCGGCACATTGTGTCGTATCGTGCAGACGCTACCCCCGCAGCGTA
>CALBSO010000008.1 GCA_937968015.1 uncultured Thermomicrobia bacterium
GCCATCCACGACGCCATGTCCCGCCTCGCCCCCCTCGTCCACGATCTCCAAGAGCAACGCGGATGAGTAGCACGATTGCGCACGCCGATGCGGCAGGGTTGGTGGACGAGCGGGATGTGCTGATGGAGATTGCCCAGCAGTTGCCGGACGTGATTTCGCTCGGCTTGGGCGATCCGGACTTCGCGACGCCCACACACATTGTCGCTGCCGCGAAGAAAGCGATGGCGGAGGGGCGGTGCGATCACTACACGCATCCCGCCGGGCTGATCGAACTGCGCCGGGAGATTGCCGCCAAACTGGCGCGCGACAACGGCATCATCGCCGATCCCGAGACAGAAATTACCGTGACGACGGGCGGGCAGGAGGGCCTGTACGCGATCGTGCAGGCCCTCCTCAACCCTGGCGACGAAATTCTCGTGCCCGATCCGCGCTATCGTTCGTACGACGCGGCGATTGGCCGGGCGGGGGGCGTGATCGTGCCCGTGCCGACGCGACAGGAGGACGACTTCGATCTGCGGCCCGCCGAGGTCGAGCGACGGATCACACCCCGCACGAAGGCGATCCTGCTCGTCACGCCGGGTAACCCGACCGCAGGTGTGATCTCCACCGCGCATCTGCGTGAGATTGCCGCGCTCGCGATCGAACACGACCTCGTCGTGATTTCGGACGAGATCTACGAGCAGTTCGTCTTCGACGGTGCGGAGCATTTCAGCATCGGCTCGCTGCCGGAGATGCGCGGGCGGACGATCACTGTGAGCGGCTTCTCCAAGACGTACGCGATGACCGGCTGGCGGCTCGGCTATGTCGTCGCCCCGCTCGCGCTGACACAGGCAATTCGTGCCTTGAAGCAGTCTATCAGTATCGCCGCTCCCACTATCTCACAATGGGCGGGCGTCGCCGCGCTCACCGGCCCGCAGGAGTGTGTCGCGGCGTTCCGCGCCACCTACGACGAGCGACGCCGCGCGCTGATGGCCGCGCTCGACGGATTAGGCTTCACCTACGGTCATCCGTACGGCGCCTTCTACATCTTCGCGAATATCGCCTCGACCGGCATGCCCGCCTTCACGCTCGCGCGGAAATTGCTCGAAGAGGCGCACGTTCTCATCTTCCCCGGCACCGGCTTCGGCCCGGCGTGGAGCGCGTATCTCCGCTTCTCGGTCCTCAAACCGACGCCCATCTTGCTCGAAGCGGTCAAGCGGGTGGAGCGAGTGGTGCGAGGGTAAACTCTCACACCCCAGGCTCCGCTCCATCGCGGAACTCATCAGTGTCCGCGCACGTCCGTTGGGGTGATGCGAATGGCGACGGAGTAGGCGGCGGCGAAACTTTCCGGCGTCATGCCGATGCGCGCGATCGGCTCGGCATATTTCGCGATGTATGTCGGCACTGCCGTCGCCGGGGGTGCGTCGGTGACAATCCGCGCTTCGCCGGTGAGGACGATGATGTTGCCTCCCCGCCCGTCGCCGTCGAGATGCAGCGAGACCTTCGGGCTGCGCTCGATGTTCCGTTGCTTCTGCTGGTTCGGGCGGCTGTACATCAGCACCGTCTCGCCGTCCCACAAGAACCAGACCGGCGCGGGTTGGGGCGTCCCATCGCGCCGCACCGTCGTCAGCCAGATGATCGTTTCCTCGCGCAACCGGCGCTCGACGCGCTTACCGTAATCCGTTGTCGTGTCAATCTGCATCGTATCCTCCTCACACGCTCCTTCGTGCGGTTATCAACGCGCAGTCCATCGGGATATTCCGAGGCAACAATCTGGTAGCGCGGGCTGAAGCCTACGCCACCGACTATCCCGGAATCGGTGTGAGGCTTTCATTGACATCCCGCACGGCGCGCGGGCGGCGGGTCATCCGGGCGCGGCGGGTGGGATCGCAGGCGCGTTCGAGGAGTAAGAGCAGCCCGTTGATCGCGAAGGCGAGCGCGGAGACGGTGATCGCCCCGGCCCAGATTTTGTCATACCGTTCGCCGGAGATGCCGTCGAAGAGCAGCCTGCCCAGTCCGCCCGCACCGAACTTCGCGCCGATAGTGGCGATGCCAATCACGACAACCGCCGCGATCCGCAGCCCCGCCAGCATGATCGGCACGGCGAGGGGGAACTGGACGCGCCACCACGTCTGCCAGCCGTTCATGCCCATGCCGCGCGCCGCTTCAAGCATCGCCGGACTGACGGATTGCAGCCCGACGAGGATATTCCGCACGAGGATGATCTGCGCGTAGATGACGAGCGCGATAATCACCGATTTCGACCCCAGCCCGAAGGCGGGGATGAGCAGGATGATCAGCGCGAGGCTGGGGATCGTGTAGAGAATGCCGAGCGTCCCGACAATTGGCACCGCGAGCCAGTGATAGCGGTTGACGAGCAACCCAAGCGGCAGGGCAATCGCCAGCGCGATGGCGAGCGAGATCGCCGTGATCTGCATGTGCCGGAGCAGCAGGTCCCGGACGATGTCCGGGTTGTCAATGATGTACTTCATTGGCCTTTCCGGTCAGGACCGCGCGGTGAATCTGGTCGAGGGTCAGCGTGCCGACTGCCGTTTCACCCTCCATCACCGTCAGCGTGGTTGCGGCGGTACGCAGCAGCAGCGAGAGCGCGTGACGGAGGTCGTTATCCCGCCCGATTGTCGGGCCGTCGCTGCGGCGCACGCCGTCCGGCACGGTTTCCATCGTCTCCTCGACACGCAGCAAGCCTAACTGCCGCACCATGTCGTCCGCGCCGAGCAGATCATGGACGAATGCATCGGCGGGCTGGGTGAGGACGCTCAAGGGCGTGCCGGACTGGACGATCTGCCCGTCCCGCATCACGACGATCAGATCGCCGAGCCGCAGCGCCTCCTCGACATCGTGCGTCACGAAGAGGATCGTCTTCTTCAGTGTCCGTTGCAGGCGGGCCATTTCATCCTGCAAGCCGGTGCGGGTGATCGCGTCAATCGCGCCGAACGGTTCGTCCATCAGCATCACGCCGGGGTCCGCTGCCAGGGCGCGGGCCAGCCCGACGCGCTGCTGCTGCCCGCCGGAGAGTTGCGCGGGGTAGCGGCGACGATATTCCTCCGGTGGCAGACCGATCAGGGCGAGCAGTTCGTCCGTGCGGGCGGCGATCTTCTCGCGCGGCCAGCCGAGCAGTTGCGGCACGACCGCGATGTTCTTCGCGACGGTCATGTGTGGGAATAAGCCGACCTGCTGGATGACGTAGCCGATCTTCCGGCGCAACTCCGTCACCGGCAGTTGGCGGATTTCCGTCCCGTCAATGGAAATCGTGCCACCCGTCGGCTCGTAGAGGCGGTTAACCATCTTGAGCAGCGTCGTCTTGCCGCAGCCGGACGGCCCAACGAGCACGACGAATGACCCCGCCTCGACTTCGAGGCTGCAATCATTCACCGCCGGGCGTGGCGCGCCGGGGAACTGCTTGGAGACGTGGTCAAAATGGATTGCCCGCACGGGTATTCCTCACCCCCGCCCTCTCCATCGCCCCAAAATCCGGGAGGAATCAGGTTTGTTCGGCGATAGAGAGGGGCGCCTCACACGAAATGCCGTGGTTTTTCACTGTCCGTGTGCCCCATCTCTCTCCCCCTCTCCGTCGCTGTCAGGCTTGTGGTCCGTTGAGATTCGTCCGGCGATGGAGAGGGGGTCGGGGGTGAGGCTCGTCCCCTTACTTCTTCAATAAGCCCTGCTGTGTAAGGAACTCCTTGGCGACATCGGCCGGCTCGCGCTTCTTGCCGTCCACCTCGTAGTTGAGTGTGGACATCACCTGATCGGTGAGCAAGGGTGCGACCTTGTTCAGCGCGTCCTTGATGCCGGGGCTGGCGTCCAGCGCCTTCTGCGTGACGACGGGTGTGATCTGATAGACCGGGAACAACTTCTTGTCGTCCTGCAAGACAACCAATTTGTTCACCGCGATATCGCCATCTGTGCTAAATGCGACGGCGATATCCGCCTGCCCGTCGAGCAGGCCCTTATACTTCAGCCCGGGATCCACGCCGATGTATTTCTTCAGTTTGAAGTTGCCGTATGCCTTCATGATGCCCGGTAGACCGTCCTCGCGCGTCTCGAACTCCGGCGGGCCGATCATCGTCAATTGGTCCGCCTTGCCGACAATATCCGAGATCTTCGTGATGCCGAACTTCTGCGATCCGGCGCTCGTCATCGCCAGCGCCTGCGTGTCATTCATCGGTGCGGGATCGAGCCAGACGAAGTTGTACTTGTCCTTATATCCTTTCGAGACCTGATCGTAGACCATCTTCGCATCGGTGTTGGAAGGCAACTTCAGGACGGTGAGTAAGCCCGTGCCGGTGTATTCGGGGTAGAGATCGAGGTCGCCCTTCTCCATCGCCGCCTGGCAGACCGGGGTGCCGCCGAGGTTCAATTTGCGGTTGACCTTCGCGCCTGCCGCTTCGAGGAGAAGCGCATACATGTTGCCGACGATGAACTCCTCGGTGAAGTCCTTCGAGCCGACATTGATCGTGCCGGTGAACTTGCCTGCCGTACTCGAAGTCACTGAACTGGCGGCGGTGGTGCTGGCCGGAGCGGTCGTACTAGCCGGGGCCGTCGTGCTACTCGCCGCGGGCTTCGTTGCGGCGGCTGCGCTCGTCGGGGCAGTCGTCGGGGCGGTCGTTGCACCACCGACCTGACCACTCGCCGTGGTAGCGGCGCCCGTGGCCGTCGTCGCGGCGGCTGCCTTGGGGGTATCGGTCGCTTTGCTGCCGCCGCAAGCCGCAAGCAAGGCCGCGCCCGCTGCTGCCGCGAAGCCACTCAGCATCGCGCGGCGCGAGAGCCGCCGTGCGTCTTTCTCCGTCGTCCCAACCATGCTGGAATCCCTCCTGGTACAGACGATGCGCCAACGGGCGCGGTTTAATGAGTCGGCGGTTGTAACGCGCGTTGCAACGCGCTCATTCCAATTTCGGCAATGAGCGCGAGGAGCGCGACGGGCACCGCCCCGACGAGCAGAATCGCATTGTCGTACGTTGCAAAGCCGAGGGTGATGAACCTGCCCAAACCCCCACCGCCGATAAAAGCGGCGAGGGTCGCGCTCGCGATCACCTCGACTGCCGCCGTGCGGATACCCGCGATGATGACCGGCATCGCCAGCGGGAACTCGACGCGCCGTAAGACCTCCCTTCTCGCCATGCCCATCCCATATGCCGCCTCACGGATGGCCGGGTCAATCGTGCGGAACGCGGCATCGGTGTTGATCAGAATCGGGGGGAGCGCGAGGATCGTCAACGCCAGGACGGCGGATTTCAGCGACAGCCCAAAATAGGGCAGCGCGAGGAAGAGGATGGCGAGGCTTGGGATGACACGGAGCGCATTGAAGCCGTTGATGAGCGTCGCGGATGCCACGCGGGAGCGTGCGGTAATCGTGCCGAGTGGCACGCAGACGAGGATGCCAATGCCGAGCGCGATCCCGACGAGCAACAGATGGCGCTCAATCGCCGCGACTAACTCATCGCGGTGATCGCTGGCGTATTCGTAGGCTCGTGTGACAACGTGCATGCGCTCCGTCCATCGCCTCGCCCACCCACCCTGGCGGTGAACACACTATCCGTGAAGCAACCAACCGGATCGCCATCGCAAGAAGGTGTCCACGCAAATGCGGTCCGTCTCCAGCGTTGCTCACTCTCCCGATGGGGGTAACTATACCATACGCTTTGCGGGGCGTACATTTGGGGAGTGTGCAACGACATCGCGCGCACGAACGAGGAAAAATGGCGCGCAATGAGCGGTTGGGCATCAACGGAGCGGCGGGCGCGGCGGGCTGGCATGTTCAGGTGTCGGAACGTTGCCATGTGCGCCATAGGGGGTTGGCACATCCTGCTGCGCCGCAGCGCCGGTAGAGCGCGCGGTGTCGGGAGCGGGCACGAGCGGGTTCTCCTTCCGCCAACGCAGAATATCTTCCGTGTGCTCCGGGTAATGATCGTATGTCGCGCCGCGCAGCCAGGCCGCACGTACCTCGGATTTGCCGTCCAGCATCTCGACGAGCGCCTTATGCGCGGAGAGCGCCCGGTTCCGCGCCTCATTGACGGGCAGATTCTTGTCCGCCTCGTAGTTGAGGTCGTTGAATTTCTGGTCGTGGATCGGCCACTGGGGCTCGTCACCGCGCAGGATCTGCATGACGACGCGCGTCGTCTCGCGGTCCCACGCCGCGATATGGGCGAGGATGTCCTTGACGGACCAGTGGCCGGAGACGCCCGGCTCGCTCATCTGGGACTCCGGGATGCCCCGGATGCTGTCCATCAGCGCCCGCCAGGACTTGTCCATATCGCGCAACACGCGCTCCTTCTCGCGGGCGCGCTCACGCTGCCGCATCCGCTCCTGCGTCGCCTGGGCCGTCGTCGCGCTCATCGCCTTCTCCTGTCGTTCGCCGTCCTTGCCGTCATGGAAACCTAGTGTACCAGAACGTGCCGAAGCCGTACCCGGCCTACGGCTTCCGCGTCCCCGTCGGCGCGCGTGTCGGGAGGGGCGTGCGGGGCGGATTGGATGGTGGAAGGATCGGCGCGATGGTGGGG
>CALBSO010000009.1 GCA_937968015.1 uncultured Thermomicrobia bacterium
GATGGTAGACGAAACCAATTGTAGTCGCCCCGGTCGGGATGTCAAGGAGCCGTATGAAGTGACCCCCCGATTTGAGACAACCGGTTAAGGTGGAACTCTCAGCACGGGAGGCTACCGATGACCAGGAATCGCCGTCAGTTCACCAAGGAGTTCAAGCTCCAAGTCATCCGCGAGGTCGAGGCCGGCAAGACCCTCGCCCAGGCCGCCCGTGAGCACGCACTCCATCCCAATCTGATTCGCAAGTGGCAAACTCAGTACGCTGAGTATGGCCAGCAGGCCTTTACCGGGCATGGGAAGGCCTACAGCGACGAGGCCAAGATCGCCGAACTCGAGCGCCTGATCGGCCAGCTGACGATTGAGAACGCCTTTTTAAAACGGCTCTTGGCGCACCTGGAGGCCAAGCACGCCGCCGGGAAATGAGTCAGATGATCGCCCGGGAAGCGCCCCCGGGACAAATCAGTCGCCTGTGCGCGGCCATCGGTCTGTCGCGCGCCACCTTCTACCGCTACCGCGATCCCGACGAGCCCGTTGCTACCGACGTCGCGGTGCGGGATCAGATTCAACGCATCGCAATAGAGTTCCCGGCATACGGCTATCGGCGCATCACGGCGCAGTTGCGGCGCGATGGCGTCCTCGTCAATCGCAAGCGGGTGTTGCGCCTGATGCGCGAGGACAATCTGCTCTGTCTGCGTCACCGCCGTTTCCTTGCCACGACCGATTCCGACCACGGCCTGCCGGTCTATCCGAATCTGGTCCCCACTCTGACGCTGACGGGGATCAATCAGCTCTGGGTCGCGGAAATAGTCTGTTCGCAAATGACAAAAGCGCATCTGCTCGCCCTGCGGGCTGGTGGGGATGACGTAGCGGATCTCCACCTCCCCGTCCGCCACGATCACCCGGTCGATCAGCAACTCCACCAGTTGACGCCGCTGCGCGAAGGTCGCGCTCGCCAGTCCGCCGCGTACCCGCTGGCAGAACGCCTCGACCGACGTGACCATCTCCGCGATCTCCGCGTGACGATCCACCTGCGCAGCCAGCTGCTCTGCTTGGCGTTCAAGTCCCTGACGCCGCTGTTCCAGATCGCGGCGACGACGCTCATATTCCGCCAGCGGGATCACCGCCCCGAGATAGGCACCGGGCTGCCCGCCCCACCCCACAGCCACGACGGCTACGAGGAGACGATCTACGGTGTCGAGGGTGTCCTGACATGGACGGTGGACGGCACGCCGTTTGACGTGCAGCCGGGGGAGGCGCTCTGCATCCCGCAGGGCGCGGTGCACGCATTCATGAATAACGGCGCGACCGATGCCCGCGCGCTGTGCGTGATCAGCCCGGGGGTACTCGGGCCGGCGTACTTCCGCGAGATGGGCGCGGTGATCGCGGCAGCGGGGGGCGGGCCACCGGACTGTGCGAAGGCGATGGAGGTGATGCGACGGCATGGGTTGACACCCGCAGCGCCACCGGCCCCCTCCTGAGTCACCGCCGCCGTGTGTTCCCCAGGTTCCGCCCGGGACCATTGCGTGCGCGATCCCCAGCTGGATGGGGAAACGCGACGGTAGCGTGCGTCGCAGTCGCCACCTCATACAGGTTTGCCACGGCGAGTGCAAGGATACCGGGTGACCCATACGAGCCTAGTCTATTCCACCTTCTCGTTGATCCTTTTGCCGACCTTTTCCCTCTTCACAAGGCCGAATCGGCCCACCGCCCATCTCGTCACGGGAGGATGCTGCGATCCCTCGTCTACCCGATCACCACCAGGCAGAACGACCAAATCTCATCAGCGAGAAGGTGGAAGAACCAGAATAAGACGGAGCGTGCCGGGGTATGCAGGAAGTTCCTGCCCCTATTGACCCCGGTCTCTCCATCTCACACGTCGATCTCTACCTCCGCCTCGCAGTTCACCGGCGCGTTCAGTGGCAGCATCATCCCGATCGACGAGCGCGCGTGCATTCCCACCTCCGGGCCGTACAGTTCTAGGATCAGGTCCGAGTAGCCATTGGTCACCAGCGGCGTCCGGTCGAACCCCGGCGCGACATTCACCATCGCGAAGACGCGCAACCACGCGCTCACCCGGTCCAGGTCGCCGAGCGCCCGCTTCAGGCTGGCCAGGTGGGCGAGGGCCACCAGGCGGGCGGACTGATACCCCTCCTCGGCTGACACCTCGGCGCCTACCTTGCCCAGCGGCCGTGCGACCGACCCGTCGGAGGTGACGACGATGTGGCCGGAGACGTAGGCGCGATTGCCCCGCACCCGGACCCAGGCGAAGGGCAATGCCAGGCCTGCAGGGGCCTGCATCGGAGCGGGGAGGATCAGGCCGAGAGATTCCAGCTTGGCTTCGATGCGCATCTCTCCCTCCTCATGGGGTCGCCGCCCAGCATACTCCGGGTACACGAAGGGGCGCAGATGCGGGACCGATCGGCACCGCGCACGTTTCGGTGCCCGCACCGGCCGTGGGTCGGTGACTCAAGACGATAAGGTCGACGCGGGATCAGCGTGCCACCGCGGCCAGCCGTTCATCCAGTTCGGGCATCATCACGATCCCCTCCTGGTCGTTACCCCCCGAGTGCGCCACCACCGCCTGGCAGGGCCGGTCGCCCACGTTCTCCGGCGCGTGCGGCACGTTCGCCGGGATGTAGAGATACTCCCCCGCCGTGATCAGCGCCCGTCGCTCGCACCGCTCGCCGTACCAGATCACCAGCTCCCCGTCGATGATGTAGGCCACCGTCTCGATTCTCTCGTGATAGTGGACCCTGGCGCGCGCCCCTGGCGGGACGGTGAGGGTGGTGAGGCAGACGGCGCGTGCACCGACGGTCTCGGTGGAGATGCCAGTGTTGTAGATCAGCCCCTGCTTGCCGAGGTAATCACCGGTGGGGGCGATGACGCGCACGCTCTCGCTACTCACGGTTGCCATTGTCTCGCTCCTCTCCTCTGCATCCGGGACTCCCGGATGCGCATGCGCGGCTCTGCCGCTCGCCATGGGGGTCGCATTCCCCCGGTTCGCCCGGCGGCACGTGTCGGGTTCGTATTCAGCCTACGGGACTGGGTGTCTCGGCCGCATCGTAGGGTGTGCGTATTTCCGTTCGGGGACGGGCGGATTCGTTGATACGTAATAGTACGTAGTGTGCGGCATGCGCGACATCCCAGGATATATTGCCGCATCAGCCTAGTCGAGGTGGGCGTCGAGGGCGAAACGCATGGCCGCGGTGCGGGAGGAGACGCCCAGCTTGGTGTAGATGGCGGTCAGGTGGGTCGTCACGGTGCGCACGCTCACCGACAGCCGGTCGGCGATCTCGCCATTACTGTAGCCCGACGCGAGGAGCCGCAGCACCTCGACCTCCCGCGGCGAGAGCCCGGCGGGGGACGCACGCGGTATGCCCTTCAGAGGGCCGAGCCGGATGGAAAGGGACTCGACGCGGGCAAGCGCCAGCTTCGCGCGGAGTGGTTCGCAGATGGAGCGGACCGCCGTGAGCGCCGCGGACGCCGCGTCGCGATCGCCCGATAGGGCATGGAGCTCGCCGAGCGCGAGTAACGTCTGTGCACGCTCGAACGGCGCTGCGCAGGAATCGGCGAGTGCGAGGGCGGCCGCAAGGTGGGCGGCCGCGTCCGAGAAGCGCGCGGCGTCGGTATCGAGTTCCCCGAGTAGGCGATGCGCCGTGATCGATGCCAGGGATTGACGCGGCACCGCTGCCAGTTCGAGAGCACGCCCGGCGCGGGCGTACGCCAGGTCAGGGTCGCCCGATTGCCGGTGGTATCGCGCCCAGAGAAGCGCTCCCTCCGATTGCCACAGGATCGCCCCGCTCCACGACAGCCAACGGTCGTGCGCCGCCAGCCACTCCCCCGCGGATCGCAAGTCGCCCGCATCGAGGGCGAGCGCCGCGGCTACTCGCTGCAACAGCAGGGCGACATCGAGGAACGGCACCGTCCCCGGCGCGGTCGCGCTGCCCGACGGCAGATGTTCCCGCACCGCCCATTGCGCCCACTCCTCGTCGCCCCGCAGCCTCGCCAACGCTGCCAGATGGCCGAGCGCCGTCGCCCGGAAGGCGACATGCCCGCGCTCCTCGGCGCTCGCCCCCGCCGCGAGACGCTCCGCCTCCTCCCATTGCCCTTCCAGCACGAGGAGCGGCAAGCGCGCGAAGCGCGGAGGGACACTCTGCGGGACCGCGCCACTCGCCCGTCCCCATTCCGCCTCCGCCCGCTCCGCCAGCGCGCTCCGCCCCGCAGTGTCCTCCGCCCGGTATGGCAGCGCGACAAGGGCGAGATGGCGCGACACCGCCCAGGAGGCGATGAAGTGATTACCGGCGGCGGCGAAGGCGTCGCGGGCGCGTTCAAACACCGTCGCCGCCTCGTCCGGCAGCCCAAGCGCGGCGTAGGTGTCGCCCAGGCCCCGGAGCGCATCATCGACGCCGTGCACGGTCTCCGCGTCGCCCCGCGCCGACTCTGCGATCATCTGCTCGCCCAGTTCGCGCGCCGCATGATACCGCCCGACGATGGCCTGCCATACCACCATCGTCGCGCGCCCATCGGGTATCCGCGAAGCGGCATCCATCGTGGTGGTGCGCGCCCAATCCTCATCCGACAGTGCCGCGAGCGCCGTGGCTCCCGCCTCCAACTCCGGCAGGCCATGCGCCACGTCACCCGTGAGACAGGCGAGTTGGCCGCACTGGTAGCGGGCGAAGGCGGCGAGCGCCCGGTCTCCCGCCGCCTCGCCAAGCGCGTACGCCTCATCCGCGAAGGTGCGGGCCTTTGCCACATCGACCCAGCGTAGCAGCCGGGAGAGCCGCAGCAGCAACCGTCCGCGCCCGCCGGTGTCCGCGCCCGTCCGTTCCATGAGCGCGAGCGCCGCCTCGAAGCGCTGCGCGGCCGTCGTCCAAGCGTACGCGGCCTGCGCCCGTTCCCCGGCTTTGAGCAGCCACGGCAAGGCGCGATCATCGTCGGCCCGCTGGAAATGGTGCGCGACCGCGTCGGGATCCGGCTGACGCGCGGCGGCCAGCGCCTCGCCCGCGCGGCGATGGATGCGCCGCCTGCGGGGGGCGGGGATGGATCGGTAGAGCGCCGCACGTACGAGGGCGTGGGTGAACTGCACCATCCCGGTGTCCGTTACCTCGACCATCAGTCGAGCCTCCAATCCCCGGTCCATCGCCCCGAGGACCGCTTCCTCGTCGGCCCCCGCAACCGCGGCGAGGGTCTCCGCCTCGAACTGGTGACCGATGACGGCGGCCACGGCGAGGAGCCGTTGCGCCTCCTCCGTCAGGCGGGAGACACGGGCATCGATGACCTGCCGCAGCAGGGGCGGCACCCCCACCTCGTCCAGTGGCCCGAGCGTCCAGCGGTCGCCGTCGCGCCGGAGGACGCCAACCTCCTCGGAAGCGCGCAGCAACTCCCTGGCAAAGAGTGGGTTCCCCTCCGCACGCGCCTGCACGTAGCGCACGAATCGTTGCGCATCCGCATCGGCGAGGCCGTATCGATGCACCACGAGATCCTGCACGGCGCCATCGCTGAGCGGGCGCACATGCACCCGTATGGCGTCGGCCTCGCGCACGAGCGCGGGCACGAGTCGGTAGAGCGGGGTGTGGCGCGTCAGTTCGTCGTCGCGGTACGTGGCGAGGAACAGGAGCGGCAGCGTGGACGCGGAGCGGGCCGCGGCGCGCAGGAGGTCGAGACTCGCGGGGTCGGACCAATGCAGATCATCGAGGAGCACCATTACCGGCCGTGTCGCGGTGAGCGCGGCGAGGAAATCGGCCAGCTGCTGAAAGAGCGTCGCCTGGGTCGCCACCGCGCCGACCGTGCCCCGCTGGGCGAATGCATCGGGCGGCGGTGGTCCGTCTGTGGGTCCGTATCGCCCGAAGAGTTCGACCCACGGGCCGTACGGCGGCGTCTCCATCAGATCGTAGCACCGCCCGACGAGCACGAGCGCTCCCTGCTCAGCCGCTTCCCGGCATGTGACCTCGACAAGTGCAGTCTTGCCGATGCCCGCCTCGCCGCTGATGAGCACCAGGCTACCGCGCCCGGTCAGTGCGGCGGCGAACCGGTCGCGCAGGATCCCGAGTTCGTGGTCGCGTCCAACGAGAGCAGATAACGCTGGTACAGGCGCATGCATGGGGTTCCCCCGGAGGTGACACGGAATATCGAGCAACGGGATTATAGCCGGGATGGAATAGGGAGGCACGCGATGCGGCCGCGAGGTTGTGTCCGCGACGTTCTGTCCTTTCCTCCCCACCGATCGCCCGATCGCTCCT
>CALBSO010000010.1 GCA_937968015.1 uncultured Thermomicrobia bacterium
GATTTCTGCCTGTCTCGTGGGCTCGGAGATGTGTATAAGAGACAGGGGTAGGGAGAACGTGCTCGAACGCCTGGTACGCACATCGGTCCGTGACATTGACCCCTACGCGTGGGAACTCTCCAGCGAGGCAGTCGCGGTGCGGCATGGCCTGCGCGTGCGGGATGTGATTCGCTTCGATCTCAATACATCGCCCTTTCCGCCCGCGTCGTGGGATACGGCGATGGACAAGGCGCGCGAGGAGGGGCAGCCGAATGAATACTTCGATACGTCATACGCGGAACTGGCCGAACTCTTCAGCGCGTATTATGGCGTCGGGACGGATCATCTGATCGTCGGCGCGGGCGCGGACGAAATCCTCGACATCGCGACGAAGACTTTTCTCGACAACGGCGACCGCGTGATCGTCTCAGTACCGACGTACTCGATGTACCCGATCGTCTCCGAACAGATGGGCGCGACCGTACATCGTGTGCCTCTCAGAGCCGATTTCGCGCCGGACATTGACGGGATTCTCGCGGCGGCACAGGGCACGAAAATCATCTGGCATTGCAACCCGAACAGCCCGACGGGCAACGCGACCGATCCGGTCGAGATGGAACGGCTGATCGCGCACGCCCCCTGCATGGTCGTCGTGGATGAGGCGTACGCGGAGTACATCGGCTGGTCCGCTGTGCCACTGATCGCCAAACACCCGAACCTCGTCGTCGTCCGCACGATGTCGAAGGCGTTTGGCATGGCCGGAATGCGCCTCGCGTGCGGGATCGCGGCGCCGGCGGTAATTGAGATGATGAATCGTGTCCGACCACCGAACAGCGTCAGCCGCGTCACCGCGCGGGTCGGCGCTGCCGCCTTGCGAGACATTCCTGCGATGCACGCGAATGTCGCGTCAGTGATTGCCCAGCGCGAGCCATTTGCCGACGCCCTCTGGGAGTGTGGCGCGCATGTCTATCCCTCCGTGACAAACTTCCTCCTCACTCGCTGGGAAAATCCGGTCGTCGCGCAGTCGGTCTACGACTGGCTGGAAGCGCGCGGCATGGTCGTCCGCAACTTCTCCGCGCATCCCCTCTTGCCCGGTCATCTGCGCATCACCGTCCGCGCGTCGGCGGAGAACGCCCGGCTCCTTGCTGCCCTCAAGGAGTGGCGGCAGGCGCATTGACACCGCTTCTGGGCGGGCGATAATGGCGACGATGTCCGAGCAATTCGTCTGTCGGTGGAACAGATTTCAGCCCGCAAAAGCGACGGCAGGCTGAAATCTGCTCCACCACATCACCTGCCGGGAGGGGAAGCAATGCGCACGATGAAGGCCGCCGTTCTGTATGACTACAACACGCCGATGGTGATTGAACAAGTGCATCTGGACGATCCGGGGCCGAGCGAGGTGCTCGTGAAGATGGCCGCCAGCGGCGTCTGCCGGAGCGACCTCCATGTATTGAAGGGTGAGTGGAAGCCGCCTCTCCCGACGATCCTCGGGCATGAGGCGGCGGGCTGGGTCGAGGCGGTCGGCCCCGGCGTCACGCGGGTCAAAGCGGGGGATCCGATCGTCCTCTCCTTCAAGCCCAATTGCGGCTACTGCGACTATTGTATGTCCGGCCGCCCCCACCTCTGCACGGGGTTTGGCGGGCCGGCGGGGACGCTCCCCGGCGGCCACACGCGGCTTTCGAAGGATGGACAGCCCATTTATCACTTTGGCCGTACCGCCTCATTCGCCGAATACGCGGTGATCCATGAGAGCAGTGCGGTGCGCATCGGCCCGGAGACGCCCATCGAACTCGCCGCGCTCGTCGGCTGCTCCGTGACCACGGGCGTCGGGGCGGTGCTGAACACCGCCCAGGTGCGTCCCGGAAGCACGGTGGCGGTGATCGGCTGCGGCGGCGTGGGGTTGAATGTCATCCAGGGGGCGCGGTTCGCCAATGCATCGCGGATCATCGCGGTGGACATCAGCCAGCAGAAGCTGGAGTTCGCCGAGCGTTTCGGAGCAACGGACACGGTGGATGCCCGTGAGGAGAATCCCGTGCAAGCGATCCGACGACTGACCGATGGCGGGGCGGATTATGCCTTCGAAGTGCTCGGGAGCGGCGAGACGGTGCGCACGGCGTTCGATTCGATCCGCTCTGGCGGCATGGCGGTCGCGGTCGGCATGGCAGCGGTCGGGGAGTACGCGCAGATAGATGCGTATCTCCTGGCGGCGCAGGAGAAGACACTCAAGGGCTGCTTCTATGGCTCGGCGCGCACCCATGTGGACATGCCGAAGTACATTGCACTCGCGCAGGCGGGGAAGCTCGACCTCGATTCGCTCGTCACCCGGCGCTACCCACTTGAAGAGATCAACGAAGCCTACGACGCGCTCGACCGTGGCGAAGTCGGCCGGGGCCTGATCGTCTTCGATTGACGGCTTCGGCTCGAAAAATTTCCGGTGGTGGCGGGCTACAGTCCGCTGCCACCATTCCTCACGCTCAATTCATGGCTATTTACCAGTTCGCCATTGAATCGCGCAGGATCGCCGCGAGGTCGTTCGGGCCTGGCTCGCGTGGGGAGATAATGAGCAGGCGTTGCTGCTTCAGCGCGCCCTCAACGAGCGCGTCAATGTCGCCGGTGTCGTAGCCGAGTTCGGCGATGCCGCGCGGCGCTTCGATGTCGCGCATCAGTTGAATCAGCACCCGCGGGAGCGTGTGCTCGCTCGCGTTCGGCAGCGGGTGGCCCGCGAGTAGTTCCGCCGCGTGATGATGCTTCGCCGGATTGGTCGCATACGTGAATCGGAAGGCGGCGGGCGCGGTGACAATCACCGAGTGGCCATGCGGCACGAAGGGATGATCCGCCGGATAGCCGGGTGGCTCGTAGATGTGCTTCAGTCCGGCGATCGGGTACGAGCAGGCGTGCGGGATGTGCGTGCCCGCGTTGCCGAAACCGATGCCCGCGATCATCGCCGCCAGCGACATCTGCGTGCGCGCCTCGATGTCCTGCCCATTCTGGACGGCGCGGCGGAGGTATTTGCCGCCGAGTTCGAGCGTCTTCATCGCCCAGATGTCGGAGATCGGCGTCGAACCCTGGAAGGTCGGGCGGTCGCCGGGCGTCGCGGGCGCCGGGCGGGAGGTGAAGTCCCGCGCGAGGTAGGATTCCACGGCGTGGCAGAGCGCGTCCAGCCCGCACGACGACGTCACTTCCGGGGTCATCGTCAGCGTCAGCAGCGGATCCACGATGCCGACATTTGGGCGGAGCCAGCGGTTCGAGAGGCCCGTTTTGACGTGCTGCTCCGGGATTTCCAGCGCGGCGACGGAAGTCGCTTCCGAGCCGGTCCCGGCGGTCGTCGGTATGGCAATGAGCGGCTTGAGTGGGCCGGGCGGGATGCGTGCCGCGCCGATTGGCTTGTTGACGTAGTCCAAGAGCGGCGCCGGGTATGTGACGAGCAGGTTCGCTACCTTCGCCGTATCAATGGATGATCCGCCGCCGAGCCCGACAAAGCCGTCCACCCCTTCTCCGCGGGCGAAATCCGCTGCGTCCTGGAGCGATTGCACCGTCGGCTCGACACGGACACGGTCATAAACGACGCAAGAGACGCCTGCCGCCTCGATGGACCGCCGCACCCTGTCGGTGATCCCCGCCCGCACGATGCCGGGGTCGGAGACGAGCAGCGCGCGCGTCACACCAAGCCGCCTGAGCTCCCATCCCGCCTCGTCGGACGCGCCCGGCCCGAATTTGATCGGCGTTGTTTCCAACGTGAAAACCATCTCGTGCCCGCTTGTCTGCATACCCTTTTCCTTCCACGTTATCCGACGGCGCAAGTATACCGCGCTGCGCTGCCCCGTCGGCAGGCATTGGTGAAGGTGGAGACGCGTATTGACTCGACATAACGGCATCACTAGACTGGCGGCATGAAACGAAATCGCGCTCCCCTCCTTCTTCTCCTCGTCATGCTGCTGTTTCCGGCTGCCGTCGCGGCGGATACACCGCCGTTCGTGCCGACGCTCGCGCCCGTCGTGCGCGGCCAAGACCCGCAAAATCCGCATCCCGCTACGGCGGATATTCCCCCGCTCACTACGGATTACACGCTCGCCGCGACGGTCGGCGATGCCGGGCCGAACGGTGGGATTCCTGTCACGGGCACAGAGCAGGTGCGGCTGACGAACACAGGGAATCAGCCCGTTTCCGCCGTCACCTTCAACGTGGCGGCGGTGCATTACGGCTGGTTCACGCTCGATGGCGGCACGATTGACGGCGTTTCCGCAGCGGTGGATCAGGCCGAGGTGCGTTTCTCATTCCCGGAGTTACCGTCACTCGCGCCCGGCGACACGCGCACGGTCGGCTTCGCGTTTCATCTCGACATTCACGATGGCGGCGACGGCTTCGATGTCGCGCGGCGCGATGGCGATATTCTCCGGCTCGGCTACTGGTTCCCGATGCTCTCGGACGATCACGGCTATCACGACCAGTTCGATGCCGTCTACACCGCGACGGGCAATTTCCATGTCACCCTGACTGCACCCGCGTCGCAGGTGCTCGTGAGCACCGGTGTCGTTCAGCACCAGGAAACGAGCGCCGCACGCACGACCTATACGATAGACGCGCCGAACGTACGAGACTTCACCGCCCTCCTCTCGCCCTTCTATGCGATCACCCAGGGAACGACGAAGGAGAACGTGCGCGTGCAAGTCTTCACCGTGCCGGGAGACCTCACGAGTGGCGGCACGACGGACGCCGATATCCTTGCATACGCAATCCACGCGCTCGAATGGATGAGCGCGACGGTCGGGCCATATCCGTATCCGGTCTTCTCGGTCGTGGATGCGGGTACGACGATGCCCGGCGGTGTCGAATTTCCCATGCTCGTGATGATCGGCACGAAAGTAGGCAGCGTGTCAATGCGGGCACTCGTCTTACATGAGACCTCGCATCAGTGGTTTTTCGGCCTGCTCGGTACACACCCGCAGACAGAAACGTGGGTGGACGAGGGCGCGGCGACACTCTTCGAGGACGCGATCAACGACGGCATTGACGTTTCCGTCACCCTCACCCACCCGCTCCCCTGTCTGGTCAATATCACGGTCTGGGACCACAGCGTCAACGATCGGGATCACTACTACTGCGTCTACAATGGCGGCGCGAAGGTCTATGCGACGATCCGCGACACGATGGGGTCGGAGCGATTTATCGCGGCCCTTCACGACCTCTACGCGCGCTACCGCTACGGCATTTTCTCCGCGCATGACATGCTGACACTCTTCGAGCAGCATAGCGCGACCGACCTCCGCCCCGCCCTCCACGATTACCTGATGTACGACTGGCTCGACGCCCTCCCACCCCCCGGCGGCTAACGAATCTTTCTCAGTTCAGATCGTTTCTTCTGCTACAATCGCGATGTATGAATGCGACGAATTCCTCGGGTACAAATGACACGATAGCGCGCGCGTACGTCGTCGGGACGGCGGGGCATGTGGATCACGGCAAAAGCACGCTCGTGCGCGCCCTCACCGGCATTGATCCCGACCGGCTGGCGGAGGAAAAAGCACGCGAGATGACGATTGATCTCGGCTTCGCGTGGCTGACTCTTCCCTCCGGGCAAGCGGTCAGCATCGTGGATGTGCCGGGGCACGAGCGGTTCATCAAGAATATGCTCGCGGGCGTCGGCGGGATTGATGCCGCCTTGCTCGTCGTCGCGGCGGACGAGGGGCCGATGCCGCAGACGCGCGAACACCTCGCGATCCTCGATCTGCTCGGTATCAGCCGTGGTCTGATCGTGCTGACAAAAGCGGATATGGTAGACGAGGAGTTCCTCGAACTGGCAGCGGAGGCGACGCGCGAGGCCGTCGCCGGGACGACACTCGCGGACGCGCCGCTCATCACAACCGCCGCGACGACCGGGCAAGGATTGGCCACGCTGAAGGCCGCACTCGATGCGCTCCTGGCCGATACGCCGCCGCGCGCGCCGCATGGCCGCCCACGCCTGCCGGTGGATCGCGCCTTCACGATTGCCGGCTTCGGTACGGTCGTGACGGGGACGCTTCTCGACGGGACGCTCGCCGCCGGGCAGGAGATCGAGTTGCTGCCGCGCGGTATTCGGGGCCGGGTGCGCGGCGTTCAGACGCATCAAGCAAAAGTCTCCCTCGCGCTGCCGGGGAGCCGCACGGCCGTCAATATCAGCGGCATCGCGGTGGAGGACGTGCGCCGGGGCGATGTCCTCACGGTGCCGGGTTGGCTCGTACCGACGCACTTGCTCGATGTGCGGCTGCGGATGACGGTGAGCGCGCCCGTGCTCGAACAGAACGACCCAATTGACCTCTTCATTGGGGCGTCGGAAGTGCAGGGGCGCGCGACGCTGCTCGACACGGACCGCCTCGAAGCGGGCGACGAGGGCTGGGTACAACTCCGGCTCGCGGAACCGGTCGCGGTCGTGCGGGGTGATCGCTTCATCCTCCGTCGCCCGTCGCCGAGCGAGACGATTGGCGGCGGCACGATCGTGGATAGCGCGCCGCACCGTCATCGCCGCTTCCACGCCGCGACGCTCGAACGGCTGGAGAGCCTGAAGCGGGGGACGCCGCACGACCTCGCTCGGCAACTGCTCGCCAGCGGGCCGCGCGAGGTACGAGAGGTGATCGCGGCGATGGGGCTGGAGCAGGAGGCCGCGCACCCGATCCTGACAGCGTTGATCGGTGCGGGCGAACTGCTCGTGCTTGCACCGGGGTCGAATGCGCTTTCGCCCAACACGTTCCTGCTCCTCGAAGGCGGCGCGATGGCGCTCGAATCGCGCCTGACGCTCATGCTTACAAACTTCCACGCCGCGAACCCGCTCAAGCGCGGCATGCCCCGCGAGGAGGCGAAATCGCGCCTCGGCCTCGCGCCCCGCCTCTTCGATGAGTTCGTCGCGCACGTGCACCGCAAGGGAAGCATCGTCGCGGAAGGGGGAAATGGCGCGCCCATCTTGCGGATGCCGGAACATACGGTGACACTGCCGCCCGCCCAGCGCACTGCCGCTGATGCCTTGCTCGCCGCGCTCGCTGGTGAGCCGTACGCGCCGCCCGATCCGGCGACACTCGGTGTTGGATCGGAGGCGCTGGCGGTGCTGGCGGCGGAGGGGAGCATTGTCCGCGTCGCGGAGGGAATCGTCTTCGCGCGCGACGCGTATGACCGGATGGTAACGCAAACCCTCGCGCTGATTGACGCGCATGGCAGCGTCACGCTCGCACAGTTCCGGGACGCGATCGGCACGAGCCGCAAGTACGCGCAGGCGGTGATGGAATATCTCGACGCGCGCCGGATCACGCGGCGGGCGGGCGACGCGCACCTGCGCGGCCCGATGGCGCGGGAGATCACGCCGCCTTCCGGCTAAGAGGAAGGCTTTTACGAACGTGACCATATACGTGACAGACCCATGGGGGTACGTACATGCGGGCATCAGGTCG
>CALBSO010000011.1 GCA_937968015.1 uncultured Thermomicrobia bacterium
GAGATCGCACCCCGTAAACCGGCAATCGGTGAACGAGCAATGCGAGAACGCGCACTCCGTGAAGCCGCAGCGGTCGAAGTGGCACGCGGCGAAGTCAACATCGGTGAAGGTATGCACGGATGCCATCATCCCCGCAAACGTCTTACCCTCGTACTGCTGACCATCCTCGATTGCCGTCATTCTCCCCCTCGTTCCAACCAGGCGGTGATCGTCGTAACGATGTCCGTCACGGGTCGCGTCGTCTCAACAACCAGATGGGGATCGGTGATCGGGTAGTGCATCGCGGGCAGCATGCGGTCGAGGTGGGTACGGTACGCCTCCCAGTCGGTTTGATGATGTGCCGGGAGACTGAGCGCCTTGCGCCCGTTGATCCGGTCGCGCCAGATCGCTTCGTCCGGGCACTGACATTCGATGATGGCGAGCATCGCGCCGGTTTCGGCGGCGATCTGCCGCGCACGCTCATAAAACGGCGTGAAGGAGAGCGGACTGTCGCAGATGACGCTGAAGCCCTGAAGAAGTTGCCGTCGTGCCACATTGAACATGACCAGATAGGCGAGGCCGCCCGCGTCGTCAGCGTGACCATCGAGAATATCTTTGACATCATCCTTATCTACGACCGGCCAACCGAGTGCGCGGCCAAGGGCACGGCTGACCGTACTCTTCCCACTCCCGGCAACACCGCGGAAAACGATCAGCCACATCGTTGCACCTCGTGATCTGTCTACAGCACGCCGCCGAGCAGCGGCAGGACGAGGCTCTCCCACTCGCGGCGCAGCACATCGCGCAGCGGTTCGGGGGCGACAATGCGGATCAGACGTCGGTGCTCCTCGTAGCGGCGAAAATCATCGGTTTGCGCGCCGACGACCTCGTGCCATGGCATCAGCGGCGTAAAGCCGATCGGCGGGCGGTCGAACTCCACCCAGACATCGGCGGACCATTTTTCCGGTTTCGGGATGTCAATGAGCACATCGCTGTCGTGGACTGCCGCCCCAGTGAGGTGCGCGGCCATCTCCGCCAGCGTGATCTCGGCGGCGCGGCGGTCACGCGGGCGGTAGTAGAGCGCGCCGAGCCGCTGGAAGAGATCGCCCGCCCGTGCCGAAACTTCCACCGCCCGCTTGTGGATGCGGCGGGAGCGGAGCGCCGCGACCAGCCGACGCGTGCCGTCCGGCATCTCCGGCTGGCTGAGGAAGGCAAGCAGTGAGGCGTCGTCGTGCGTTGTCAACTCCTCCGGCGCGACGGCGCCCTCCTCCATCGCCTCCTGCACCGCGCGCAGGAGCATCGCCATGCAGGCGCGGTTCGTGTGGTGCCAGTAGACATTGTCGAACATCTCCTGCCGCGCGTTGATCAGCGAGTGCAACGGGCTGATCCCCTTATCATCCACGACGATGCGCACCGTGCCGTTCACCTCGCGGGTGCGGAGAGCGTCAAGCAGTCGAGGCGTATCCACGCGGCCATATGGCACATTGCAGGCGCGGGCGTCACGCGGGAGGTAATCGAGTTTGTCCATATCCAACGCGCCGGAGAGCAGGCCACGGATCAGCGCATCCTGCGGCGTTTTCGGCGGCCCCGGTGGGTCAATGAAATCCGCGACACGCTTCGGGTCAATGCTCCAGATACGTTCCAGCACGTCCGCGACTTCCGCGCCGAGGATGATGCGCCGCCCGACCTGCTCGTGCTTGAGGATCGGCGGGCCGAGTTCCTCGATTGCATGCGAGAACGGATAGTGCCCGATGTCATGCAAGAGGGCCGTCGCGGTCGCCGTCCGTGCGTCTTCGTCGCTCAGCGTCACCGGCCCGCTTTGCCGCCGTAATTGGGAAATCCCTTGTCGCATCAGATGCATGACGCCGAGCGAGTGCTCGAAACGCGTGTGCTTCGCTCCCGGCCAGACGCGCGAGACGAAACCTAACTGCTGGATACGATCCAGCCGCAGGAACGCCTCCGTCGCCATCAGCGCGGATTCCGGCATGTTCAGCGGGATGCGGTCATAGAGACCGTCCCGAATCGTTGTGATGGACTCCCAAGGATCACTCACATCATACTCCCCAGATTCTGTAATCAGTAGTATATTGTTAACTGTCGGGTTTGATTGAATATGACGTCGAACTGTGACCGTAACTCATCGTACACTTCGTACGTTCAAAGAGCGAGCACCATCGTACTGCCGGGGTCGGAATGGGCATGAGAGGCGAACGATGACCGCGATCACGGAGCCTACGATAACGGTAAAGGTGGCGGGACGCCAGTCTTCCATCCCCGCCGACGCGCTGCCCGTCGTCAACCTTCGCGCGCGAGAAACCGCAGATGTACCGACCGATTTTCTCCCGCAGGCGTTCCTCCGTACACATCGCATCGTGCCACTCACTGTCACCGAGGAGATCGCGACCCTCGCGATGGTGGACCCGCTCAATCGCGCGCTCATCGAAGAGATTTCACATGAAACGGGGCGGGAAATCCGCGCCGTGCTGACGACGGATCGCGACATTGACTGGGTACTGAGGAAGATTTACCGCGCCGACAACGTCCTGACGAGCACCCAGGGGTTGGTGCTGCGCCAGCCGCGCAATAGCGCGCATGTGACGTTCGAGCGCACGCAAATCTACGGCTTCGTCGCGCTCGTACTCGGCAATGCCGTCTTCCTCAGCGCGGGGATCGCCGGGGCGCTGGACCGCAAGTATTACAAACTCATCCCCGCCGCCCTCGTCATGCCCCTCTACTGGCTGATGATGAGCGTCGCCGCCTACAAGGCGCTCTGGCAACTGATCACCAAGCCCTTCTACTGGGAGAAGACCGCCCACGGCCTCTCCAACGCCACACCCCATCCCGGTTTCACGGAGCGTAGCCAGTAGCGCGGATTCCGGCGCCATTGAGCCGGTAGGGCGGCTTCCGCCTGGTACGCGACGGTGTCGCACAGCCGCTCGATCAGGTCGTATGCTGGCAGCAGCCGAACGATCGGCTATCATGGCGGCAACGACCGGACGATCGGGAACGGGAGGGGAGCATGACCGGGAGAGTCACGGCGGTGAGCCGCAGCGCAAATCACTCGCTGATCAAGGGCAATCAATCGGCGATCCGGCTGCTCGAAGGTCTTGGCATTGAGGATGACGCGCATGCGGGGGCCACCGTCAAGCACCGCTCGCGCGTCGCGCGAGACCCGCACCAGCCGAATCTCCGTCAGGTCCACCTGATCCATGCCGAACTCCACGCGGAGTTGCGCGGCGCCGGTTTCAACCTCTCCGCCGGGCAGATGGGTGAGAACATCACCACCGAGGGGATTGATCTGCTCGGCCTGCCGACTGGGACGCGGCTGCGATTTGGCGATGAGGCGATCATTGCGATCACCGGTCTGCGCAATCCGTGCGCCCAACTCGATCAGATCCAGGCCGGCCTGATGGCGGCGGTGCTCGGTCGCGACGCGCAGGGCAACCTGATCCGCAAAGCCGGCGTTATGGCGGTGGTCGTCGCCGGCGGTCTGGTCCGGCCGGGCGACGCGATCACCATCGCGTTGCCGCCGCTGCCACACTACCCCCTTGAGCCAGTCTGAACCCACGCCGCTGGACTTCCGCTCATCATGGCCTGACACGCAACACCATCTCTTTGCGCCCGCATTCGCGCGCAAGAATCGGATAGATCGTGCCTCCGTCTTGCCCTATGGTGGTAGCAGAGGGCGCCCGGCGCTACCATCGGTACGGCAAGGAGCATCACTTGGCACATCGGCATCCATTCCGTTTTGGGGTATTGGGCGAGCACATCCGCACGCGAGATGAACTGATCGGCACGGCCCGCATGGCGGAGGAGATGGGCTACGCGACCTACCTGATGCGGGATCATTTCATCGAGCCGCCGTTTGGGCATCAACTCGCCCCGCTGAGCGCGCTCGCTACGGTTGCGGCGGTGACGGAGCGGTTACGGATCGGCACACTCGTCATCGCGAACGATTACCGGCCACCCGTGCTGCTGGCGAAGGAGGCGGCGACGCTCGATCTGCTCTCCGGCGGGCGGTTCGAATTGGGAATCGGCACGGGATTCCTCAAGGCTGAATACGATCAAGCCGGCATCTCATTCGATCCGCCCGGCGCGCGCGTGGACCGCTTCGCGGAATCCCTGACGGTGCTCAAAGGGCTTTTCGCGGACGCACCGCTCACCTTCTCCGGCGAACACTACGCGCTGACGGCGTTCGATAGTTTCCCGAAGCCGGTGCAGCGGCCGCATCCGCCGATCCTCGTCGGCGCGGGCGGCAAGCGAATGCTCTCGATTGCGGCGCGGGAGGCGGACATCATCGGCATCCTCACGACCTCCACGGCGGACGGCGTGCTCTCGCGTGATCCCGCGCCGCGTCTGGCGGCAGCGGTTGCACGTCAACTCGGCTGGATCCGTGAGGCGGCGGGCGACCGCTTCGCCGACATCGAACTGAGCCTCGTCCCCAACGTCATCATCGCCGACGATTACCGGCGCGCGACGGAGGAGTACATCCAAACGCGCGGCTGGAGCGGCGTCTCTGTTGACGATGTGCTCGCGATGCCTTCAGATTTGATTGGTTCGGTGGATCGGATCGTCGAGCAGATACAGGCACGACGCGAACGGTACGGCTTTTCGTACTACGTCATCTCCGATAGCAACATGGAAGCGGTGGCGCCCATCGTCGCGCGCCTCGCCGGTATGTAACGGATGGATTGGCCCGAAGCCGGATCGCGCCACCGATACCCCGGCACATATTATCCGATCCCGCTACCCTCCGGTGACACGATGACGGCGCGGAGTTTGTCCGGGTTCGCGATCAGGCGGATCGCCTGAATCTGCCCCTCCACAATGTCCAGCGCGATGACCGTGCGAACGCTCTCCCCGACAAGATCGAGGAGGCCCGGCTGCCCGTTCACCATGACACGCCGCACGGAGATTGGCTCCTCCGTCTTTCGCAGAGTACCGAGGAGAAAGGCGGCAATGCGTTCCGCCCCGTTGATGGGCCGGAGGGGAGCGCGCGCCTTCCCGCCACTGTCCGCCCAGAGCGTCGCGTCCGCCGCGAGCGCCGCAAGCAGGCCAGAAAGATCACCATTCGTGCATGCGGCGATGAATTGCCGTGTGAGCCGATCCTGACGCTCCGGGGAAGGGTCGAAACGCGGCCTCCCCGCCTGGATTTGCTGCCGCGCCCGCCGCGCCAGTTGACGACAATTTGCCTCGTTCTTGCCAACGATGCCCGCGATCTCATGGAAGTCGTACGCGAAGACATCGTGGAGGAGGAAGATCGCGCGCTCCACGGGTGTCAAATTCTCCAACAGGACAAGGAAAGCCATCGAGAGCGATTCGTGTCGGGCGGCAACATCCGCGACATCTGGCTCCCGCTCGATGAGCAGTGGTTCCGGTAGCCAAGAGCCGACATACGTCTCGCGTCGGATATGTGCCGCCCGCAGATGGTCAATGCTGAGACGCGTCACGATAGCGGAAAGGTACGCCTTCGGAGATCGCACGCCCGTCTCGTCGCGGTGCAACCAGCGCAGCCACGCCTCCTGCACGATGTCTTCCGCATCCATCACGCCGCCGACCATGCGGTACGCGATCGCGAAAAGCAACGAACGGTGCATATCGAAGATTTCCAGATCGTTATTGTTGACCACCGTCTCCGGCATGGCAACTCCTCGGAAGGAAGTACAACAGGATGCGTCGTGCACATGGTGTGGCAATCACAGGTCTTCGCCAACCCGATCAACGCCAAAACCGCTGCAAATGACGCGCTACCATTGATCTACCTGTCTATCGGCGTCAGTTCGATATGCATCGTGGTATTGCCTCGGATTCGATGGACGCGCGGAATGACGAAGCCGTGCAGGATCGGATACTTCCGGGCGAGGGCACGAGCAGCGTATGCCGACTCGCCGCCACCGAGCACCCGAGCATGCGCGCGGACTGCCGGGCCGGTAGGAACACCGCGCACCGTGGATGGCGCGATCTCGACAGTGGCATTGTTGCGGATCCGCTTCAGTTTCCAGGCTGTATCCCAGGTGCGGACGAAGGCACGATTGCTGTCAACGGCGATATGCACTGGTGTACCAACCGGCGTACCGTCGCGGCGATATGTGGTGAGCAGGATGTTCCTCTGGCGAACAAAAGGGGAAAATGCCGCTGTCGAGGTCGTCTCTCTCAGCCCCATCAACTCGCTTTCGGTATCCATCACATCCGCTCGCTTCTTCGTTTGCATTGTATGCCTCCTTCCATGAAACCCCAGTCATCATTGACTGATTCACAACAGAAGACGAATGAGCGGCACGAAGTGTGACAGTACAACCGGAACGTTGAGGATACTCCGTGCGATACGCCTTTTCGTATCGCGCTACTCGATTGGCATCGGGGCGCCGGGCGGCCACCACGCGTCGAAGACGAGGCGGGAGATGCGGCCATTCAACGTCGCGCCATCATGCTCCGGTCGGTAGAGATGGTCGTTGCTCCCTTCCGTCATCAGGCAGAGGACGTAGCGAACATGTTCCGGCAACTCAACGATCCCCGCGTCCACCCGCACGCCGCTCTGGCCGGAAAAGCCGCTCTTACTGCGGACGATCACCGGCCCCGGATGATGGTAGCCGGTGCGGTCGTAGGGATTGAACGGGAGGTAGCGCGCGATCTGATCGTGGTACTGCTGCGTGACGAGGATATCGCGTATCGCGGCGCACGCGGCGGGCGAGATGATTTCGTCCTGCGCGATCAACGTCAGGAGCCGCACGATGTCGCGCGGCGTGCTCGTCGCGTAGTCGCGCATCGCCCCGGATTGGAACGTGGCGACGGTATCGGTCATCCCCCACTGGCGCGCTGATTGCAGGAGACGATCGAGGCCGAGCAGCCGCACGAGGACGGCGGTCGAGGTATTGTCCGAGAGCGCCGTCATCAGGATCGCATGGTCACGAACGGTCATGACCAGATCGAGCGAGAGGTCCTTGAGGATGCCGGAGCCACCGCGCCGGTCGTCGGGATGAATCGCGAGCCGGTCATCGAGGTGAACGATTCTCGCCTCGACCTGCCGATAGAGTTCGGCGAGGACGACCAGTTTGATCGTGGAGGCCGTCGGCATGACCGTGTCCGCCCGGTAGCCGATCTTCGCGCCGGTCGTCAGATTGCAGGCCAGGAACGCCGCCGCGCCATCGAAGTCCGCAATCAGTCGCTCCGCCGCCTGCTCAACAGCCCGCTCGTCGCTCATCATGTAGCCTCTAGCCTCTCGTATACGTTCGTTTGCCGGGACAGCCATGCAATATGCAGGCTGATGCCGCAAATCTTACCAGCGGTGGCGACGGCGCGCCCGAAGCACGAGCGTGACCGTCATGAAGCCGACATCGAGTCGCTCGGCGCGCCACCAACATCGGGAAAGAAAATCTCAAGCGTGGCATCGGGGCCGGTGAGCGTCGTATTCATTGAACCGGAGAATGCTACTGTGCAATACCGGCACGGAGACATACAGCGAAGTAGTTAGCCGCCGTTGATCTGCTGGATGATCGTCACGGGGATGAGCAAGAGAGAGACAAAGATCAGCGCGACGACCGTGATCCAAGTGACGGCGTTGAAGACGAAGCCGTTCGTGTAACGGCCCATCACCGCCTTATCGTTGATGATCAAGAGAACAAAGACCAAGATAATCGGCAGGAGTATCCCATTGACCATCTGCGAGATAAATAATACGCCGATTAGCGGGATCCCCGGCAGGAGCACGAAGAGCGCCGCAATAATCAGCGCCGCCGTATAGATGCTGTAGAAGAAAGGCGCTTGTTTGAAACGGCGGTCGAGCCCGAGTTCGGTGCCAAATGCCTCACTCGCGGCGTAAGCAGTTGAGAGAGGTAGCGTCGCTGACCCAAGGAGGGCCGCATTGAAAAGCCCTATAGCAAAGAGAAAGGCCGCGAATCCGCCAGCCAGTGGGGCGAGCGCCTGCGCCGCATCACTCGCGTCGTTAATGCTTTGCCCATGAACGTATAAGGTTGCAGCCGTAGCGACAACAATGAAGAAGGCGATGAAGTTTGTGACGAAGGTGCCGAAGTACACGTCGCCGCGTTCGAGATTGAGGTCCTCTTTCCGCAGTTGCTTGTCGACGCAGTACGCTTGGATGAAGAACTGCCCCCACGGTGTGATCGTTGTCCCGATCGTCGCGATGAACGCGATGATGTAGTCCCGGCGCAATTGGAAACTTGGAACTACCGTATTCTTGAATGCCGCACCCCAGTCGGGGTGCGCCTGGATACCGGAGACAATGTACGCGATATAGAGCGCGGCACTGAAGAGGAAGATCCGCTCTACCCATCGGAAATTACCCTTGAATACCAGGAGGAACAGGGCCATGAGCGCAACAGGAACGCTGATATATTTGCTTACCCCAAAGATCTCCAGGGCGGCGCCGATGCCGGCGATATCCGCCGCTGTCGAGCCGAAATTCGCGATCAGCAGCGCGAGCATCGCGAAGCCGGTCCAGCGGATGCCAAATTTCTCCCGGATGAGGGCAGCGAGCCCTTTGCCGGTGACAATGCCCATCCGCGCCCCCATCTCCTGCGTGATCCCCAGGCTAAAGGTAGTGAGCAGGAGAATCCAGAGCAGGCCATAGCCGAACTGGGCGCCAGCGATGGAGTACGTCGTGATACCACCGGCGTCATTGTCCGCGGACGCCGTAATAATCCCGGGACCCAGGACGGCAAGGAACGCGAGGAAGCGCAGTTGGGGCACTGCGATATGGGGAAGGAGACGACGCACCCGCCCCGTTGCGGTCGGAACAGCCTTACCCAGAACACCCCGATACAGGCGAGTGGCGCGACGGCTGATCAGCGGGGTAGTATCATCCGTGGGGCGGTCAGTGGGATTGCTCGTTGGCCGCATTGATCGCCCCCTGCTTTCGTCATCATTCGTCTCCTCACCCCACGCATACGAGGCGCGTACACGGCGTGCGCACCACCAAACTGTCTGCCTTCCGGCTAACTAAATACCCTGAGTCGTTTCCGCCAGGAATCGGGCAGGAGCCGGTCGAACGCATCATCCGCCGTGATAATGCCCCGGATCACGCCTTCCTCGCTTACAACCGGTAGCGCATAGAGCCCGTATTCGACGAGTTGGCGTGCGGCATCGTCCGCAGGGTCGGTGGGAAGCGCGGTGACGATCTCGCGCTCCATTAGTTCGCCGACGAGCATCGCGGGCGAAGCAAGGACGAGTTGGCGCATCGTCACGACACCGCGCAGGTACTCGGGGATATCGTCGTCGGTGCGATGGGGCGCATCCGGCGGCGCGGACGTGTCGTGCTCAACGACATACAGGTAATAAACGAAATCGGGCAACTCTTCCATGCCGCGCAAAATAGCGAGTGCCTCGTCCGCTGTCAGCCCACTCGGGACGGCGACATAATCGGTCGTCATCATGCCGCCGGCGGTATCTTCGTTGTATTCGAGCAGTTCGCGGACATCCTCGGACTCCTCCGGCTCCATCAGGGCGAGCAATTCATCCTGCTTTTCCTGGGGCAGATCGGACAGAATATCTGCCGCATCGTCGGGGGCCATCTCATCGAGGATATCGGCCGCGCGCGCGCTATCCATCTGTTCGAGGATGTCCGCCTGCCGCTCGTCATCCAGTTCTTCGAGGGTATCCGCCGCCGTCTCGTCATCGAGCGCGGAGACGATCTCTGAGCCTTCGTGGTACGAAAGGTCCTCGATAATGTTGGCAATCTCCGCCGGATGGAGTTTCGCGAGCCGTTCGTGCGAGACCTTGAGGCGCACGTTGGGCGCGTTCGCGGCGAGATATTCGATGTCCGCCCAGTCCACAAGGTCGCCGAGGGGAGTACGTTCCCGCTTCCTGCCGAAGAAGCGAGCGAGGAGCGCCCGCGCCCCGACATCCGCCCCAATCAGCCGGTATGAACCTTCGACGGGCGCGATCTGTAAATCATTGACCCGCACGACGCGCTTGCCATTGACATCAATAATCTGCCGGTCCAGCACATCCCGACTGAGGAGGATTTCGCCATCCCGCCGCTCGAAGCGAGCGATGTTCAGTTGCGCGGAGGAGAGAGTGACGCCTTCCGTGGCAATGCTGGCGATCGCGCCGGTCGGGATGAAGAATTCGCGCCGTCCCTGCCGCGCGACGAGGCCGGTGACGGGGGGATAGCCCTCGCCGATGCGCGCAATGAGGTCGCGCACGGTCGCGATCCGCTCGCCGTCCCGGTCGCGGATCGGGGCGTTAATGAGTTGTGACAGGTAGAGCATGGTGGCTCTCCTTCCTGTCGCATGGCGCGGCAACAGCGCGCCATTCGCGCCATCATGAACGGTATCCCACCTGGTAAATCAGGGATGAAACGACCGCACTGATTGCTGCTGGGGTCGTGCGGTCCATCCGGGGAGGAGTGTAGCACCGCCGTTCCACGGTTGGCTACCCCTCCCATCGGGATGGGGAGGGCTTATTCAAAGTCGTCAGGTGATCCCGACTGCAGCGATGTTTGTCGCCCCTGCCAAGCGCATCAAGCCAATCGCCCGATTGCGGATCGCCGCCACTCCCTGCGCGGGCGCCGACCCAACCGAGCCAGTCGAGGATACTGTGCGTCATGTTACGTGCTGAATGCGCGATAATCGCCACCGGCGGTCTGCATCGAATATATGAGGAGGGAAGAGTGAACGTCTACGTTTCGGTGGATATCGAGGGGATTACCGGCGTCGTCCACGCGGACATGATGGCGCCGGGCCAGCGGGAATATGATCGTGGCCGGAGGCTGATGACGCAGGACGCGAATGCCGCGATCGAGGGACTGGTACAGGCGGGCGCGGAGTTCATCCTCGTCAACGATGGGCACGGCCCGATGCGTAACCTGCTGTTTGAGGAGATGCATCCGGCGGCGCACCTCCTCAGCGGCACGGGCGACGCCAAGGACCATTGCCAGATCGAGATGGCGGACAGCCGGACATTCGATGCGGCCGTCTTCGTCGGCTACCACGCGATGGCACGAACGCCGAAGGCGATCCATCCCCACACGATCGCCGGTGCGGTCGTCTCCGAACTGCGGATCAACGGGCGTCCGCACGGAGAGACGGGCATCAATGCCGCTGTTCTCGGCGCGATGGGCATCCCCGTCGTGATGGTGACGGGCGACACGACGACCGTCGCCGAGGCGCGCGCCTTCCTCGGCGCGGAGATCGAGACCGTCGCGGTCAAGGAGGCGTGCGGACGCAATGCGGCGCTCTGCCGCCCACCGTCCGCGACGCGACCGGAGATTACGGCGGCGGCGGCCCGCGCACTGGCGAAGCGCGACCGCGTTCCGCCGTATACGCCGGACCAACCGTTCCGCCTCGACGTGGACTTCCTGACGATGCCGCAGTGCGACCGCGCCTCGCGCACCGCTGGGATCGAGCGCACCGGGCCGCTGACGATCCGCGTCAACGACGGCACGCCGTGGGATCAGTACGCCGCACTCTGGGCCGCTTTGCGCGCGGCGCTCTACGACGTGGCCTCATTCCTCGCGTAATCGCACAGGGAAGTCGTTCCGTCTCGCCCGCGATGGATCGCCGTCATGCGTTCCCGTGCAGCACTATCCGGTACGGATAGAGCGTCGCGGTCATGACGCCCTTCATGACGACGGGGTCGCTCTGCATGATTTTCGCCGCCGCGTCATCGGATGCCGCGTTGAAGATCGAGAGGCCAAAGGTCGCATCCTCGCAGCGGCCGACGTGGATCATCGTGCCGTCCGCGAAGAGCCGCTTCAGGCGCTCGAAATGCTCGCCGACGATGGCGATCTCCTCCGGTGTCGCGTCGCCGGGAAACGTTGACCGTACAGGCTTCAGGACATAGACATACTGCCTCACCGAAACCTCCTCATTCTGCCGGTGTGTAGCGGATGCCGCGCTCCACATATGCCGCGAGGCGGTTGCCCAGAAGTTCGTTCCAGCCCGCGTCGTAGGTGGTGCGCGTCTCCTCCGCGATCACGCCGACCGCGTAGTGCCGCAACTTCAGGAGTGCCCCGTCTCCCTGCGGTTCGAGATCGAAGGTAATCATACCCGCGACCGCGCCCTGCATATCGAGCGTACCACTGTACCCAAGTCGCTTGCCCGGCTCGAACCAGGTGACGACGCCCCAGAGTACGCCGACATCATCCGTGAACCGCTGGTAGAAACGACGCCCACCTCCGACTCGAACACGACTGGCACGTACGGGTACCCGGTTGACAGCGCCACCGGCGCGCCCGATACTCGATCCAGCGATCATGCCCCCGGTACCTGGCGAGAAATGTGGAACGCACCACGAGGGAGCCGGGGAAGACGACGAATGCAGCCGCTCGCCTGGGCTGGGGCGCCGACGAGTCTGTCGGCGCCCCGTTTGTTTTCCCGGCACGGGCATCGCCCGCCGGTTCGGCAATGGAGGGACGCGGGATGGCAACGACAGCAGGACAACGAACGCTGCTGACAACCTATCTTGAAACACTGGCGGGCGCACCCATCAATTCGGCGGCGGCGGCGTACTATGCCGCGCTCGATTACCTCAATACCGCCGCGCCGACCGTCGCGCGGGCAATCGTCGCCGAGTTCCGCGACCAGCGCCACAACCTGAAGTTGATCGCCAGCGAGAATTACTCGTCGCTGGCAACGCAACTGGCGATGGGCAATCTCTTCACCGATAAATATGCTGAGGGATATGTCAATCACCGCTTCTACGCGGGCTGCGACAATGTAGACACCGTCGAGGCGGAGGGTGCGCGGATCGCCTGCGAACTGTTCGGCGCGGATCATGCGTTCCTCCAGCCCCACTCCGGCGCGGATGCCAACCTCGTTGCGTTCATGGCGATCCTCTCCGCGAAGGTCGAGGCTCCCCTCCTCACCGAGATCGGGCAGGAGGACGCCTCGAAACTCTCGCGCGATGATTGGGAGAAGGTGCGCGCCGCGATGCACGGTCAGCGCATCATGGCGCTCGATTACTACTCCGGTGGCCACCTGACACACGGCTACCGGCACAACATCTCCAGTCAGTTGTTCGATGTCGCACCTTACAAGGTGGATCCGGAGACGAAACTGCTTGACCTCGATGCGTTGCACGCGCAAGTTCGCGAAGTCAAGCCGACGATCCTCCTCACGGGCTACAGCGCCTACCCGCGCCTGATTAATTTCGCCAAGATGCGCGAGATGGCGGACGAAGTCGGCGCGGTCTTCATGGTGGATATGGCGCACTTCGCCGGCCTCGTCGCGGGCAAGGTCTTCACTGGCGACTACAACCCGGTGGCGCACGCGCACGTCGTTACTTCCACGACGCACAAGACGCTGCGCGGGCCGCGCGGCGGGCTGATCCTCTGCACCGAGGAGTTCGCGCCCTGGGTGGACAAGGGGTGCCCGATGGTGCTCGGCGGGCCGCTGCCGCACATCATGGCGGCGAAGACCGTCGCCCTCAAAGAGGCCTCGACGCCGCAGTTCGAGACCTACGCCCACAAGATCGTGGACAATGCCCGCGCCCTCGCGGCGGGCTGCGTCGCGGAAGGGATGGAAGTCGTCACGGGCGGCACGGACAATCACCTGATGTTGATTGACGTGGCGAAAACGTACAGCCTCACCGGGCGGCAGGCGGAGAGCGCGCTGCGCGAGGGCGGCATCACGCTCAACCGCAACTCGATCTTCCCGATAGACCCAAACGGCCCGTGGTACACGAGCGGGCTGCGCGTCGGCACCCCCGGCGTGACGACGCTCGGCATGAACGAGACGGAGATGCGCGAGATCGCCCGCATTATGGCGCGCATCCTCGCCAGCACATCGCCCTCGACGATCGCGACCGGCAAGCAGGCGGGGCAAAGGAGCAAAGCGAAATACGACCTCGACGCGGCGGTCGCGAGCGACGCGCGCGGTGCCGCCCAGCAGTTGCTCGACCGCCACCCGCTCTACCCCGAACTGGACCTCGATCTGATGTCTGGCATTCTCGCTGCGGACTGATTGGGAAAACGCGATGCGGCGTGCGCGGTCATGGCGCGACCCAGACGACGAAGCGCAGGGACGAACCCGCGCGCTGACCGGTGATCTCCCAGCAGCCTAGCGACGGGATATCAACGCCGACGACCATGAATGACCCGATATCGCCGCGGGAACCGTTGGTCGCTCTGGATGCCCGCATGGGTGGCGCGGGGGCGTCCAGTCGCCTGCCCATGACCGTCAGATTCGGCTCCGGTTCGGTTTGCCAGTCATAGCCTTGCCGCCACCAGAAGACCTTCTGCGTATAGGTCCCATTGGCGTACGGCAGACTCCGCCATGTCCCGTCCGTGCGCAACATTGTCCACAACATCTGCGTGCCAGACCAGAATTCACCCGCATAGAGCGGTGGCGGCATCGGCGGATACGGCGACGGCGGGATGAAGACCGGGTTCGGGGGCTGCGTCACAGGACATGACGCAGGTGGAACCGCTGCGACGACTGGCGTGATACTCGGTGTCATCGTCGGTGTGGCGGCGGTCGGCAGAGGCGTAGCAGGCTGGGTCACCGCCGGTACCGTCAATGCCTGGCTCCTCGCATGATCGTCCGATGCGGGGGTACACGACGCGAACACGAACGGGAGGGCGACGACCAACGGCAGGCGCTGCCAACGAAGCATAGTCTTCTCCTTTAGGAACGTAATCTCTCCCCGTATCTACACCGCAGACCGCGTAGAGGTTCCCATGCAAGATGATGCACGCATTCCGACGGATGGTATCGTGACAACCCCTGATCTCATTACCCGTCATGACCATCTCGTCGGGCACAATTCTCCGCCCCGCACTCCGTGAGGGCAAGGAACTCTGTGCCCGACGATGAGCACGTCAAACTGACGCGCGAATGGCTGCGGTACGCCCGCGAAGACCTTGAAGGGGCGGAGCATGTGGTTGCGAATCTCCCGGCTCTCGCGCCACGCCCTGCTTGCTTTTTCGCACAGCAGGTAGCGAGAAGGCACGCTATGAATCAGTGTGCGCAGACCTTATCTGGCTGTGTTTACCTTCATCAGCCCACCTAACCGGAATTGCCGCTGCGCTGCCCTGCGGCAGCGGCTCCCTGCTTCCCCTAGGGCGCGGCGACTGGCGTCGGCATAGGCACCCCCGCAGGGGCAGGGGCGACTCCCGCGTCAACCGGGATTTCCGGGATGGGCTCCTTCACCGTCGCAGGCGTCTCCATCGCCTCTTCCAGCGCTTTGATCCCCTGGCTGGCGAGATGGGCGATGAGATCCTTGAATGCCCTGCCCACCTCGAGATGCACCGCGCCGTCCGATTTTTCGTCGCCGAGCCGAGTGAGGTGCATGTCTCCGGGGGTGATCTTGTTCATCTCTTCGGCGATCCCGCCCTTCACCGTCGCGTCGACCGCCGCGTGGAGGATCGGGTCGAGCGCGCCCCACTTCCACTCGAACTGCACATTCGGCGCATCGCCCCGGTCCATAATGTCGCCCTGCTTGGCTTCGCGCGGGACATATTTCTCCGCCGCGAAGGGCTGCATGCCCGCGAGCTCGGTCTGCACCGCGGCATCAATCGCTTCCGGGGACAGGCACTTCCCCGCGCCGGACCGCTGCCCCGCGTCGAACATGAACGTGAGGTCCTGCAGTGAATCCCGCACCGCCGCCACGGCCATCTGCTTCGTCAGCGGCGACTCCTTGAGGTGGCTGTCGCCCTTGTCGAGCTCGGGCCATACGTAGCCGCCGGGCACCAGCTTGCCGTCTGGACCCGCCTCGGAGATGACCGCCAGGCCGTGCTCGTTGTCGTAGTCGTGGTAGGCGAGCGAGACGATGTCGCCCAGCGAGTACGCCTTGAGCGCGGGGCCACCGAGTTCCTCCACCTTCGCCCGTACCCGCGGCCGCACCCATCTCTTCAGCCAGTACCAGGGGATATTGCCGTAATCGTCGAGCTTATCCGTGATGAAGTTTGCGAGGTAGGAGACGATCTGGGAAATCCCGCCGTCCGGGGGGAATCTCTGCTGGTACCACTCTTTGATCTCGTTCCGGGGTGTGCGGACATGGCCGGCCGCGAACATGTCGGTGAGGTAGTGGTTGCTGAACGCCTCAGCGACCTTCGCGTCCGAGAGCTTCGTCATATCCCCCGTCAACCCGGCCTGGAACGCCTCGGCGAGCGCCTGCTGGTGGACCCGCTCGTAGTCGTTGCGCGCGGTGCCGCCCGCACTGAAGTGGGAGATGTTCACCGCGGCGAGTGCGTAGTACCGGTTCTTCGCCGCGGTCTCCGCCTCCTTGGAGACAGGCGGCGTCGCCTTGATCCCCATGCCGTCCTCGCGCGCCCAGCGGATCTGCGCCTGCCCCTCCGGGTTCTTCGGGTCCGCGAGGGCGCGGATCTCCTCGACGCTCTGGAAGTAGTCCCCGGCGAGCGCCACCATCTGGCCGTACGTCAGCGGGTGCTCCGGGTCGCCGATGTCCATCGTGAGCATCAGTTCCCCGCCCGTCGCTTCGTCGCCGATCAGTTGATGCTCTTTGCTGCCGAAGCGCTGGACGGCCGGCATGCCCGCCGCCGGCGAAGCTGCTATTGCGGACGGTGCGATCGCGCCCTGCATCGTCGCGGGACGGCCGGCGATCACGTCGTCCGCGGTGCGCCGTGCGGCGTGCTCGAAGTGGTCCGCCGGATCGCTCACGGCGATCCCGCCCGGCATCGGCGCGCCGGCGACCGGGCCGGACGCCTGCTGGAAGATGTGGGTGATCTCGTGCGCGAGCAGGTGCTGGCCCGTGCGCGAGGCGGGATCATACGCGCCGTCGCGAAAGAAGATGTCCGAACCGGTCGTGAAGGCAGTCGCGCCCACGCCGCGGCTGAGGGTGTCCGCCTCGCTATCCGCGTGGATGCGGATGGCGGCCAAACTATGCCCGAACCCCGCCTCCATCTGCCGCTGGACGGGCGCCTCCAACGCCCTGCCGCCGCCCTGCCACCCACGGATACGAGCGGCCAGAGTACCGCTCGCGGGATCAACCTGCGCCACCGGCGGGAGGATGGAGATGCTGCCGAAATCGAACGTCGGGCCGGACGTATCTGATACCCCGGCCGCAAAGGAGGATCCGGAGAGCAACCCGAGCGCCGGGTCGCTCTCCACGGCCGACCGCGACGCCAGGGCGATGCGTCGCTGGATCCGTCCGACCCTCTCACGCTCCCGCATTGCGGTTCCTCCCGCTCGTTGCCGCTGCCTACCGCTAGTGTACGCACGAGATGCGATGACGTCAACACAATTATCCACGCAACTACCTACCGGAATTCCAAAGGATGGGTTGTGTGGGGTAACCTGCGGCTGCGGCTTCCGATCGCGATGGGCCGCGACGAGCTTTCCACGGGGCAGTTATCTTACACGACTTCATCCTATAGCGTTTCCGTCACACCATGCCGTTGTCTGCGAGGTCTGGATGCGGTATCGTTCCGTGTGCGCTGCCGCGAATGACGCATACGGATTGTTCCCATACGGAATGGATGACGCGCAATGGCCCGGACACTCTTGCTTCCGCGCCCGCTCTTGCCGACGCCACCGCATAGCGACGCGCCGGAAATCCTTGATGCACCCGATGCGGTCCCCGCTGATGCGCTCGCGCACAATCTCCGCGATATCCGGCGCGTCAACCGCTTCGCGGGCGGCACGGCGGTCGTGCTGCGCCACCTGCCGGAACTGCTCGCTGACGTTTCCCGTGGAACGACGATCACGCTGCTCGATATCGCCACCGGCTCCGGCGACATTCCCCGCGCGCTCGTCCGCTGGAGCAGGCGGCGGGGCTATGTCTTCCGCGTGCTCGCGACGGATGTCAGCGAGGATGTGCTGGTCATCGCGCGGCGTGAAACGGCGGATGAGCCGACAATCACCCTCGAAGCATGCGACGCGCGTGCCCTCCCCTACCCCGACGGCGCATTCGATATCGCCGTCTGCTCGCTCGCCCTCCATCACTTTCCGCGCGCCGAGGCGATCATGGTGCTCGCGGAGATGGGGCGCGTCTCGCGACGCGGGATCATCCTCAACGATCTTGTCCGTACCTGGCCGGGATATGTGGGCGCGTGGCTGCTCGGCAATGTGACGACGACGAACCGCCTCACCCGCCACGACGCACCGCTCTCAATCCTTCGCGCCTTCACGCCCGATGAGTTGGGGACGATGGCGCGGGAAGCGGGGCTCTCGCATATCGAAGTCACGCCGCACCTCTTCTGGCGCATGGCGCTCGTCGCACGAAGACCGGCATGAGGGCCGCCGAATCGCGCGAGGTTGTCGTCGTTGGTGGCGGGCCGGCCGGCGCGGCGACGGCGATCCTCCTCAAGCAGGCCGGGTATGATCCGCTCCTGCTCGACCGCGCCACCTTCCCGCGTGACAAACCGTGCGGCGAGTACAGCAGCCCGCAGACGATCACGATATTGCGGCGACTCGGCGTCGCGGAGGCGGTCGAGGGATTGCCGCCGCACCGGCTCTACGGGATGCACGTCTACGCGCCGAACGGCACGCACTACACGGTGGATTATCACGCGATCTCCGGCGAGCATTACGCTCTCTCCATCCCCCGCCTGACGCTCGACACGGTCATCCTCGACGGCGCGAAGCGGCAGGGCGTCGAAGTGCGTGAGCGCGCGCGCGTCAAGGCGGTCGGGCCGTATGAGAATGGCGGCCGGACACTCACGGTGCAAACAAGGGTGGGCGAGCTACAGATTCGTGCCCGGCTCATCATCGGCGCGGACGGGCATCACTCGGTCGTCGCGAGGGGCGCGGGTCTGCACGCGGCGCGCTGGCAGCACCGCTGGCCGCACCGTGTCGGCATTATGGCGCACTACGCGGGTGTCACGGCGCTCGACCGGTATGGCGCGATGGTCGTAGGACCGCGCGGTTTCCACGGTTACAGCGGCATCGCGCCCCTCGGCGGCGGGCTGACGAATGTCGCCTTCGTCGTGGATACGCGGGCGATGAAGCGGCGTGGTATGCCGATGGAAGAATTCTTTGAGCAGTGCATCGAAGCCCTGCCGCCGGTGCGGGAGGCGCTTATTGGGGCGCGGCGCGTCAGCAAGATCCACGGCGTCGGGCCGCTGGCGCAGGGGGCGCGGCGCGCGGTCGCGGACGGTGTACTACTCGTCGGCGATGCGGCGATCTATCTCGACCCCTTCACCGGCGAGGGTGTCTACAAGGCGCTGCGGGGCGCGGAACTTGCGTTCGAGACGGCGGACCGCGCATTGCGCGCCGGACGCACCGATGTCACGATGCTCCGTCCGTATCTCACGGCGCGACGGCAGGCTTTCGTGGAAAAGACCCTGGCGAATTACCTCGTCCAGTTGTTCGTCCATCTGCCTGTATTGATGAACTACGTCACACCACGGCTCGGCTCGCGCCCCGCGTTGGCACGGCAACTGGTGCTCGTTCTCGGCGATCTTGGCACGAAGCGAGAGCAACGCGGGCTGCTCTCTCCCGTATATCTATGGAATCTTCTCCGTCCGTAAGGGAGCGCTGATGTACACGGAAACCAGCATCGTGATGCACGGGCCGCGAGAGCGGATATTCGCGCTTGGCGCCGCCATCGAGGATTGGCCGCTGATCCTGCCGCATTATCGCGCCGTGGCGCTGGAGGAGCGGACTGAGCGGTCGGACGGGACGACGCACAAGGTCGCGACGATGAAGGCATGGCGAGTGCTCCCATTCGGCAAAATCCCCGTGGGCTGGAAGACAATTCAGGAGAGCAACGCGGAGACCCATCTGCTGCATTTCGTCCACATAGGCGGTTTCACGAAGGGCATGGATGTCTCCTGGCTCCTGAAACCCGAAGGCGACGCCACCCGCGTCACGATCACGCACGATTTCACCCTGAGATGGCCGCTCGTCGGCGCGTTCGTCGCGCAGCGGATCGTCGGCCAGTTTTTCGTGGACGCCATCGCCCGCCGGACACTGCATTGCATCAAGGCGATCGTGGAAGAAACCTTCACCCCCCGGCCCCCGCTCACCTGCCCAGAGGGCACCCGCAATGGAGCGGGGGAGCAAGAAGGACTGGCTGTCGCTTCGCTCCCCTCGCCCCGAAGAGAGGTCGGGGGTGAGGGTTCGAGCCGTGGCTGACCGGACGCGCGTCCTCATCACCGGCATCGGGGCCGTGACGACGATTGGCACGGGCCGGGCGGCACTCTGGGAGGGCGCGATGCGCAATGAGAGCACGGTGCGCTGCCTGACGCGCTTCGATGCCTCACCGTTCCGCTCCCGCGTCGCCGGGCAGATTGACGACTTCGATCCACTCACCTATATGGACAAGCGGCGCGAGAACCGGCTGGACCGCTTCGCGCAGTTCTCGCTCGCCGCCAGCCTCCTCGCGGTGGAGGATGCGCGGCTATCGCTCACGCCGCAGATCTGCGAACGGACAGCGATCTATATCGGCAGCGCACTGGGCGGCATCGGCTACGCGGAGACGCAGCACGAGAAGTACGTCCACGAAGGCATTCGCGCCGTCAATCCCGCGCTCGCCCTCTCCGTCTTCGGCGGCGCATCGTCCTCCAATGTGGCAATTGAACTCGGCGTCACCGGCCCGACGGTCTCGAATGCGAATGGCTGCGCCTCCGGCGCGATCGCGATTGGTGAGGCGTGGCGACTCCTGCAAGATGGATATGTGGATGTCGTCTTCGCAGGAGGCTCGGAAGCGCCGCTCTATCCGCTCACCTTCGGCTCGTTCTCGATCATCAAGGCGATGTCCACGCGCAACGACGACCCGCGCCATGCCTCGCGCCCCTTCGATGCGGGACGAGACGGCTTCGTGATGGGCGAGGGAGCGGCGGTGCTGATCCTGGAGACGGAGGCGCACGCGGTGGCGCGCGGCGCGCCGGTCTACGGTGAAGTGCTCGGTTACGCGACGACGAATGACGCCCATCACATGACCGCGCCCCACCCGGAGGGCATCCACACCGCCCGCGCGATGCGACAGGCTCTCGCCACCGCCAATCTCGCGCCGGAGCAGATTGACTACATCAATGCCCACGCGAGCAGCACGCCGCTCAACGACGCGACGGAGACGAAATCCATCCGCGATGTCTTCGGCGCGCATGCCTACCGTATCCCCGTCTCCGGCACGAAAGGGTTGACCGCGCACGCTCTCGGCGCGTCCGGCGCAATCGAGGCGGCGCTCTGCGCCCTCGCCCTCGCCCATCGCCGTATCCCCGGCACGACGAATCTCGAAACCCCCGGCCCCGGCTGCGATCTCGACTACGTCCCCGAAGGCCCGCGCGAGGGCAACTACCGCACGATCCTCTCCAACTCCTTCGGCTTCGGCGGCATGAATGCCACCCTCATCTTCGGCCGCTACGACGGCTAAGTAGGTGCTGGTAAGTTCGCACGCTTGGTGTACGCCTTGCGCGGACGGC
>CALBSO010000012.1 GCA_937968015.1 uncultured Thermomicrobia bacterium
ACCGCTATGGCCGAACGCCGTTCGGGATGATGCCGAATACCGTCCTTTTTGAGACGATCAGGGGCGGAGCGACAATTTCAGGGGTTCACGAGCGCGAAGAATGCCGTCGGCGTGAGGTAGGCGATGCCCGCCCACTCATGCCGACCATCACCCGCCACAGGCGGGAAATGGCGCGTGTTCTCGCTCACCACATATGCGACCCCGGCCGCTACTGCAGCGGCCCAGACGTGATCGTCGCCGGGGTCCGCAGCGGGCCATGCCTCTGGGAACGGCGGCTTGGGATCAACGGCAGCGAAACTCGCGATCAGCAGGGTCATCATCCGCTCCGACGCGCTGTACGGTCTGGTGCGGTAGTAGTCGGTGGTCAGGTTGCGCGCCAGTTCCTCCACGATCCACGGCGACCAGAAGGCCGTGAAGAGCCCCGCTGCTGCCGCCTGCTGCAGTTCGCGTCGGTTGGTCGGCCCGTAGAGGGCGCTGGCATCGAGGAGGGCCGTGGGCGGCCCTAGTCCCGCTGCCACGGCATGCTCCCGGGCGAGGGGGCCATGTCATCGAGCGCGTCCGGTGGGATGGCGTCGCCGCCGATCCCCGCCGTCTCGTCGTGGATGCGCTCGGAGGCCGCGAGTCGCCGGAAATCGCGGGTCGCCTTGAAGTCCATCACGCCCACGAGGGGCAGGCGCATCTGCTTGCCGGGGTCCTGCCGGAAGGGGAGCTTCCCAGCACGGGCGAGCGCCTTCACAGTATTCACGCTCCTGATGCCGAGGAGCGCGGCCGCTTCGCCCGTGGTGAGCAGATGCTCGGGACCGACGAGGGCGCGGAGCTGCCCGAGCTTGGCCTTCACGGTGTCCAGATCGGCGCTGCGCGCCGCAGCGTCCGCCTCGTCAAGGGTGTGTTCGATCGCAGCGAAGGAATCCATCGTGTGTACCTCCTTCGGTGAGGTATACGCGAAACTGTCACAACTGTCAATCGTTCGAGGCGTACGTCTTCCTCTCCCACGCCGACCGTTTTTGCGACGCCGAGAGCATATGTCATAATGGATAATCGGGAGGAACGATGATTGACTTTGAGAATCTGGCGCGCATGATCGCGCAACGATACATCAGTGTCCAGAAGCATCCGACGCTTGACCTGTCCATCTACAACTACACGGATAAAGCGCAATATGGGTCGCCGGTATTACCGGAACGGAAAACCGGTCGAAGCCCTCATCGCGCGGTGGTGAGACCGCGTCACTTCTGATAACTCTCCTAGAGCCTGTTATGAACTTCCTGCATCTTCCCGTATCTTGTGGCCTGATGGCGGAATCCAGCGGATTTCCGGTGTTCGACAACCGCACGATCGAGTGAAAATGGAGCCGGGAGCCACGAAATCGGGCCGATTGATGCAGAATTCGACCCATCTGACGCCCTCAGACGAAGTTCATAACAGGCTCTAATCAGTAGCGCACATCGTGCTACACTACTGATAATGCGCTTCAAGTGGGCCACGAACGCAGCGGAACCGCTTCTGATAACAGGATCGTGGGGCGATGACCGCACCGACAGGGATCCCGGCCGAGCTCTTCGCCGCCTATACACGGTGGCTCGAGCGACAACCCCTCGCCGCGAACACCCGCCGCACCTACCGTATCCAGGTCGCACAGTGATGTGCGCATTTCGCCACTCGGCTCGGCTTCGCGCACCTCACAGTCCTGGGGCGTTACCAGTTCGTCCTCCCCGAATCGGTGCACTGAGGCGACTATTGGCCGCTCCGCGATCCGGGGAGGGCCGAAGCCGAGGCTGCGGACGGGGCTTCAACCGGTTTTCCGTTCCGGTAATACCGGCGACCCATTCACTATGGGCCATCCGTCCCGTTGCTTGTCGCGCATCTCCGTTCCATAGTGAACGACGATTGCGACTGCCGGATGCAGAACCGGGTACAGGAGAGCGAAGCCTCCTGCGGTGCGGTACAATTGCCGCGTATCCGTGCTGCGAGGCATCACCGCCTGCGACAGTCCCGAATCCGTTATCGCGACGATGTCATCTGTAGCGAGCATTTGGGGGATAGTATGCTTGTATCGGTGCAGCGACTGCGACGGACGCGTGTGAGTGAGCGCATTGAGGAACCGCGTTTCCCGTGGCTGATTATCGGCAGTGCGTTCGCGGTAATCGTCGCGATTGTCATCTTGAAGAATTCCGGCGCGAGCGACGTAGACACGGATTATCTCTCGATGTCCATCTTGATCGCCGCGCTGGCACTGGCGAGCACACTCGATCGCCGCACTGGCCTGCTGGTCGCGATCCTCGCGGGAATCATCGCCGCGATCGTCCCAGGAAGTACATCATTCAGATACACTCTTGCCTGGGACTCGCTCTTTCGCGTCTTTTTCCTCGTCACCATGAGCATAAGTTTCTATCGCGTGATCGTTGCCCTACGTGACCGTGAAGACCATCTCCAGCGTCAACTCGAAAACGTGCAACGCTTGCAAGAAGAAGTGACGACGTTACATGCCCTCACGGCGCGCGCGCCGATTGACCGTGAGTCGGTGTATCAGAAAATCGCGCAGGCCGCACTGCGGTTAGGCGAGGGCACGCGCAGCCGTCTCATCCTGCACGATCAGCTAAGGGGCGATTGGCGCCTCGTTTCGCAATGGCCACCGGCGATCAATGGCGGCGTCGGGCACGAAGTTGCGCTCGCCCCGATCATACCGGGAGCGAGCCCGTATCTCATCTCGCCTGGTGACAATGGACGCGAAACGATCACCGTTCCGTTTTCGGCCGGGGATCATGTGACGGGCGCGCTCCAAATCGTCCGTGAAGGGAAGACGCGGGACAGCCGCGCGTATGCGCAGATGCTTGCCATTTATGCGCGTGATGCGACCTTGACGCTGGAGCACATCGCCCTACAACGGCAACTCGAGCACTTTGCCGTCATGGGCGAGCGAGGACGGATCGCGCGGGATTTGCACGATGGATTGGTGCAATCACTGGCCGGGATCGCCTTCCATCTGGAATATTACCGCGACGCGCTCGGCCCGGAAGCGGCCACTTTGCGCGGGGGATTCGAGAGCATGGCGAACGAGGTAAAAGCGGCACTCCACGAAGCGCGCGCGATGATTCACGAACTGCGCAGCGAACCAAGACCGGAGAATCTTTGCGCGGCATTGAACGATCTCGTGGGCCAAGTGACCGCGAAAACCGATCTCCCAGTCATTGCCGAGATTCCCGATGATGTACCGCCGATCACTCGGAAGCAGGCGAGCGCCGTCCTCCGGATCGCGCAGGAGGCATTGCAAAACATCGTCAAGCACGCCGCTGCGGATCAGGCCTGGCTCCGGCTGATTGTCGCGCCCGATCACGTCGTCTTACGGATCGCCGACAATGGACGTGGCTTCATGTACCCGGCGGACGCACTCACTGAGCATTCCGCCCATTTCGGGCTGATCGGAATGCGTGAACGCGCTGCCATGCATGGAGGAAATCTGACGATTGAGAGCCAACCGGGGAGTGGGACTACCGTCTGCCTCATCTTTCCCATGACGGAAAGCGAGCGCGTTGCATGACGATTCGCGTGCTGATCGCAGACGACCACCGCATTGTCCGCGAAGGGCTCCGGCTTGTCCTGAGCACCTACCCCGATATCGCCGTCATCGGTGAGGCGGTGGACGGACATGATGCACTGGCGCAGATTGTCACCCTCGTACCGGATGTTCTCCTCCTCGACATCTTCATGCCGGTCCTCGATGGCATTGCGGTCGCCCGGCGTATGCAAGCGGAGTTCCCGCGTGTCCGGATCGTCGTCCTGACAATGGATAACGACACGAATGATGTCCGGCGGCTGATTGACGCGGACATCGCCGGTTTCGTAATGAAGGACGCACCATCCAGCGACGTGGTGCGTGCCATCCGTGCCGCCGCCCGAGGCGAAGTAATCCTCGACGAAGCGGTGGCGCGCACACTCCTCACCGAGTATCAACGGGCACGGCGTGGTGCCACGGAACAGTCCACCTTCGACCTGACGGACCGCGAGCGACAGATCCTCTGTCGCTTGACAGTCGGCGAGAGCAACAAGGAGATCGCCCGGGCGCTGGGGCTGGCGGAGAAGACCGTCCGCAACCATCTGCATAATGTCTTCGGGAAAATGGCGGTGGCGGACCGGACACAGGCGGCCATTCTTGCTCTCCGGTATGAGCTTTGCGCGGAGAATGCGTCGGGCATCGTTGCGCGGCATGGCGATACGCGGTTCGATCAGCCCGGATGAATTCGCTGAGATGGCAAACGGTGCATGGACTCAACGCACCGCAGGCGAGCGAAGAGCGATGACGTGTGGCGACGGCAGGAGTAGACAGGGAGGTACATGATCGCGCAGCGGCGTCTGAGCGATTGTACGCGATCGGCCGTCTGAATCGGCGTCTGCTATTGCGCCGGGCGATCATGGGGACCAGTGGGATCGCTCTTGGCCCACTCCTAAGCGCATGCGATACACGGGACACGTCACCGGTTGACGGGGACGGGCGTACCTCATCAGATCTGCGAGGGGACCAGGCTCAGCTCCCCGCGTTGCTGCCCGGACAGCACATCGATGTGCTGTCCAGCCTAGGAGTGCAAGCGCGATCTCTGGCAACGATCGAATTACCCCTTATGGGGCTGCCGCGATGCGATGCAGTACCTCAAAGTCGCCCGGTCGTCCAAGCACTTCCCACTGCCCATTTGCTGCGAGGCGGTCGAGCAATGCAGCCTCCGTGCCATGACTTTGCGCACGATCGCCGAGGACATACTCAGCTCGATTGATCAGTGCCGGATCGTAATAGCGATCGCCGGGGAAGAGATAGATGTACCGACGCATCGGCACACGCGCGGAGGCGAGGTTTGTGACGGAGAGTGGCGCATCGTTCGGGATGAGCGTAATCGCAGCATTCAATGCGGCGACACGATTCGCGATCCGCGCGTTATGCCGGTTGTGAATCGCCTGCCCGATGTGGTTGGGATTAATCGTCGCTTGTTGAATCGTGCTCAGGAGGAGCAATATCCCGATGAGCGCCGATGGCACAACGCCTAACAATCTGTCCATTGGCAGTGCTCGCACCCGTGGGAGCATCCTGGCAAAGGGATGTGTGCCATTCGTGATGCTTGTGACTGCAAGAATAGTCGCGATAAAGAGCCCGGGGACGGCCAGCGAGGAGTACTGATGATAGATGTCACGCTGATACGCATAGTCTGGGCCGGAAAGGAGATTCAGGAGAATTGTCGGCGCGGCGATGACGAGAGCACGCGGTTGTAACAATGGCAGGAACGCCAGTGGATAAAGGAGACTGACGAGATACCGGCCCCGATCCGGCGTGAGGAGATTGTGAAACACAAACCACGGATGCGTCACCATTGTCCGCGCGATTTCGAGAGCATTGCCGCCGAGCCAATCGTAATTTTGCAGATAACCGTACTGCGTGCCGCCAGCGATTGCGGGGACGATAATGAAGATCGCGAGAACCCAATAGCCGAGGCCGAAGATGATGGGGAGCCAGCTATAGACCCACCTTCGATGGGTCAGCACACCATGCAATCCGAGAGCGGCGATGACGAGAGCCGTGTCATTCCGGTTCGTGATCGCCAGTACGAGCATCACCCAGAACAGGATCGTGTAATTCCGCGTCATACACCAATACGCGAATAACAGGAAGGTTGTCGCGAAGAGCCGCGGAGAAATTTCGTACAGATTGACATTCTGGAGCGGAACATAACTGAGATATAGGAGCGCGAAGAGGAGCGCGGGCAGACGATGCCCCTTGAGGAGGTCCCGCCCAATGAGGTAGATCGGAATCGCACCAGCGGCGGCGGCGAGCGTTTGGAGTAGCAAGAGCGTCGTCATCGCCGGCCTGATGGCATAAAACGGCAACCAGATGAAGTGGAAGAGAATCAAGTCGTGACCCAGTTCGGATTTGGTATACGCGAATCCAGACTGCTCCATGATGTGGCCATGCAAGGTGTTCCAGAGGGGTTGCTCGTAGATGACCGGGTCAAAACCGAATCGGAGCGCATGCAATTGCCAGACTGAGACGGTGAGAATCACCGCCACATACAGCACGATCGCCCCGGCGAGAATATACGGAGCGCCGCGCTCGATCATCGCCGATACAGCTGTTGCGGTTCGGCGCTCGCGGTGGGGCATGCTTTCGGCGTGCTCACTCGGGGCACTGGTGATGAAAGAATCAGTCAAAATAGTCTCTTTCTGTTCAATATCCCCCAACGCTTCAGTCTATGTGCGTGGGCACAAGCGAGGTATGGGGCAAATGACCCATGGGTAATCGGTGCTGCCTATCAGACATTTGAGACGGTGGAAGTCGCATCTGCCGCGCAGAGTAGGGGATGCGGTGCGGGGGGTGTATCGGGAAGAGACTTCTATCCGTCCGTTGGATATGCGTGCAGGGCCTTCAGCGAACGGGGCTACTTGAAAAGGTGCCTTCGCCGTGGTCGACGTGTGATTATGACTATCGGCGCTCTGTGAGTATGTTGACGGGTGTTCCGAAATAACGGAGGGTAAAGGATGCGTCTGGCTGATTGCCGATCCCACGCGACCGTGCCGAAATGGGTCCGTCGTATCGGGGATCGTGTCTCTGCGGGTATCGCATGGACGCGCAGTGCGCTCGGCTGGCCGATTGCACTGTTGCTCGTCCTCAGTTGCCTCATGGTACTCGGCGCGTATCAGATTGAGCGACCGTTCGCGACCACAGTCGGCAACATCCATGCCGCGCCATTCGTCGGGAACTTCCACGCGCGCGAGATTGATCCCGAAGGGACGCCCTATCGCTGGACAGGTGCGACGTCGTTCCTGATTTTCAAAGGGGTCGGCGGCGGGCGCACCCGCGTTATCACGCTCAATCTCCGTACCGGCAGGGCCGTGAATGTGACGAAGCCAGTCATCGTCCTTGTCAATGGGATCGAAGTTGATCGTCTTGTCGTCGGGGCTGAGTGGCAAACGTTTCGGGTCACGGCGCGTGGGCCGGCAACTGCGGGGCACGGTCTCGCCATCGAGTTGCGGACGCCGGCCGAGAAACTCTCCGAGAGTGACGCACGCATTGTCGGCGTGCAGGTCAACGAGGTTCGTGTCGAGACCGTTGGCAATGGTTGGACAATACCCGCGTGGGGGACATTGGGGCAAGTACTCCTTATCGTGACGGTGATCTACTTCATCGTCTTTCGGGCGCTTGGTGTTGCTATTCGAGCAGAGGGCCGCCGTCGGTCAATCGCGGCGGTCGGCGGGGCAATCGGTATGGCGATCTTGGCGTTGCTCTTCGTGGCAGAACGCCCATACATTGCGGCGTATACGAGCGCATTGCTTGTGCTGCTCCTGTGCGCCCTCACAGTACTCCTCGTGCCACGTCCGCTGAAATGGACTGCGGGGCGATTCGGTCTGGCGATGACGGAGGGTGAGGCCGTTGCGCTGTGCATGATCCTCGCGATCGGCATCTGCCTCAAGATGGGGGGGCTGTTTTATCAAGGGACAGTCGTCAGCGATCTCGCCTGGCACAGCAAGTGGGAGCGGACTCTGCTGCGCGGCGATTTCGCGGCACTCTATTTCCCCTCAGAACTATCGTCCGGCCCGAGCGTTTGGGGCGCGGGCATCCTCATCCCGAAGTCGCCCCTCTATTACCTGTTCATGGCACCGTTTACGCTTCTGCCCTTTGCGGTTGAGACGACGCTGAAGCTCATCGCGGGGTTGCTCGAGCTCACGGTGGTCTTCTTCATCTACGCTCTCTTGAAGCGTATTGGCCGGGGCACCGAAGGAGTCGTGGCAGCCCTACTCTATACCGTCACGCCGCTCTCATATCTGATCCTGTCGTACGGTAGTTATCCGACGGTGTTCGCCTCATTCCTTACAACACTCGCCTTTACCCTCACCATCGCTTCGTGGGATCGGCTCGGTCGTCCGATATTGTTTGGAAGTTTTGTGCTCCTCTTGACGCTCAGCGTGCTCGCGTATCCTGTGATTGCCGTCTTCAATGTACTCGTGGTCACCACGGTTGGGTGTTGGTACTGGCGAGATGCCGAGACGCCCGAGGGGCGACGACACGCATTGTTGCTCCCGCTCGCTGCGATCATTGCCTCCGTCCTTGCCTTCGTCGTCTACTATGTACAATACGTACGCGTCACGCTGCAATCCATTCACACGCTCACGGGCGATACCGCGAAGAACCGGGGATACCTCAATGGCGGACTCCTCGGCGCGCCGCGGCATATTGCCATCTGGTTCGCGAACAATATCCGCGTCGGGAACATGCTGATCCTGCTCGCGATCGCAATCGCCGGCGTCATCATCCTGCGCCGGGACTCCATGCGCGCGGATACACGGCGGGCATGGCAACTCCTGCTCGTCTGGTTGCTCATTTTGCCCGTATTCACGCTCGTTGATGCATATATTGACATGGTCCTCAAACAGCTTTTCTACACGATGGTGCCCGTTGCGGTGTTCGGCAGCTTCACCCTCGTCTGGCTGTGGCGACGCGGGAGAGCAGGGCAGGTGCTCGCCGTCCTCTGTGGCATGGCCATCATCGCACAGGCGTGGGTGCTCTGGTTCCACCGCATCGCCTTTGGCGGTCACTCGGGGCCGACGTGATGGCGATCGCGCTATGACGACGGATAGCGAACGGCGGCACAGAAAGACGAGAGGCATGTTCCACGTCGCGGACACAACAGAACGCAGATCCCCCCTGCTGCTGCTGACCTCCCTTGTCTTGGCAGGTCTGTTGCTTGCGCTTGCGCTGCGGGGTATCCACTGGCACGAGACGTTTGGGGCGATTCGTCAATCTCGGTTCAACCTCATCCTACTCTCAGCGCTCACGCTCACCCTCTCGTATGGCGCGCGCGGCGTGCGGTGGCAGCTCCTCATCGAGGCGCAAGCACCCATTTCAGTCCTCATGGCATTCTGGACGACGATGATTGGGTATCTCGCCAACAATGTGCTGCCCGCCCGCGCGGGCGACGTGCTCCGTCCCATTGTCACCAGCCGCGTCGTCAGAACGAGCGTCAGTTTCGCGCTGGCGGCCGTCTTCCTCGAGCGTATCGCGGACATTCTCATGTTAGTCGTCATGAGCGTCGGTGCTTCATTGTCGCTTGGGCCGATACCCACCTGGTTGCGCAATGCGACCCGAGGCTTCGCGATGGCGGGATTCGCGGGTGCAGTTGGACTCTTGATTTTGGCACGGATGGAGCGGAGTCTCGGCGATGTTGTTTCCCGGCTGCCTCTTCCCGATGTCGCTCGTTCAAAGGCCCGCAGCATTTTGCAGCAATTTCTGCTCGGCCTACGCGCGTTGGATCATCCACGCAGTGCGCTTCGCTTTGTCGCATTGACAGTGCTGATCTGGTTGCTGGATGTCGTGACCGGCATGGCGATTGCCTGGGCGATGCATCTCTCCGTGTCGTGGGCCGAGATGACGCTATTGCTCGTTGCGCTCAGCCTCGCGAGCGCACTGCCTTCAACCCCGGGAAACATCGGGGTGTTTCCGTTCGTCGCAATTAGCGTTCTCGTTCCGTTCGGTCTCTCGCGTAGCGTTGCGTTCGCGTACATCCTCGTCTTTCAGGCGGTGACATATATCGTGGAGAGTGCGTGGGGAGGAATCGGCCTCTGGCGCATCACCATCGCACATGCGCGAATCCCCATTTCACCCGCTGGGGACGAGCAGATGAACCCGGCAGACGTATGGGGTGAGCGGGTCGTTGCCGACCCGATGTGATTTCGATCCGCGTGTCCATGCGACGAAGGCAGCCTATGGACGTCGGCAATAAAATCGGTGCGCGGCATCAGCGCTGGGAATAGGGCGGAACATCATGACGCGACAGCAACAACAACCGTCAAGTGACTATGACGCACTGTTCGCCCGCGACACCATGTCGTTTCTGGTATTCGATAGGCGTCTCCTCGGGCCATGTCGAATGTGTCCGGTGGCGATCATCAGTCTCGTCAGCGGCCTTATTGCGTGGATTGCGATCCCCATCATCGGCGCAGTCGTTGCGATCATCTTCGGGCATGTAGCACGACGACGTATCCGACGCTCGGAAGGCATGTTCGCGGGCGATCGTATGGCTATAGCCGGACTCTTCTTCGGCTATACACAGATTTTCATCGTTCTTCTGCTCATCGGTATCGCTCATCTGCCCCCGCCGATTGGTTAATACGTAGCCCGCAAATGGCAGATTGTGAACGCTCGCTTCAAAGCATGCGACGAGTTGTTATGGGGGCGATACCCAGATTTCCACGCCGCTCTCTTTCCCGTGTGCCACAATCTGCGCGGCGTCCAACGGCAGTCGTTGCAACACGACATCAATGGTCCGGTCATCGCGCGCTGTAGTTTCGGGCAACGGAAGCGTCGTCCCTCCCTTCGTCGTAATCCACATCGCGACCGGCTCGCCGGGGGTGTAGAGCGCGGGGCTCGTGACGTGTACGCCCTCAACCGTCAAGTGTGGCAGTGTGGAAAGGGTAACCACCTGGACAGTAGTTTCTGTTTGCGTGGGCGCCGACAACAGCCGGTTTATGCTGATTGACACGGCATACTCGCCCGGTTCGCGTGGCAACTTTACGGCAAATGGAATGGATGTCGTCTTCAGAGTAATCACTGCAGGAAACAGAATCGTGACGCGCTGCTTTGACACGATTTTTCCGGTCATATCGCGAAACTCAGCAATCATCCTCGGCAGCCCTACAGTATACAGCATGCGCGCATGGCTGTCTCGATTCGTGACGGTAAGTTGCCCCAGAAGCGTGTCCACATTGCCTGCCGCATTTTGCGTGTACGTCAGCCGTGTGTCGAATGGGCTATCGTTTTCGGGCGGTCGCAGGGTATAGATGTCACTATCGCCAACATGTGTGGCAAACAGAACCTTTTCCGGGGACTTCTGCAGCTGAGTATCAATATCCGCAAGCATCGCCGCTGTATATGCGGACCGATGAATAACGAGTGTGCGTACGCCGAAATCCGCCAACGCGTCGAGACTCGCAAGCCCCGGAAGGTCATCTCGACCCAGAAACCGGCCGCGTAACTGGTAGGTCGCTGCCGGAATGAACCCGGAGTGGCCCCAAAGGACCTTTTGCCAGTGGTACGTTGAATAGAACGCCGTGCGCTGCTCGTAGCGCTCAACCGGGAACTCGGCGATGATGCCCGGGTCGGGCTGTGATGCGAGCCAGCGGTACGGCGCGAGCGTCTCGGCCGATCGATCAACGGGGGCGACCGGCCGAAGATGCGTTCCCACGTCAACCAACGCCGCGCCCGATATCAGCACTGCACATACGAGTGCGTACTCGCGTAGACGAGGCCGTATTGCCGCGACGGCCTCCCACGCAGCGGTCGCGCCGGTAGCGGCGAAGACGCCGAGCGCGAGCAAGACAAGGGCCCCGAAACGATCCGGGCCACGAAGCCCCTGATAGACGGAGAGATGCGGATAAAGTAGGCGGTAGGGGAGCGGCCATCCGCCCGCCTTCGCCCCCCACGTCGGCCCGAATGACAAGATGAAACTGATGAAACCGAGTACGAATATCCCGAGCATCCACGGACGTCGAATGCTCCTCAGGCCGAGAAATGCGAAGAGACTAAGCAACGCGCCCGGAAAAAGCGCGCTTGACCCAATCGTGCTTGGCCCATTCGTGGCGGTCGGCAGCAGATGGCGCCATACGATGCTACCGGGGCTGGTCGTCAGATACGACACGCCCCGCGCCGCATTCGCATGCACTTCATCTATGGTGCGTGTGATGCCCTGCTCATCCCGCATCGTCAGATAGGGCAAGTCAATGAGCACGACGATGACGGCTGCGGCCGCGAGCGCGATAACGAGGGGCACACCGATACGGATAGTGAAGGACCGTCGTTGTCGGACAGCCTCCACGACGAGAAAGGCGAGAAGCGCAGTTGCAAACATCACCGCATAATAAATGGACGAGAGCGCAATGAGCGCCGTCGTAGCCGTCACTGCCAGCGCACGCCACTTGGTCGGCTGTTGGATGAGGCGGATCATCGCGAGCATGGCTAATGGCATCCATTGCATGGAAAGCACCTGCAGGTGCGCATTGTTGTCAATACGGAACGGGGCGAAGGCAAACAATAGGCCGGCGAGGAAAGCGGCACCACGGTTCGCGTTCAGTGCGCGGCAGAGGGCATACATAAACACGGCGCATAGCGGATAGGTGACGAGGACGGAAAGGTTATAGGCGAGAAGGCTGTCATGCGATAGGAGCCACACCGGCCACGCCATGATTGCTTGCGGCAGCAGCAACTCACTGAACGCGATTGTGCGCGGATTCGGTCCGAACATATTCCCGTCATAGAGGTGTGCTGGGTGCGAGAGCATCGTGTGTTGCACCCAGCGAAGGGTCCAGGTATTGAGTAATGGATCGCCTTCCGTATCACCAACGCCGGAGCGGAGGTGCGCGACAAGTGGCCAAAGCAAGGTGATCGTCGCAATAAAGTAAAGGATCGGGATGATCCAATACCAATGAATGGGTCGCTTATCCCAGCGGCGTGGCCGCTCGATGATTCGCAGAATGAGTGCCGGGGTGGTGAGGGCAGACAGGGCATCCTCCTGGGGTGACGGCAACACAGCGAACGATCGTCCGAGTGCGCTCAAAAGACCGACTCGCGCATGTGGCAGCCGTTTTTCGCATCTATATATCGGACAGTAAGGAGAAGCCGTCAATCCCCTGCGGAAAACCAAGGGTCCATAAGCAGAGACGGCACCGGTCCTATCCGATCCGGAGAATTCTGCGTCTTCACCGACGTTACGCGATGCGATCGCACGTCGCACCTCGCGAACCTTCCCGGATCCTCCCCGCGGCTCCGGCTCACGACGGTCGCCCCACCGACGCACCATGACGTAGAGAACCAACGACCTATTGCGGCAGATTCAGTATATCCGCATCCTGTCTCTGGTGGAGCGGGGTTCTGTGCGAATGTCGGCGTTTCGTTTGAGATTCGGTCGCGACATGCACGAGACCATAACACACGCCGATGCGGCCTTAGCGTGCGCGGAAGCGGGATGTCTCTCGCCTCCCACGGTATTGAAGCCAGCGCCCGAACCCGCCGCTCTGGGGCACTTGTTGAAACCGGATTGCCTCACGCTTGCTGTCTGCGACGGCCGATTGGCGCGCTTCGGTGGAGACACGACGCTATCGCGAACACGATCACCACGAAGGTGCCCCCACCAAAAACCACTCTCTCCCAACCGCCCACTGTTCGGTGCTGGGTCATTTGACCTACAGGCCAGAACGCTCATCTCCTGCTATGAATCAGCGAGGTGCCCGAGGAGGTGATTGCTGCATCGAGCGCACAGAAACATCACCCTTGCAATGCGCTGAACCAGCGGTGAGGAAGCGGGACGATATGTGCGAACCGCCTACCCTCGAGAGGGAGCGGGTCGGCTTAATACGGACCGCGTGCGCGATCATTTGGGCACCGCTTCCTGTCGCGCTGCTCGTCGCGCTTCGCTGGCGGCCGACCGGCTACGGGACCGTTTGGGAAGAATGTGTCAGCCTGTATGTCTGGGCGCTGAGTGTGATCGCGCTCGCGCTCATTGGCATCGCGTTCTTCCGCGGTCACTCCGCTGATTCACGCGACGCACCTAAACACGGGTGCGAACGGGATGGAGAAGCATTACCCGATGATCAGGGCGAGAGGAGCGATCCAAGCCAGGTGCCGACGCCGTGCAGCTGCGCTCATCATCTGCTTCTGTCATGCGGTCGCGGTATGTCATTTGATGATCACCACATTACCCTCGTTCGCACGGATGGGACGATACGATGATTGACTGCGGACAGCTTCGCAAACTGACAATCGTACGCCGCCCAGTACGGATGCGCATGATGCTCAGGTTCACACGACTGCTGATCATCACGATCGCCCTAATGGGATTGCTTCCGATCATGCCGCACCGTATCAACGCTGCCGGCCCGCGCCAATGGTTCGTGGCCCTTCGTGGGCCGGATCGTGTGGTTGCCGATCACGACTATACCTACACGGTCAGCCTGACGAACGATGGCGGCACATGGCCCGCCTCCGTCAATGCGCGGAGCGTCTTTCGCCTCGCCTTCGATTTGACCGAGCGCTACGGCGAGGGGACGGTCGGTGTCTCCGACATCTTCGTGCATCCAACCGGGCTGCAGGCGGCCGATGGCACATTGCCCTGCGCGGTGCATGGCGGCTGCTGGTTCACGCGTGTGGGCGCGCAAGTCGACTTCGTCTTCACAAAGGAGAACGTCAAGATCCCTCCGGTCGTGTTCGATATCGTCCTCCACACGGCCTCGGTCTTCCGTCCTGGCGATGCGTTTGCGGTGTCGGCGACGCTGCAGGGTGATTGGGCGATGCCGCGCGCGGTTTCCGACGCGTTCCCGAGTCCATCCGTCACTGATGAACCGATGAGCGCGACCATCTTCGCAGAGTATCCACTATACTGCGAGGCAGGCGGCGATGCCTTCCACTGGCCGAGTGACGTCGAGGAGGGTTGTGCGCGATCGAGCACGACCGGATGACCCTGCAGCAAGACGACACGGAAGAAGATGAGGACGCCATGCCCGGACGATGAAACCAACGTACGCGTTTGGGAACCCGGAACATGCTCGGTACGGTGGGCTGTCGGACAACGCGCCAGTGAACAACGGTAAACGGCGGCCCCAAATCAGGTGAAGAGATGTCAGACCCACCTCCCAAACGAACCAGCCACACCCTGCATTCCAGGAAAGTCGCCAGTGCGACGTCGCGCGTCCAGTCCCGGCGCTCGCTGCGTGCCGCGCGTGTCGCGCACGAGGGGCCAACTGCCGCACACCCACGGCGGCGATTGGCCCCATGGGCGCTTGCCCTCGGACTCCTACCCGTCCTGTTGATCGCGGTCGTCGGCGTCTATGCGCTCACGATCATCGCCCACGCCCAGCGCGCCGTCCACCAAATCTCGGTCCCTTCCGTTGCCACCATCGTCCACAGCGCGGAGACCAGTACCCCTGACCTCCGACCAACCAACACGCCTGACACCCGCGGTGTCGTCGCGCCTCTGCCCACGCGACCCGTCACCCCGGCACCCCTGCCACCGCAGTTCAACCGCAAGGACCCCTTCACCGTGATGCTGCTCGGTGTCGAAGATCAGCGCAATGGCCCGGACGATTCCTCTCGCTCCGATACGATCATCCTCGCCTATATTGATCCACTCGTATCGCACGTCAACCTGCTCTCGATTCCGCGCGACCTGCGTGTCGCGCAGCCCGGGGGCCGTGGGCTCGCCAAGATGGCCGACGTCTATGCCAACAGCGACGCGCTCAAGTACAAGGGCGTCGGCGGTGTGGCCTTCGTCTGGGATACGATCGAGCAGAACTTCCAGCTCCGGATCGACTACTTCGTGCGTGCCAACTTCGACGGCTTCGTCAAGATCGTGGACACGATCGGCGGCGTGACGGTGGACAATCCGTATCCGATCAAGGATGACGCGTATCCCAGGCCCGACTTCCAATATGCGCGGGTCTTCTTCCCGGCGGGACTCGTCCATCTGGACGGGGCGGAGGCGCTGCAATACGTCCGCACGCGGCACGACGACAGCGATTTCGGCCGGAACATGCGGCAGCAGCAGGTGATCCTCTCGATTCGGGAGCAGGCGAAGCGACTCAACCTGCTCAGTCACGCGACGGACCTCATCGATACGCTGGGCCAGACGTTCCGCACCGACCTCCCGCCCGATCAATGGCTCGGATTCGCCAAGTTCGGCATTGACCTACCGAGTACCGCCGTCCAGCAGTTCACGCTCGTTGACCTGATCCGGACGGGAACGATTGGCGGGATTGACTACGACCTGATCGACTGGCCACAAGCGGTGGCGCGGGCGGCGGAATTCTCGCCGAAGGAGAATAATCACGCATTGCAAGCGGCACTACCGCAGACACGCCGATCGCGGACAAGAGTGATGGCAGGCGGGGTCGCGACAAGCGGTGATCTGGCCGCGCTGATGTACGGCCTTATGACGGTCGGTGCCTTCCTCGTGCCTGCTAGAAATGTTCCCACGACGTGAGACGGCGCAATTACAAAAGGGTGTGCGCTCCCATTATCGAGCATGATTCGTACGCATCATCCGATGATGCGCCAGCGCCCCTGAATCTCGTGACTTGGAGCACATTATGTTGTGGCCGAGTCCAATCGCGAGATCTGCACATCAGTCGGCGTCTCCCGCACCACCCCTATCGCTCCCTTGACCGTCCGGGGGATGGGGATGGGAAGCCAGCGCGCCGCCCGCCGGTGTCGTCTTCGGAGTGTTGCTCGCGCACAGCGATCGTTTCCAGGTGATCTGGATCACCTGCGCAATCCTCTCGCTCATCCGCCTCCTGATGCTCGTGCCGTTCTTCCTACATCGTCGCGACCGCCTCGCCGAAACGGTTTCCACCTCGGTCGGTTAGAGGGCACCGAACGGGGAGGGAAACGATGCGCACGTCTCAGTCCACTGAGCGGCGGTCGTCGCGGACAGACCGTATGCCAGCGATGACACTCTCGATAACCCACCATGCCAGAAAGAGCAGGAACATGACAAGCCCGAAAAGCGGCAGGACGCCGTTCCACATTTCCCCGGTGAACATTGATCCCATGGCACACCCGCCTACACCTTGATGCTCTCCCTGTGGTTCAGCATAGGATGGTGGTGTGTCTGATATCATGAGCCATTCGTCTCACTGAATCTCGACACCCGGGCTTATCGCGGGTTCGCTGCTATCCTGATACATCCTCCCACTCGCGCTCCGCCACCCATCGCTCCTCGGCTTGGTCGAGCCTACCTTCATGGGGAACGAAACGTTCGTCGCGGATCTTCGCCTCGTCCAGCGGCCCGCGCAGGCCGATCACCCTCCCGTCGTCGTCATACGCGATGACCTGGACCTCGCCCAGTGTGACAAGCCGCTTCAGCGCAAAATGGGGCATGAGCAGACCTCCCTGAGGTACATTCTCGTGGCATCAAACCGCGTGCAACAGGATACCGATGCCCACCCCGGCCAGTGTGCCAACGCCGACGACGATCAGCAACTCGATGCCGTTGCGCAGCGGCCCCTTGAGCGTGAAGCGGGATTTCATCATGCCGAGCAGGATAGCTGTGAGAGCGGTCAGACCGAACGCGAACCGTTGCGGGCGGGGCAGGGATGTGAGGAAGGGCAGGATCGGCACGAGCGCGCCGAGCATGAAGGAGACGCCGACCAGGAGCCCCTGCATCCACGGCCGCTCCTTCCCTTCATCGATGACACCGAGTTCGTCGCGCACCATTACCCGCAGCCAGCGCTCCTCATCGGCGGTGAGCTGGCCGACGACGCGATCAAGGAGTGCTCCCCGCAAGCCCTTCTCCCGATAGATCGCGCGCAACTCCGCCCGTTCCTCCTCCGGTTCATCGTGGATTTCGTCCTGCTCCGTTGCGATACGCTGGGCCAACACCTCGCGCGCGGTCCGCGCCGAGAGGAAACTGCCGAGCCCCATGGAGATGCCACCGGCGAGCAGTTCGCCGAGTGCGATCACAACAAGCTGCGAGGCTCACCCTCCTCGACCGCAGTTGACATACATTGGTGCTGTCTTCGTTCGGGCGGCTTCACCGTGTCGGGCCACACATGTCCCCATGCGGTGCCAGGTCGCTACCTGCATCGTCGGCTCTGTTGTACCGGGTTCCAACGGGCCAAGTCGCGTCGCGTCGCTAGGCAAGTCGGACACGCGGCGCAGAAACGTGGGTGCGAAGCGGCGCACATGTGCTTCTCCGCGCGTTCTCGGACGCGAAGGCGCGACTGATGATAACGGCAAGTGCCGCGCCGATGCCGACGAGCGACCATCCAGACGGCGTCATCACGGTGAGGCCAAGCAGCGTACGGAGCGGCGCAATCGTCAGAGCGGCGACGAGGAGCCCGGCGGAGCCCGTGACGGCGGCAAGCACCGGTCGCGTGAGCGTCCCTTCCACACGCCCAACGTCGAGGGTTTGGGCGAGCTGGGTTGCGACGATGCTCGCAAATGCCACCGTGCGCGCCTGCGGGAGGGCGCTCACGCTGAGAGCAAGCACGAAGGCGCCGAGGGCGGGCAATGTCGTGGCGATTCCCCGCCGGATGATGTCCCGCCGCAGGGGTGCGTCGAGTGCCGCCGTCCCTTCTCGTGCGAGGCTCGCAAGGTTACGAGTTTCCGGACCCTGTAAGGCGACGGAAAGCGCCGGGAGCGCGTCCGTGATCAGGTTGACCGCGAGGATCTGGCGCGTAATCAGCGGAGCAGGAAACCCCATGGCGGTCGCGCCGACGACCAATCCGAGTTCGCCGAGGTTCCCGCCGAGCAGCAGGCCCAGGGCGCGGCGTATATTCCGCCAGAAACTCCGACCCTCCACCAGCGCCTCCACGAGCGTCGCGAAGTCATCATCGGCGAGCACGACGTCCGCCGCCTGGCGCGCGACTTCCGACCCGCCCTTGCCCATTGCCACGCCGACATCGGCGAGCCGGAGCGCGGGTGCGTCGTTCACGCCGTCACCCGTCATCGCGACGGTATGACCACGACGTTGAAGGCTTTCGACGATCCGTAGCTTGTCGAGCGGCGTCACCCGGGCAATGACGACGGCCTGTTCCAGCCGCCGATCAAGTTCGCCGTTTTCCAGGGCGGCGATTTCGTCGCCCGTCAACACCTCACCCTGGCCGTTGAGCAAACCCGCTTCATGGGCGATTGCACGCGCCGTCGCGGGATGATCGCCGGTAAGCATGATGACGCGAATGCCCGCCTCGTGGCAGCGGCGGATCGCGGCGGGCACGGCAGGGCGGAGAGGGTCGGCGATGCCGACGAAGCCGAGCGCGACGAGCCCCTCCGGATCGTTCGCATCGGTCCCCGATGGACCTTCCGCGACCATCAGGACACGCAGCCCACGCGCGGCAAGCTGCTCGGCGCGCCGGAGCAGCGTATCCCGGCCGTGTGCGTCAAGCGATTCGTCGGTACCGTCGCTGCGCGCCTGCGCGCACCGCGGGATGAGCGTCTCCGCCGCGCCTTTCACATACAGGCGACCCCGGGCAGCCGTCGCGTGGAAGGAGCGTGCGGGATCGAAGGGTACCTCGCGCTCACGCTCGGCGCGCAGTTCATCCGCAAGCCCGGCCCGCTGCGCGCCCTGGATAACTGCGACATCGGTCGGGTGTGCGCCGACATCCTCCGCGTCCGGATGGGGGCTGGCGAGGGCTGCCGCGAGAAGGACCGCCCGCAATGGCGGTGGAAGGCCCGCCGACAGGTGCGTCTCGGCCCTCCCATCAGCGACCAAGGCGAGGGCGAGGCGTCCTTCGGTGAGCGTCCCTGTCTTGTCGGTGCAGGCAATATCTACCCTGCCGAGCGCCTCGACCGCCGACAATCGGCGGACGAGGGCGTTGCGGCCTGCCAACCGACGTGCCACCGCCGCCTCGCCAACGCCGGCAAGCAGTGGGAGACCTTCAGGAACGGCGGCGATGGCGATGCTCCCGCCAATCGCGAGTTGCGACAACAGCGGACGCCCGCGGACGAGCCCGGACCCGACGACGATCGCTCCCCCTGCCGCTGCGAGCGGCAGCAGTTGCCGCAGCATCGCGCTGAGCCGGATACTTAGGGGGCTGCGTTGCGCATCCTCAGTCGCGAGTGCGGCGGCGGTCGCCCCAATACGCGTCTGTTGCCCAACCGCAACAACCACCGCACGCGCCGTACCGACCGTGACGTCGCTCCCTTCCAGGACCACGCGACTCGCGTCCGTGCCGCCAATGGCGACTTTGGCGACGGGGAGCGATTCGCCGGTCAGGGCGGCCTCATCCACCTCGAATCCATGCGCTTCCAGAACACGGGCGTCCGCAGCGATGCGGTCCCCGGAGGCGAGCAGCAGGATATCGCCCGGCACGATCTGGGTCGCGGGGATCGTGACCGCCACCCCGTCGCGGAGGGCGCGCGCGGAGGCTGTCCCCATGCGCGCAAGTGCTTCTGCAGCTTGCCCCGCCTGATGCTCCTGCCAGGCACCGACTGCGGCATTCAATGCGATCGTCGCCCCGATGAGCACTACGTCCAAAGGCGAGCCGAGGATGACCGACAATCCTGCACCCGCAGCGAGGATGCCCGTCAGCGGCGAGCGCAACTGGTCGAGCACGGCAAGGAGGAGCGCGTTCCGTTTGATGCGTGGTTGCGCCGTGCGTTGTCGTTGTGCCGCCTGAATCGTACTCAGTCCACTCTCTGTCGTATTGAGCGCCGCGAGCGTACTTGCGACACTCCGGCGTCCCCAGCGCTCCGGGCGCGGATCGACCAGCCGAGCGATGGAGGCCTGTGAGCGCTCTCCCCCGCGCAGGCGTGCCCAGCCGATTCCCAGCGCACCGAGGGCGGTGACATAGACCGCGCTGGAGGCCCCCGCAATACCCGGCGTGCCCCGGAGACCCCAAACTGCGCCCACACCGTTGCTGACCATGGAGAGCAAGGCCGCATCCCGCGCACTCGCATCGCGTCGAGCACCCGCATCGATAATCGCGGCCACTCCGCTGAGGTCAGGTGCCAGCAGGTCCACGCGAGCGGGAAATCGGCTCGTGCGCCCGGAGGAGAGGCCGATGGCGAGATCGCATGCCTCGAACGCGGCGGTGGCGCGCGCACTGTCCGCGATCAATGCGACACGCATCCCAGCCGCCTGGCGCTCGCGAATCACCGCGATTGCGTCATCGCTATCGATGAGCGCGATACCCGCACGGCGGGCCACCCCCTGTGCCGCCATCGCGTTGCTCCCCGCGAGGAGCCGGAGTTCAACCCCGTGCCGTCGGCACGTTTCCGCAACCTCCGACACACCCGGCGCGAGTCGCGGCTGCAGAACAAGGAGACCGAGCGGATGCTCCTCACGTTCGCTGCGCAGGACGAGGATGTGACTGCCGCCCCGTTGCAGCCGGATGCGCGCCGGGAGCCGCAGGTCGCGCTCCGCAGGATGAAGGGAGTACCGCGTGCCATCAATCGTCGCCGTCGCAGTCGTGCCGTCGAACGCGCCATCGGTCGCCGGTATTTCCCCCGTCGCCCGTAGCGCTCCACGCCACGGCGACCCCGCCGCCGCCGCCACATGCGTCGCACGCTCAAGCAACCCTGCCGGATCGTATGCGGCATCCAGCGGGAGCGCCGTGACGAGTTCGAAACCGTCGGTAAGCGTCCGCGGACCATTGACGAGGAGCAGGTCGGGGCGGCGAATGGTCCGCTGGGGACGTGTGCCGACGACGACGACGCCCGCGCGCAGCACGCGCGCGGATGCACCAAGGTCCGCGCTCTCCGCGCCGATCATTGCCGTGCGCGGGCTGACCAGCAGGAGCGACGCGAAGGTACGCGCCGGGGAGCGGGTCAGTAGCGCCGTGAGCGCCGCATAGCCGAGCGAGACCGGACCAAGCCCGCGGAGATATCGGTCATAGAGCGTGGAGATAGGCGGCACGGGGCGTGGCTCCGGTGTGAATGATTCTCCACCATGCAACTCGACGACAAACGGGCCGCCGAACAGCCGCGCGCCCGCAGGGAGCATTCCACCCGGAATGACCGGCAGTGGCAGCGCATCGTCGCCCGTTGCCGTCCCAATCCCTTCAATCACACAGGCCGCAAGCGGCGTCCGCTCGCCTGTTTCCAGTCGGATCACCGCCCCCGCGTGGGCTGCCGCGACCCCGCCAACGCGCGCTTCGTATGCTTTCCACGCCGTACGCCGGGCAACGACCTCCGTCAAGAGCCGCACCGATTCCGCGCCCGTCACCGCGAGGCCGAGGGGATTGCCGGAGAGCGCGAGGGCAACGACGTTCGGCACGTTGAGCAGGAGATCGGCAGTCGTCCGGCCGAGCAAGCGCCGTAGCCCATAACGAACGGCGGGGATCCCCTGCAGAATGCCAACGAGGGCCGATACCTGCACTGTCCCCCCGACACGTGGGGGCGCTTCCCCACCGCTGAGTAGTCGTTGTACGGCGAGAAACCCGACGCCGAGTGCCGCACCGATCGTGCGCGTCGCGCCTTGGATGAGCGGCCCGGGATCGAGGGGATCCGCCGGCCGATCTTCATCCAGCAGATCGGGGAACTCCATTCCCGTCACCTCGGCGACGAGATCGTCGAGGTCGGTCCGGTGCGCGTCAAACTCGACGAGGACGCGACCGGTGAGCGCGCTCGCGGTGGCGCGTACGCCCGGATGGCGCTCGAGCCGCTCGACGACATGCCGCGCCAGGTGCGGATCGCGATCCAGCCCGCGCACCGCGATGCGGGCACGCCCGAGTGTCCCATGTCGCTCGCTGGCCACTGCGGGACGATTGCGCATCAGCGCCGAGGGGACAGTATCGAGCGTATCAGTCGCTGTCTTCTCGGACGGAGATTGGGCAATCCGCCGTACCGTCGCGAACAGTGCCACCGAATCGGTGGCGGTGGGATCGTAGTGGATCAGGCAGTTGCCGGTGTGCGGATTCGCCGTCGCACTCTGCACGCCGGGGCTCTCCCGCACTGCGCCCACGATCCGTCGCAGGCTATCCCCAGTCGAACTGGGGACATGCACGCGGATGCGGCCCGGGATTTCCGTAAGTATTTCCGGTTCCGCCGCGATACTTATGACCATCGCCGTCCCGCGTTCCCCAGGATGTGCTGTCCTCTCACCACCCGTAGGTCATAGATGAGAAAGCATAATCCCGATGGGAGTATCCCGTCGGGATCGCTTGATGAGACACTGCCTCGCCTGCGCGCCGACTACTTGCGACCGCGCAGATGCTGCGCCTCCGCCCAAATATCCTCGGCTTCTTCGCGCGCCCGTGCGGTTGCCCGCACGAGATAGTCGCGGGCCACGAGCGCGAATACCCCAATGCGCTGACCGATCTCGTCGAACACTTCTTCGGCGCGCTCCGTTGTCGTCTGTTCGGGAGCCCGCGTCGGGGGTGACTGCGTGGCTTGGGACTGCTTGGCACCGGTGTGGGACGCTCCAGTTTTTGTCGTGCGGGATGCAGTTGGTTTCGGCGGAGCCGCCTTGGCCGTTCCAGTCGGCCCCGGTTTCGTCGGTCGGGGCGTCGATCCCGCAGGTTTCCGGTCAGTACTCATCCGGCGTCACCCCCCGCCGCGTCCGCCTGCCCACGGGACGTCGCGGCTGCCTGCTGCACACCGCTGCCGACGCCTCGTGCGAGCGATGTCACCGCATCACGGGCGATGAGCAGCCCCGTAAGTCCGTAGACGGCGCCACGCCTGAGAACCTTCCGCACTGGTGGGGAAAAGACCGCAGCAGTCGCCGCGACCGCGATCGCGATCTCCGGGGTGGTGTAATCATCAACAGCCATCAGAGACACTCCTTTACCGCACCCTTCCGAACATTCGGACGATGTGAGCACCAGTTTTGCAAGAGTGATGCCGTCGCTATGGCGTTACTCACTGAAATGATAACCGAACGAACACCATTGCTCAAATGTTCGCGTCATGTCGTCACTGCGAAGGCAGTTCCGGAACGCGGCGAAGATTGTGCAGTGAACAAGAGGACGTTTCCGCTTCCCGACGCAAGGAGCGTGTTGGGGCAAGTGGGGCGAGAAAACAGACCCGGTATCGACCCTGTCAAAACAGGGCTTTCTCAGTAGGAATGGAGGGGTGAACGGATACCGAAGGGATGTGACTGGGCCAAATGACTCATGCCGCTGTGACCGCCGTTTGATAGACCGCGAGAGCGAAGTCAACGGCGACAGTCAGCGCACGGGCGAACCGCTCACTCTGGATGAACTGGAAGACGGTGCGGAGCCGCTGCAAAATGATCCGGACAAACCTGCGGCTGCGCGGCGCTCGTGATTGCTGCATCATGTTGCGCCTCCTTGGAGCGTGGGGCGAACAGGTACTTCACCTGCGGATAGAACGATACCCCACGAATGTTAGCGCCTCTTTAGCGTTTTATATGGGTGGCGATAGCATACTGAACACGGCTCATCTACCTCCGTTGGGGAGTGGGTCCTGGCGATCGCCGTTATCTTCTCACGATGGGGCGCAGTAACTGATGATGGATGACAACAATGCGTAGGCAATCGAGCAAAGCGGCGACTGGCGTCCCTCGTGCCAAGAATCGCTTGTGATGAGCACGGGCGATGTGCCACGTTTGTCGGCGAGTAAATGGAGGCTGTGTGCGTCGTGGTCACGGCACGACCTCAGGCGCCCGATGGGTCCGTGGACACGCGCCGTGCCCGCCTGCCGTCAGTGCTGCTCGCGCGAGCAGCACTGACGCGGTCCGCCAGTTGCCGCGCCTCCCGCACAATAGACATCCCTGTACCGGTCCCGGTCACGAGTTTGATTGCCGGATCGCCGTCTCCGCCCACCGGCTGGGACGCGCCATCCATGATCTGCGAGAGAAGTCGGACGGGTCGGGAAGCCTTGGGCCGATTGAGCATCTTGAAGAGGGGAACGGCGGCGATAAAGAGACCGAAGGGTGGCTCGATCATGCCAAAGCCGACGGCGAGCCCGAGCCCGCCATAGTAACCGATCGCGCGGGGCCAGTTGATCTCCACCGGCCCGATCCGATTCGTTAATCCGCGGTCAGCTGATGACTCCATGGCGATCCTCCTAATGTGACATATGACGCGCTGCACTGGACGTGGCCAGCGTAGCCGCAATCGGTCCGTCTGCAGGGGTGCGCGACGCGGCGACCTCCGTCGACGATGGCGCGCTCAATGTCCATCGGCACCGTCGCCGCCTGCGGCCGCTTCCTCCATCGGCTTCCGCCCGCCGTGCATGATCCATGTGAGCACAACGGCAAGGAGCGCCCCGCACAGCGGTCCGGCCACGTAGATCCACCAGTGGGCGGTATCGCCACCGACGAGCGCGGGCCCCACCGAGCGGGCCGGATTCATCGACGCCCCGCTCACCGGCAGGCCGACTAGCCCGCACAGCGCGATGGTGCCGCCCACGGCGATCGCCGCGTTCGGGCCGATCAGCCGGTTACGGGTCGCGGTGCCGAGGATCACTGTGACGAGGAAGAGCGTGAGCACGACCTCCATCGCGAACGCGATACCGACGCCGTGTTTCGGCTGCGTCGCCCCGAGATGCCCGACGGTGCCGAAGAGGGCACGCAGCAGGGTCGCGGCGAGCAGCGCTCCCGCGAACTCGGCCGCCCAGTACGCCGGCATGAGCCGCCAGGGGAAGTCGCGCCGCGCGGCGAAGGCGAGTGTGACGGCGGGGTTGAAATGTGCGCCAGAGACATTGCCGATCGCGTAGATTAGCGCCATCACCACCAGCGCTGGCGCGACCGCCCGCGCGATGGGCGTGACCTCGCCGTCGGTCAATGCCGCGATAGTGTCCGCGCCGGCGGCGACGGTGACGAGCGCGAAGGTGCCGAAGAGCTCCGCGAACAGGCGCCGGAAAAGACTTGCCTCCTGCTCCTCATCACGCTTCCCGCGCTCGTGAGAGCCGGATCCATCCTCTTCCGCCGTCGGTCGGGCGAGTCGATCTTGACGTGCCGCGACTGCCATGATCCGCATCTCCCTCCAGGCGGGGATATAGCAAGATGTTTACCACCTTATCACCGCACGCTCACACGCCGCTTACACCAGGAATTGGGGTGCGCGAGACTTGGCAAGCAACGACCGTTTACAGAAAGGAGCGAATTGCCTCACGAGAGAAGACACTTTGAGCGGGTCTTTGCCTCACCAATAATGTCACCCGACGCGGGTCCACCACGCGAAGGGAGGAAGGGTGAGTGCTTCGATGAGTTTTCTGGCTAAACGCGAACTACTCGCACGGGTCGCGCCGCGCTATCAGAGCGCGCCGCCATCGCAGAAGTCGGTCATCCTCGATGAGTTCGTTGCTACCACCGGCTATGCGCGTAAGTACGCCATCCGGCTCCTCGCGCATCCGGTACCCGTCCCCGTACCGCTGACCCGACCGCGCGAGCGCTTCTACGGTCGCGCGGTGGAGGATGCCCTCGTCGTCGCCTGGACGGCCGCCAATCAGATTTGTGCCAAGCGCCTCGTGCCCTTCCTGCCCGAGTTGATCCCGGCGCTCGAACGGCACGGCCATCTGACGCTGACCGACGCGGTGCGCGCACAACTCCTCGCGCTCAGCCCGGCGACTGCCGATCGCATCCTCCGTCCCTATCGCGAGTGGGACGCGCCCCACGGAATCACCACCACGCGGCGCGGGCTACTCATCAAACAACAGGTACCAGTGCGTACCTTCACCGGCTGGGATGATGTCCAACCCGGATTCTTCGAGGCAGATTTGGTCGCGCACTGTGGGCCGTGGGCGGAGGGTGCGTTCCTGCAAACTCTCGTGCTCACCGATGTCGCCACCGGCTGGACCGAGTGCCTGGCGTTACTGCATCGCAGTCAGCACACCGTCATCCAGGCCGTCGACCGGGCGCGTACCTTGCTCCCCATGCCGCTGCTCGGGTTGGACACTGACAATGGCACCGAGTTCCTGAACACCGATCTGCTCGACTATTGCGCACGCGAGCAGATCACCTTCACACGCGGACGGGTCGCCAAGAAGAACGACCAATGCTTCGTTGAGCAGAAGAACGGCGCGATCGTGCGGCAGTTGGTGGGTTACGACCGATTCGAGGGGGAGCACGCCTATCGCCAACTGGCCGAGTTGTATCGGGCGGTGCGGCTCTATGTGAACTTCTTCCAGCCCTCGATGAAATTACGGCTCAAAGAGCGCGCGGGCGGCACGCACTGACCCAGATGCCGGCGAGCGTGCCGGAGAACCTCGAGACGGTGCACAGGGAAGCGCCGACCGTTCGCTTCACGCTCGAGGCATCGGCGGAAAGTGAGACGAGCGCGCAGCGTGCACCGGAAGGAGGGAGGAAATATCGGCGCACGAAGGGGGTGAAGGGGCCACGGCTGTATCGGACGCGGCCGGACCCGTTCGCGGCAGTGTGGGCCGAGGTCGAAGCGGAACTGACGGCGCATCCGGAACGGACAGCAAAGGCGACCTTCGAGCACTTGCAAGAGCGCTATCCCGGCGTCTTCCCGGCGACGCAAGTGCGGACGCTGCAACGGCGGGTGCAAGAGTGGCGGATGCGCACGATCCTGGCGTTCGACGATGAGTGGCTCGGGGAAGAAATGCTCGTGAAGCGGTCGTTCCCGTTACCCTTGCGAGCGATCGTAGAGCGACGAGCCGAGGGGAGGAATGGTAATCAGCGATGAGGCAACAGCCGCTGCAGGGTAAGATTCTCCCGTGAGGCAATCCGCTCCTCTCGCTGGTCGGCGTGCCGCCGCTGGCGGGCTTCGTCGGCAAACTGCTGCTCTTTGGGGCGGCGATTGACGCCGGATATGCCTGGCTTGCCGTGGCAGGCATCCTCAATAGCGTGCTCTCGCTCGCCGTCTATCTGCGGATCATCGTGCCGATGTATCAGCCCGCCCGCGAGCGTTCCGTCGCGGCTCGGCCAGTCGTCATTGTCTGGGCAGTCGCGCTGCTGTTCACTGTCGGGATCGGGATTGGGGCGCAGGTATTGGTGAGCCGCTTGTCATGAATGATCGCGCCGAGGAATTGCCACCCGGCAGTCCGCGTCGCGTGCAGCCCCACCCCCCGCGCCACGTCGGGCACGTCGATTGGCCCCGGCTCCGCGCCGAAATACCGCTCTCCCATATAGAGGTGCCGCAGCATCTTGATCCAGCCGAGCGAATCGTTCGTGAAATGCACGAAGATAATGGGCAAGTGGAAGCGTGCCGCCGTCTCCGGTCCGCCACAGGCCATTGCGAGGCTGCCCTCAGTGGTCATCGCTACGACGGTCCGGCCATGTCCGCGCGGCAGGAGCACCGTGCGCCCGGCAGTGGCGACTTCCCAGTATGACGCGAGATTCGGCGTCGCCGTACCGGCATTGCCCGCCACCGTATCGGCTCCCGCCGCGTCCTAGACGGCGCGTACCACATCGCGCGGATGCAATACGCCCGCGTCGAGCGCGATTCGGTTGCCACGACCCCACCTCCCACTCGTGCCGCCGTTCCGCGATCCAGTCCCGCAGACCGACGCGCTCCTCCGCCTGATTCGGCGGCAGCGCCTCGTTGGGTTGCCCCAGCATAGTCGCAGCATCGCCGATGAGTGCGAGGCCACCAGGGTAATTACGCCTTGACTGTCCGTACTCTTTTGTCGTATATATCCCCCGTATCGCATAGTGGCTGAATATGCGGGCTGGGAGGAAGGTGCGACATGGGTGAAAAAGCAAAGGTAGTCGCCGTCATCAATCAGAAGGGCGGTGTCGGCAAGACGACGATCGCGCACAACTTGAGCGCCGCATTTGTGGCACGCGGCCAGCGGGTGCTTGTGATCGATCTGGATTCGCAGGGCCATCTCACACGCGGGCTGGGACTCTGGCATCTCTTCGAGCGCGAGGGCGCGCCGTCCCTGTATCACTCGCTCGCCGACCGCAAGAAGCAGTACCCCTTAGCCGACGCCATCCAGGAACACCCAATTGAGAAATTCTCGGTCGTCCCATCCAACTACGAGATGGCCTTAGCGGACCGCGAACTGAACCAGCAGCGCGACCGGGAGCATAAACTGCGGCACATCATGGAGCCGGTCCTTGGGAATTACGATTGGGTAATTCTCGACACGCCTCCCTACCTCACCCCGACCTCAGACAATGCGATCAACGCCTCGCGCCGCCTCCTCATCCCCGTGGAGGCGGACGGCAAGAGTTTGGGCGGCTTGGAGCTGCAACTGAACCAGATCGAGGGGATCGAGATCGAGCTCTCGATCTATATCGCGATCCTCGCCATCGTGCCTAATCGCGTCGAAGACACGCGAGAGTCGGCGGACATGTTGACTTTGCTCCGCTCGAACTTTCCCTATGTAGCACCGTTTGATCTTCGCAAGCGCACCTTGCTCGCGCAGGCATGGACGGCGCGACGGTCGATCTACACCTTTGAGCCGCGCGGGTCAAGCCAGGAGCGTACGCGTACCGAACTCGTCGCGGCCTACGATGCACTCGCTGACCTTGTGACATCCCGCTATGCCGAGGAGGATGCGCGTGACCGATAACGTAAGCAACGCACCGGAGGATGAGGCCCAGCGCCGGGCACGACTGACCGCCCGCTTCCGGCAGCACGCGAATTTTACGGGCAGGCCGGCAGACCCAGAGGTAGAAGCGCGCGAGAAGATCAGCCTGTATCTCTCCAAGCGTCTCACGGAAGTGGCGGACCAGCAGTACTACACGCTCCGAGCGAAGCTCCATCCCGCCAAGATCACCAAAGCCGCGTATCTGGAGGCGGCGCTCGCCTTCGCGATCGAGCATCCCCAGGAGCTTGAGGAGATCCTTGAAGAGCGCTATCGCAATCGGTAAGGGAGTAGATTCGGGTTTTCGGTTGAATATCGCATAACGGCGGAAACGGAGATATTCACGACTATCGCATTTCCGACCGGATTCGCATATTCGTGAATATCGGTTCCTTGCCACATAAAGGTTTTTCGCCCATTCTCGGATTGACGTAGGGGCTACACTCAAAGCAAAGAAGAAGCCTCCCCGTGCTTTGGCCGGCTGGGGAGGCGAGGTCTCCGTTCTGCGAGGAGTTCGTAGTGACATTATCACATCATGCCCCAAATGGCAATCATCCGGCTGAACCGTTTCGATTCGGTGGTTTTGCGATCCCCAACGGAACCTATGTACCCGACGAGGTGTTCGACCTTCTCATGCCCCGGCTCTCGGATATCGAGCTCAGAGTCCTCCTCTACATCATTCGACGGACCTTCGGATTCAAGAAGGGCGCGGACGACATCTCGCTCAAGCAGATGGTCGAGGGGATACAGACGCGCGATGGTCGCGTGCTGGACGGCGGCTGTGGCCTGTCACGCCCATCGGTGAGCAAGGCGGTGCGCGGACTCGCGAAGAAGAACATCGTGACTGCAACCGCCAACTACTCACCCCAGCGGGGCAATGAGGCCACGACGTACACGCTCGTGTTTGCGGAGCATCCCCCGAAAGACGGTGACGAGGGGGGTCGTAACGTCGTTACGAGGGGGGGTCGTAATGCGGTTACGACACAAGAGACAGAACAACAAGAGACAGAGAGACAAGGTCAATTCGAAAATTCGAATGACATCCCCCAAATAAAAATTGTGGACAACTTGGGGATGACTGGATACCTCGACAACCTGATCGTCGACATTTCCCGCGAGTTCGGCGACACCGCCCATCTCGCCTCCAACTGCAAGCAGGCCAGGAACGTATTCGCGCCCCTCAACCTTAGCGAGGAGGTTTTCGTTGAACAGTACGTCTATCAGGCGCGGCAGAAGACGAAGCATCAGGCGAAAGTCCACAACAAGATGGCCTACTTCTTTGCCACGTTGCGCGAGATGTGCGGTCTAGAAGATGCCAAAGAGGCATGAAAGGACAACGACTTCCCGTGTAGACAAGGATGCGCTCCTCAACCACCGCTATGAGGCGTGCAATCGGACGTGCAAGGCGGCGGGAATCGAGCGATGGATGGCATACTTCTCACGGTGTTGCGCGACCAACTTGCGTCGAGTAGCACCTTGGACGGGAAGATCAAAGAGTGATGAGCGCGGTGCGCCAGATCATTGTTCATCGTGTGCGAATCCTCATCGCCGGTTTCTTGGCGATGACGTGGTATCCCACGGCAACCGTCGCTGAATATTCAAGAAGGTGTTTTCCGTTGCCCCGCGAGTTTCTTTCGCGCGAGTGCGATCGTCGCCGCTGGATCATTGAATGGACCCCGTCCAGTGACGCGAATGTATGCCGCGATGTTCGGGATGCCCATCTGTGCGAGTTCCTCCCACACACTTATGTCAGACTGAGCTTCTTTACCCTGTGTTTGCCCTGGATAGTTTTCCCTGTACGGATAGTCTGGCGCATTTCGCCATCCTTGTTCGGCGCATTCCGCCAATCCAGCTTGGCGGTTTCCGCCATTCTTGTTTGCCAAGAATTCCTCCCACGCGGCATTGAGCGTCTCGACCTGGATCAGGTAGTACAAGCGTGCGGGGACACCACGACGTCCCTCCCTCAGCAATGTCGCCGCCCGCAGCTGCTTGCGGGCGGTCTCCTGCTCGCGCCGACTCAGTCCCGTCTCCGCCTCGATCTCCTCCTGGGTCTTATAAATCCAGCCGTCGGGATCGCGCTGGGTGCCGGACCACTGGAAGAGGTTGGCGAGGAAGACGGTGGCGCCGACGCCGCCGGTGATGGCATTAAGCGATGGATAGTAGACGACCGGTCGCCCAAGACCCGTAAAGACGTCAGAGAACTTCATACCTGCCTACTTCCTACGCCTTGTGGATCCCATACGAAGGGATTCTGCTCGGTTGCCACCGGCAAACTGACCTCTGCATGATGGTCGCGGCACGCGGGAGCAGGCATGTCACGCAGTTAATAGGGCCATACCAGCGCGTAAGATGCCAATGGAGTGCAGCGCGCTTCGGACTTCGCTCGCATGAGCACCTAACGCTGTGGCTTCGCCGATCCTGCTGCGTCGCTCATTCGAGCCAGCGTGACCATCGCCGGTATATTCGCATATTCGATGAGATAATGAAATTGTTCGTGAATTCGGCCGTGTGCCACCACTGACGCATATGCTCAGAGCGATGATGAGCCGAAAATGCTTGGAGAGGGGTGGGTTCGGCAAAGGCTACCGGAGGACAGTCATGATCAGTGCAAACGTACTGCCGCTGATCACGGCACCAACGGCGGCGCCTGCAGTCACTTGGGCGGGGGTGTGATCGCCTACCGCGACCCGCGCCCAGCACACGAGCGCGGCGAGTGGCACGAGGAGGAGCATCCACCAGCTGAAGAGGTAGAGGAAGACGACGACGATCCCGGCAGCCACGCCCGCGTGAATGGAGATCTTCCAGAAACGCGTGATCGCTAAGGCGACGATCAGCCCCGCCGCGCCCGAGCAGACGAGCCCGATCACCTGCCGTGGTGCGCCTAGCCGTGAGAGCACGGCAAGGGCGGCGAATCCGCAGGCGAGGGTGAAGAGGATGATCGGCGCACGCTGCTCGCGCCGTCGGACGTGATGATCGGTCACCCGCCCACGCCGGAGCTGCCGGAACAGATAGAGCAGCGGGACCGCCGGCGCGAACAGAATGCCCAGCAATGCCCACTTCAGCGCTTCGCTCGTCGTGGGAGAGAACCGCCACGCGACGATTACCAGGACAACTGCCGCCAACGGGGAGGGGGCGAAGACCTCCGTGATGACCCGCGCGAGACGGGTGCGCGTGCGCGACACCGGCATGAGTCGTGATGCGGTCATTGCTCTCCTCCCATCCGCGTCGGCAACGGTGGCGGGAAATGTGCCTCATCGCCCAACGTCCCGGCGCAACCGGCGCACTTCCGGTAGGCGCGCGCCACCCGTTCCAAGTGTCGCACTTCCGCGCCCAGATCCATACCGGTGCGCATCGGCGTGGCTCCTACTGGTATGAGAACCCGCTCCCCGCGCCGCTTGGCCTGGATGGCTGCCGCCCAGACGATCGCATCGGTGCATGCCGATATGTCCTCTGCGGGCATGTCCGTGCCGCAACAGAACGTTCGTGCCCGGTCATGCATCGCCGCGTCCGTGTAGCGATGCAACGCGACGACCCCGTCGCGGATCTCCGTCACGCGGCGATAGAGATGCAGGTCAAGATTCCGCAGGGTGAGCATGTCGGCACGCGCGGAGTGTGGCGGGTCGAGCGCGATGCCGGGCGTTGCGTGGTACAGGTCGCGCCAGAGCGGGTAGAGCAGCCGGTAGGTCCGATATTGTCCGCCCCAATGATAGGCACCCAGCAACCCCCCGCTCAGCAGCGCGCCACAACCGCTGGCGAAGAGCGTGTATGCCAGCGTCGAGGGGTATGTGTGTGGAGACACGATGCCCACGAGTGCAAACGCGATGTAGCCGCATTCGAGGCCGGCATAGGCGACGCCGAGCCCCCAGCCGATCGTCTGCACGCGCGCTTGGAGCCGCAGGTACGATTGGGGAATGCTGCCGATGACTCGGCCATTGCGGAGCGAGCGGAGGAAGATCTGCAAGACGAGTATCCCGATGTAGGCGAGCAACACGAGCCGATATTCGGCAGTGTAGGGAGCGGCACTGTAGCGCGCCTGGAAATCCATCGGCGCCTCGACGGGCACGGAGGCACGGAAGAACAAGAGCGCCATTATCGCGATCGTTCCTGTTACGAGCCAGCCGCTCCCCAATATCCCGCGTTTGTGCGCGCGGTCATGCAGTAAGCGGATGATCACCGGCTGGAATGCCCATGCGCTCACGACGCCGAGACTGTTACCCAGGAGCCGCGAGAAGTTCGGGATACCGGCTGCGCGGTCGATCGCGCGATAGATGGGCGGATGGAAGACTGTCATGGCGAGGGCGACGGCGAGGAGGGAGACGCAATTGGCGCGCTGGTCGGGGTCCCGCACACGCCAATGCAGCGCTTGGAGTTTGACAAGTAGGGATCCCCAAAGGAGCACGACAAGGGCCGCGCTCACGGACTCACCCGCCACTATTCAAGCCTTCCAAGCGATCGAGGAGGCGCAGCACGCCGACAACGTCCGGATCGGCGGCAGTATTTGCCTGTGCGCCGTACACGCGCACGAGGATCAACGTCGTGAGCATCTCCGCTTCCTGTTCGTCGTCGTCATCGTAGGTCGCGCGCGACAGCGCCTGGGGTTCGTCGGGGGATTCTGCCGAGCGGAATGCGATGGGGTCGCCTGCGCCGACCGCGAGATGGCCGCAGATGAGATGGCAGAGCTCGTGGACGATGATGTGCTGCCGATGCAGCGGCGTGGTGTCCTGCTCGTACACCACGTAATCGGCGGCAGGCCGCGGGACACACGCGCCGAAAGGCGACCCGAGCAGCGGCATGGGATGCAATACGATCGGCCGGCCGCGGCGGGCGGCCACCTGCTCGGCGAAGATGTGGACATCGAAGGGGACAGGGATGGGGAGATCGCGGAGGCGCGCCTCGCAGCGCTTTTTCACGCGTTTCATGTCCATGATTAGGTCCCTCGGGAAGTTTCCTTCTGCTCCGCTTCCCTGTGTTGGCCAGGATCACCGTCAATTCGCGGTTGCCGTAGACCTTGTCGACCGTCGTGCTTCCCCTCGAGGCGACGCACTTGCTCGATGATGTGCCCGAGCATCTCAAGCGTGTCCGGGGAGAGATCCACGGCCCGCAGCGCGATCCGCTGCACGGCGCTGTCCTCATGCGCCGGCAGTAGGGCGAGCTGGGCATAGATGCGGGCCGCCTCGGGCTCGTTGGCGAAGAAGTAGGTGACCGGTACGCCGAAGAAGTCGGCCAGCGCCTCGATCGTGCGCATCTTGGGATTGTCCAATTTGCCGGTGCGCAATTCCCACAAGGTGGTGTTCGACACGGGCGCGATCCCGCGCTGCCGGATGCCGGCCGACACTTCTTCGTAGGAGTATTCCCGACGCCCCTCAGGGCGGATCGCCGTGAACAGTCGGTCGATCTTCTCCGCAAGCGTCGGATGCACTACCGGTTGCTCCGTCATCTCCTCGCCTCTCACCGCCGCCGACGCGACGCAGGATGCATGCGGCATTCGCTTCTGCGGATGATACCACAATTAGCACGAACTTGCGGATGTTGCATGGACCACGTATTATCTGATTATTCGGATGTACAGTATTCGCATTTGTATTTTCGAATAAAGGAGGGCCACATGAATTACTCCGAGGCGCACAGTGGAGGTGCGCTCCGCTTGCTCTCCCGCCCCGCGCCACCTCCGTGGTTGCATGACCGGATCGCTGCGGCGGTTCGCGCGGAAGCGTCACGGCAGCATCGGCGGCGTCTGCGGCGATATGCCATCCTCGGATTCGCCGCCCTGCTCTCGCTCATCGCCATGGCACATGGCTCCGTGCATTGAGGAAGGAGGAATCTATGTCGTTACCCGACCCGATCCGTTCCCGTCTCGCGGAGGAACAGACATGCGCGACTGTGGCCGATACGATCCGCGATCGACCATCAATCCGGGTGGCCTCCCCCACCCCATCACATTCTGGTGCGGCGACCGTGACAGCGACGCGGTCCGGCCCACCAGGGCAACCCGTGCTGCTCCCGATCACGCCGCCCCCGGGTATCCCCGTGCCCGATCTGCGCTCGCGCCCGCCCGTCCCCGTCGTCCCATGGTCAACCCGCGCGCAACGGTGGGTGCGCAAACGGACCCAGCCGGGTCGCATCGAGACGGAGCACGATACACGGATCGCCGATGCCATGGCGATGATGTCCACCGGTTGCCGCATCCTCGCCACCATCGGCCCGAAAGGTGGTCCCGGCAAGACCACCGTTGCCCTCACCACCGGCCTCGTCCTCGCCGAGGCGCCGCTCGCTCGCCCGATCGTCGTCGAGCTCAACCCCGATTGGGGCACCATCGATCAGGTGCTCGGCGACACCAATCCGAAGACAATCCAGGACCTCCTGCAGAACCTCACCGCGGTCAATCAGGCCGGGATCGGCCTCTTGCAAGGGTACGTGACGATGTGGGGTCGCCTGCCGGTCCTCACCGCGCCAGGTCGCCCCGATGAGATGGCCCGCCTCACCCCGCGCGACTACGAGCGCGTGCTCAAGCTGCTCTCCATCCACTACAACCTGATCATCCTCGACTGCGGCACCGCCTTCACCCAACGCTTGAATCAGTTTGCCATCCAGGCGGCGGACCACCTGCAGGTTGTCGGCTGGCCGGATCACGCGACGATGCAGAAGACGGTGGCGGCGATCGACTACCTGGCGAGCAGTCGCTATGCGCACGACTATCAGGGCGTGCTCGCCGAGTTGACCGCTGACCGTGCCGCCGTGCGCGCCCGCACCCTCGCTGACATGACGCTCGTCGTCAACGGCACGGGCTTCCCGTCGGGCGCCGCAGCGGTCGATCTGAACAAGGTACGGATGGCCGCAAGCGGGCTCAATGCGGTCGTACCGCTGCCGTACTCAGCGTCGCTGCGGCGGATGCTCGGGGACGGGACGCTGACGATGGACGCACTACCTGCGGACTACCGCCGGGCCGTCAAGGGGTTGCTGGTCGCCATATTGGGGCGGCTGGCGGACGTGTAAGGAGGTATCGGTATGCCCGGTCTCGTTCCCTGCATTCTCACCGCGCACCGGCTCCTGGTGTCGCTCGCCGCCACTGGCGACGCGAGCCAGATGGGCGACTTCTTCAAGAAAGTCTACGAACAGTTGCTCATCCCGGTCGCCGCCCCGATCGGCATCCTGATGTTCACGGTCGGCGCGGTGATGTTCCTCCTCGGGCGACGGGATGGCGTGGAGAAGATGCTCTACGCGGCCAGCGCGCTCTTCCTGATCGCCTTCGGCCCGTTCATCGTCACCAAGCTCTGGGAGATCCTCACCGGGCTCGGCGGCGGTGTCGCGCATTGAGCGAGAAAGGGGAGGGGGAGACGCTATGCCACGCACGATCAACCGCACGCCGCGCCATTTGGATGATCCGCTCAAGATCCTCGGCTTCAGCCTCGCCCAGTGGGGGGTGCTCGCCCTCGGCGTGCTCTGCCTGTGGGGCTGCCTGATGCTCCTGCCAGCGGCCATCCCGACGACGCTCCGCCTCAGCCTCGGGGCGCTGCTCGTCGGTGTGCCACTGGGGCTGACTTTCGCCGGGAGCACCGCCCGCTCCGTGTTCGAGTTGCCCCGCCGCGCGTGGCATAGCCTCGCGACACCCGCCGACTATCTCCCCGGTGCACCACGGCGTGGCCCGCTGACATTCGTGACCGACGAACGCACAGTGCGGGAGGAGGAGCCGGATGCGTAGGGGAGCGGTCGCGGATCTCCTGCCCGTGCTCGCGGTCGAGGAGGGCCATTTCGTCACCGTAGACGGCCGGATCGGCACGGCCTTGACCTGCACCGGGATCAATCTCAGCATCCAGTCGGACGAGGCAGCCGCGACCGTCGCTGCCCTCTTCGCGGACACCTTGAATTACCTGCCGCTCAGCGCGCACCTCGAATTGCTCGTCGTCAACAGCCCGCTGCGCGCGGAGGAGTGGGTACCGTGGCATTCTGCCCAGTTCCACCCGCCTGCGGGCCTCGCTACCTATGTCGACCATCTCGCTTCGTCCTATCGCGAAGAGCTCGGCGGCCAACACATCCCCGATCTCCGGTTCTCCGCGATCCTTTCTCTCCCCGGTGCCGGGGAGGGGCGCCGGGCGAGGAGACCGCACCCGGATCGTCGCCGTCTCCTCGCGCGGGATCGTGCGGCGCACCGGGAAGCGCTGGCAACGCTCGCCCAAGCGACGAGCGAACTGGCGCACGCGCTCGCTGAACTCGAGATCGTCGCGATCCCGCTCGGGCGGCAGGGGATGTTGGATCTCCTGTGGCAATGCGCCAATCCCACCTGGAGCCAGGATGTCGTGGCACCCTACCGGGAGGCGTCTCCAGCAGACGTGCGCACGCTCAGGGACCGGTTAGGCCAGAGCCGTCTGCTGCGGCGCGCCGATTCCTTGAATCTCGATCGCGGCTATGAGACGACGATGGCCCTACGCGCCCTGCCCGACGGCACCTTCCCCGGCTGGCTGCGGTCCCTGATGGCCACCGGTGTGGCTTTCCGCTTCGCGCTGCACATCGAATCGCTCGCCAAGGAGAAGGAGCGCACCGCCCTGACGCGCACGCTCCGACAGCGGCACGCCGTGCTCGCGGAGCGACGGTATCAGGGAAGCAGCCCGGATATCGAGCAGGAGGAGGCCTACGGCGAGGCGCAGGATCTGCTCAGGGCGATGGCGACGACCGATCTGCGCACCTTCCGTACCGCCCTCTTCGTCACGGTCCGAGCCGGGACACCCAATGACCTCGCCGCAGCGGCCCGCGCGGTCGGCAAAGCGCTCGGCGACGCGGGTGGCACGGCGATCGACCGTTGCCAGCTCTATCAGGATGTTGTCTGGCAGGCGACCCTGCCCCTCGCCCAGAACCCGGCCGGGATGGCCTACCGGACAGTGACCACCAACCTCGCCGATTCCTTGCCTTTCCTCCACCACCGCGCCGGCACACACGGGGGCGCACTGATCGGCTTCTCGCACCCCGGCCACGAGGTGGTCACGCTCGACATGTATGATCCCTCCCTGGACAACAGCAACCTCACCTGCCTGGGGATCAGCGGCTCCGGCAAGACGATGTTCGCCCAGTCCTTTGCCCTCAAGCATATCGCGCGCGGCGGGCGCGTGATCGTCCTCGACCGCTCGACGGGGCATTGGGACGACTTGGTGGCGGCGGTGCCGGGTGCGGTCGTCCATCGTGTCCTGCTGGACAGCGGCTTTCGCATCAATCCGTGGGAATTGCCGCGCCACGCGGGGGAGCCGAGCCAGACGAAGCTCGAATACCTGCTCGATTTGCACACACTGATGGTCGGCGAGCTGCACGGCGGGACGCCCGCCCTCACCGCGCAGGAGCGTGCCCTCCTCGAGGGGGCGTGCCGGGCGGTCTATCGGGAGGAGCGCACCTCCTACGAGCGGCATCTCTTCGACTGGCTCCGGCGTGCCGAAACCGCCGGGGCCGGAGATGACGCCGACCCGGTGCGCCGGCAGCACTGTCGCGCGCTCGCCGAGCGGCTCGTCCCCTACGTCCACGGCGGTACCTACGCGGGGTTGCTCGACGGGCCGACGACCGTGCGCCCCGACGCGCTCCTGGAGGTCCTCAACTTCAAGGGCCTCGCCGACCGGCTGGTGCCGCTGGCGATGCTGCCGCTCATCGAATACATCTGGTCCGTGATCGCCGACCCGACCCGGCCGACGCTTGTCGTGCTGGATGAGGGGTGGAGCCTCCTGAATAATCCGGCATCGGCGCGATTCGTGGCGGAGGCGACGCGGACGGGACGCCACCACGGGATCATCACGCTCAACCTCAGCCAGATGGTCACCGACTACGAGGGGCCGCTCGGTCGGGCGGTGATCGACAACGCCTCGGTCTCCCTCCTTCTCGCCCAATCCGATCACGCGCTGCCCCAGGTGCAGTCGGTCTTCCACCTCTCGGCGGACGAGCGGGCGATGGTCGGACGGCTGCGGACCGTAAAGCAGGTGCGGGCGGGCGCGTACCTCCACTCGCGCCGGGGAGCGGATTCCGGGGAGATCAGCCTCTATGTCACCCCCGAGGAGTACTGGCTCTTCACGTCCGTGCCGGCGGAGCGGAATCTGCGGCAGGCGGCGATCGCGCGGCACGGCGGGGATGTCTGGGCAGCCGTGCGGGAACTGGCACGCGGGGAGCATGCCACGCCCGCCGTAGCGGCGCCGGCACTCCGGATCGTGGCGGGGCGGGCGTGAAAGTCGCCGTGGGCGCGCTCGTGGCCGTCCTGCTCGTGCCGCTGCTGCTGCTCGCCGTGGCCGCCGCGGGGGTGGCCGCCCTCGCGCGTACGCTCGACCCGCTCGGGCACCTGCCTGGGCTGCCGGGGAGCGGCCCGCTCGGCCCCTTCGTCCAGGCGGTCGGCCAGGTCTACTACGCGGGGACGGCGAGCCTGTTGGGCGGGGACGATGCCATCACGCGGATATCGATCCACGATCTCGGCTTCGGCCCCTCGGACGCCGCCCGCATCGAGCGCCTGATCGCCGCGATCAATCCCAAGAGCCCGCTCGTCGGCCGGGGGGAGGCGATCCTCCACCTCGGACAGCAGTTCGGGGTTGACCCGCTCCTGATCGCCCAGTGGCAACTGGAGAGCAATATGGGCACGGTGGGGATCAACAGCCCCGGCAACGGCGGCAACATGATCTGGGCCGCCGCCAAACCGTACGCGGAGCAGTACGGTTGCACCCCCGGCGCGGCGACGACAGGACATCAATGGGCGGCATGTCCGAGCGTCGCTGCGGGGCTTGGCATCTGGTTCAACTACGTCGGCGTCTTCTACCGCCAGACTGCGGACCTCGCCGACTACGCGCGCATCTACGATCCGTGCAGCGACCCGGGCAATGTCGGCGCATCGTGCGGCGACGCCTATGCGCGCCTGCTGCTCAATCTCATCCGGCAGCACGCCGGTCCGCCGGTTGCACCGCTCGTCCCGGTGCCGGGGAAGCCGGATCCCGAGACGGGCGACTGTGTGCCCCGCCTGCCGGTGATGAGCGCGACGGAGAGTCTGACACCGGCGGCGGGGGTTGCTGCCATCATGAACGTCGTCTTCGGGGGCAAAAGTTTCCCGATCACGCAGGGCTATGGGGTCTCGCCGTTGGGCGGAGAGCCCGCCTTCCTCGGCTACAAACACTTCCACACCGGTATCGACTGGGGCGCACCGCTGGACACGCCGCTCTACGCCCCCGCCGCTGCGGTCGCCGAGCCGCGCACGTACGGCGGTGCCCTGATTGAGTCGCTGCACATGGCGAACGGCTACACCTGGAACCTGCTGCACCTCGACAAGCAGATCGCCCACGGCGTCGTCGAGCAAGGGCAACTGATCGGGTACAGCGGCAACACCGGCTACTCCACGGGGCCGCACCTGCACATCGAACTCGTTGATTCCCACGGGCAGTGGGTGCCACCCGAGGAGTGGGCCTGCCACCTCGCATAAGGAGCAACCACGATGAACGACCGTCTCATACGCATCCTGTTCGTCGCAGCCCTTGTCCTGGGTCTGCTGGCGGTCCGTCCGGTCGCCGCGCAGGATCCGACACCCGTGCCCGCCCCCACCGGGGCGGCAGCCACCATCCCGACCCCGCCGGTCGCGACACCCGTGCCGGGCACCGATGGGAACGAACCGCCCGCGGCGACCGAAGCGCCGGACACCACCGACCCGGCGACGAGCGTCAAGGTCGGCAAGGGGCCGTTCGGCTTCTCCATCGACCTCGGCGACTGGATCGGCAAACTCCTCCGCGGGCTGTGGAAAGCGCTCGGCGTCGATGTGATCGGCAAGTTCGGCGACGAGATCGCCGGGTGGCTGCTCAAGAATCCCGACCTGACGACGAGTGCCGGGCAAATGGGCAACGTCCAGCGGATGGCCGATGCGCTGCGCCTCGCCTCACTCTCGCTCGTCATCGTCCTCTTCCTCACGGCGGTCTACCGTTTCTGGCTCGGGGGCGAGGAGGCGCCGCAGGCCTCGCTCGGCCGGCTGATCGGCGTGCTCTTCGCGCTCGGCTTCTACAAATCGCTCGTCGGCTGGCTGATCGGCGGGAGCAACGCCCTCACCGACGGCGTGCTCCATGCGGGCACGAATGCCGCCCAGCCGTCGTTCGGGGCGATTCTCACCGCGATCCCGGACACCGGGGCACTGTGGGCGCTCGCCGGGGTGATCGCCCTCGTCTTCCTGATGGTGATCGGCGTCGTGCGGATGCTCGGTTTCGCCTTCCTGCTCGTGCTCTACGTCGCCGGCCCGCTCGTCCTGCCGCTCGGGCTCGTGCCGGAGACAGCGGGCTATTGCGCCTTGTGGGCGAAGCACGGGGCGAAGCTCCTCTTCTGGCCGGTGGTCTGGGCGATCGAGTTCCGGCTCTTCGATGCGCTGCGGGAGGGCCTCTACCTGCCCGACTCGGTGGGGCACACGATCCTCGCACCGTTTGCCGCGCTGGGGATGCTGCTGGTGATGGTGAAGACACCGGTCTTCCTGCACTCCGGGTCGTTGGAGCAACACGCGCGCACCGCCGGGCGGGTGGCGCGGACGGTCGTCGTGACGATGGCCACGGGCGGAGCAGGTGGGGCCGCGAGTGCCGGCGCCGGGAGTAGCACCGCATCTGCGGGCGCACCGGCGACCGCAGCGGCTGCGTCGCGCGCGATGAAGAATCCGTGAGCACGATGCCGACCATGGGCGCGATGGAGGCCACGGCCGTGCGCCGAACTGCCGGTGCCCACCGGAACGATGGCGAAGGCAAGATAAAGGAGACACCCCACACCATGCATCTCCGGCATCACGATGGGGCGGAACACGCCTCGCACACTGATCGAGCAATCGCGATGGCGCGGGGCGCGATGATCGCGAAGCCTCGCGCGGCAGGAGTGGAACACCCCCCGCACGACGAGAGGAGCGGCGCAGGATGAAGGGACGCATCGAGGTGTATGTGGACGCGGCGACCGAAATCGCCCTCAGGGAGTACGCCCGTCGCCATCGCGATCGCTTCCCCAGCGTCTCGCGCGCGGCGGCGCATCTGCTCGGGTCCGCCCTCTCTGCCGGTCTCGATGAGGGCGTGGAGGGCCTGCTCGCCCCGACCATCGTCCGTGCCGTGCGCGAGGTGACGCGGCGCGAGATCCAGGATGGTATGGGGGCGCTCGTCGAGCGGCAGTCGAACCGGCTCGCCGCCCTGCTCGTCGGCAGCGGCAAGGATGCCCATCGCGCGGCGCGGATGACGGAGGTCGCACTCGGCCACCTGCTCGCCGACCCCACGCGGGCCGCACAGGTCGCGGAGGAGGCGCGCTTACAGGCGGGCGCGCGCTATCGACCGGGGCGCCATGGTGAAGGGAATCGCGGGTGAGGATCGTGATCCTCCGCCACACCTACACGCGCGACCGCGACACGGCGCGGGCGGGGCTGCGCTACTACCAGATGCGCCCGCGCGGGGAGGCGGAGCCGCCCCGGTCGCTGTTCACCAAGGACGGGACGGTCAGTCGCGCGGAAGCGTATCGGCTGCTTGATGCCCACCAGGCCCGCGACTATCTCGCCCATCGCCTGATGCTCAGCCCCGCGGCGGACGAGCAGCCCGATGATCTGCGGGCGCTCACCCGGCATGCGATGGGCGAGTTGGAGAAGGAGAAGGGGATGCCGCTCCACTGGGTCGGCGTGGCGCACCACAACACGGATCATCCGCACGTCCATGTGGTGCTCTGCGGCGGTGGCGAGGACCGCTGCGGGCAGCGGCGCGAGGTGCGGCTCGACCGTGCCGACCACGCCCGGCTCCGGGAGGGTGGTCGGGACTATTGCCGGGCGGAACGGGACGAGCGGACGCGGTGGGCGGAAACGCTGGCACGGGCAGCGGCGGCGGATGAGCGCGCGCCCGACGAACTGCGGGGCGACCGGGACGATCACGACCGATGAGAGGGATGCCATGAACAGGAAAGGAACGATGCTCGTGGGTCTCTTCGCGAGCGTGCTGGCCGCGGGGGCAATTGGTGCAGTGATCGTCGGGCCGAGCGTCGCCGCGCGCGTGCGCATCGGGCTACGCACCGCCGAGCTCTCTGCCGCCTATCCCGCGCTGCGGCTCGACGAGGAGTTCGCCGCCCTCACCACCGCCGACAAGGCAGGGCAGTCGGCAGGTGCGGCGGGCGTCGCGCACCAGACCGCCGCGAAGGAGTGGTTCGGGCAACCCATCGCGGTACGATGGGCGGTCTACACCCAACCCGACCATGCCCGTGTGCGCCGCATGACCCGCATCGAACTCGCCGTCTTCGCCGTTGGGCTGATCGCGGTGTTGCTCCGCACGATCGGCAGGGGACTCTGGTTCCTGTTGATGCTCCGCGTGATGCGGCAACAGGGGCAACCGAGCATCAGTCACGGCAGCGCCCAATGGGCGAGCAGCGCCGAGCGGGAGGCGTTCCGGCCCCGGCCCCATCACGCCGATCTCGTCGTCGGACGCATCGGGAGGCAACTCGTCGCCATCCCCGAACGCGACCAGTACGAGCACCTGCTGCTCGTCGCGCCGACCGGGGCAGGCAAGACGAGCGGGGTGATCCTGCCCAACCTCCTCACCGAGCCAGGCACGCGCTCGCTCGTCATCACCGACCCCAAGCGGGAACTCCTGCGCACATCCTCTTCCGCCATCCGCGCGCGCTATGGGAGCGACAATGTCTGGGCGCTCGACTTCCTCGACCCGACGCTCTCGCGGGGCTACAACCCGCTCGCCTATGTCCATGATGCGGCCACCGCCGACCTCTTCGCCCAGACGTGGGTGCGCAATACGGGCGAATCCAAGGACGCCTTCTGGTCGAACGCGGCGCGCACGCTGATCGGCACGGCGGCGTTGCACCTCGTCGCGACGGAGGAGATCACCCCGCCGCTGGTGGCGCTCGTGGGCCTCCTCTGCGGCACCCCCGCCGAGGCGGTGGGCGCGACGCTCGCGGCGAGTCCCGTTCCGGAGGTGCGCCGACTCGCGCGGGGCTTCCTCGCCAATATGGCGAAGAACGAGCGGCTGCTGGGCAGCGTCTTCACCGAACTGCCGCCGCGCTTCACCTGCCTCAACCTCCCCGAGGTGCGGGCGGTGACGGGCACGAATGAGATCGCGCTCGCCGAACTCGCGCGGCAGCCGACCGTGCTCTACCTCGCGCTCGATCCCCAGTACAGTCGCACGCTCGCCCCCTTGACCGCCTGCTTCTTTCTCCACTTCTTCACGACCCTCACCGCCATCGCCAAGGCCGCCCCGAGCGGGGCGCTCCCCGTGCCGGTGCTGGCCTATCTCGACGAGTTCGGCACCGTGGGACACATCCCCGAGTTTGCCAGTCGGATGGCGACGGTCAGGAGCGCCGGGATCGGCTGCCTGCTCGTCGTCCAGGGCCTGGCACAACTGACGAAAGCCTACGGGGCGGAGGATGCCGACACGATCCTCTCCAATGCGACGACGAAGATGTGTCTGGGGCACGTGACGCACGACGACGCGGAGTATTTCAGCAAGCTCGCCGGGACGACGACGGTCTATAGCGCGAACCGGAGCGCGTCACGCCCCCTGCTCCTGCCGTGGGCGGATCGGGGGAATCGGGGCGTGGGGGAGGTGCAGCGGGCGCTGATCACCGCCGACGAGCTCCGGACGATGCGCGATGAGATCTTCGT
>CALBSO010000013.1 GCA_937968015.1 uncultured Thermomicrobia bacterium
CACCCCGCACCGAGGAACCGGCGGAGGATGACGCGGACGATATGGAGATGGCGATGATCTCCACGACCGCCTTCTGGCGCTGGGCGCGCGGGAAAGGCTATGCGGATCGGCGCGCGGTCGAGGCGGCGACGGGCAAGAGCATGGATGCCATGACGCCGCGTGAAGCGTATTACCGCTTGAAGGAAGTGCTGGCGCGCGAAGGAAACGCGTGAGATGACGAGCGTGGGGGCGGCGGTCGCACCGCCGGAGACGGATGACCGCCTCTGGACCGGGTCGTACACGCTCGCGCTTCTCAGTGCGTTGCTCTTCTTCTCCGCCTTTTATCTGCCCCTCGCGGCGTTGCCGAAGTATCTCAAGGACCAACTCGGCAGTAGCACCGGGCAGATTGGCCTCGTGCTCGGCCTCTTCGCCGTGACCGCGATCACGCCGCGCCCCTTTATCGGGCGACTCGTCAACGGCGGCGTCACGCTCGCGCCGATGCTGATCTGCGCGGCGATCTTCATGCTCGCCAACGTTTTCTACGCGGGCGCAACCACGATTCCTCTCTTGATTGCCGTCCGGCTTTTTCATGGAGGTGGCATGGCGGGATACACGACCGCCGCGCCCTCGCTCGTCGCCGCGATCACGCCCGCCATACGGCGGGGCGAGGCGATGGCCTACTGGGGCGTTGCGAACACGCTGGCGCTCGCGGTCTGTCCTGCGCTTGGCCTCGCGATTGCGGGGCGCTGGAGCTATCCCGCCTGCTTCCTGGTCGCGGCGGCGGTCGGTGCGGCGGCGGTGCTCGTCACCGCGCTACTCCGGCCACGGAACCGCCCGGCCGTGCGCCTCGCCCCGCCGCCGGGGCCGCTCCTCGAATCGCGCGTTTTCCTACCCATGGTTGCCTGCTTCGTGATGATGCTGGCCTATGGCGTGATTATCACCTTTATCATCATTCTCGCGGACGAGCGGCATATCGCGGGCAGCGGCTTTTTCTTCACGATCTACGCGGCGGGCTTGCTCGTCGCACGGGCCATCGCCGGGCGGCTCTCGGATCGGTACGGGCGGTGGATCGTTGCCGTACCGGGGATCGCTTGCCTCGCCATATCGCTGATCGTCGCAGCGCTCGCCCACGCCCTGCCCCTGCTTGCGGTCGCGGCGCTGCTTGCCGGGGCGGGCTTCGGCGCAGGGCAACCCGCCCTGCTCGCGCTGACGGTGGACCTCGTCCCACACGACCGGCGCGGCTCGGCGGTCGCGACCTACTATGTTGCGCACGAGAGCGGCATCGCGACCGGTTCCATCGCCCTCGGCTGGGTCGCGCAGGCAATCACCACCGGGGGCATGTTCGCCCTCACCGGCGCGGCATTGCTCGTCGCGATTGCCGCGCTCGGACTCTATGTCTGGCGAACGGGTCAGGGGCGCTTCGCACCTGTTTGAGCATGAGAGATAATTTCCACCTGATAGACCTGCGCCCGGTTCAGGCTATTGTGTTCGACGCGCACCCGATCACCGATCGTCAGCGCGCGATAGACCGCGTAATCGAGATGGACCGTCAGTAAATCTGCCTCTCCCACATCGAGGAGGGCGGTGCCGGTGCGTCGCACACCGCTGATCGTCCAGCGGGCATCCACGACCGTCCCCTCAATCCAGACCGGCCGGGAGACAAGTGCGAGAATACCGGCGCTCGTCAGTGTGAACCCCGCGACCACCCCGATGACGGCGAGCATCACCACACCAGGCGTCGGCGTGCGGAGCCGCGCGATGACGATGACGATGCCAGCAATGAGGCAGATCAGTCCGGAGAGAAGCAGTGTCCGACCACTCGGCCCGGTACGATTTCGAAGCGCCATACCCACCAATTCCGCAATACGGAGAATGAACACACGCGACTTTCAGTATCGCATACGCGGAACCGTCGGAAGGTCGCGCTATAATGGTGGCAAGCGATGAGCGATGAAGGAAGAATCGGGGAGATGACTGATGCTGCACACGCGGATCTGCGACTTGTTGGGGATCGAACACCCGATCCTGAATGCGCCGATGGCGGGAACGGCGAACGCGGCGCTCGCCGCGGCGGTTTCGGAGGCGGGCGGCCTTGGCATCATTGGCGGATCGAACGGCGATGGCGAATGGCTGCGCGGCCAGATTCGCGCCGTGCGGGAGCGGACAAACAAGCCGTTTGGTGTCGGCTTCATCTCTTCCGCGCCGGGGTTGGCGGAACTGACTGCCGTCGCCACCGCCGAGCGCGTCCCGGTGATCGGTCATTCCTTCGCGGACCCAACGCCATATGTCGCGGAGATCCACGCGGCGGGCCTCCTGATGATCGCGCAGGTGCAGACGGTCGCGCTGGCGCGAACGGCGACAGCGGCGGGTGTGGACATCATCGTCGCGCAAGGGACGGAAGCGGGCGGGCATACGGGTTACAGTGGCACGCTGCCGCTCGTCCCAGCAGTCGTGGACGTGGCCGGAGGCATCCCGGTCATCGCGGCGGGCGGCATCGCGGATGGGCGCGGGCTGGCAGCAGTCTTCATGCTCGGCGCGGAGGGCGCGTGGCTCGGATCGCGCTTCGTCGCGAGTGTCGAGGCCGAGGGCGGCAGTTGGGTGAAGGAGCGCGTCGTCGCGGCGGGTACGGATGACACGGTGCTGACCCGCGCGTACGACATCGTCACGCAAGCGCCCTTCCCGCCCGGCATCGGCGACCGCGTCGTCCGAAACGACTATACCGACACCTGGCATGGGCGCGACGACGAACTCCCCGCGCGCCGCCCGGAACTCCACGCCCAACTCGTGCGAGCGGCGAAAGAAGGTGATGGCCGCATCGCACCGACCCGCGCGGGCAACGCCGCCGGCCTGATCCATGCCGTCCAACCGGCGGGCGAGATCGTCCGCACGATCATCGCGGAAGCGGAGCGCATTCTGCGCGAACGCCCCGGTCAGTTGTCGCGGTAATAATCGAACCGCCAAGACGCCAAGAGAACGCGAAGAAGCATCAAAAGACGAAATCTCTTTTTCTCTTTCTCTTCTCTTCTCGGCGTCTTGACGATTCAAAAAACGGAACGAGGAGTGAACCCTGCTATACTGAGCCACGCAGTTGCAGGGGGAGGAAACGCGTGGTCAGCCCGCTCCGCAGGCAGTATCTCGGCATCAAGCAGCAATACCCCGATGTGATCCTCTTTTTCCATCTCGGGGATTTCTACGAGACGTTCGATGAGGACGCGATCACGCTCAACCGCGTCCTCGAAGTGACGCTGACGGGCCGGGACATGGGCAAGGGCGAGCGCATTCCGATGGCGGGTGTGCCCGTCCATGCGGCGGAGTCGTACATCGCGCGGCTCGTCGCGGCGGGTTATCGCGTCGCCGTCTGCGAGCAGATGGAGGAGCCGAACGGCCGCGCACCCGTCGAGCGGAAGGTGACGCGTGTCGTCACGCCCGGCACGGTCGTCGAGCCGGGGATGCTGGATGCGGGCACGAACAACTACCTCGCCGCCTGCGTCAGCGACGACCGCTCCGGTCGCTGCGGCATCGCCTACGCGGACATCACGACGGGCGAGTTTGCCTGCGCCGAACTGGACGACCTCGATACACTTGGCCGCGAACTGCTGCGCATCCTGCCCGCCGAAACGCTGCTGCCGCTCGAATACCGGCATGGCGAACCCACCCCGCCC
>CALBSO010000014.1 GCA_937968015.1 uncultured Thermomicrobia bacterium
AAGGTGGTGCACTTTTATCCCGGCGCGTGGTGCACTTCATCCCAAGAGCCTACAGTAAGTAACGACATCGGCTTTTTGGCCTCCTGGATGTGACCAGACATTCTTGATCGCCGATGGGTTCTTTTGCTTGTTTTCGTCCTGAACGTTCTCGTTCGCGTACTCGCCGTTCGGGTCGAAAACGATCTGACCGATATGCAATGCATCATCAGTATCGAATCGCAGATCGAAAATTGAGGTAGTGGGTCAGTTTGAATCCTTCTGTGCCTTGCGGTCAAGCAGGGCGGCAATCTCGGTGATCGTCCACTGATGATCCGCGATGCCTGCCTTCATCGCCGGGGTCTGACCATTCAATGCCATGTGCGGGCGGGCGAAGTTGTAGTAGAGGAAGTGCAGCGACACTGCCGCCGCAAGGTTCTCGACCTTCTTGCTGAACGCATTGGTCAGGCGCGTGAAGCGGCGCATCCCCATCCGCATCGTCAGGTTCTGCCGTTCCACATACGACGTGCTGATGTGCGCGGGGTCAGGTTCGCCCGTCATCACGTTGGTTTCCGTGCCGATGCACTTGGGTGGGCTGTACCGCTTCTCATCGCCCGCCTCTTTGCCGTAGATTTTGATGAGCACCGCATAGTCAATCTCGCTGCCGAACGCATCGTAGACGGCAACGAGGTAGGGCTTGTGGCCGTCCGTGGTCAGTTGCACGCGGTTCGCCAGCCGGGAACGCAGATCGTCCATGAAGATCATTGCCGTCTCGGTGTCCCGCTCACCAACGAGCCACGACGGAACGAGTTTGGTATCGGCGTCAATCGCCGTCCATGTCCACACGTCGCCGTAGCCAAACTGCCCTGCATGCTCCGGCGCGGTGTTCTTTTCCTTGTTGTGGCAGAATGACCATATCTCATCGCACTGTAGCCGCTGGCAGGGCAGATCGCACATCACAGCGTCTTGATAGGCAGAACACGCTTGCCCCACGTCAACGAGCAACTTAGCGACGGTGTTCTTGGCAACGCCGGTCATACGGACGGTGGCACGAATCGAGTTGCCCTCAACGAGAGCACGGATGACTTCGGCTCGTTTATCGGTGCTCAGTCGGTTCATACCTTACCACCCACCACGTAGAACGATCATTTCAATATGACCATTATACGTGAGCGGTCACGTAAAGTCAAGCGTTTTAGGCATTGCAATGCCTAAAACGGTACATCATCGAAGTCTTCTGCCGCGAATTTTTCCTCGCGTTCGGGTGCTACTGGCCTCATCGGTCTTTGGGGTCTTGGCGGCTCTTGCAGCGGCTCCTCTGTGGAGAAGGCTACATCGAAGGGTTCATCCGGTTCTCCCGCTTCGTCCGTGTCGTCCGTGTCGTCTAGCGTGGCGACGGATGCAGGCCACGATGCAAGCGCCCACATCCCCTTGCCAAGTTTCTTGAATCGCGGATCGTTCGATAGATGTGCCCCCACGGTCTTCGCCTTGTCTACGCCGTTGATTGACACGCCGCGATTCTCAAGTTGATTGCGGAGTTCGGTGTAATGAAGCGGCTTTCCGGTATCTCGAAGGATTTGAACCATCTCGTTCCGTAGGCTCTTTGCGGGAACCGCCGTTTCTGCTTGTGCCTCGTCATGCAGTTGCGCAAGGTACTCATGTGTCACGCGCAATGCCTCTGCTTGCTTGTCAATCTCTACCATTCGCACAGTGAGGGTTTCGCGCTCCTTGTCCAATCGTGCGAGTGCCTCTTTTATGTCTCGCAACGTTGTGCGTGAAATGGACATGATCGCCCTCCTTTACGTGAAACATGCCGTGAAACGCCACGCATTAGAGTTGTGTACGACCGCTTTTTGTCTTGACATCACTCAGGGCACCCCCTAAAATTAAGGACAAATGGAGGCGAGGACGGGAGTTTTCACCCGTGCGGAGATGGGCTAAGCATCTCTGTGGCTTGGCAGGCCACCCCGGTCGGTTTCTGCGGCACCTCGCCAAAGTTTCAACTGTGTCCTTACCGGTGTTTCGGCTCCAACCATGTCTTGGCAGGCGGGAAGGAACCGAGCACCGAGGACACTAATTCAGCATATACGTACGCACCCACACTGTCAAGGGGAGCACGAACAATTCTCCACATTAACACAATTAACGAGAATTAATAAGAATTAATGTTCCAATATACCCTTCCAAGACGAACATACGTTCTATTGACGCTTATGGCATACTAGAGCCATGCCTAACCGCTCACGGATGCCTACCGACTTGAATAGCCTCGCAAGCCGCATCACGGAGATGGCGACGAACGAGCAGCCGCCCGCCGATGACGGGAAAGACCCGGCTGCGGTCGCTTTGGGGCGCAAGGGCGGGTTGAAGGGCGGTCACGCCCGCGCCGCGAAGATGACGCCAGAGGAACGCAAAGAGATGGCGCGGAAGATGGCGGCGGCGCGATGGGGGAAGAGAGACCAATCTGCCCCTTAATCGTTATATTGACGCAATGTACCCAACGGGGTACACTCCATAGTCCGGGACGCGGCAAGAAGGAGGGCATCATTCATGGGCAGGTACAGCACTTTCCTCTTTGCGGAGCCATCCGCTACCGAAGGTGTTGCACGCATCGTTGACTTCGGCAACGCGCTCAATACCTACAATCTCTCTGATACCCCCAAGCAGGCGGATGAACGCGCATTACGGGCAGACGCGGCGGCTGTCAATGAAGCATTTCGTGAGAATGCCGAGCGCGTTACAAAAGAAATCAGTACCGCACTCAGCAGGAAATTGCGTCCGTGAGCACTGATCGCAGTATCACGCCGTATCAGCCTGAAGGAGACGACGCTATGAAGGCGTCGTCTCCTTCTTCCGGTCAACCCACCTCACCAGAGAATCCTTCGTCAACAGTAACAAGTACGACCTATTTTGAATATCGCTCAATGTTTATTGGCCCGCTACCCTTACCAGAAATGCTAGAGCACTATGAGCGTGTCTTGCCGGGTTGTGCGGAACGCATTCTTGCAATGAGTGAACGGGGCTTGGCACTTACGGAAGAGCAGATGCGTCATCGGCAAGGAATAGAAGCAGCCGTCGTTCAGGGCGACATAAAACGGGCTGACCTCGGACTTAAGTTCGGGACGATAGTGATGACGTTCATCATTGTTGTCGGCGCAATTGCGCTCTTTAAAGGACATTCCGGGTATGGGATAAGCCTTATCGCCGGTTCCGTCTCAGTCGTACTCGGAACCTATATTCACGGCACAAGCACACGTAGACACCAATTACAGCGGAGGGCGGAGCAAGTGCCGCAAGACGCGCCCAACCTACCGGACGATTCAGAATAAGATTCCGTCCCTTGTGCCTGACAGGTCACATTCAGCCCCGCCCGATTCAAACTGACCCACTACCAAAATTGACTTGAGAATCACTTTCGTTGTGTTGGACTTGCCTGTTCGCGTCATGCCGAAAAGAGCAGTCTTTTGGCCTAGCAGATCATCTGGCATGAGTTGCACCGAGACGTCATTGACTCCCTGAAAGGAGCGGTTTGTCGATGCGTAGCGAATATCGCCAACTGTCACAGAGCGGTTCGTTCGGCGGTCGCTACGATCGGGCGCCTGGTAATTGACGATACGTTTGAGTGCAAGTCCATTCGGTTTGTAGACTTTGAGGCCGCGGTTTGGGTAATAGTTGGAGATGTCGCTTCCGAAGCAGAGATCCAAGTGCGCCCCCGCCTTGTTAGAGATCTTATCAACGAAGAATGTCCCGATTACTCTACACTTAATGCCTGCGAATGAAAGGAGATGATGCGTTGTGCCGTCCATCATCTTCTGATCATCCCAGTGAAGATCGGTCTCCCCGCTGACACGCTGCGCCGCTTCAACGCGAACACGGTCGGCCTCTGCGGCATTCGGCAGTGGGGCTGCATCCATGACACGCAGCAGAATAACGGAAGAGTCCTCCGCCATATAATCGAAATCAGAAGTGGTATTGGTGCGTGTCGCAACGAGGAAGCTTAGGCTGGGAATGCCACCAACTTGTTGTCGATTGAAATCGTGAATTTGGACAACCGCAACGTCATAGCCGAGTGACACAACCTCGCCAACATACTGGTCTTTCTGTACGAGCGATCCTAATAGCTCCCGCGCCAGGGACGTGGTCGCGCGACGTTGATCCTCGCCAATTGCATCAAGAATCTGGCTCATACGCGCTTTATCCCTCGCTTTGTATGGAATCCCGACGCGCTTCTCGGATTGAGGCGGAGTGTATGCTAATTGTATGGGCGGGTCAAAGGGTAAGTAAACAATGCTCGATATACCGCGCACTTCAAGCAAGAGGCTCAATCATTGAGGAACGGCTCGCCGCGTGAATAGCGGCGTACAGCGTCCGGGTTGAGGGTGATGCCGAGGCCGGGGGTAGCGGGGATGGCGAGCATGCCGTCGGCGTCCAGCGTCCACGGCTGCGCGACGATGGCATCCACATACGGCGAGCCGGTGATGTACTCGACGAAATCGGTGTCGGGGAAGGCGGAGGAGAGTTGGAGGTCCGCAGCCAAACCGACCGCTGTGTTCCACCCGTGCGGAATGAAGCGGATGCCGTGCTCCTGCGCCATCCAGCCGATGCGCCGCTCCTCCGAAATGCCGCCGACCTTCGTCACATCCGGCTGGACGATGTCGAATGCGCCCGCTTCCAGCCAGGGCTGGAAGGACTGGCGGCGCGTCAGCACCTCGCCGCCGCTGATCGGCAACGGCGCGTGCTCCCGCAGCATGACGTAATCGCGCAGCGCATCTGGCTTCAAGGCTTCCTCGAACCATGTCACGCCGTACCCTGCCAGCATTTCCGCCGTCCGTAGCGCCCACTTGTACCCCTGATTCCAGTGGGCGTCGCTGCCGCCCGCATCCACCATCAAGAACACATCGTCGCCGACGGCATCCCGCGCGGCGCGGACAATCGCCTCATCCTTCGCCGCGCTCTGCCGCCCGAACGGCCCCCAGCCGATCTTGAAGGCGCGGAAGCCTTGCGCCTTGTACGGTAGGAGCGCGTCCGCCATCCGCTCCGGCTCGTCCATCAGTAAGGAGGCATAGGGGCGCACCCGCTCGCGGTATCGCCCGCCGAGCAGCCGCCCGACAGGCTGCCGGGTTGCTTTGCCGAGAATGTCCCACAGCGCGATGTCAATGCCCGAAATCGCGTGCGTGATCGCCCCGCCGCGCCCAAGCCAGAAGGTGTTCTGGTGCAACTTCTCGCCCACCCGCTCCGGTTCGAGCGCGTTCTCGTCGCGATACAACGGTTCGAGGACGCCCAGCGCGGCACGGACGAGCGCGTCGTTCGTGAAGACACTGCCGACGCCCGTCACTCCCTCATCAGTGAGGACGGCGATCAGCGTATGCACGCAGGCGTCCGGTTGCAGTTCGTCGCTCCAGCCGCCCTCCGGTGTCGCACCCCGCAAGCCCACCGCTCGAATCGCGCGTATCTTCATCCCTGCCGCTCCTCTCCCCAATCTGCTCGGCATGCGCCCCGTGTGATGATACCGGCTGGCATGAACGATGCAACACGCCAGTGCGGGTGGGTCGGCGCCAGAGAAGGGAGCGCGAGATGAGCGACCGGATCGAGAAGCGGGAGGATGTACATCCGCAAGAGGGCGTCCACGAGTACGGGCATGTGCAGTTCGCGGACCCGACGAATCATAAGTACCCGATTGACACGCCCGAACATGTCCGCGCGGCGTGGAGTTATATCAATCACAAGGACAACGCCGCGAAATACGACAAAGGCGATGTCAAGCAGATCAAAGACCGGATCAAGCGCGCCGCCAAGCGCCACGGCGTGGAAATTAGCGATCACGAGACGGTGGCGTAGGCTTCAGCCTGCGGTCTCTCACGCAGGCTGAAGCCTACGCCACCATTTCTTATCCCCGCTCGGTGGCCGCCATCGGCAGTTCGAGCAGGTGGGGCTTGCCGGACTGCCACGCGGCGCGTACGGCGTCGCCGACATCGCCCGCTCGCTCAACGAGGGTAGCAGAGACGCCCATCGAGCGAGCGAGGGCGCAAAAATCCACCGGCGGATCGGTGATGTCCATGCCGATAAATGTGCCCATCGTCGCGTTGTACCCCTCCATGCCGCGCATGTAGTTCTTGAGGATGTTGTACTCGCGGTTGTTGACGACGGCGAAGACGACGGGCAATTGCTCGTGCGCGGCAGTCCAGAGGGCTTGCGGGGAATACATCGCCGCGCCATCCCCGACGATGCACAGCACCGGCTCGCGGTCAAAGCCGAGCGAGACGCCGAGCGCGGCGGGCATGCCCCAGCCGAGGCCGCCACCGCGCACGAAGAAGTAGCGATCCGGCCGCGTCACTTGGTGGAATGCCCGCACATGCGTGTTCGTCGCAGGTCCCTCGTCCACGACGATGGATTCGGGCGGCAGCGCGCGGAGCAGGGCGTGAGCGGCGACAATCGGCGGCATCGGCGTCTTGTCGTAGCGACCAAGCGCCGCCGTCTCGTATGCCTGGCGGGACTTTTCCTGCACCGCACGCCGCTTCGCAATCGTCTCCGCCACGCTGTTCGCCGTCGCCTTTCCCTGGAGCAACGGCAAGAGCGCTTCCAGCGTGGCGCGCGGGTCGCCGACGATGCCGAGGCGCACCGGATACGTGCGACCGAGATCATGCACGTCCGGGGCGAGGTGGAGCAGTTCGACCGTCTCCGGCAGCGCGGAGCCGGGCACATAGGGATAGGTCATGAAGGCGCGGCCACCGATCAGGAAGACGCGGTCGAAATCCGCGAGCGCCTTGCGAAGCGCGGCGGCATGGGGCGGCAGCGCGCCCGCCCAGAGCGGGTGCAGCGGCGGGAAGGCGAACGAGCCGATCAGCGGCGAGCCAAAGACCGGCGCGCCGAGCATTTCGGCCACCGCCACCAGCGCCTCCGTGCCGCCGGATGCCGTCACCTCATCTCCGACAACGAGGGCGAGGCGGTCCGATGGCGTGGTGGCGAGCAATTCGGCCAGTTCCGCCAACCTACCGCCGACGGCGCGGCGTTCGATCCGCGAGGGCGGCGGGATCGCTGCCGGGCCGATCTCATCCATGACGTTCATGGGCAATGAGACGAAGACGGGGCCGGCGGGGGCGGAGGCGGCGTCATGGAAGGCGCGACGCAGCACCGTGCCGAGTTCGCCGAGCGTCCGCACTTCATGCGTCCACTTCGAGACCGCCGCCGCGATCCCGGTCAGATCGCCCGCGAGCAGTGGGTCCGTAATGATGTGCCGGTAATCCTGCTGACCCGCCGTTACGACGAGCGGCGTATTCGCGCTCTTCGCGTTCGTCAGGTTGCCGATCGCGTTGCCAAGCCCCGCCGAGGTATGCAGGTTGAGGAACGCGGGGCGACCGGTCGCCTGCGCGTAGCCATCCGCCATGCCGACGACCGTTGACTCTTGCAGCCCGAGGACGTAATAGATGTCCGAGACAGCCGCCAGCGCGTCAATCATCGGCAGTTCGGTCGTGCCGGGGTTGCCGAAAATATGCGTCACACCCTCGCTGCGCAGAACCTCGATCAGGACCTCGCTGCCCTTCCGCCGGTCGTCCGCCATCGCTGCCTCCCCTGTCGTTTGCGCTACCTGTTGATCGTGCGTCAGTGTACACGAGAAGCGGGCAACAGAAAGAATCCCCCTTCTTCCAGGGGCTCGCTCCCCCTTCCTTTTAGGGAGGGGCCGGGGGTTAGGGTGACAGCACCGCCCGTAGCGCCGCGCCGACGGCGTCCATGTCCGCCGCCGTGACGTGGCCGAGATGGCCGATACGAATGATCTTCCCCGCCTGCCGACCCAACCCACCCGCGACGATGACGCCGTGCTCCTCTTCCAGCCGTGCGAGCAGGCGTGCCACATCCATACCGTCCGGGAGCGCGACGGCCGTGACAGTGTTCGAGGCGTGCGTCGGTTCCGCGAAGAGGCGGAGACCGTACTCCGCGAGATCGCCAATATCGGCGCGGCACGCCTCGGCGGCGGCACGATGGCGGGCGACAATCGCCGGGAGCCCCTCCGCAACGAGCATCCGGAGCGCGCAGTGCAGCCCGGTGAGTGTGGGTAGGGCGGGGGTTGCGGGCGTCTGTCCTTGTGCCTGGGCATCGCGGTGCTTCGCGAAGTCGAAGTAGAAGCGGGGGAGCGTCGCCGTCTTCGCCCGTTGCCATGCCCGTGGGCTGACGGCGACCATCGCCATTCCCGGCGGCGCCATCCACGCCTTCTGCGAGGCGGAAACGGCGACATCAATGCCCCATTCATCCAGCGGCACGTCGAGCGCGGCAGTCGAGGTGATGCAGTCGGCGGCGACGAGCGCGCCGTGACGATGCGCCGTCTCTGCAATCGCTCTGAGATCGTGTACCACGCCGGTTGACGATTCGTTATGCGTTACAAAGAGCGTCTTGGCGCGCGGGTGGGCGACGAAGGATTCGGCGATTCGTACCGGATCGAGTGCCTGGCCGTCGGGTGCGGTGACGTGATGGACGGTGAGACCGTAGGCCTCGGCGATAGCGGCGAACCGCCCCCCGAAAACACCCGCATGCGCCGCGATCACCTCATCGCCGGTCGAGCAGAGGTTGGCGACCGCCGCCTCCATCCCGCCTGAGCCAGAGCAGGACATCAGCAACACATCGTGCGTCGTCTGGAGAATCGTTTGCATCGCCGTGATGGTCTCCGCGAGGATTTGCGCGAACTCCGGACTGCGATGATTAATCATCTGCCGCCCGGTCGCCTCCCGCACTGCATCCGGCAGCGGCGTCGGCCCCGGTATCCGCAACTGCGTTTTCGGCCGGTTCAACTCTTTCCCCG
>CALBSO010000015.1 GCA_937968015.1 uncultured Thermomicrobia bacterium
GAGATGTGTATAAGAGACAGACCCCACCCCCGTCAATGCCCCAATCAGGCTGATCAGCACCGCTTCCGTCACGAACTGCGTCAGGATGTCCTTCCCCTGCGCGCCCATCGCTTTCCTGATCCCGATCTCCCGCGTTCGCTCGGTCACACTGACCAGCATGATGTTCATGATGCCGATGCCCCCGACCAACAGCGAGATACTGGCGATGACGAGGAGGAAAATCTGATAGGTCTTCTGCGTGGACTCCGCCGCAGCGATCTGATCCGCCTGGTTCGTCACCTGCCAGTCCGGTTGCCCCGTCTTCGTGCGATGCTGCCCGGCCAGGGCGTCGTTGATCTCCCCCATCGCCTTGTCCACACTCTCCGGGCTGTTCGCCTTCACTGAGATCGTGTCAATGTTGTGCCCCGCACCGACCGGCTGCTGCCGCCCACCCGTCAGCACCGTCAGCACCGTCGTGATCGGCACGTAGACCTGATTGTCGCGGGAGCCGAAGCCATTGCCCCCCTTGACCTCCATCACGCCGATCACCGTGAAGGAGTTGTTGTTGAGGCGCACCGTCTTGCCGACCGGATCGCTGGACGGAAAGAGGGCGGTGGCGATGTTCGCTCCCAAGGCGACGACGCGCGCCTTGCTCGTCACATCCTGATCGGAGATGAAGGTGCCGGCAGTGGGAGTGTAACTGTGGACATCCTGATAGGAGGGCCAGACACCGAGCGTCTCCCCGAAGGTGTTGACGGTCCCGACGTTGATCCGCCCCCCGCGCCCGACCTCCGGGGAGAGGGCGGTGACATCGGGGAGCACCCCGGGTTGGGCGAGCGCGTCGGCATCCTCGAGGGTGAGGGTGTTGGCGAGGGCCCCGGTGGCGACCCCCGCCGTGCGCTGGTTGGCGCCCTGCACGGTGATCAGGTTGGTGCCGTTGGCTTCGAGTTTGTCGCGGGCGGTGGCGACGACGCCGTTGCCGATGGCGAGGAGGGCGATGACGGCGCCGACGCCGATGATGATGCCGAGCATCGTCAAGCCGGTCCGCAGGACGTTGGCGCCGAGGCTGTCGAGGGAGGACTTCAGGCTCTCGCTGAGCGGCACCCCACCCCGTCCCCCCGTCTTCGGCGCTACGCTAAGTACTGCAATCGGCGCGGGCGGCTCCTCCCGCGGTACAGTAGCGGCTTCCGGGGCGGCGACAATCCTCTGCGCCATGCATCTACTCCTCTTGCGGCATCATATGACACGGCGGCAAACCGCGTTTGCATACTATCTCTCCACCTGGCAGCGTACAACGAAATGTTAAATATTTATGATACGCGCCCGTTGTTTCTCTCCGTCTGCCACCGATCAAGCAGGTGCGTCTCGCGGTCGGGGGCCATCCCGGCACGGCGTTCGGTATCCGGTGGGAGGGTTGCGTCCCAGGTGAGGGTGTCACGTACCGTCTCCGCGATCGGCCGGAAAGTCAGACCGGCGGTGTAGGCCGCGTCACTCCGCGCGCTGTTGATCGCGTTCATCGTCGCGGGGAGCCAGAGCGGCAATTCCATCCACGGCCCGACGTGCTGATCGAGCAGGAATTCCTCGCTCACCCAGACGAAGCGGGCATCGCTGCCGCTGACCGACGCGCAGGTCTCGATCAAATCGCCCATCGTCAGTGGGTAGTCCGGCCCCTTCGCGTTGAAGACGCCCACGGTACTCGCTTCCGCCATGCGGACGATCCATGCGGCGAGGTCGCGCACATCCACGATGAACTGCAACGGCTGCTCCAGCACGCCCGGAACGAGCACCTCACCGCCCTGCGCGACCCGATGCACCCAATAGGTGAAACGGTTCGAGGGATCGTGCGGCCCGACGATCAGGCCGGGGCGGATATTGAGCGTTCGGCCTGGCATCACCCTCTCCACTGCCTGCTCGCAGAGCGCCTTGAGCGGCCCATATGTCCCCCCGGTCACTTCTTCCACTGTTTCGTCCGGGATCGTGCCGACGGGCGAGCGCTCATCGCTCCCCGGCGCGCTGAGGTCCGCGTAGACAGACATCGTGGAGATGAAGATGTACTGCCTGACCGCCTCCGCCAGCATCTCCGCCGAGGCGCGCACGACGCGCGGAAAGGAGCCGCAGGTATCAATCACCGCGTCCCACTGTCGCCCCCGGAGCGGCGCGAGGCCGCCATCGCGGTCGCCCCGCAGTTTCTCGACATCGGGGAAAAGGTTCGGACTGTGTTGCCCGCGGTTGAAGAGCGTCACGTCGTGCCCGCGCGCCACCGCCGCCTCCACGAGATGCCGCCCGAGAAAGATCGTCCCGCCGATGATGAGGATCTTCATGCTCATTCCTTGCTATAGCGCGTCAGAGACGATCACATTCGTCGGCGGTTCGCCCGGCCTGACGCAGATTCGATACCTCATCGCAATACGGAATCTTACCGCAAATCGGTAGGCAGTTCATCGTAATTAATCGGGTAACCCGCGAAGAGGCATTCACGGCAGGTGGGGCCGAGGTCGAATCGGGAACGGCAACGGGAGCAGAAGCCGGTGTAATAGCCATGAGCGAAGAGGTGCGCGTCCATCGGTTGGAGAGCCGCGCCGCTCGTCAGGTGGCGGCACTCCGCGATGAGCAATGCCTCGATCTCCGGCGCGAGTGCGGCAGGGCGGGCGACATCGTAGCGGTTGCCGGACCAGTCGCTGATGCTGATCGTCCGGATGGCGCCCCGATCGTAGAAGGCTTCGAGGTAGGCCTGCCCCTCTTCGAGGGCGACGATCGCGGAGACGTACTGGATCGCCGCAGCCGCGTCCGCTTCGTCGGCAAACAGACGACCGGCAATCTGCACCAGGCGATGCGCGGCGCGGCGTTGTGGATCGGGCCGCTCCCGCACGACCTCAATGTCCGGCATGTCTCACCTCCGCCGGGGCACGCGATACGCGGATAAATGCCTCAATCCGCGTGGCATCCTTGATACCGGGCTGCCCCGCGACCTCCACGCCGCTCGCCACGTCCACGCCCCACGGCCCGACGATGCGGACGGCATCGGCGACATTCTCCGGCGTGAGTCCACCCGCGAGCAGAATTCGTTCCTCGGCGGCCACCGCTTTGGCGAGCGCCCAGTTGCCCGTCTGCCCCGTGCCGCCATACTGCCCCGGCACATGGGCATCGAGGAGTGGCGTGAGTGGCTGGCCAAACGGGCCGGGCGGCAGCGATCGCGCCGCGTGATGGAGCGCGTGGATGCGCTCGCGCAGCGTGTCCACGTCTTCGCCGGGCAGCGTGCGGACGGCCATCAGAAGCGGCACGTTGAGCCGTTCGACAGCCGCCGCCGTCTCATCGCCGGAGAATTGGACGAGATCGAGGCCGCACAGCGCCACCGTCGCGGCGATCATTGCCGGATCGGCGTTGACGAAGAGGCCGCTGACAAGCGGCTGCGGCCCGTCCTCCGCCCGGAACGCGGCGATCACTTCCGCCGCTTCCTCCGGTGCGATGTATCGCCGGGTGCCCGGCCAGAAGGTGAAACCGACGATCTCCGCGCCCGCCGCCGCCGACGCTTGCGCGTCCACCAACCGCCGTACGCCGCAGATCTTCACAATCGTCATTGCGCGCCACCGGAGCGCGCTCGGTTATCCGCCTCCGCCAACGCCCGCACCGCCGCCGTGCGATCCGCCGCGGTGATGACGGACTCGCCGACGAGCGCGGCATCGAACCCGACGTCCGCGAGCCGCCGTATATCGTCGGCGTTCCTGATGCCGCTGAGGGCGGCACGGACGGTCTCTCGGGGCATCTTGGCAGCGAGATCGGTGGCGAGGTCGGTATTGACGCTGAAGTTCCGCAAATCCCGCTGGTTGATGCCGATCAGCGCCGCACCCACCGCGACCGCCCGCGCCAACTCCGCCGCATTGTTCACTTCCACGAGCGCGGTCATACCATACGCCAATACGGCGGCGTAGAGCATCGCGAGCATCGCGTCGTCCAGTGCGGCGACGATCAGCAGACAAGCGTCCGCACCCCACGCCCGCGCCTCCGCGACCTGATACGGGTCAATGATGAAGTCCTTGCGGAGGAGCGGAATCGTGCTGCCGACGGCATCGAGACCGCGCCGCGCGATCGGGAGATGGGTCAGGCTACCGAGAAAGAACGATTCGTCCGTCAGCACCGAGAGCGCCGCCGCACCGCCGCGCGCGAACTCGCCCGCGATCTGCTCCGGATTGTAGTCCTGCACAAAGATGCCCTTGACGGGCGAGGCACGCTTCAGTTCCGCGATCACGCGCACCGGCTCGCTGGGTTTGCGCTTCAGCGCCGCGAGGAAGTCACGCGGCGGCGGCGTGCGGCTCAGTTTCAGTTCGATCAGGTCCATCGCGACGCGCGCCTTGCGCGCGTCCACTTCGTGCCGCTTTTTCGCCAGGATTTCGTCGAGAATCGTCCCTGTCTGTTGTACCATGCGCGCCTCCCTCGCCTCGGCATAGTATACCGCGCGGAGTGCCGAGTGCTGAGAATGATGCTACCCTTGTTGTAACACGGTTGGAGACGCGCCATTCCAGAAGGAGTGCATGATGGCAAATGTGACGCTGCCCGATTCCCCCGAAGCCTTCGCGGAGGCGACGTGGGACGATATTCTGCCCTACTACGAGGACCTGAACGCTCGCCCGCTCGACGAATCGAACGTCGAGGGATGGCTGCGGGATTGGGCGAGATTGGAAGAGATGGTCGCGGAGGCGAGCGCGATCGCCTACAACGCGTACACAACCGATACCGCGAGCGAGGCGAAGGAAGCGACGCAGGTGCGCTTTTCCAGCGAGATCGAACCCCGGATGCACGAGCAGCATGTCGGCCTCTCGAAGCGGCTCCTCGACCTCGGCTACGAGCGCGCGGAACTGGCAACATTGCTCCGCAGCATGCGGAATCAATTGGCAATCTTCCGCGCGGAGAATGTGCCGCTCGTCGGCGAGGAAGAGCGGCTGAACACGCAGTACAACAAGATCACGGGAGGGATGACCGTCATCTGGGAGGGCGAGGAACTGCCGCTCCCGCGCCTGCAACCCTTCTTGCAAAGTGCGGATCGGGACGTGCGGGAGCGGGCATTCCGGCTCGGCTCTGAGCCGTACATCGCGCAGCACGACGCCTTAGCAGACATCTTCGACCACCAGTACGCCCTCCGACAGCAGATGGCGAGGAATGCCGGATTCGCCAACTACCGCGACTACATGCATCAGGCGAAGGACCGCTTCGACTACACCCCTGCCGATTGCGAGGCGTTTCATGCCGCTGTCGAGCAGACGGTCGTGCCCGCTGTCGCACGACTGCATGCGCGCCGCAAGGAGCGGATGGGTCTCGCCACGCTCCGGCCCTGGGATACCGCCGTTGACCCCGAGGGCCGCCCACCACTCAAGCCGTTCGACGAGGTGAACACGCTGATTACCCAGGCCGAGACGATTTTCCGGCGGCTCGATCCGACACTCGGCGGCTACTTCACACAGATGGCGGACGAACACCTGCTCGATCTCGACAGCCGCAAAGGCAAAGCGCCGGGCGGCTACTGCATTGATTACCCGTATCGGGGCCGCCCGTTCATCTTCATGAATGCGGTCGGCGTCAACGGTGATGTGGAAACCTTGCTCCATGAGGCGGGGCACGCCTTCCATGTCTTCGAGGCGCATCACCTTCCCCTCTACTGGCAGCGCCAGACAGGGTCAGAGATGGCGGAGGTCGCCTCGATGAGCATGGAACTGCTCACCGCTCCCTTCCTCGCCTCCGACGATGGCGGGTACTACTCCGCGGCTGATGCCCGTCGTGCCCGGATTGAACATCTGGAAGGCATCCTCCACGGCATCCCCCACATCGCCTGCGTTGATGCCTTCCAGCACTGGCTCTACACCAGCGGGGACGGTCACGACCGGACCGCCCGCGATGCCGCCTGGCTCGCCCTGCGTGCCCGCTTCGAGCGGGGCGTGGACTGGTCGGGACTGGAAGCGGAGCGGATTGCCCGCTGGTACCGCCAACTGCACATCTTCCTCTATCCGTTCTACTACATCGAGTACGGGATCGCGCAGGTGGGCGCCTTGCAGGTGTGGGGCAACAGTCTGAGGGATCATGGGGGGGCGCTGGCGGCGTATCGGCGGGCGCTGGGATTAGGGGGGACGGCGCCGTTGCCGCAGTTGTTCGCGGCGGCGGGAGCGCGGCTGGCGTTTGATGGAGAGACGATGGGGGAACTCGTCGCCCTCATCGAGACGCAGATCGCCGCCCTTGAAAGTAACGAGTAGCGAGTAACGAGTAAAGCGGTTCGTTCTCGCTACTCGTTACTCCATCGTGAGATGACCATGGACCTGCGATTCTTGCTCCGGGGCATGATCTTTGGCCTCTCGGTTGCCGCGCCGGTCGGGCCGATGGGCGTGCTCTGCATTCGGCGCACGCTGACGGACGGACGGCTTGCGGGCTTCATTTCCGGTCTCGGCACGGCGACGGCGGACGGCTGCTACGGCGCCATCGCCGCCTTCGGATTGACCTTCATTTCGTCCTTCCTCGTCAATCAGCAGTTCTGGTTGCGGCTGATCGGCGGCACATTCCTCTGCTATCTCGGCGTGACGACCTTCCTGAGCAAACCCGCCGAACGACCGGCGGCGATGGGGAGGGGTGGTTTGCGGAACGTCTATTTCACGACGTTCGGCCTCACGCTGACGAACCCGCTGACGATCCTCACCTTCGCGGCGATCTTCGCGGGGATCGGCGCGGGCGAGATCAAGGGCGCCTATGGGTCGGCGGCGCTGCTCGTGCTCGGTCTCTTCCTCGGCTCCGCACTCTGGTGGCTCCTCCTCAGCGGCGGCACCGGCATCGTGCGCACGAAACTGACGCCCGCGCGCCTCGTCTGGGTGAACCGCATTTCGGGCTGCGTGATCGCCACCTTCGGGGTGCTCGCCCTGTTCAGTATCGCCCGGTAGCGCGACGATAGCGACTTGCGCGGCACGCAGCGCGGGTGTATACATGAGGCACAAATGACCCTGCGCTGTGCGTGATGTCTCCAGTATGCCATTGAGCCAATACTTCAATGTGCGGGAGCCATAACCCATCAGGAGCGAGGCCGCCGGTGAGCAACCGGCGTTACCATTCCCGGTGGCGGGGCGCCCACCTGCCTCGGCAGGTTCAGAGCATTTCGAGGCACACGGCAGAGCGGGGTCTCCCCAGCAATGAGCGATACTAGCGAGGTACGAGCAATGAGTACGACAATGGACGACTCATCGCTTCCTGCCCAAAAGGCTCCCGCTCATCGCTCATTGCTTCACTTGGTGCATGGCGATGATGCGAAGGCCGCACGGGAGATCGTCGGGCGGCTGCGGGCAGCGCATGCGGAATGCGATCCCAGTGGACTGAACACGACGATCCTCGAAGGCGATGCCGCGACCGTACACGCGGCCATCACCGCGTGCGACGCGCTCCCCTTCTTCGGCAGCGGGCGATTCGTGCTCGTGCGCGGGCTGCTCGGTCGCTATCTGCAACCGACCGAGGGGCAGCGCGGGCGACGCAAGGCGGCGGACTTCGAGGCGCTGCTGCCATTGGCAACCTTCCTCCCGGCGATGCCCGCGACAACGACACTCGTCTTCTGGGAATCGGGCACACTGAATCTTTCCAGCCTGCCCGCGTCGGTGCGTGACGCGTTATTGTCCGGGACCGTCCACACCGCCAGCCTGCCCGCGTCGAACGAGCGCGATGCCTGGTTGCGCTGGATTCGCGATCGCGCGGTCGCGGAAGGCGTGAAGATCGAGCGTCCTGCCGCCGAAGCGCTCCTGAACGCGCTCGGCTCCTCCGCTGTCGGCCCGACCGGCGCGCTCCGGTTGGAAAGCGAAATCGCCAAACTCGCCACCTACTCGCTCGCGCTGGATGACGGCGGCACGATCACCGCAGCACAGGTCGCGACGCTCGTCCCGGACGCGGCGGACGAAGAGACTTTCGCGTGGCTCGACGCGGTGATCGGCGGCAATGCGCGGGAGGCGGTGACGCGCACCGAGCGCCTGCTCGCCGCCGGCGAGGAGCCGATGCGGCTGCTGGCGCTCCTCGCCAGCCAGGCCGGGTACCTGACACGCGCGAAATGGCTTGGCGCTCTGCCACAGAACGACGCGGCGGCCCTGCTCGGCGTCGCGCCGAATCGCGCCTATCACCTGATGCGGGCGGCACGCGGCGTGGATGCCGCGCGAATGGCGACGGCGGTCCATGACCTTGCGGCGGCGGACGAAGCGGTCAAGATGGGCGTCACGACCAACGACGCGGACGCCCTCCTCTGGGCCGTCCTTCAGGTCGCTCACCTCGGCCCCCCCGGCCCCGCCTGGGAGCACCGCACCGACCTCCCGTAATGGGGATGCGAACCACAGAAGAGCGCAGAGAAGAGAAAAAGAAGACCGGAACCATAGTGGTTCGGCCCCCTTATTCCTTCTCTGCGCTCTCTGTGGTGAAACAGACCTTACTTGCCGAGGGCGTTGTATTTTGCCATCAGGCGGCTCTTCCGGCGGGCGGCATTGTTGCGGTGGATGACGCCCTTTGAGGCGGCCCGGTCGAGCGCGCTGATCGCGTCGCCGACGGCGGTCGCAGCAGTGGAGGTATCTCCTGCCTCGATCGCGGTGCGGGCGCGGCGCACGTAGGTGCGCGTCGCGGAGATAATCGGGCGGTTGCGCAGGCGGCGGCGCTCGCTGACCCGCATGTCCTTCATGGACGACTTGAGATTCGGCACGCGCTACTCCTCTGCTCCGGCGATTGCGCTCACGCTTCCAACGGCCCCGCATCGGGCGCGTCTGGTAGACTATCACGGATGACGATACCGTGCAAGCCGCCGGATTACCTGCCCCTTGCCTCTCCCAGACGACGGGAGAGGGGAGTGATACGAGGAGATCGTTTGCGTCATGCAGATTGACGGGGCTGCGCCAGCGTCGGGCCTGACTGCCGAGGAGCAAACCGAGAAGACCCGGCGCATCAAGTGGGTACCACGCCCCCCGAAGGCGAAGGCGCGGCAGAAAAGCCCCGCTGCGCCCGCGCCAAACCCCGCGCCCCGCATCGGCGATGCGGACGCATTGCCCACGCCGGGTTTCGCACCGAAGAACGGCAGCGCGCCGCCCGGCCTCCCGGTCCCGGACGACGTTCCGCCGCTCGAACCGATGCCGATGATCGCTCCGTTGCCCACACCGATCGGGCCACAAAGCGCACCGGCCATCGTGCAGGCGCGCGCCGCGATGGGCAGAGCGGTCGCGGTCGTCGGCCTCGCCTTCATCGCAAACCGGGCGCTCGGCCTACTGCGCGATGTGATTATCGCGGGCAAGTTCGGCACGCGGGCCGACCTCGATGCCTACTATGCCGCCTTCCGCATCCCGGACTTCCTCTTCCTCGTCATCGCCTCCGGCGCGTTCGGCGCGGCGTTCATCCCGATCTTCACCGGCTTCCTCGAACGCGATGAGGAGACCGCCGCCTGGGTGCTGGCGAGCAGCACGCTCAACACCGCATTCTATGCACTCACCGCGCTCTCGGCGATCGGCTTTTTCTTTGCGGGGCCACTCGTCCATACGATCGTCGCGCCCGGCTTGACGGCAGCACAGCAGACGCTCGCGACGGACCTGACGCGCATCCTCCTCCTCCAGCCACTCTTTCTCGGCCTCGGTGGCGCGGCAATGGGCATCCTGAACGCGCAGCACCGATTCCTCTGGCCCGCCCTCGCCCCCGTCACCTACAATCTCGGCATCATCGCGGGCGCGCTCGTCCTCGCGCCCCGCTACGGCGTGAAGGGGCTGGCGTATGGCGTCGTGATTGGCGCGGTCGGCCACTTCCTCACGCAACTCCCCGCCCTCGCGCGCGTGATGCGCTACTACCCCGTCGTCTCGCTCCATGTGCCGGGGATGCGGCAGGTTGGCGCGCTCCTCATCCCCCGGATGTTTGGGCAAGCGGTCTTCGCCCTCAATTTCGTGATCGTCACGAATTTCGCCTCCCGCCTCGGCGAGGGGCGCGTTTCGGGCTTCCAGTACGGCTATACCCTCTTCCTGCTGCCGCATGGCGTCTTCGCCCTCTCCGCCGCAACGGTGCTCTTCCCCACACTCTCGCGGCTCGCCGGTGCGGGCGACTGGGCGGAGTTCCGCACGCAGTACGCCGCGACGCTCCGCACGGTCCTCTTCTTTATCGTCCCCGCCACCGCCGCCTTAATTGCCCTGCGCACGGCCATCCCCGAAGCGATCTACCAACTCGGCGCATTCAATGCCACGTCCACCGACCTGACCGCGACGGCCCTCGGCGCGCTGGCGACGGGATTGATCGCGTACGCCGTCGTGGAGATCATCACGCGCGCCTTCTACGCCTTGCAGGACACGCGCACGCCGGTGATCGCGGGCGTCCTCACGATTGCCCTCAATCTGCCTCTCAGTTGGGTTTTGAGCAAGGCGTTCGGTCTCGGTGGCCTCGGACTCGGCCTTGCCGCCACGACCTGGCTGGAGATGACCATCCTGCTCGTCGTCCTCCGCCGCCGGATGGGCGTCACCGCGCCGGGTCTCGCGGACGCGCTCGCGCGCATCTTCTGGGCCACCGCCACAATGATTGTCGCGCTGATGCCTTGCTCGTGGCTGCTGCACAAACTGCACCGTGCGACCGGCAAGAGCGTCGCGCAACTCGCCTTCTTCCTCGTCACACTCGGCATCGGCGCGGCGGTCTACCTGGGCGTCTGCAACTGGCTCGGTGTCGAAGAGGTGCAGCGCGTCCGTGGGATGGTCATGCGCCGGTTAGGGCGTGGTCAAAGAGGGTGAAGAAAGCGTGAATCATGGCGATGGCGGGCTTCAGCCTGCCATTCCGTACTGTGGCAGGCTGAAGCCCGCCACCACCGTTTCTTATCGAGAGGAGCACAGTGCGATGAGGTTGTCGGTGCTGGTTGAAGGGGCACATGGATTGACGTGGACGCGTTGGAAGGAATTTGTCGCCACGACGGAGCGGCTGGGGTTCGCGGGGCTGTACGGCTCCGACCATTTCACCCTCGCGGGCGCGCCACCGGACAAGGATTCGCTCGAACTGATCGTCTCGCTCGCCTACGCCGCCGGCCACTCGGACCGCCTGCAACTCGGCCAACTTGTCTCCCCCGTTTCGTTCCGCGATCCGATGATGCTGACGCGCCAGATGCTCGCGCTCGATGATTTGAGCGGCGGGCGGATGATCTTCGGCATCGGCGCGGGCTGGAATGTCCGCGAGCATGCGATGTTCGGCTACGACCTCGGCGACATCAAAACGCGGATGGACCGGTTCGCCGAATCGCTGGAAGTCGTCACGCGGTTGATGCGCAGCGACCAACCCGCCTCCTATTCCGGCACGTATTACCATCTCGAAGACGCGACGCTCCTGCCGCGCCCGCAACGGCGCGGCGGCCCACCTCTGCTGATCGGCGGCAGTGGCCCGAAGCGAACGCTGCCCCTCGTCGCGCGCTACGCGGACATTTGGAACGCCGCGATGGTCCCCCCGGAAACGCTCAAAGAGAAACTGACGCTGCTCGATATGCTAATCGAAAAGGCTGGGCGGCAGCCAAGCGATGTGGCGCGCACGCTGATGACCCCGGTCTACTGCGGTCGTACCGTCGCCGCGCTCGCCCATCAGGCGAGCGGCCGCCGTGCCTCCCCCGCCCTCGCCGATCTCTCCGATGAGGCATTGGTGGAACAGCAGTGCGGGCGGGGCGCGATCATGGGCACATCGGAGGAAGTGATCGCGCGCATCCGTGTCTACGAAAGCCTGGGTATCGAGGAGATCATGGTGCAGTGGTTCGCTCAGGACGATCTCGACGGCTTGCAAATGATCGCCGACGAGGTGCTGCCAAAGGTGGCGGGATAGGGGAACCTCGCCCCACTGCCCAGAGGGCACCCGCCTCTCCATTGCTGCTACGCAATGGAGAGGCGGAGGAATGCAGCGCTCAGTTCTCCTGGCGTTTGCCCATTCGCAACCGGAGCATCGCACCACCCGTGATGACGGTCGCGGCAGCGATCAGCGCGATGATGAAGCCCCAGTTGTAGCCACCTCGCGTTTCACCGGTCTTGGGAAGAACGGTGGTGGTAGACGATCCGGTCGTGCTCGGCGCACTCGCGGTGGTTGGCGCCACGGTGGCCGCGCTCGGCGCCGCAACGGTGGCCGGCGCGGCGGCGGCCGTTACGACGATCGTCGCGGTCATGCGTGGATGAATATTGCAGTGATAGGCAAATGAGCCTGCCTGGCTGAAGGTGAACGAGAACGTCCCGCCGGTGGTGAGATTCTTCGAGTCGAAGAGACCGGTATCACTCGTGACGGTATGTGTCGCGGGGTCCTTGTTCGTCCAGGTCACCTTCGTCCCGACCGGAACGGTGATCGTGGCGGGGCTGAAAGCGAAGCCCTGAATGGTGATTGCCATGTCCGCGGCGGATGTCGTCGTTGCGGTCGCTCCAACGATCAGCCAGAGCAACCCCAAAAGCACGAGCAGATGCACGCTGTATCGGACCCCCGGCAGCCGTCGTCGAATGCGCATCGCGTTCTCCTCTCGCGGGCCGACGCCCGCCTATCGCACGATGAAGCGCAAACATGGCGATGAAGAGTGGGAAGGCGCTTCATATTCCAGTACGCCGAGGAGCGCGCATGTGGATTGTCCACGGTCGGTTCAGCCCTCGTCGTCGCGCGCTCGGACACCGCCCATCAGAGAGGTTTCCTGTGGGTGAATGCGGCGGTTCGGGCGCGGTTCGGAGGAGACGGTGATGTTCTCCGGCTTCGGGAGACTCGTTGGGGTGAGTTCCGAAGCGAAGATGGGCACGGGTACGCCGGGAGCCTCGCCGGGGAGGGCGAAATCGAGTAAGACGGCGTAGACCGTCTCGCCGACTGCGTCACCGGGCGCCTCGCTGCTGACGATCTCCCCCATCCGGCCATCGTAGGGGTTCGGCACCCCCGGCTCGGACTTCACGATCACCCGTGTCCCCGGCTCAAACCGCTGCTCGCGCGGGCTTTCCCTGTGGATGAATCGCCACTCAATGTGATGCGACGGTTTGTGGCTCCCGCCCTGATAACTCATTGTTCTCCCGCTTCCGCTCACCTCGCACGCCGCAGGCCGGCGGCCCGCGCAACCAATTTCGCCGTCAGTGTACGGAATCGCGGGGCATTTGCCTACCCCCATCTGCCCAAAGGGCGCCCGCCTCCCGAAACGGGAAGGGGTGACGAAAAGGAAGGGGGTCGGAGAGTAAGGTATTTCTGGTATACTTTCCCTGTCCGGCATACCGGACGCCGAAACGGCGCAACGCGGGCGCAAAAGGTGCGTCGCGGATCGCCGCTTTTTCGAGTGAACGCAACACGCAAGAACGGACCCTATGACAGATCAGCGGCACATCCGCAACTTCAGCATCATCGCGCACATTGACCACGGCAAATCCACGCTCGCGGACCGTTTGCTGGAATTGACGCACACGATCGAGAAGCGCGAAATGATGGCCCAGGTACTCGACTCGATGGACCTCGAGCGCGAGAAGGGCATCACGATCAAGGCGCGCGCCGTCCGCATGCGCTACACCGCGAAGGACGGCGACGAGTACGAACTGAATCTGATTGACACGCCCGGCCATGTGGACTTCGCCTACGAGGTCAGCCGCTCCCTCGCTGCCTGCGAGGGGGCGCTCCTCGTCGTGGATGCCGCGCAGGGGATCGAGGCGCAGACGATGGCGAATGTCTATCTCGCCTTAGAGCACGACCTCGCGATTGTCGGCGTTATCAACAAGATTGACCTGCCCGCCGCGCAGCCGGAGAAGGTGGCGAAAGAAGTGCAGAACTTCATCGGCCTCGTGGATGAGGAGATCGTCCTCGCCTCCGCGAAGTCCGGCCTCGGTGTGGACGACATTCTGGAGGCGATTGTCCGCTTCATCCCGCCACCCGGTGGCGACCGCGCGCAGCCCGTCCGCGCCCTGATCTTCGACTCCCACTACGATGCCTACAAGGGCGTGATCGCCTACCTGAAGATCGTGGACGGCACGCTGAAGAATGGCGACCGCATCCGCGTCATGTCCAACGGCGTCGAGAGCGAGATGATCGAGATCGGCGTTTTCCGGCCCGACATGACGCCGGTGGACGAACTGGCGGCGGGCGAGGTGGGGTATGTCGCGACGGGCCTGAAGATCGTGCGCGATTGCCCGGTTGGCGACACGATCACCACCGCCGCGCACCCGTCGCGCGATCCCCTGCCCGGCTATCGCCCCGCCAAGCCGATGGTCTTCGCGGGCTTTTACCCGGTGGATTCGGACGATTACCCCCTGCTGCGGGACGCGCTCGAACGGCTGAAACTGAATGACTCGTCGCTCGTCTACGAGCCGGAATCGTCCGCCGCGCTCGGCTTCGGCTTCCGCTGCGGCTTCCTCGGCCTGTTGCATATGGAGATCATCCAGGAACGGTTGGAGCGCGAGTACAGTATTGACCTCCTCGCCACCGCACCGAGCGTCGAGTACCAGGTGCAGACGACGAACGGTACCGTGCTTCTGATTGACAACCCGTCCGAACTGCCGCCGATCGGCGCCATCGCGGAGATTCGCGAACCGCTGATGGACATTACGGTCATCGTCCCCGCCCGCTTCATCGGCGCGATCATGGAACTTGTCACGACGCGGCGCGGCGCCTTCGGCAAAATGGAATATCTGGACGAGCAGCGCGTCCTGCTCACGTACCGCATGCCGCTCGGCGAGTTGATCGTGGACTTCTACGACCAACTGAAGTCCCGCACCCAGGGATACGCCTCGCTCGACTACCAATTCGCGCAGTACGAACCCGCCGACCTCGTGAAGTTGGATGTGCTCGTCAATGCCCAGGCGGTGGATGCCCTCTCGATGATCACGCACCGCGCATTCGCCCACACGAAAGGCCGTGCCCTCGTCGAGACGCTGCGGAAGTTGATCCCCCGCCAGATGTTCGACGTGCCGATCCAGGCGAGCATCGGCACCCGCATCGTCGCGCGAGAGACGATCAAGGCGCTCCGCAAGAACGTCACGGCAAAGTGCTATGGCGGCGACATCACGCGCAAGCGCAAACTCTTGGAAAAACAAAAAGAGGGCAAGGCGCGCATGAAGATGGTCGGCAGCGTCGAAATCCCTCAGGAAGCCTTCATGGCCGTCCTCTCGCTGGAACGTGATTTGGAGACGGCAGGCCGGTAGCAGGTCTCTCTGCACGAACAATCATTGTTGACGCCGGATAGTACGATTGTATCATCGGTGTCGGGTGCGTTAAGGAGCGTGATGATGGTAGAAATTTCTTTCGCGGAAGCCCGCGAGCAGTTCTCCGAGATGGTTGACCGCGCTGCGGATGACAAGGAGCGCATCGTCGTCACGCGCCGTGGCAAGCGCGTCGTTGCGATCGTACCCATCGAAGACGTTGAGGCGATCGAAAGAATCGAAGATCGCATTGACCGCAGGGAATTACGGAAGGCTCGCGCGGAGATGGCGGCCAAGGGGACGGTCTCACTCGCGGAATTGAAGGCGAAGTTGGGCCTGTAGATGCCGTACGAGGTACGGTTCTCGTCCGCTGCGGATCGGCATATCAGCAAGCTTCCCCGGACGATTCGCCCGCTCATCGTTGCGCGGGCCGAAGCGTTGGCGGACGATCCGCGCCCGCATGGGGCCGAGAAGATGAGCGGTGAGGAAAACGCCTATCGCGTGCGTGTTGGCGATTATCGCATCATCTATGAGATTCACGATGCCATCTTGATCGTTATCGTCGTCCGCGTCGGCCACCGCCGCGAGGTCTATCGATAGGGATTGGATTGCGGGTCGTCACAGATATAGACAGGATTTGGCCGTCTCATATTGTGAGATCACGTTCCATACAAACCGTCTCAAAACCCCTGATCGCCTGGCCGTCGAACGCGCCTCGCTCGCGACATGCTCGTTCGCCGCCTCGACGATGAATTTGTACTCCGGCACTTGATCGCTGTGCTATACTCAGTCCATTAGGGACATCAATCAATCAGCGCCCGCCGGGGTGCGCCTGCGGGCTCGGCAAGGAGTACGGCGATGCGACGTATTTGCTTCGGCGCTTTCGGGGTCTGCCTCCTCGCCGCCTCGCTCGTTATCTACGCGGCGGGTGCGGTGCAGGGGGCGTCGGGGTATGCCGATCCCGCCTTCCAAACCCAGTGGACCGCCGGTGAAGCGCTCACCCCCAACTTCTGGGGGCCCTTGTCCACCGCCAAGGATGGCCTGCAGGAGCCCTATCAGGATGTGCCCGGCGGCATGCGGCTGGTGCAGTACTTCGACAAGGGGCGGATGGAACTGCGCAACGGCATCGTCACCAACGGCCTCTTGGCCAGCGAGATTGTCCGCGGGCAGCTGCAGGTCGGTGATGCCGCCTTCGTGGCGAAGCTCTCCCCCGCCATCCCGATTGCCGGTGATCCGGACAACCCCGGCCCGACGTATCTGCACCTCGGCACGACCGCCCAGGCGCTCCTGGCGAGCACGGCGGCACAGCCGGGGGGGACGAGTGCCGCCACCGTCGGCGCGGATGGGACGCTGACGCCGGGGGCGGCAGAGTTGGTGGGGACGGTGACGCTGACGGGGTACGACAGCCCGACGCAGCATAATGTGCCGGGAGTGTTCGTGGACTACCGGAACAAGGCGGGGTTGGGGACGATTGGCTACGCGATCAGTGAGCCATTCGGAGCGAGTGTGAAGGTAGGGGGAGTGCAGAAGGGGGTGCTGATCCAGGTGTTCGAGCGGCGGGTGCTGACGTTCACGCCGACGAACGAGGCGGCCTTTCAGGTGGAGATGGGGAACATCGGGCAGCACTATTACACCTGGCGCTACACCGGCGCGCCGGTCAGCAACGCCGCGCCGTCCGCGAGCGCCCCGTCCGGCGGCGTCATCGGGGTGCCACCGCCGCTGGTGACGCTGCCCGTGGGAACGTACCCGCCCGGTCTCGGCGCGATCGGTCCCCAGCCGTCACTCAGTTTCTTCCCGAAGCCGCCCTACACCGGGCCGACCTACAAGTGCAGCGACTTCCCGAGCCAGGCGGTGGCACAGGCGTATCTGCGCCTCTATCCGACCGATCCGAGCGGGCTCGACCCCGGCAGGACGGGGATCGCTTGCCCGAACAACCCGGCACCGTTCGACAAGACGCCGGTAACTCGGCACTGAGGCGTTCCGTAGACGGAAGGAGCAGACGATGGTCACGAAGATAGCAGTGCACGCCCGATGGTTGCTGACCCTCGCGCTCGCCTGCTGCCTGCTCGTGAGCGGGCAGGGTAGCGCGCAGGCCGCCGCCAGCGACAAGGACATCGCGCGAATTAATAGTGTATTTCGAGCGCTCGCCGTTGCTGGTGTGGTACAACCGATAGACGCAGCGATCTGGGAAGCCAATGCGATTGACTGCCTCAACAAGAATCCCAACCTCGACGCGACGAGTTGCGCGCTGAGGCAGGTTCCCCAGGTCTTGGCGCCCGCCATCGCCATATATTCTCAGGTGCGGTTTAGCTTACCGGGAGCATGGGCGACCCGCGACACCTACCCCGGCCTTGGGGCGTCGGACGGGTCGATGATCATCGACAACAAAAACGTGGGCACGCTCACCTCGGGCCGAGGCGCCGCTACGCTCATTTTCTCCAAGTACGATAATCCTGACGACGGTAACACCTACGCCGTCTTCGCCTATCGCACGTCGCAGGGGGATCGGGGGAGCGGGGCACTGCTCTTCTCGGACGACGGCTGCCTGATGTATGGTGGGTATCACAGCACATCGGACCCCACGACCATCGGCAATTTCTTCGCCGCGCGGTGTTGAGGCGGGCGGTGGAACGCCGGCGGCGCGCGGCGGTCAGCGCAGCACGGCGCTGAGCGCGATGCGGATGCAAGCGACGGTAGAAAAGGCGTGGAAGTTCTCTACCCTATGCGCATGCCGCACAAGCAGGCAGCGATGGGCGGGGGAGTCGTCGCCGTACTCCTCCGGTACGTCACGCCAGGCGCGCCGGTGCGCAGGACATAGAGGATCGCGTTCAGCGTGCGGCGGTCATCAGCGCGCGGACGCCCTACTCGTTTTCGGGGCGGACGCAAGGGAACGCCCCACATGCGCGGCCAGCAGTGTTACAGACGTGCATACCGGCGGCGACACAGCGACCCGGCGGCAACCAGGACACCGCCGACCATCACGATGAAGAGTTCGCGGGTATCCTGCCAGCGCATGCCGGTTGGCCTCCCTGTGCTCGGCAATGTCGTCACCGATGTGCCGCCGCCGGTACCGGTGAATTTGAAGGAGGTAAGGACGGTCGCCCCCTGCTGGAAGAAGGTGGCGAAGTCGTTCTCAGCGGCGGTGAAGGTGAGGATATACACGATGCCCGCTTGCAGGATAATAACCTGCGCGCCGTGCAACTTGCTCGCTTGTGGCATGAGGAAGTAATCGTAGCGGCGTGCGGGCTGCCCACCCACCGTCAGGTTCTGGATGCCGCCCGGTCCTTCCTGGTATCCCGCGAGCGTGCTCGCAACACCGGCACGGCTCTGCGTGACGATCTGATCGAGGGTCAGACCGGCCGGTACGGCAACCGTGACGACGTTGAGGTTTCCATTCAGTGGCGCGGCGGCATTGAAGACCCCACCGAGCACGGTGCCCGCCGGGAGGTTCGTGTTCTGCGGCACGCTTCCTGGCTGCCAGCCACTTGGAACAGTGAACGAATAGTGGCCCTGCGGATCGGTATAGGTCGCCCCTTGCGCCGCGACGGTCGCGATCGAGCAGACACCAAACAACGCGACGAAGATCAGGACCTTCCACCATCCATGTCGTGTCACAGCAACCCTCCTCTGCTACATACGCCATGCTTCACCGCTTGCCACCTCGCAATACTAGTGCCGCTATGATAGCAATAATCCGCCGCCGCCGTCTGTTCTTGCCATCCCATGACATGCTCCGTATGCTACCCGCAAGGTATTCTTCTCCCGCCGCGGCGCGGGATGGGCGCCTTCGGGTCGGCACGGAGGAGGGGCAACGTGACCGAAGCACAACCCACGCTCTCAGAACGCGTCGAGGCCGACAACCTGCGCGGGCTGTGGATCGTGTGGCACGATTACGCGGCGCGGGCGAATGGCCGCTGGTTTCCCGGTGCGAGCATCCCCGACGCGCTCTCCGGTGGCACGCTCTTCTGCCACGCCAACCTCAACTTCACGATTGATGACTGGCAAGTTCCGCACCCCCGCTTCGGAGCGGACGCGGGCGATTTCGTCGCGATGCCGGACCCGGAAACCTACACGCTGCTTCCCTACCACCCCGGCATCGGGCGCGTTCTCTCGTACCTCCGCACGGAGGCAGGCGAGCCGTGGGAAGGATGCCCGCGCACCCGATTACGGGATATGTTGGCTACACTGGCACGGCGGGGCCTCTCGGCGCGCGCAGCGTTCGAGCCGGAGTTCTCGCTCTTCCACAAGCGTGAAGACGGCGGATACACCCCTGCCGACGCCTTCACGATGTATTCCGTGGAGCGGATGGAGGTGGAGCATGATCTACTGGACGAGATCGAAACGATGCTCGCCGCGCAGGGCATCCGCGTCGTTGGGATGGGCGCGGAGTACGGCGCGGGTCAGTTGGAAATCAATCTGCACCACGAACGCCCCATCAAGGCGGCGGACGACCTGCTCACCTTCCGCGAAACAGTCAAGGCGCTGGCCCGGCGACGCGGTCTCATTGCCTCGTTCATGCCGAAGCCGTATGACCATCTGGCGGGCAATGGGGTCCACGTCCATCTTTCATTGTGGGACAAGGAGGGCAGCGAGGATCGCTCGGCGGGCGACGAACCGCTCGGCCTCTCGGTGGAGATGACCCGGTTCATCGCCGGCGTACTCGCTCACGCCCCCGCACTTTGCGGCGTCTTCGCCCCCACAGCCAATTCGTACAAGCGGCTCCTGCCCGGCTCGTGGGCGCCCGCGCACATCGGCTATTCGGCGGGCAACCGTGCCGCGCTCGTCCGCGTGCCGGGTGCGTCGCGCCCCCGGATGGAGTTCCGGGCGGGCGATCACACCGCGCACCCGCACCTCGCCCTCACCGCCCTGATCGCGGCGGGGGTTGACGGGCTGGACCGCCAACTCGATCCCGGCCCGCCTGCCACCGGCGACCTCGGCCACCTGCCGGACGATGCATTAGCGCGGCAAGGTGTCCGCCTCCTCCCCCGCACCGCGCACGAGGCGCTGGACGCCATCGAAGCAGATTCCGTCGTGATGGCGGCGCTCGGCCCCGTCTGCGGCCCCGAACTCCTGCGCGTCCGGCGCGAAGAACTCGCCCGCTATGATCGCCACGTCTCCGACTGGGAACGCACCGTCTACCTCGAACGGACATGATTCAATCTTTCGTCGGAGGGGTGAATGATGATTGAGGGGTTGCGGGAAGGGATAGCGCAGGTGGCGTTTGTGGATCACCATGTCCATGCGCCGTACAAGCGGGGGCATGAAATCTCGCTCGATGAGTTTCGCAGGCCGTTCACGGAGGCGAGCATCCCGGCAGTCTGGACGGAGAACATCCAGACACTGATCGGCTATCGGTGGATGGTGCGGGAACTGGCACGGCTACTGGCATGCGAGCCGAACGAGAATGCAGTATTGGCGGCGCGGAACGGGATGGAGGCCGTACCGTATCACCGGCTGCTGGCGAACGCGGCGAACCTCGGCGCATGCTACGCGGACGACCTGTTCGGCTTCGGGCAGTGCTACGACATTGACGCGTGGGCGGAGATGATTGGTCGGCCCGTCGAGCGGGTCTTACGCGTTGAGACGTTCGTCGAGCAAGGCTACGCGGCGTGCGAAACGCTGGACGACGCGCTCGAACGGCTGACACGGGAGATCGCCTCGCCCGCACGGCGGCTCGTCTCGCTCAAGAGCATCGCGGGCTACCGATCCGGCCTCGCCTTCGATCCACCAAGCAGAGTACAACGGCAGTCAGCGGCGACGGCGTACCGCGAACTCCGCGACTCCGTACTCATCCCGCCCAAAGGGCGCCCGGAGTACTCGGCACTCGGCACTTTTCCCGGCCGCATCGCGGCGAAACCGCTCGTGGACACGATTGTCTGGACGGCGCTCGAAGCCGCCGCGCCGAAAGGGCTACCGATGCAATTCCACGTCGCCTTCGGGGACGATGACATCATCATGACAAAGAACGACCCGACGCTGATGCGCGCCCTCTTCGCGCACGAGCCGTTCCGCGCCGTGCCTCTTGTCCTGCTTCATTGCTATCCATTCCAACGGCAGGCGGGCTACCTCGCCGGCACGTACCCGAATGTCTACATGGACCTCGGCCTGACCATCCCGATCGTTGGGCCGGGCGCGGCGACGGTGCTCGCCGAAACGCTCGAACTCTGCCCGACGCGCCAACTGATCGCCTCGACCGACGGCCACATGGAGCCGGAGTTCCAATGGTTCAGCATCTTCGTCTGGCGCTGGGCGCTCACCCGCGTCCTCGGCCAGTACATCGAGGGGGACATCCTCGATACTGATGCCGCGCTCTCCGTCGCCCGCACCATCCTGCACGACAACGCCACCCGCATCTACCGGATGGGGACTTGAACCACATGCTGCCCATGCTGCCCTTGCTGCCCAGAGGGCGCCCGCGCCCGCGCCCGGCAGAGGACACAGAGGAAACGCGGAGAGGAAATTTTGAGGAAAAGAGGAGAGTTCGTCTCCCTCATCTTGTCTTTTCTTTGTCCCTCTTTGTGTCCTCCGTGTCTCTGTGGTTCAATCCCTTTCCTATGGCTATTCGCGCGATGCCGAGGAGGGCAAGGCACGATGATCGTTGATCCGAAACTGTTGGAGAAAGTGGAGTGGCGGCTGGTTGGGCCGTTCCGGGGCGGGCGGTGCGTGGCGGTGGCGGGCGATCCGTCCGACATGTTGACGTTTTACTTCGGCTCGACGGGCGGCGGCGTCTGGAAGACGCGGGACGGTGGCGCGACGTGGCGCAATGTCTCGGATGGCTTCTTCCACACGGCATCGGTCGGCGCGATTGCCGTCTCCGAGGCCGATCCAAATCTCCTCTACGTCGGGATGGGCGAGACGACGATTCGCGGCAATGTCGCGCACGGCGATGGAGTCTACAAGTCCACTGATGCGGGCGCGACGTGGACGCACTGCGGCCTCGCCGAGACACGGCACATCGCGAAGGTGCGCATCCACCCGACGAATCCCGATGTCGTGTACGTCGCGGCCTTCGGGCATGTCTACGGAACGAACCCGGAGCGCGGTGTGTACCGCTCGCAAGATGGCGGGAAGACGTGGGAGCGCATCCTGTTCCACAGCGAACATGCCGGGGCCATTGACCTCGCGATGGACCCGCACAATCCGCGCATCCTCTACGCCGCCTTCTGGGAGGCGAATCGAACGCCGTACAGCCTGACGAGCGGCGGGCCGGGCAGCAGTCTTCATACATCCACCGACGGCGGCGAGACATGGACGGAACTGACGCACGCGCCGGGGTTGCCGAAGGGGCTGCTCGGCAAGATCGGCGTCGCCTGCTCCGCCAAAAGCGACCGCGTCTGGGCCCTGATCGAGGCGGAGGGTGGCGGCCTCTTTCGCTCGGAGGATGGCGGCGCGACGTGGGAGATGATGAGCGACAAGGCCGATCAGCGGCAGCGCCCGTGGTACTACACACACGTCATCGCCGATCCGACGGAGCCGGACACGCTCTGGGTGCCGAACGTCCAACTCTGGAAGTCCACGGACAGCGGCCGCTCCTTCCAGCAGGTGCCGACGCCGCACGGCGACGACCACGATCTCTGGATTGACCCGCACAACTCAATGCGGATGATCGAGGGGAACGACGGCGGCGCGTGTGTCTCGTTCAGCGGCGGGGCGGCGTGGTCCTCGATCTACAACCAGCCGACCGCCGAGTTCTATCATGTGACGACGGACAATGCTGTCCCCTATCGCCTCTACGGCGCGCAGCAGGACAACACGACGATCTCGACGCCGAGCCGCTCCGACAACGGCGCGATTACCTGGGCGGAGTGCTACCCGATCGGCGGCGGCGAGAGCGGGTACATCGCCGTCCGGCCCGACGATCCGAACATCGTCTATGCAGGCTCGTACTGGCTCGTCACGCGGTATGACCACCGCACGCACCAGTCGCGCAACATCATGCCGTGGCCGGAAAATCCGATGGGCTGGGGCGCCAATGACCTCAAATATCGCTTCCAGTGGACGTTCCCGATTGTCGTCTCCCCACATTCTGCCCAGGGGGCGCCCGCGAACATGCTCTACGTCACCTCCAACGTCGTCCATCGCTCGACGGATGAGGGCGCGAACTGGGAAGTGATCTCACCCGACCTGACACGCAACGATCCGACGAAGATGGGGTCGTCCGGTGGGCCGATCACGAAGGACAACACGAGCGTCGAGTATTACTGCACGATCTTCGCCCTCGCGGAATCGCCGCTGGAAAGGGGTGTCCTCTGGGCCGGGTCGGACGACGGCCTCGTCCACGTCACCCGCGATGGCGGCAGATCGTGGCAAAACGTCACGCCGAAGGATGTACCGGAATGGGCGATGATCTCGATCATTGAGCCCTCGCCGCACGACGCGGGAACGGCCTACATCGCGGCGAATCGCTACAAATCGGACGATTTCGCGCCCTACCTCTACAAGACGACCGACTATGGTGCGACGTGGACGAAGATCACGGACGGCATCGCCGAGAACGCCTTCACCCGCGTCATCCGCGCCGATCCCGACCGCAAGGAGCTGCTCTACGCGGGCACGGAGACGGGTATCTACGTCTCATTCGATGATGGCGCGCACTGGCAATCGTTGCAGCGCAACCTGCCCGTCGTGCCGATCCACGACCTCGCGGTGAAGAGCCAGGACCTCGTCGCGGGGACGCATGGCCGCGCTTTCTGGATTCTGGACGACCTGACTGCGCTCCACCAGATGGCGGATGGTATCGCGGACGAGACGGCGCACCTCTTCACGCCGCGTCCGACAATTCGCTTCAAGAGCGGCCTACGCCGCTTCCACAGCGGCGGCCCGGCGAGGGGCTATCTCTCGGTCGGTGGCTGGGCGCAGACGACGTATCAGGATCCGCAGCCCGGCAGCCCGCTCACCTTCTTCGAGGCGGGCCGCAACCCGACCGATGGCGTCATCATCAACTACTACCTGAAGGAGAAGCCCGACGCGCCAATCTCCCTCACCTTCCTCGACGCGCAGGGCAATGAAATCAAGACCTTCAAGAGCGAAGAGAAGAAGCCCGAAGCCGTAGGGGCGGTGCCCGAACCGCCCGCTGCCGGCGAGGAAAAGGACGATCACGGCGCGAAAAAAGAGCCGAAAGCGCCCGCTGAGGCGGGGATGAACCGCTTCGTCTGGAACATGCGCTACCCGGACGCGACGAATGTGCCCGGTGCGATCTTCTGGGCGGGTGGCGTAGACGGCCCCATCGCCGCTCCCGGTCAGTACCAGGTGCGGCTGACAGTCGGTGACACCTCGTGGACGGAGCCGTTTGAAATCCGTAAGGACCCGCGCGTCGCGGCAACGCAAGCGGATTTCGACGCGCAATTCGACCTCCTGCTGAAGATCCGCGACCAACTGACGCGTACATCGGACGGCATCAACCGGCTGCGCGATGTCCGCGCGCAGGTCGAGGGCTGGGAGAAACGGGTCGAGGGGCGCGAGGGCGCTGAGGAAGTCCGCGCGGCGGCGACAGCCTTGAAGAAGACGTTGACTGAGGTCGAGGAAGAATTGATTCAGGTTCGCTCCAAGGCATTGGAGGACCCGCTGAACTTCCCCGTCAAACTGAACAACAAACTGGCAAGCCTCTCCGGCGCGGTAGCGAGCGCGGATAGTGCCCCGACGCAGCCAACCTATGCGGTCTTCGATGACCTTGCGAACAAGATCGGCCTCCAGCTCATCACGCTCTCGACGGTGATCGAGACGGACGTCTCGGAGTTCAACCAACTGGTGAGTACCCTGAATATCCCGGCGATCGTGCCGCGACAGGAGTAGGGGCCGATTGCCAAACAGACGCTCCCGCTCCATCGCCCGTTCGCTTCGATACCCGAGGCATACAGCGGCGATCGAGCGGGATCGGGGATGAGGGAAAAGCCATGACCTACCGCATCGCCATCGGTGAGTTCGCGCATGAGACGAATACGTTTTGCCCGGAACCGACGACCACCGGGCCGTTCCGGGAGTATCAGTGGTTCCTTGGGGATGAGATTGTCCGCGCGCACGGCGGCAACCGCACCTACGTGGGCGGGATGCTCGCGAAGGCAGCGGAATTGGACATCGAGGCGATACCGACCTTCACGGCGGTCGCCTATCCCTCCGGCACGATTACGCGGGCAGCGTACGACGAGATTACCGGCACGCTCCTCGGTGCGATCGCGCGCGCGATGCCGGTAGACGCCGTCTGCCTGGCGCTGCACGGCGCGGGGGTCGCGGAGGGGATTGACGACCTCGAAGGCGCGGTGCTCGCGGCGGTGCGGGAGCGCGTCGGGCCGGACGTGCCAATCGCCGCCTCGCTCGACTTGCACGGCAACATCACCCCGATGATGCTCGACCACGCGAACGGCCTCTTCGGGAACTGGCTCTACCCACATACGGACAGTTTCGAGCGCGGTGCGGAGGCGATGGCCTTCCTCGTTCGCGTGCTGCGGCGTGAGATCAGGCCCGTCATGCACCTTGAACAACTGCCGGTGATGATCCCGACGTGTAGCACGGACCTCGAACCGGGCAAGCGGCTCAATGCCCTCTGCCGCGCGTGGGAGCAGCGGCCCGGCATGATTGACTGCACGATCTTTCACGGCTTCGCGTACACCGATGTACCCGCCGTCGGCATGTCCGTCCTGACGATCACCGATCACGACCCCACGCTGGCGGCGGAGGCAGGGAAAGCGATCGCGCAAGCTATCTGGGAGGCGCGCGAGGAGTACCGGCCGGAAATCCTCACCGCCGCACAGGCAATCAGTCGCGCGCTGGCTGTGCCGGAAGGCCCCGTGGTCATTAACGACACCTCGGACAACCCCGGTGGCGGCTCACCCGGTGACAGCACGCACCTCCTGCGTGCGATGCGCGAAGCCAACCTCGAAAACGCCTGCTACGCCTACATCTTCGACCCCGAAACTGCCCGGCAGGCACACACGGCGGGTGTTGGGGCGACGGTTGACATGCGCCTCGGCGGCAAGACGGACGACCTGCACGGCGCGCCCATCGAGGCGAACGCATACGTGAAGTGCCTCACTGATGGCCGTTTCCGCCTGACGACGCCGATGGGGCGCGGCATGCTCACGGAAATCGGCCCGATGGCGCGCGTCCAGATCGGCGGGATAGATGTGCTCATCGGTTCTCGCCGCAGTCAGGTGCTCGACGACGAAATCTTCCTCTTGCACGGCATTGATGTGCGGCGGTACCGGATCGTCGCCGTGAAGTCCAGCGCGCACTTCCGTGCCGGATATACGCATCTTGCCACGGCAATCATCGCGGCGGACGCGCCCGGCGCGACGACGCTCGATCTCTCCGGCTTCCCGTACCACCGCATCCGCCGGACGATCTGGCCGCTCGACGCCGCCGAGATGCGTGGCGAGTACGCGCAGTATCTTTAGGTAGCACAGGAGCATATTCGTGTGGATTGAATGGCGCATCCACTGGCGCGGAGACGAGGAGACGGTGCGCTGGGAGAATGGCGCCCTGACGAGCGACAACGGCGCGACGGCGGCATTCGCGCGTTTCGCCGTCAGCAACGCGCCGACGACGGGTCGCCCGCCTGAAGAGCGCCTGCGCGATCCGGCAACCGCCGCGCAGATGCTCGCGGAGTTCGCGGATGCGATCCGTGAGGTCCGGAACGGGTGATGCCGCGGATACGGGACATCGCGCGCAAAACGGCGCGCCCGGCTCGGTGCATTTGCCATGTGGATTCCGATTGACACCCCTTGCCGTGCGACTCTATACTGCGGTCAAGCCCGAAGGGGAATAGCACAGGGGGTTGCATCCTGTCGAACGCAGGGCGCTGAGATACCGATGCGTCACCGTCGTTCCCGTTGTGTGGGGGTCGTTGTTGCTCAAGGAGGATCACCGTGTTGTACGACGCCAATCATCCGCTCGATCTGGCCGAGGCATTGCGGAATGCGACGCCCGCGCAGCGGCGCGAGTTCTCACGCCGCGCCGCGCTCCTCGGTATGTCGGGTTCGGTCGTCGCCGCGCTGCTCGCCGCCTGCGGTGGCTCAACCGCCGCCCCGACGAACACCCCTGCGGGCGGGACGCAGGCGGCACCGACCAAGGGGACGATTCCGACGGTCGCCGTGAACCAGTCCACCGCGCCCGCCGCCAGCGGCGTCGCATCCACGGCGGGAACCGCCCCAGCAGCGAGCGCGGCCACGAGCGGCAGCCCGACGACCGCCGCCGCCTCGTCCGGCAAGAAGCCGAAGCGGGGCGGCACCTTCATCACGATGGGCCATCAGGATGTCCCGTATCTCAGCCCGGACGATGCGGGCCCGACCGTCTGGTACGTCCTCACCTACAATGTCCACGAGGCGCTCCTCAAGGTGGACGAGAATTTCAAACTCGTCCCCGTCCTGGCGGAGAGTTATCAGGTCTCATCGGACGGCAAGACGTGGACGTTCAAACTGCGCAAGGGCGTCAAGTTCCATGACGGGATGCCGTTCACCTCGGCGGACGTTAAGTATTACTACGACTGGCTACGTGAGCCGAAGAACGCCGCGATCAATCAATCGAACTTCAACGACGTGGCGAGCGTCGAGGCGCCCGACCCTTCCACCATCATTGTTACCTTGTCACGGGTCTTTGTTCCCTTCGGGGCCCTGAGTGCGACGATCGGCATCCCGGCCAAGCATGTGCATGAGAAGGGCGGCGAGACGGCGTACAAGAAGGGGACACCGGTCGGCACCGGGCCGTACAAACTGATGGAACTCAAATTGGGGGATCACGTCACGCTGCAGGCATTCGACGATTATTGGGCCGGCCGGCCGTGGATCGACTTCTGGCGCGAGAACATCGTGCCGGAAACCTCCGTGCGCGCGATCGCCCTCCGCACCGGCGATGCGGATTCCTCCACCTGGCCGCTCGCGCCGGAGGACACGCTGAATTTCATCAAGGACCCGAAGTTCCAGACCTATCGCGCGCCGGGCGTCGCGGTGAACCACTTCCCGCTCAACACCACGCGCCCGCTGCTCTCCGACAAGCGCGTGCGGCAGGCGATGATGTACGCGATGGACCGCGACGCGATGGTGAAGGACCTCCTCAAGGGGCTCGCGGTCAAGGCGACCTCAAATCTCTCGCCCGCGCTCGAGTTCTACTACGAGCCGAACGTCACGCAGTATCCGCGCGACCTCGACAAGGCGAAGGCGCTCCTCAAGGACGCGGGCTGGACGCCGGGGCCGGACGGCATCCTCGTCAATGCGCAGGGGCAGAAGTTCTCCGTCGTCTGCATCGTCTTCAGTGGCGATTCGCTGCGGAAGAGCGAGGCGGAGATCGCGCAGCGCAACTTCAAAGAAGTCGGCATCGACATGCAACTGAAAGAGATGGAGACGACCGCCGCACTCAACGTCGAGCGGGCGGGAGACTACGATATCGGTTTGTTCAACTGGACCTATGGCGGGAGCGGTGGCGATCCGAACGCGCAGGCACTCTACAAGGGCAACACGAACGCCTGGTCGCGTTGGGACAATCCGGACGCTCAGAAGTTGCTCGAGGCCGGCGCGGCGGAACTCGATTCAGAGAAACGCAAGAAGATTTACAGCGACCTGCAGAAACTCGTCGCGCAAGAGGTCCCCTTCCTCTACGTGATGTACTGGGAGACGATCCTCTTCTTCAACAAGCGGATCAAGGGCATGCCGGACAAGGCGACCAACCCCTACTGGCTCTACCAGGACTTCGCCAAGTACTGGATCGAGGAAGCGTAGGACGAGTGCGAGGCGCTGCGTACTGAGTGGATTTCTCCCCCTCTCCATTGCGATGGAGAGGGGCCGGGGGTGAGGTTTTCCCAATGACCCGCTATGTCATCCTGCGCGTGCTGCAGGGGATTGTCGTCATCTGGATCGTGACGCTGATGGTCTTCATGATCCTCCATCTCACGCCCGGCGACCCGGTGGACCTGATCGTCGGCGAGGCGAACATGACGACCGAGCAGCGCGAGCAGATCAGGCACTTCTGGGGTTTGGATAAGCCAATATACGTGCAGTACTTCACCTGGTTGAACAATGTCCTGCACGGGAACTTCGGCGAGTCCGTCAGCTTCGGCGGGCGGCCTGTCACCGATCTCCTGCGCGCCGCCGCACCGAACACGCTCAAACTCAACGGTCTCGCGCTCTTCTTCTCACTCGTTGTCGCCCTCCCGGTCGGCGTTTTCGCCGCGGTCAAGCGGTATACGCTCTTCGACGGGACGGCGACGGTCTTCTCGACGCTGGGTATCTCGATCCCGAACTTCTGGCTCGGGCTGGTCCTCATCATCCTCTTCTCGCTCAAACTCGGCTGGCTACCTCCCTTCGGCAGCAACGGCTGGAAAGCGTACATCCTGCCCGTTTTTGTCCTCGCGACGGAGCAGATGGCGCTGATCGCGCGGCTGACCCGCGCGACGACGCTCGAAGTGATGAATCAGGAGTACGTCGCGACGGCGCGGGCAAAGGGGCTGACGGAGCGCGTCGTGATGATGCGGCACATCGTCCGCAATGCCCTCTTACCGATCATCACCGTCATCGGTTTCCGGGTCGGCGTGCTCCTCAGCGGCACGATCGTGATCGAGACGGTCTTCGCATGGCCCGGGATCGGGCGGCTCCTCTTTCAGGCGATCAGCCGGCGCGACTATCTTGTTGTCCAGTCCATCGTCACGATTGGCGCCGCAGTGGTCATCCTGGCGACGCTCCTGACCGACATCATTTATGCCTACGTGGATCCTCGGATCCGGTATCGTTAGCCGGAGGAGGATACGTTGTCGAGCGAATTCGTCGCCCCGCCCCAGACTCTCGCCCCGGTGCAGGCGGCCTTCCGGCGGCAGAATGAATGGCGGCGCGCGTGGCGGCGGTTCCTCCGCTTCAAGCCGGCCGTTGCCGGCCTCGTGCTGATCGCGTTTATCGCGCTGCTGGCGATCTTCGCGCCGCTCGTCTCGCCGTACGATCCCTACGCCATTGATACGACGACGCGGGGCGCGGCGCCGTCGCTCGCTCATCCCTTCGGCATTGATGAGGTGGGGCGCGATATGCTGAGCCGCGCCATCTACGGCTCGCGCGTGGCGATGCTCGTCGGCCTCTCCGCGACGGGCATCTCGCTCATCATTGGCGTGCTCATCGGGGCGACGGCGGGCTACTTCGGCGGCTTCGTGGACGCGCTCCTGTCGCGCATCGTGGATGCACTAATCGCCTTCCCGCTCCTCGTGCTCCTGATCGCGATGGCCGCCGCGCTCGGACCGAGCCTGCGCAACGTCATCATCATCATCGGCGTGACCGTCTGGGGGCAGTACGCGCGCGTCGTGCGGGCGGAGGTGCTCAGTCTGCGCGAGCGGGAGTTTGTCACCGCCGCGCGGACCGTCGGCGCGACGGATGGCCGCATCATTGTCCGGCACATCATCCCGAACGTGCTTGGCCCGATCATCGTGCTCGCGAGTCTCTCGGTGGCGGGCATCATCTTGTTGGAAGCGGCGCTCAGTTTCCTCGGCTTGGGGGTGCAGCCACCGACGCCCTCCTGGGGTTCGATGCTCTCGGCGGGGCGTACCTACATCCTCACCTACCCACACATCGCGCTCTTCCCCGGCCTGGCGATCGTGGTGACGGTGCTCGGCTTCAACCTGCTCGGTGACGGCCTGCGGGACGCGCTGGACCCCAGAGGAAATCGGTAGCAGGCGGCGCGTCGGGCAGCAAAGATGGTAGGCGTCGGCGGTATTGGATTGTAGTCATCGGGCGGATGAGCGGTTTGCAGGGGCGCGTTCTCGCGCTGCCCGCTGCCCGCTCGGAGGAACGACGATGCGCATTGCAATCGGCGGGGTCTCGCATGAGACGAACACCTTTTCGAACATCCGGACGACCCTCGACCTCTTCCAGCAATGCGAAGGGCAGGCGATCCTCGATGCCTTCACTGGCACGAAGAGTAGCCTCGGCGGCTTCATTGATGTCGCCGCGCGGGAGAAGTTTACCATTGTCCCGACGTTCTTCGGCCGCGCGACGCCCTCCGGCACCGTCGCGGCAGACGCGATCGAGACGATGGAGCGGCGCATCCTCGACGGGATCGCCGCAGCCCGGGGGGATGGCGAACTCGACGGCGTGCTGCTCGCGCTGCACGGTGCGATGGTCACGGAAGTGGATGACGACGGTGAGGGGCACCTCCTGCACCGCGTGCGGGCGCTCGTCGGACCGGATGTGCCAGTGGTCGCGACGCTCGATTGGCACTGCTACATCAGCGAGACGATGGTGAACGACGCCGATGCTCTTGTCACCTACGATACCTATCCGCATGTAGATACCTGGGAGCGGGCGGTCGAGGCGGGCGAAATCCTCATGCGGATAGTGCGGCACGGCCTGAAACCGACCGCCGCGCGTTCCCACCCGCCAATGCTCATTTTCGGCCCGAAGACGTACAGCGAGCAGCCGCCGATGCAAACGATGGTACGAAAGGCGCACGCGATCGAGCGCGATTCGCGCGTCGTCACGGTGACGGTCGCGCCCGGCTTCCCCTACAGCGACATTCCCGGCGCCGGGCAGTATTTCTATGTGGTCACAGACAACGACCCCGCGCTGGCCCGGCAGTATGCCGATGAACTGGCGATGTTTATGTGGAATATGCGCCGCGAATTCGCCCCTGATCTCGCCACGCCGGAGGCGGCGGTACGCCGCGCGATGGCCGCGCCGAAGGGGCCTGTCGTGCTCTCCGATCAGGGCGACAATCCGGGCGGCGGTACGCCCTGCGACGGCACGCTGCTGCTCGGGCCGCTCCTGGCGGCGGGCGCGAAAAACGCCGCCGTCGCGGTGATCGCTGACCCGGAAGCCGCCGCGCAGGCGATCGCGGCGGGCATCGGTGCGCGGATCACCCTCACCATCGGCGGCAAGCGAGACAATCTGCACGGCGCGCCACTGACAGTGACGGGTGTGGTGCGCAACATCACGGACGGCATCTATCGTAACAAGGGGCCGATGGGCACCGGCGTCCAGATGGATATGGGGCCAACGGCAGTCTTCGATGTGGATGGCGTGGAAATCCTGCTGACGACGAAGCGGACCCAGCCGACCGATCTGGAGATTTTCCGCTCGCAGGGGATCGAGCCGACCGAGAAGCAGATCGTGATGGTGAAGTCCAATGTCCACTTCCGCGCCGCCTTCATGCCGATCGCCGCGGAAATCATTGACGTGGATACGCCGGGTCTGACGACGAACCACCTCGATCAGATCCCATACCGGCGGCTCCAACACCCGATCTTTCCCTTCGATGAGGTTGAGTGGGATGGAGAAAGCCAGTAGCCGATAGTCGGTGGGAAAATCCGGGTCACTGGTGACCGCCAATCAGGGAGGATATATGGCGAAGCGAATGCGACTGACAGCAACCGGCGATGCGCTCATTACCCGTCGGATGCCGCTCTACGACGATCCTGCGTTTATCGGGATGGTCGAGTTGATCCGTGCATGTGATGTGGCATTCACGAACACGGAGGTAACGCTGTCGCGCTTCCGTGGCTGGCCGGTCGTCGAGAGCGGCGGGATGGCACTCTCGGTTGATCCACGCTGTGCCGATGATCTCCGCCAACTCGGGTTCAATTGCACGGCCTTCGCCAATAATCACACCCTCAATTATGGCGAGGAAGGCGTGCTGCACACGCTCGATGCCTTACGCGACGCCGACCTCGTCTGCGCCGGGGCAGGGGCCAACCTCGGCGAGGCACGCCTGCCTGCGTATATCGAAACTCCCAATGGGCGCGTGGGGTTGATCGGTTGCGCGTCGTCGTTCGCGAAGGGACAGAGCGCGGGCGATCAGTCGGCCATCCTGCCCGGCCGCCCTGGCCTCAACCCGCTCCGGGTGAAGCGCACAATCATGGTGGATACACAAGCGCTGCGTGAGATCAAGCGAATCGCGGAGGAGACGGGGCTGGAGGCGCAGCGCCAGTTCGGTGAATGGATGAACTTCTATCCGCCCACGACGAAGGAGGGGGAGTACTCCTTCCTCAATCAGGCATACGGGATCACCGATGGCGCGATGCATCTCCGCAGTGAGCCGCACGAGGGCGATCTCGCGGAGATTGCGCGCTGGACAGCGGAAGCGAAGCGGCAGGCCGGGTTCGCAATGGTCTCGATCCACGCGCACGAGCAGGGCCGGGAGCGCTGGCTGCCGGCGGATTTCCTGCCCGCCTTCGCCCATGCGGTGATAGACGTCGGCGCGGATATCGTCGTCGGTCACGGGCCGCATCTCCTGCGCGGGCTGGAGTTCTACAAGGGGAAGCCGATCTTCTACTCGCTCGGCAACTTCATCTTCCAGTACGAGACGCTGGAGCGGTTCGCGGCGGACGACTACGACACGATGAAGCGCGACCTGGCCTGGACGCCGGGGCAGGTGACAGCGGACATCCATCAGAACCTCGAACGCTCCTTCCCGGCGGATGATCGCTACTGGGAGACGGTGCTGCCGATCTGCGAGTTCGAGGGCGACTGTGTCCGCGAAATCACCCTGTACCCGCTTACGCTCGGTTTCAAACAGCCGGTCTGGGAGCGCGGCATCCCGCGCCGCTCCTCCGGCGCGCAGGCGGCGCAGACACTCCGCCGTTTCGCCGAACTCTCCAAGCCCTTCGGCACACAGATCGAGATTGCCGATGGCATCGGGCGTGTACGCATCCCGGAAGACGAGACGCAGATTTGACATCATGGCGGAGGCAAATCCATACTTTCAGTGCGCCGGTGCAGGCGTGGGTGGCTCGCGGATCGCCCCTCCATAGCACGCTCCATACGGATATCGCGTATTCTATGTACGAAGAGATGGACGAGTACAACGACGAGGCCGAATCTCCACTACTTCGCACGAAGCATCGCGCGCGCCGCTCGGAGCGCGTTGCGGCGCGAGAAGCCCGCGATGTACCACGGGACGCGACCAGGCACGGCCCGACGCGCGCGGTGCGCGAGGGGCGCGAATTCTTCAAGTGCGTCCATTGCCGCGCCTTCATCGGGCCAACGATCAGCGGCGGCAAGCACCGCAATCACTGTCCGCTCTGCCTCTATTCCCGCCATGTGGACGGCGGGCGGCCCGGCGACCGCGCGAGCGACTGCGGCGCGAAGATGGCCCCCATCGCGCGCTTCACGCGGCCCAATGGCGAGCCGATGGTCGTTCATCGCTGCCTCGGCTGCGGCTTCGAGCGCAATAACCGCCTCGCCGCCGACGACAATATGCTCCTCTTCGAGGAGTTGCCCGCGGCAGCAATGAGCACCGAGTAACTGGCCAGTGCGATACTCGGCGCCCGGCCCTCTTCTCATGCTCAGTTCTCGATCGTGACCACTCATTGCTCGTTACTCGCTACTCGCTACTCGTTACTTCGGAGGTGGGAATGTCGCCGCACGCCGCGCAAGATCTGAGCGATGTTTTCGCGTATGTGGATGCCCATCGGCAGGATTTCCTCGACCGCCTGATTGCCTATCTGCGGATGCCGAGCATCAGCGCGCACGGGTTGGGGATCGCGGAAGTCGCGGCGTACATCGCCGACGTGATGAACCGGATTGGATTGGCAGCGCGGATCATCCCGACCGCCGGATGGCCGATGGTGCTCGCCGAGCGGAACGATGTACCGGGCGCACCGACGGTGATCCTCTACGGCCATTACGATGTCCAGCCACCTGACCCACTGGAGGAATGGCTCTCGCCCCCATTCGAGCCGACAATCCGCGATGGTCGCCTCTACGCGCGCGGCGTCGGCGACAACAAGGGGCAGCACTTCGCGCAGATTCTCGCCCTCGAATCGCTGCTCGCCTGCCGGGGCGCGCTGCCATGCAATGTCAAGGTGCTGCTCGAAGGCGAGGAGGAGATCGGCAGCCCGCAGATGCCCGTTTTCGCCCGCGCGCACCGCGACGAACTGCACGCCGACCTCGTCATCACGAGCGACGGCCCCGTGGACGCCGATGGCCGCTCGCGTCTCCGCTTCGGCGTGCGCGGTGTCCTCAGTTTCGAACTGCGGGCGCGCGGGGCGAACCGCGACCTCCACTCCGGCAACTGGGGCGGCGTCGTGCCGAACCCGATCTGGACACTCGTGCAACTGCTCGCGACGATGAAGAATGACCGGGGCATCGTGACGATAGATGGCTTCTACGACACTGTGGACCCGCCGACGCCGCTGGAACAGGAGACGCTGGCGAATCTGCCGATTGATGTCGCGGCGGTCAAGCAGTCACTCGATCTGGGGGAGTTCGATCAGCCGGTCGAGCGCGATTTCTACGAGCGTCTTTCCACCTGGCCGACCTTTACCATCAATGGGCTGCACGGCGGCTATGGCGGACCCGGCTCGAAGACCGTCCTGCCGCACGAGGCATTCGCGAAGTGCGATATCCGCCTCGTCGAGTCGCAAACCGCCGACGAGATCTTCGCGAAGGTGGAGGCGCACATCCGCCGCCACGCACCCGGTGTGCAACTGATCCGCCAAGGCTCGATGGATCCCTCGAAGACGCGGCTCGATTCTCCCTACACCGAGCCGATCCGCCGGGGCATCGCGGCAGCGCAGGACGAGGAGCCGCTGCTCGTCCCCGCGATGGGCGGCAGCCTGCCCGATTACGTCTTTACGAAGACGCTCGGCATCCCCGCCTTCGGCGTCCCGTACGCCAACGCGGATGAATCGAACCACGCCCCGAACGAGAACATGGAGATCGAGCGCTTCTACAAAGGCATCAAGACCGGCGCGGCGATGCTGGTCCATCTCGGAGCCAGCCGCGGATAGCGCCATCGTCGTCCGTGTCGGCGTGCCTTGATTTGTGCGACATTTTGGCATACAATCAGAGCGACACATTCGCGGTAGGGACGAAGAGGAGCATGGTGATGGCAACGACAAAGAAGCCGCGCGCCCCGCTGGGCGCATCAAAGAGCGTGCGTATCGTGGCGCGGGTCGTGCCGGAGACGAAAGAGAAGATCGAGTACGCGGCATCGCTCGAACAGACTTCAATCACCACGTTTATCGAACGCACCGCGCTCCGGGCAGCCGAGGAGGCGATCCGCCGTCATGAGGTCATCCCGCTCTCGGAGCGGGCGTCGCATGCGCTGATCGAATCGTTCTTCAGCCCGCGCGAGCCGAATGCCCCGCTCAGACGTGCGCGGCAGCGCCATGCCGCACTGATCGCCGCTTCCGAGGCGTGAGCGCGCCGCGCTTCATTATCCAGCGACTTGCCGATCATCACGATCGAGCGGCGTTTTCGTCCGGCAATGCATCACTCGATAGCTACCTCGTGCAAGGAGCCGGGCAAGATGCGCGTCGCCGCGTGGCTGCGGTCTATATCGCGTGCGAGGAGGATACGGGAGCCGTCTGCGGATACTATACGCTCAGTGCATCCGATCTCGAAACGACCGATCTACCGGAAGCGATCCGCAAGCGGCTTCCCCGCTACCCGAGACTGCCCGCCGTTCTGCTCGGCCGTCTCGCGACTGATTTTCGCTGGCGGGGGATTGGCCTGGGGGCGGCACTTCTTTATGATGCCTTGCGGCGCTGCCACAGACATAATGCATTCGGCGTTATGTTCATCGTTGTTGACCCATTTCCCGAGGCGCGGGGGTTTTATGCGCACCATCAGTTCCGCGCTATCCCCGATCAGGAGCGTATGTATTTTCCCATGACGGAAGTAGCGAAACTTGTCGAAGGCGAGCAAAGCGCGCGCATCCCGGAGTTGCGCGAAGAAGGAGAGTCGCATGCGGAGTGATGTCTTGATTCGGGGCGCGCGGGTAGTGGACGGGACGGGCAACCCGTGGTTCTACGGCGATGTCGCGCTCGTCGGGGAACGGATCGCGGCGGTCGCGCCGACAGGCCAGTTGACGGTGGAGGATGCCGGCGAGATCGTGGACGCGGCGGGGATGGTCGTCGCGCCGGGATTTATTGACATCCAGAGCCACTCGATCCTCCCCTTGATGCGCGACGCGCATTGCCTCTCGAAGATCACTCAGGGCGTGACGACGGAGATTATGGGCGAGGCATGGACGCCCGCGCCCTTCGGCGGGCTGATCCCCGCGCCGATGCGCAACGCCGTCTTCCCCACGCAACTACCGGAGTGGGAGGAACGTGCGCGGGGCTGGACGCGCTTCCGTCACTGGCTGGAGGCGATGATTGTGCGCGGTGTCTCCCCGAATGTTGGCTCCTTTCTCGGCGGTGGCACACTCCGGCAGTACGCCAAGGGGATGGCGATGGGTGACGCGAGCGCCGACGAACGGGCGACGATGCGCCGCGTGATGGCCGAGGCGATGGAGGACGGCGCGTTCGGCGTCTCGTACGCGCTCATTTACCCACCCGATACCTACGCCGGGACGGATGAGATCGTCGCGGTCTGCGAGGTCGTCGCCCGGTACGGCGGCGTCTATATTACCCACCTGCGTTCGGAGGCGGATCAATTTCTCGAAGCGATGGCGGAGGCATTGGAGATCGGGCAGCGGGCGAATGTCGCGGTCGAGGTCTACCATCTCAAGGCGGCGGGGCGGGAGAACTGGCAGAAGATGCCCGCCGCGATCCAGATGATTAACGACGCCCGCGCGGCGGGGCAGGATGTGACGGCGGATATGTATCCGTACATCGCGGGCGGCACGGGGCTCACGTCTGTCCTGCCACCGTGGGCCGCCGCCGACGGCAAACTGTATGAGAACCTGCGCGACCCCACGACGCGGGCAAAGATCCGCGCCGAAGCCCTCAACCCCTCCGGCGACTGGGAGGCGATGGGCGCCTTGAACGGGCCGGACGGCATCGTGCCCGTCGGCTTGGAGCGGCCCGAACTGAAGAAGTACAACGGTATGCGCCTCTCGGCGATCGCGGCGGAGCGGGGCACGCACTGGCTCGACACGGCGATTGATCTGCTCATCGCGGAGGGGCAGCGGATCAGCACGATCTACTTCATGATGACCGAGGAGAACCTCGCCGCGCAATTGCGGCAGCCCTGGATCAAGATTTCCACCGATGCGGGCGGCGTGGATCCGGCATGGGCGGCGGAGCGCGGCCCGACCCATCCGCGCGCCTATGGTACCTATCCCCGCGTCCTCGGCAAATACGTGCGCGAAGAGAGGGTGCTGACCCTCGAAGACGCCGTCCGCAAGATGACTTCGTCCGTCGCGGATCGCCTCTCGCTGCGCGACCGTGGCCTGCTCCGCGTCGGCTGCTACGCCGATATCGTCATCTTCGACCCGGAGACCATCGCCGACCGCGCGACCTTCGACGACCCGCATCAGTTGTCAGTGGGCGTCCGCGATGTCTGGGTGAACGGCGCCCGCGTCCTCCGAGACAGCGCTCATACTGGCGCGACCCCCGGCCAGTTCGTGCGCGGGCCGGGCGCAGTCTGACGGGAAAGACGAAGACCCGCCGTGAAGAGAGGCCGTACCCATTCCAGCGGGCACGGCCTCTCTGCTCATGTGATCTTTCAATATGGAATGATTCCTGATCTACCCCGTCACAAAAATCAGGTTCTCGCGTTCAACAGATAGAACATCCGTACGACTCATCTTCAGTCCGACCCTGCGGCAATCCAATAGTGCGTCCCTTCGTGACCACGCATCTCCGCCGATCCCCAGAGAGCAGACACCATCACGCCCGCGCTGCCTGACGATACTCTTGTACAGATTCTCTGTAACGTTCCGGGGGCGATGAACCAATAGAGAAGTAGGATAACCGCGTAAGGGAGGGAAGCATGTATCACGCGCACTCGAAGAACGCTGCGGGAGACCGACAAGAGATGGAAGATCATACGCGAAAGGTTGCCGATAAAGCATCGCTGTTTGCGGAGCCACTCGGGGCAGGAAGCCTCGCCCGCGCAATCGGATTGCTGCATGATGTGGGCAAATACGATCCGGCGTTTCAGGCATATCTCCTTGCGTGTGAGACGAGCAGCGCCCCGCCGCGCGGACCGGATCATAAGGCGGCGGGGGCACAACTTGCGGTGCAGCGTGGTTTCGATGTCCTCGCATTGCTTATTCAGGGTCATCATGGCGGCTTGCATTGCCCAAGCGACTTGCGACAATGGCTACTCACGAAACAGGGCAATCCTGTGTTATCCAAGGCTATCGCTCTCGCAGAGCAGGATGTGCCAGAGATACAGGAAATTGCTCGACCCGTGTTGCCACCCCATATCAAATCCGAACTGGACGCCGAACTCTTTATGCGGCTCCTCTTCTCCACACTTGTAGACGCTGACTATCTCGACACCGAGCGGCACTTCACTGACTGGAAGGCGATGACGCGGGGTAGCGACCTTACCCTTGCGGCACTCCTTGAACGCTTCGACCGGCAACCACCCGCACCCGCAACCGCCTGCACAGAAACCGTACGGGCGGCGCGCGATAAGATGTACGATGCGTGCATCCGAGCGGCAGAGGAACCGCCGGGATTTTTCCGGCTGACGATGCCCACGGGTGGCGGAAAGACGCGCTCTGGTATGGCCTTTGCGCTGCGCCATGCGGTGAAGTACGGCAAACAGCGTATTATCGTTGCAGTACCATTTATCAGTATCACCCAGCAGACGGCGAAGGTATATCGCGAAATCTTCGGTGACGAGGACGACCACCACCCCGCCGTGCTCGAGCATCACAGCGCGACGGTCGGGGGTGACCCCGATGAACCGGGCTATCGCCCTGCTGACATCTGGCAGCGGCTCGCGGCGGAAAACTGGGACGCGCCGATCATCGTGACGACCACTGTACAACTCTTCGAGAGCCTCTTTGCTAACAAGACAGGACAGTGCCGAAAACTGCACCGCCTCGCGAACAGCGTCATTATCCTTGATGAGGTACAAGCCCTACCGCCATCTCTTCTCAAACCGATCCTCGATGCCCTCAGTCAACTCGTGCGGCACTACGGGACAACGGTCGTCATCTCCACGGCGACACAACCTGCCTTTGAAGCAATCGCGGAGTTCCGCGAGCTCGGCGCGCGTGAGATCGTGCCAGATTCCGCCCGCTACTTCGCGGACCTGACGCGCGTCGAGTACGAGTGGCGCACCGATCGCACCTACCCGCTCGCCGAGGTAGCAGACTGGCTGCGGGACGCGCCGCATGCCCTCGCGGTGATGAACACGAAGCAGGACGCCCTCGACCTACTTGCTGCTCTCGACGATCCCGACGCGCTGCACCTCTCGACGCTGCTCTGCGGCAGGCACCGGATGGATGTAATCGCGGCGGTGACGCGGCGGCTACAGAAGGGTGAGCCATGCCGCCTCGTGGCGACACAGGTAATTGAGGCGGGGGTAGATCTCGACTTCCCGCTCGTGCTCCGCGCCCTCGGCCCGCTCGACAGCATCATCCAGGTGGCAGGGCGATGCAATCGGGGCGGCGTGCTAGAGCGCGGTCGCGTAATCGTTTTCCGACCCGAGGGGGAGCACGGCCCGCCCGGCACGTATCAGACGGCGACGGATGTGACACAGGCCCTTATCAACCGAGCCGACCTCGATCCGAACGACCCCGCCGTCTCCGCGCAATACTTCGCTGCTTTCTACGGGGCGGTCAACGTAGACGCGAATGCCACCGCATCCGAGATACAGCGTCTCCGCACCACACTCGATTACCCTGCCGTTCGCAAGGCGTTCCGCATGATCGAGGACGACACCGAGACGGTCATCATCACCGACTATGGCACCGATGCGCAGCGAAAGACCGTCTCCGCCCTAAACAACCGACTGCGGGCTGGTGGCCCCGATGCCCGGTACGTGCTGCGGAAACTCCAGCCCTTCACCGTCGCCGTGCGCCGTCGCGCCGCGCGGGAGTATCGCGAGAGCGGGTTGATCGAGGCGATCACGGACGACATCGGCGTTTGGCACGGCGGCTACCACGACCGCTACGGCGTGACAGGGAAGCCGCGTGACGCGGACTGGCTTGTTGTATCGGGATGACAGATGGTTGACATGCGCGTACGGAGAAGACGGTTCACGAATCGTCCTTACGAAGCCGTTACAACTTCACGGGGGCTCAATGAGTTGCCCCGAATTTAACAACTGAGGAGCAACAATACGATCCCTGACGTACCGGGGCGGCGAGAGATCGATCCATGTGCCATATCTGCGAGTTGGGAGGTAAGAAAGGAGGTTCAGAATGAGTGCATCGTATCCACCACTGGCAGTGAAGGTCTGGGGGGAGTACGCGCTCTTTACACGGCCGGAGATGAAAGTAGAACGTTTGTCCTATCCCGTGATGACGCCCTCGGCGGCGCGGGGAATCCTTGAATCGATCCTGTGGAAACCCGAGATGGAATGGAGGATCGAGGAAATCTGGGTACTCAACCCCGTGCGGTACTTTAGCATACTACGCAACGAGGTGAACAGCCGCGCCAGCGAGCGCGCCGCACGGGGATGGGAAAAGAGCGGCGTCGGCGGGTATGACGCCACGAATGACCGCGCGCAACGCCACACGCTGGGGTTGCGCTGTGTGGCATACGTGATCCGCGCCCACATTGCCCTGCGACCTGGCGTGGCGGCGGACGTGGCGAAATATCGCGACCAGTTCCGCCGCCGGGTGGAGCGCGGGCAATGTTTCGCAATACCATACCTCGGCACACGCGAGTTCTCCGCCTCCTTCGCCCTACCGGACGGCACCGAGCGACCCCGCGAAGAGATCAACGACGACCTCGGTCTTATGCTGCACGACCTCGATTACGCAGCGGACGGCTCCGGTCGCGGGACGCCGCGCTTCTTCAAGGCGCAAATTGATCGCGGCATCTTGCGCCCGCCACCCGTGCCGGTCATCACAGGGGGTGCCTGATGCTGTTACAACGCCTCAGCGAGTACGCCGACCGCATCGGCCTGCCACCCACGCTGTACAACGAAACGCCCATCGCCTCTATCATCGACCTTGACGGAGGGAACGGGCGGGCGACGCTCATTTCCACAGTCAACCCCGCGAACCCGCGCGAAAAGCGCGGCATCCGTCGCCTCGCCCCGCAGGTGGCTCGCGCAGTCGGCATCAAGCCTCTCCTGCTCGCGGACAATGCGGAATATACCTTCGGCCTCCCACGTCCAGTAAAGCCGGAGGATACGAATGTGGAGAAAGAGGCGAAAAGACTCGTACGTGTCGCGGAGTGTCACGAGCAGTACATGGATATCCTCACCCGTTGCGCGACGACGACGCGCGAACCAGCAGTCGAGGCCGTCCGCGCCTTTCTCGCGTCACCGGATGCGGCGGCGCAACTCGACTTGCCGGATGATTTCGACCGGGGCGGCCTCGTCACCTTCCGGGTGCATGGAGTGTTTCCTACCGATCTCCCCGCCGTGCAAGCCTTCTGGGCGACGGAGCACGATCCAGCCGCCTCTACCACTCAACCGATCCGCACGATGCAATGCCTCGTCTGCGGTCAGGAACGCCCGGTGCTGGAGCGGTTGCAGGGGAAAATTAAGGGCGTCCCAAATGGCCAACAGGCGGGCACGTCGATCATCTCCGCGAACGCGGACGCTTTCGAGTCGTACGGCTTGGAGGCGTCGCTGATCGCGCCGACCTGCGCATCGTGCGGTGAGAAGTTCACGAAGGCACTCAATGCGCTGATCGCGGACGAGCAGCATCGCTTCTTCCTCGGCGGCTCGGTCTTCGTCTTCTGGACGCGCGAGCCGACGACCTTCTCGCTGCTCGACACCTTGAACACCCCGGACCCCGCGACAGTCAAGCGGCTGCTGGCGTCGCTGGGGCGCGGCGAGGAAACGCTTGGAGTGGACCCGAACGCCTTCTATGCCGTCTCGCTCTCCGGAAGCGGCGGGCGTGCGGTGGTGCGCGACTGGATCGACACCACGGTTGGCGATGTGCAGCAGCATCTCGCACAGTGGTTCGTGGGGCAACGGATTACGGGGGGGCAGCGGGAGCCGTTCGAGCCTTTAGGGATCTTCTCACTCGCTGCGGCTACGGTACGGGAATCGAAAGATTTGATGCCACAAACAGCTCGCACGCTACTCCACGCCGCCCTTACAGGCACCCCGTTACCGTCGGATATTCTCGCACAGGCGGTGCGTCGCAACCGCGTGGAGCAGCGTGTCACACGGCCCCGTGCGGCACTGATAAAACTTGTTCTTAGCAGCCTCGGCAGAATTCAGGAGGGAGAGATGGAAGAACTAAACCCGGATTACGATCACCCCGCGTATCTCTGTGGGCGACTGCTCGCTGTCCTGGCAGATTTGCAGCAAGAAGCGATTGGCAAGCTGAATGCGGGTGTTGACGACCGCTTCTTTGGGATGGCGCAATCCGCTCCTGCGCTTGTCTTCCCGCGCCTGATGACGCTAGCGAAGAGCCATCTCGCCAAAATCGAGCGCGACAAGCGCGGTGCGTATTTCCGCATTCAAGGACAACTGGACGACCTCATGCCGAAGTTGGCCGCGAAATATCCACGCACGCTCACTCTCGAGGAACAGGGACGGTTTGGCATTGGATACTTCCATCAAGTGGCGGCGAACCGTACTGGTGCGAAGGAGGGTGGCGAACGCAGGCGAGCACGACAGGCGGAATTGACTCTCGTAGCCGATGGCGAGAATAAGGAATGATCATCATCGAGCAATCGATGGCTGTTCAGGTGTAAGGGAGAAACTACGATGGCAACGATACAGGACGTCTACACTGATGTGAATCGCCGCCACGACTTCGTGATGCTCTTCGACGTAACCGACGGCAATCCGAACGGCGATCCGGACGCAGGTAACGCCCCACGCGTGGACCCAGAGAGTTTGCAGGGTCTTGTCACCGACGTGGCGATCAAGCGCAAAGTGCGCGACTACGTGGAAGTGGCAATAGGTGATGAAGCACGGTTCAAGATCTATGTCCAGAGTGGTCATGCGCTCAACGACCAGCATCAGCGGGCGTATACCGATCTTGGTCTCAAGTCTTCAGGTACAAGGCAGGATCGCAGTGATGTAGAAAAGGCACGCAAGTGGATGTGCGACAACTTCTACGATATCCGCATGTTCGGCGCGGTAATGACCACGGGAGTGAACTGCGGACAGGTACGCGGTCCGTTGCAGCTGACCTTTGCGCGGTCGCACGATCAAATTCTCTCGCTCGATGTGACCATTACCCGTATCGCGGTGACGAAGCCGGATGATATGAAGGTTGTCGTCTCCGAAGAAGGTGAGGGGAAGAGCGGTAAGAACACCGAGATTGGGCGCAAGGCCATAGTGCCGTACGGGCTGTACCGCGCGCATGGGTTCTTCAACCCGAATTACGCGAAGGATACTGGCGCGACGGCGGAAGACCTCGATCTCTTCTGGCAGGCGATTCAGCAGATGTGGGATCTCGATCATTCGGCGGCGCGCGGGATGATGTCGTGCCGAGGGCTGTATGTCTTCTCCCACGAAAGTCATCTCGGCAACGCGCCCGCGCACAAACTGTTCGAGCGCATCACGGTGACACGCAAGCCAGAAGTTGTGGCGCCGCGCTCCTTCGGTGATTACACCGTGACGGTCAACGACACGGAACTGCCCACCGGTGTCTCGCTGACGGCGCTGGTTGGGTAATGCGATGCACACGCTTGATGATGACCTCGTGCTGGTGCCGATCTCCGCCATCGAGCACTACAGTTACTGCCCGCGGCAGTGCGCGCTGATCCATGTAGAGCAGACGTACGACGAGAACCTCTACACGATGCGCGGCAAGCACGCGCATGAGCGGGTCCACACCGTCGGCGGCGAGGTGCGCCGGGGCGTGACGGTGCGGCGCGGGCTGTCGCTCTGGTCGCGGCGGCTGCACCTGACGGGCAAGGCGGATGCGGTCGAGTTCCACGGCGGCGTGCCGTATCCGGTGGAGTACAAAGTCGGGGCGCGCAAGGCGGGTGGGCATGAGGAACTGCAACTCTGCGCGCAGGCGCTCTGCCTGGAGGAGATGTTCGGCATGGCGGTGCCGGAGGGGGCGATCTATTACCACGCGAGCCGCCAGCGACAAGCGATTCCGCTTGATGCCGCGCTGCGGGAGCGGACGGAGGAAGTCATCATGGCGATCCGCCAGATGCTCGACGCGAGCCGCCTGCCCGCCGCGCCGAACGACGCGCGCTGCCGCCACTGCTCGCTCTTCGAGTCCTGTCTGCCGGGCGTCGTCAGTGGCACGGCGGCGGAGCGGCGCTATCACGCCGAACTGTTCGTCATCGCGCCGGGGGCGGACGGATAAAGGGAGGGGAGGAAGGCGATGCATCAGGCGCTCAACACGCTCTATGTGATGACGCAAGGCACCTACGCGCATCTCGATCACGATACGGTGCGGCTCGAAGTGGAGCGGGAGACGGTGCTGCGCGTGCCGCTCCTCCAACTCGGCGCAGTCGTCTGCTTCGGCAATGTTCTCGTCAGCCCGATGCTCATGCACCGCTGTGCGGAGGATGGGCGGTCGGTCGTGCTGCTTGACCGGAACGGCCGGTTCAAGGCGCGGGTAGAGGGGCCGGTGAGCGGCAATGTGCTGCTGCGGCAGGCGCAGTATGCGGCACTGACGACCGACGCCCGCGCGCTGGACATCGCCCGCTGTTTCGTGGCGGCGAAACTGCAGAACGCGCGACAGGTGCTGTTGCGCGCGGCGCGGGAGGCGGTGCAGCCCGACGATGTCGCCTTGCTCGGCGCGGCGACGAGGGAAATCGCCGAGGGGCTGACTGCCGCCGGGGAATGCCACGATCTCGATACATTGCGGGGGTGCGAGGGGAACGCCGCGCGTGTGTATTTCTCCGTTTTCGACCGGATGATCCGCGACGACCGCGAGGTGTTCGCGCTCCGTGGGCGCTCGCGCCGGCCGCCGCTCGACCGGACGAATGCGGTGCTCTCGTTCTGCTATACCCTCGTGCTCGCGGATTGCGTCGCGGCGGTGGCAGGGGTGGGGCTCGACCCGCAGATCGGTTTCCTGCACGCGCTCCGGCCGGGACGGCCCGCGTTGGGGCTTGACCTGCTCGAAGAGTTGCGCGCCTCGGTGGCGGACCGTCTCGTGCTGACGCTGATCAACCGGCGACAACTCCAGCGCGATGATTTCGAGGAGCAGCCGGGCGGGGCGGTGTACCTTTCGGAGTCGGGGCGGCGCACAGTCGTGATCGCGTATCAGGAGCGCAAGAAGGAGGAGGTGCCCCATCGCCTGCTCGGCAAGAAGATCCCCCTCGGCCTCGTGCCGCATGTACAGGCCCGGCTGCTGGCGCGGCACCTGCGCGGCGACCTCGAACACTATCCGGCGTTCATGATTCGCTGAAGCGGGGGGTGGGCATGGAAGTGCTGATCACGTATGATGTCGCCACCGATTCGCGCGAGGGTCGCCGACGGCTCCGGCATGTAGCGGAAACGTGCGTTGGCTTCGGCCAGCGGGTACAGAAGTCCGTCTTTGAGTGCAGCCTAACCGCCGTCCAGATGGAGGAATTGTTGCACCGCTTGCTCAGTATCATTGACGAAGACGAGGACAGTCTGCGCGTCTATCGGCTCCGGGAACCGCGTGAACGTTTCCGCAGCATCTATGGCCTACGGCCGGAGGTGAACTTCGGTGATCCACTCATCATTTGAGCCGCGCGAACGTGGTGTGATGGCCGACAGGCAGGAGGTTCGCGCACGGAAATTCGCCAACCATAGCAACCGATCCGCCATCCGGCGCGATTCATGCCCGTTGCAAATCGGTCGCGCGACGGGAGGTTCGCGCGGAAAAGCCGAGGAATGCTTGTATAGCAAGAAAAATCCCTAGCACCGTCGCACCCGGCCTTGCGACCGGGTGAGGATTGAAACGCCATCGCCCGCGTGCTCGAAGGCGTCCACCCCAATGTCGCACCCGGCCTTGCGACCGGGTGAGGATTGAAACCGATTGACCGGATCGAAAAGGAGATCGTCAACGAGTCGCACCCGGCCTTGCGACCGGGTGAGGATTGAAACATCGAGCGGCCTCTGCCGACCATTGTACGGGCAAGTCGCACCCGGCCTTGCGACCGGGTGAGGATTGAAACCGAACCAAACAGATCGCCCCGGCCTCCCCCAATCGTGTCGCACCCGGCCTTGCGACCGGGTGAGGATTGAAACACACACGGGTTGTGCGCCTTGTAGGGCGCGAGCGGTCGCACCCGGCCTTGCGACCGGGTGAGGATTGAAACGTGTCAAGAGGGGGGTGTGAGTACATGGCGAGAATCGTCGCACCCGGCCTTGCGACCGGGTGAGGATTGAAACGACGAGCACGGGCAATCGGAACGCGTCATCATCGTCACGTCGCACCCGGCCTTGCGACCGGGTGAGGATTGAAACGTATTGTTGAGGAGCGCCGTGTAGCCGTCATAGGAGGCGTCGCACCCGGCCTTGCGACCGGGTGAGGATTGAAACGTCGCCGTTCGCCCGCTTGCCGATTGCCAGTACAGGAGTCGCACCCGGCCTTGCGACCGGGTGAGGATTGAAACAGCATCCTCGGCGCGGATCGAGTGATACGGCGTATGAGTCGCACCCGGCCTTGCGACCGGGTGAGGATTGAAACGTGTTCGGCGGGGTGGGAATGAGCCGGTATGTGCGCGTGTCGCACCCGGCCTTGCGACCGGGTGAGGATTGAAACACGGCACATCGATGTGCGGCGGCATGCCGGCGGGCTGCGCGATGCGGGTCGCACCCGGCCTTGCGACCGGGTGAGGATTGAAACACGGCACGGCGACGGCGCCGGCGGGGGGGACGGTCTTGTCGCACCCGGCCTTGCGACCGGGTGAGGATTGAAACTGCGACTGGCAGCGCGAGGTGATTGACGCCGCGCTCGTCGCACCCGGCCTTGCGACCGGGTGAGGATTGAAACACAAGGCCGTCAGGGAAGCGCGAGTGTATGCAGACCTGTCGCACCCGGCCTTGCGACCGGGTGAGGATTGAAACTAGTACCACCAGTCCCTTCCCCGCCGCATTTGCACCCGTCGCACCCGGCCTTGCGACCGGGTGAGGATTGAAACAACTCATGCAGGAGGCAGGAGCGTTGGCAGAACAGGCGTCGCACCCGGCCTTGCGACCGGGTGAGGATTGAAACCATTGCCACCCGGCACCCACGAGCCGACATGCCAGTCGCACCCGGCCTTGCGACCGGGTGAGGATTGAAACAAGTCGGCGACATGATTGTCAATGCATCGGGCATGTCGCACCCGGCCTTGCGACCGGGTGAGGATTGAAACCGCAAGCGACGAATGATGGCTTGGTTTGAACGTTGTCGCACCCGGCCTTGCGACCGGGTGAGGATTGAAACCCACTCCACGCGACCCCGCCTGAGATGCTCATTCGTCGCACCCGGCCTTGCGACCGGGTGAGGATTGAAACATACCGCGAAGTGGAAGAAACACTACCACGACCTCGTCGCACCCGGCCTTGCGACCGGGTGAGGATTGAAACTTCTGGTGAGGGGGATTGTTTTCATGTTAGGAGACGTCGCACCCGGCCTTGCGACCGGGTGAGGATTGAAACGGCTACATGATCGAGCGAAAGCAGCCCCGCCGCAAGGTCGCACCCGGCCTTGCGACCGGGTGAGGATTGAAACACGCCGAGCGCGACGGTGACGGGGATCGGGCCGAGTCGCACCCGGCCTTGCGACCGGGTGAGGATTGAAACCCCCTGCGTGAAGCCCAAGCCAATCAGGTCGGCGTCGTCGCACCCGGCCTTGCGACCGGGTGAGGATTGAAACGCCGGTGCGCACGGGAGCGTCCTGTTCGGCAGTCAGTCGCACCCGGCCTTGCGACCGGGTGAGGATTGAAACATTATCAGCGTGGCAATCGGCGGGACGCTCCTGGCGATTGTCGCACCCGGCCTTGCGACCGGGTGAGGATTGAAACAGCGCGAGGTCGTAAAGGAGTCGCCGCCGGGATGAAGTCGCACCCGGCCTTGCGACCGGGTGAGGATTGAAACTCGGCATGGCTCTATGTCCCGACCGGCACGCCGCTCGTCGCACCCGGCCTTGCGACCGGGTGAGGATTGAAACATCGCACCGCGATCATTGCTCCCGTCGTGCGGGCGTCGCACCCGGCCTTGCGACCGGGTGAGGATTGAAACCAGCGGAAATAGTTGCCAGCGCCGGTCGTCAGGGGTCGCACCCGGCCTTGCGACCGGGTGAGGATTGAAACGGCGTGCCAATGAAGCCGCCGTCTGACCCGTTCGCGTCGCACCCGGCCTTGCGACCGGGTGAGGATTGAAACTATAAGGCCTGCACTTCTGCCAGTACGTGATTGGTAACGTCGCACCCGGCCTTGCGACCGGGTGAGGATTGAAACGCTGTCGGTGACGCGACCGGAGTCGGCGGGGCAGTTGGGTCGCACCCGGCCTTGCGACCGGGTGAGGATTGAAACGACGGCGCGGTGCTGCGCCCAACGACGGTGGATACGTCGCACCCGGCCTTGCGACCGGGTGAGGATTGAAACCCCTCGGATTGCAGGTACAGGAGTTTGCCAACATGTCGCACCCGGCCTTGCGACCGGGTGAGGATTGAAACACGAACCAGATGGCGCAGGTGCAGAACGCCATCGACAGTCGCACCCGGCCTTGCGACCGGGTGAGGATTGAAACTTGCAAGATCACCTCGACGTTCCGACAATCACGCGTCGCACCCGGTCGCAAGGCCGGGTGCTCGTCGAGACCGATCATCAGTGACAGGCGTACGATCTCGTGCGAAACCTGCGATACTGCACGGCACGGAGCGGGGCATGAAACGAAAGGACATGAGAAGCATGGCTGTGGCGACACTGGACCCGATGATCGAGGCCCTCGCGGAGCGCGTGAGCAGGGAGCGGCGTTACCTGCATATGCATCCGGAACTCGGGCTCCATGAGACGAATACCGCGAACTTCGTCGCGGAGAACCTGCGCGAGGCGGGCATCCCCTTCCGCACGGGCGTCGGTGGGGACGGACGGCCTTTCTATATGAATGCCGACGCCCTGAAAGTCGCCGGGATCAAGACGCTACCGACGACGGGGGGCACGGGCATCGTCGCCACCATCGAAGGCGCACGGCCTGGGAAATGCGTCATCTTGCGCGGTGACATGGACGCGCTGGCGATGCAGGAGGAGACAGGCGCGGATTACGCTTCGCTCACGCCGAATGTCATGCACGCCTGCGGGCACGATGTCCACACCGCCGTGATTCTCAATACCGCCCGCGTGCTCTGGGCGCGCAGGAGTGAGTTCGCGGGGACAGTAAAATTGATGTTCCAGCCTGGCGAGGAAGGATACGGCGGCGCGCGGGCGATGATCGAGGACGGCCTGCTGGAGAACCCGACGGTCGACGCCGCCTTCGCCCTCCATGTGGACCCGCAGGTGCCGGTCGGACAGATCGCCTACACGCCGGGGATGGCCAACGCCAACTCCGACCGCGTCTTCATCCGCGTGCATGGCAAGGGCGGGCACGCCGCCCGGCCGCACAGTGCGGTGGACAGCACGCTCGTCGCGGCGCATATCCTCATCGCGCTCCAATCCCTGATCAGCCGTGAGACGGACCCGACCGAATCCGCGGTCATTACCATCGGCACGTTGCAGGCCGGCGTCGGTGCGGCGAATGTCATCCCCGAGTTCGCGACGCTCTTCGGCACGGTGCGGACGCTGAACCTGGAAGTTCGCGAGCATATCCGCAGGCGCATCCCCGAAGTCGCCTCCCACATCGCGCAAGCGATGGGTGCGACGGCGGAGACGGCCTATCTCACCGGCTACCCGGCGATGGTCAACAACCCGGCGATGTGCGAGGTGATCCGCCGCGCCGCGCTGCCAATCATCGGCATGGAGAATGTGAAGGAGAAGCCGCTCGGCCTCGGCGGTGAGGATTTCTCCTTCGTGCTCGAACAGGTACCCGGTGCGATGATGCGCCTCGGTACCGGAAACGCGGAGCGCGGCCTGACCAACGGCGTCCACCACCCCAAATTCGATGTGGACGAGCGCGCCCTCCCCCTCGGTGTCGCCATGATGACTGCGATCGCGATGGAATATCTCGGAAGTAACGAGTAACGAGTAGCGAGTAACGAGGGTGGAGGGGAGGCGCGGTGTGTCGCAGCGAGCGCAGAGATTTGAAGACGTGATCGCGTGGCAGAAGGCCAGAGCGCTGACTCGGGAAGTGTATGAGGCGACACAGCATCGTGCATTTGCAAAGGATTATGGACTCACGAGCCAGATGCAGCATGCGTCGGTCTCCATCATGGCGAATATCGCCGAAGGTTTCGAACGCGGAAAGCCGCGAGAGTATCTACATTTTCTCTCGATTGCGAAGGCGTCATGCGCGGAAGTCCGCTCACATCTCTACGTCGCCCTGGATACGGGGCATATTGATCAGCCGACCTTCACGCATCTCTCCGATTGCGCAACTGAAATCGGACGCATCATTGCAGGAGTGCGCATGGCAATCGAGCGCCAGCAGACGGGTTAATCCTTGTCACTTGTTACTCGTTACTCGTTACTCGTTACTTCCCGAAGGGGGCCGAATGCTCGATTTTGGTATCACCCTCAAGCCAGATATGGCGCCAGAACGCGTGGTGTCGCTGACGCGCCAAGCGGAGGCAGCGGGCTTCGCCTACGGCTGGCTCTTCGACTCGCACGTCCTCTGGTTGGAGCCATATCCGCTCCTGACGCTGATGGCGCTCAACACGACGCGGATGCGGCTCGGCACCTGCGTGACGAATCCCGCGACGCGCGACCCGACCGTGACCGCGAGTGCCCTGGCGACGCTCAACGTGATTTCCGGCGGGCGGATGGACCTCGGCATTGGCCGGGGCGACAGCGCGCGCCGCGTGATGGGCAAGAAGCCGACGACGCTCGCTACACTGGAGCAGGCGGTGCATATCGTCCGCGACCTCGCGGGCGGGCAGCCCACCGACTACGACGGCGAGCAGATCCGCATGGCGTGGGCGGCAGGGGACCTGCCTGTCTGGATCGCCGGGTACGGCCCGAAGGCGCTGCACATGGCCGGCCGCGTCGCGGACGGCATCATTTTGCAGTTCGCGGATCCGCACCTCATCCGCTGGTGCCTGGGTTTCGCCCGTGAAGGCGCGGAGGCGGCCGGGCGCGATTTCACTACGATCAAGATCATGGTCGCCGCGCCCGTCTGGGTTTCGGACGATCTCACGACGGCGCGCGAGCATGTGCGCTGGTTCCCCGCGCTCGTCTCCAACCACGTCATGGACCTGATCGCGCGCTACGACCCCGCCGCACTGCCTCCCGAATTGACCGCCTATGTCCAGAACCGCGCCGGGTACGACTACCGGCACCACGCCGAAGTCGGCAGCGGCAACGCGCAATTCGTCGCGGACGAGGTCGTGGATCGCTTCTGCATCGTCGGCCCCGTCGCGGAGCACCACCGGCGGCTGCAAGAGTTGGCCAACCTCGGCGTCCATCAGTTCAATATCTACCTGATGAGCGGCGACGAAGAAGCGACGCTCGATGTCTATGGGCGGGAGGTCATCCCGTCTTTCACGGGGATTGCCTGAAACACCAAGGAGGGAGCCCGATGCGTACGGTGATCAAGGGCGGCACGGTCGTGACAGCGAGCGACACCTACACGGCGGATGTATTGATCGAGGACGAGCAGATCGCCGCGATTGGCCGCGATTTGTCCGGCGACGTGGCGATTGACGCGGGCGGCGCGTATGTCATCCCCGGCGGGATTGATGTGCATACGCATTTGGAGATGCCCTTCGGCGGCACCGTCTCGTCGGACGATTTCTTCACCGGCCACCGAGCGGCGGCGTTCGGCGGCACGACGATGCACATAGATTTCGCCATCCAGCCGAAGGGCGCGACGCTGCGCGAGACCTTCGATCTCTGGTCCGTCAAGGCGCGCGGCAAGGCGGCGATTGACTACGGGTTTCACCTCGCCATCACGGATTTACCCGACAGCGTGATGGAGGAAATCCCGCAGTGTGCTGACTGGGGCATCACGAGCCTCAAGCTCTTCATGGCCTACAAGGGCGCGCTGATGGTGGACGATGGCACGCTTTTCCGCGCGCTCGAACAAGGGGCGGCGCACGGGCTGCTCACTCTCGTCCACGCCGAGAATGGCGACGCGATTGACGTGCTCGTCACGCAGGCCATCGCTGCCGGGAACCGCGCGCCGAAATATCACGCCCTCACCCGCCCCCCAGCACTCGAAGCGGAGGCGACAAATCGCGCCATCCGCCTCGCGGAAGTGGCGGGCGCGCCTTTATATGTCGTTCATGTCTCGTGCGAGGGCGCGCTGGAGGCGGTGCAAATGGCGCGGCGGCGCGGGCTGCCAGTCTACGGCGAGACGTGCGTACAGTACTTCTTCTTCACAAAGGACGACCTCGCCCGCCCCGGCTTCGAGGGCGCGAAGTACGTCTGCTCGCCGCCCTTTCGCGAGCAGCGCGACCAGCAGGCGCTCTGGCGCGGCGTCGCGGAAGACGGCTTGCAGGTCATTTCTACTGACCACTGCCCCTTCTGGTACGAGGGCGGCACTGGCGGGCGGAGTGGTGGCAAGGAACTGGGCAAGGAGGATTTCGCGAAGATCCCCAACGGCTGCCCCGGCATCGAGGACCGGCTGATGGTCCTCTACACCCACGGCGTGCGCGGTGGCCGGTTCTCGCTCAATCGCTGGGTCGCACTCTGCTGCACGAACCCCGCCAAACTGTTCGGCATGTACCCACAAAAGGGCGCGATCGCCCCCGGCAGCGACGCCGATCTCGTCATCTGGGACCCGAACGCGACGCGCACGCTCTCCGCCGCCAGCCAACATCAGCGCACCGATTACAACCTCTACGAGGGAATGGAGGTAGCGGGCGTGCCGCGCGTCGTCCTGTCGCGCGGGCGCGTGCTGGTCGAAGATGGTGCATGGCAGGGCGAGCAGGGTGCGGGCCGCTTCGTGCCGCGTACGCGGTTCGCGGGGGCCTGATTCCCCCTTACCCCACATGCACCGCCGGGCGTCGCGCCGGGTTCGGTTCCGCCTCGCGTAGCACTTCGCGGGTGATGGGCGCGATGTCGCCGTCGCCGAAGAGGAAGAAACGGCCGAGATAGATGACCGGATTCCCCTCGCCCCAACCGAAGTAGACATCGGGGATGATGCCCGTGGTGTCGCGCACATACAAAAGGAAGGCGGCAATCGCGTTGGCAATCGCGGCACTCTCGACCCGCAGTACACGATAGCCGCCAACTTCCGCGCCATGCACCAGCAACTCCGGCGCGAACTCCGACGCGTCCCGGATCGTCACTTCAAGGAAGAGCACCGGGTCATCGGGCGGGATATGATTGTCCTCCCGCTGCTCCTTCTCCTTCTCGAAGTACTTGCCGATGTCGCGCGCGTCCGGCTGATTGGCGATAAAGCGGATCGCGCCGTCACGCGCCGCTTCCTCGAGGAAGCGGCGCGCCGTTTCATCGAGGACAATCTCCGTCGCCCGCAGTTCCGTCGAGCGCCGCACGCGGGAGACGAACGACGTGACGATGATCGCGCCGATGAAGAAGGAGGCGATCTTCATGCCTTCCGGGCGCTCGAAGACATTGACGACCGTCGTGTATGCGAAGACGAGGGCGATCGCCACAAAGGCGATCGAGAGCGGTCGGCTCTTCAGCCGCCGGACGGAGAGCGCCACCGCGACCGCCGCGGAGGTGATGAGCACGAGCACGCCGGTCGCGTACGCGCCGCCTTGCTTATTGACGTCGGCGCGAAAAAGCAGTGTGACCGCAAAGGCGATCGCGGTGAAGACGAGGACGAGCGGGCGCGTCGCGCGCGTCCAGTCCGGCGCCATGCCGTAGCGCGGCAGGTAGCGCGGCACGATGTTGAGCAGCCCCGCCATCGCCGACGCGCCCGCGAACCAGAGGATGAGGATCGTGCTGATGTCATAGAGCGTGCCGAAGCCACCGCCGAGATATTGGTGGGCGAGAAACGCGAGGGCGCGCCCGTTCGCCTGACCGCCCTCCTTGAACTGATCCGCCGGGATCAGCACCGTCGTCGCGAAACTGGTGGTGATGAGGAAAATGCTCATGATGACCGCCGCCGTGACGAGCAGTTTGCGCGTGTTCTGGATACGGCCCTCGGGATGGGCTGAATCGTCGGTGGCGCCACCGCGCACCAGTGGCATCACCGCGACGCCCGTCTCGAACCCGGAGAGGCCGAGGGCGAGCCGAGGGAAGAGGACGAGCGAGATCGCGACCATCGCGAGTGGGTTGCCGTGGCTCGCAAAGAGCGCGTGCTGCCAGTCATGGGCGACACCCGGATGCGCGAAGATGACGCGGAAACTGGCAACGACGACGACGCAATTGAGGAGCAGATAGATGGCGACGAGGCCGACAGCGAGGGAGATCGCCTCGCCAAACCCCTTGAGAAAGACCGCGCCGAGCAGCGCGACGAGAAAGAGCGTGATCGCGATCCGCTGACCGTGGATGAATCCCGGCACGAACGGATTCTCAATCGCGTGCGCGCTCGCATCGGCGGCGGAGAGTGTGATCGTGATGATGAAGTCGGTCGCGACGAAGCCGAGCAGGCAGAGGACGAAGAGTTTTCCCTTCCACCAACTGAGCACGCGTTCGAGCATCGCGATCGAACCCTCGCCGTGCGGGCTTTCCGCCGCGACGCGGCGATAGATCGGCAGCGCGCCGACGAGCGTCACGAGCACGAGAATCAGCGTGGCGACCGGCGCGAGCAGGCCCGCCGCCAGCGCCGCGATCCCCGGCTGATAGCCGAGGGTGGAGAAATAGTCCACGCCGGTGAGACACATCACTTGCCACCACGGATGCGTATGATGCTCCACATGACGGACGTGGGGGCCTTCCGCTTGCCGGACGTGCCCCTGCAACAGCCATTCCTTGAATCGCCCGTTCGTCTGCTCGGATAGGACTTGCGCCGTTGCCACCCGTCTTGCCTCCGGCGATGCGTAGCATTATGGCGCAACGCGCCGTGATGCTCCCTTTGCACGCATGATGCCAGAATCGGCGTGCCACGCCCGTGCGGTCAGGCGGCGGAGTCTGCCAGATGACCGGCGGCGCTGAGAGCGAGACCGGTGACGACCGAGGTGAAGGCGTCCTGGAAGCGGAGTTTGTCGGCGCCAAACATGTCGGTGAGGAGGCGCTGGAAGCGGGGAATGGCGGAGGAGCCGCCGGTGCGGACGACCGCGTCTATCTGGCCCGGTTCGAGCGCGGCTGCGGCGAGCGCGCCGTCAATGCAGCGCCCTGCCTGTCGCACGCGCGTTTCGATCAGCGCCTCGAACTCGCGGCGCGGCAGCGGCTCGTCAATCGCGATGGCGTCAGCGCCGTAACCGATCCGCTCGATCTCGCGGGCCGAGAGGCCGATCTTCACCCGCTCGATCTCGCGGAAGAGCGACCAGCCGTGATTGCCGCGCGCGAGCGACCGCAGGGCCTGTGCCTGGCGCCGCGCGCGCCCCACCGTCTCCCGCTCCAGGTTCTCCAGAAAGGCGACGGTGCGCGGCTCGTTGAGGTCGGGGATCGTGTACCAGCGGCGGATCGAATCGAGGATATGATTCGGCATCGGCAACTGCTGCGCGCCCCAGCGTAGGTCCTCCCCGAAGTACTTCAAGAGCCGTCCGTCCATAATCTCCTCGTCGAGGGTATTGCCACCGAGGAGGATGCCGGCAGTCGAGAGGACGGTGCGCTCGTCGCCGCCGATCCGCATCACCGTTACGTCGAGTGTGCCGCCGCCGAAGTCGAAGACGAGGACGTTGCGCGGCGCGGGCAGGGTGGCGGCGAAGTGCAGCCCGGCAGCGATCGGCTCAGGGACGAAATGAAACTCCACGAACCCGGCCGCCCTGAGCGCCGTCTCCATCCGCCCGAGCGCCCGCGCGTCCCCCTTCGGGTCGTTCTCCGCCCAGTGGACCGGCCGCCCGACGGTCGCCCGCGTGATTGGCTGCCCCACCTCCTCCTCGGCGCGCAGGCGCATCTCGCGCATGATCGTCGCGATTAAGTCCTCCATCGTGTAGTAGCGCCCGAAGACATTCGTGCCCCGGAAGCCACGGTCGGCGAGGAACCGCTTGAGTGACTGGAAGAAGCGCCCCGGCTGGCTGACGTCCACCTCGCTCCAGACCTCCTGCGGGCCGAGGCCGGAGGTATCGGTGTCTATATACTGGCCCGTCGTCTGTCGCTTGCGAACGATCCGCCGCCCCGCCTCCGCTGCCACATAGGCCTCGATTGCCTCGTAGCCGATCCGCGCCGTGCCATCGCGCGTGAGATAGAGCACTGTCGGGATCTGCGTCGCGTGCGGTGATGTGCGATCGAGATGGAGCAATCGCGCCGCACCTTCGCCCGGCTCGGCCACGGCGATTGCCGAGTTCGAAGTGCCAAAGTCGAAACCAATCGCCAGGTCGCGCGCCACGAACCCCCTCCGTCCATCACACCGTCCGCATCATCGCTCGCGTCGCCGGCTGCGCCGAGCGGTCAGGAGTGTCGGATCATCGCCGAATATTCTCGGATGTCAAGTCCGTGCGCTCCTCGCGGCGCTGGGAACGTCAAAGGAGGCAAGGTGTTAAGATGGCATAGGAAGCCCGATCGCGGAACATCACGACCATGGAGGAGAAATGAACTACTTTCGCATTTACGCCGGCCCCGATGGCGAAAGCCACTTTGAAGATGGGGAGATCGCGCTGAGCGGACAGCCCGGCGGCTCGGAGTATTCCGCCCTCCATCCGGCCACGGGCGTGATCTTCCGCCGCAGCCCCGCCGATCAGTTCCTGGACTGGCATCCCGCGCCGCGCCGCCAGTTCGTCATCACGCTCTCCGGCGAGGCGGAAGTGGAAGCGAGCGACGGCGAGGTGCGCCAGATCGGGCCCGGCACGATTATGCTGGCCGACGACCTCACCGGCAAAGGTCACATCACGCGTGGCCGGGGCGCTGAGGAACGCATCTCCCTCTTTATCCCCTTGCCCGATTGACGTTGCTCTCGATGAAGTCCAGCATGCGTGCCCAGGCATCCCTGCATGCGTCCTGATGCTCCGCGAATCGCCGGTCGAAGAAACTGTGCGGCGCGCCCTCGTACGTCGTGAATGCGTGCGGCTTGCCCGCCGCAGTCAGCGCCTCGTCGAACGCATCCACCGCACTCTCTCCTCTCTGCGGTTGACGAGCACTGGCAGCCACTGGCTGCTCTCCCAGGGAGCAGCAACGAGTTTCCCAGCCGGTACGCTGATCGCAGTAAACACGGAGCGCCTGCGGATCGCAACAGGTACGTACAGTGAGGGACGCGTCCGACAATGAGAATTCTCGTCTCTGTGTTGGCGCGACAGCGATTACAAGTGGCGCAACGTCGCGGCGATCGCCGCGAACTCTCCGCCCGCATCGAGCGCCTGGCGAAAGCGTCCGTCCTGGCTCTCCAGGTGCTCCGCAAGCCTCAACGCTTCCTGCACCCGCGCCGCCGGGACGACGACGATACCCGTCAGATCGGCGATGACATAGTCGCCGTGTGAGACGCTGATTCCGCCCAGGCGCACGGTCTCGTTGATACTGACGACCTGTGCCCGCTGCTTGCCCGATACTGGCGTGACATGCCGACTCGCGACAAAGAGCGCGATTGGCCGGATCTCCTCGATGTCGCGGCAGCCGCCATCAATCACGACGCCCGCGATCCCGCGCGCCGTCGCCGCCTGTGCCGCCAGCCCGCCGAGCGTCGAGACGGCGGCGCCGCCCATATCAATGACGAGCACGTCATCCGTCGCCCCTGCCTGCAGTATCCTGCCGACCGCGAACTCCTCGACGGGATAGGCGCCGAGCGGCCGCACATCCTCGTGCACCGTCACTGCTCGCCCGGCGATCCGTTCCGACCCGGTACGCGGCGTAATCCCTTCGACCACTCCACGAATGCCTAATTGATCGAGCGCGTCACTCCAGGTACTGGTGGCGATGCGCCGACAGCGCGCAAGCACAGGATCGTCGCTTGCTGACGATTGACCCGGCGCTCTCTCGGGATTATCGCGATGGTCCATTCATGTACCTCCTTCTCACGAGCGCGCTCACGCCACGGGCAGGCGCACGAGCGCGGCGCACAGGGCGTCGAGCGCGGTGCGGGGGTCGTCACCGCGCCCGATATGGACCGGCGAGGTCTGGATCACGGCGCTCCGCGGCGCGGTGAGCCAGTGGAAGCGCTCCGATGACGGCAACCGGGCGATCGGCCCGCCCTCCGCCCTCCCCTCGCAGATGACAACGAACGCGTCCAGATGGCGCTCGATCGTTGCCACATCGAGGTCCGGCGCGAAGGCGCGTAGTCGCGGGCGATCAAGCGCGATACATACCGCCGTCACCGCAAGGATTCGGCGGCGGTGCGCCGATTAACGCGGTGCGCGATCCGCCAGCGCACGCCCTCTTCGCCGACGAGGCGGACGAGTTCTTCCCCTCCGTGCGGCTGCCGGTCGCCGTCCACGAGCCAGTAGACCCCGCTCTCACGCTCCATCCAGCCACCGTTGATCAACTCGCGGCGCAGCGTCGCATAATCCTCGTGATGCCGCCTGATGATCTCGTTGACTTCCTTCTCTGCGTACCGCCTGCCGACCGCAAAGCGGCCCGCGAGCCAGTTCAGGATGACATCGCGCTTCTTGCGGCTCATCGGGATTTGCTTCAGGCGCTCGCCCTCGAACGACTGTCGCAGCACCTTCCGCTCCCATGCGTCGCCCTCGACATCGTCCACGAGCGAGGCGATCCGCTCCGGTGTCAGAATCTCCCTGCTCATCTGCCGCAGGATGTTGACATCGAGGCGATAGAGATGCGCCGTTCCCTCCGCACGCATCTGCACCAGCCCGGCGTCGCGGAGTTTGGCGAGATGATGCGAGACGGTCGGCGCTTTTAACCGAAGCGCATCAGCGAGTTCGTCCACACTCCGCTCCCCATTCGCCAGCAGCCCGACGATCTTCAGCCTGCTCTCATCCGCCAGCGCGCGAAAAAACTGCAAAGCGATCTGCTGCTCCTCGTCACCCATCGCCAGCCCCCGTTCGTCATTCGCCACCTATTCGACGAATATCTATTTAGAAGTTTATCGAATAAGATTGATGGTGTCAAGCGATCCGCGGCGCTTCTTTGGAGCAGGCGTGGGCGGTATGATGCCTGGCGATGGAGAAACGGCAATGGAATGGGGACAGGGGTGAGGACCGCATGGCTCAACCGTTTGCGTCGTGGCTCGATGACTTCTTCGCCTCTTACTACCGTTTTCGCCCGGTCAACGCGACGTTCATCGGTATCCATGATTTCGATTATGCACTGCCGGATTTCTCCGCCCGGAGCGTAGACATGGTGCGCGCGGAGATGGCCTCGCTGCTCGCCCGTTTGCCGGAGACGCTGCCCGCGACGACCGACGCGGAAGCGATTGACCGGAGGCTGGCGGAACACTACCTCCAGATCCAGCAGTGGGAGTTCGATTCGCACCATTTTCAGGCCGGCAACCCGAGCCTGTATACCGGCGAGGCGATCTTCGGCCTCTTTTCGCTCTTTTTGTTCCCTGCCACGCCGCTCGATCAGCGCGTCGAGGCGGCAATTGCACGAATGGCGGCGATCCCGGCGCTGCTGGCCCAGGGTGAGGAAAATCTCCGTGCCGCGCCGCCTGCATGGACGCTTCGCGCGATCCGGGAGTGCGAGGGCGCGCGCCACTTCTTCCGTCGCGGCCTCGATCTGCTCATCGCGGCGGAGGGCATCACCGATCCCCGCTTCCGCGCGGCGGCGGAGACGGCGCGGGATGCGTTCGCGGCCTATCAGCACTGGCTCCGGCATGATCTCCTCACCCACCCGACCAACGGGTACGCGTGCGGCGGGGAAGCCTTCGACCGCTATCTGCGGATTGGCCACGAACTGGCGATGGATGGCATGGCGGTTGATGCCTATGCGCGCGAGCAATTCGCGGCGTCACAGAGCGCGTTGGTAGCGGGCGCGGCACAATTCGGCGCGCGGGATTGGCAGGCTGCACTCGCGGGCCTGACTGAGATGCATCCAACCAGCGAGGCATATTACGGGCGGTTTCAGGAAGTCTGGGATGCCTGCCGCGCCACTGCCGAGACACATGACCTTATCACCTGGCCCGACTTCCCGATCCACTTCGTCCCGCGGCCCGCGTGGGCGCGCGCATGCGCGCCGTACCTCTACTTTCTTTCGTATTACAGCCCCGCGCCGTATGACCACCGGCCCATGCATCGCTACCTCGTCCCGCCGATTGAGCCGTCGCTGCCGCCCGACGAACAGGTACGGCAGTTGCGCGCGATCAACGAGAGCGTCATCAAACTCAACCACGTCATTCATCACGGCAGCATCGGGCACCACATCCAGAACTGGCACGCGCCCCACGCGGCATCGCGGATCGGGCAAATGGCGGGTACCGACACAGCGGCGCGGATCGCGATGTTCTGCGCGGGGACGATGATCGAGGGGTGGGCATCCTACGTCGTTGATCTGATGGGCGAAGTCGGCTTCCTCACACCCCTCGAACGGTATTCCCAGCACTACGCCCGCCTTCGTGCCAGCGCCCGCGCCATCGTGGATGTCAACCTGCATCACGGACGCCTCTCGTTTGACGATGCCGTCGCCCTCTACCGCGATGACGTCGGGATGAGTATGGAAGCCGCGACGGGCGAGGCGGTCAAGAACTCGATGTTCCCCGGCGCGGCGATGATGTATCTGATCGGGCAGGAGATGATCCACGATTTACGCCGGGAATTGGCATCGCGCGCGGGGGCGGCATTCAGCCTCCGCCGCTTCCATGACCGCTTCCTCTCGCACGGGGCGATCCCAGTCTCCCTGATCGCCCAGGCCATGCGCGCCGAAGCGCAATAGTGCTCGTGACGCGCCTCGCTCAAACGCCGGTTTGCAGTCTCGCGGGCAGCGCCTTCCTCACATAGTACCCATACCGCTCGACACCCTTATACAACTCGTATGCCTCAACGGGCGATCCTTACACGGTCTTAATACCCGGCGTCCTATCCTTGCGGAAGTGAGCCGCACGTACGCGACCATGCCCTGGTTACGGCATGGGAGAGGAAGGATCGTTATGCAGGTTGCCATGGATGTGCCGATATCCGGTGCCGGTGCGTCACGGGAGCGGGCCGTGCTCCTCGTCGAGGATGAGACGCCGCTGCGCACGATTATCGCGCGCAACCTCGCACGGCGCGGCCATCGCCTGATCGTGGTGGATTCGGTGGGCGATGCCATCGTGGAGATGACAACGCGGCTGCCGGACGTTGTGCTGCTCGATGTCAACCTGCCGGACGGCACGGGCTGGGAAGTGCTGCGCTGGCTGCGGGCGGTCCATCATCACGTCGCGGTGATCGTCTATTCGGCGGTACCGCCCTCCACGAAACGGATCGCGGAATTCCGGCCCGATGCCGTCCTCACCAAACCGTTCCCGATGGATTCGTTGATCGAACTGATCGCGACGGTCGGCCTCCCCGATGCCGCCGCTGAACAGGAGTGAGGATAGATGCATCTCTTCATCCCCTATTGCGATGCGATAAGCGGCGAGAATGCCCTCCACGAAGCGCGCCGGGTCGCACGACCCGGCGATCATGTCACCGTGATGGTTCCCGTGATCGTCCCTGCGGGTCTCCCGGTGGATGTGGGCGCGGGTGCGATCTGGAAGCAAGCCTGCCAGGCCGAACGGCGCCTGTTTCACGCGCGGGTAGCGGCGGAGCGCATCCTGCCCTGTATCGCCCTGCGTTTCGTGCGCGTGCAGGCACGGAATCGTGCGGCGGCGATCCGCGTTGGGGCGACGCAGTACGAAGCAGACGTCATCTTGCTTGGTTCGCCACCGGGGCTGCGGGGCGCACTCGTGGCGCGCTTCGGCACGACGCGTGCGCTGGCGCGGAATGCACCCTGTCCCGTGCGAATCATTGGCTCCGTGCCGATCACAGACCATGCGGCTCCGCATCGCGCACCTGAGCCGGTTTGGCAACCGGTCGAATCGCTTACCTCGCTTCGAGTGATCGCCACGAACCCTGAGATAATGCCGCCATCGCGCGGTGGAACATATCGCGTTTGAACGGCGCGCCTCATGCCGCCCGTCTTTATGCCTTCTTAACGCCCCGCGTGCTAGTGTGGCCGTGAGGATGTGTGCGACGATACCGACAGCACCAATGCGGAGGCGTCATTTTCCCCTATGGCAGCGGACAAACCGGAAGCGGCGTCGAAGGATGATCTATCGAACAAGCAAGCGGTAAACGGGGCGCGCGATCCGGTTGACGTGCTCGCCGACATCGAACGTGGCCCGCGCGACGGCGCGCGCCCCCTCATCGGGCGGCGCACCGCAATGCCCGAGATTGACTGGCGGGAAGAGCGCCGGGGCGCCCTGCCCGGTAACCGGTACGTCCGCGTGCTTCGCTCGGCGGACCGGGGGTTCACGGCGCTCGGCCCGTCCACACTGCGCGCGGGCGAGAGCGCCCACGCCCCCCGCACGGGTGCCGGGCGCGTGATGACCCGCGTCAAGCGCGCCCTGATCGGCCGCCCGATTGCCAGCGAGCATGCCATCCATGAGCGATTGACGAAGGTCAAGGCGCTCGCCGTCCTTTCCTCCGACGCGCTCTCGTCGGTCGCCTATGCCACCGAACAAACGCTGGGTATCCTGGTGCTCGCCGGTGCGGCGGCGTTCGGCTACGTCCTGCCGATCTCCGTCGCGATCGTTGTTCTGCTCGCGATTGTCGCGATCTCCTACCGCCAGACAATCTACGCGTACCCGAATGGTGGCGGCTCGTACATCGTTGCCAAGGATAATCTCGGCACGCTGGCCGGCCTCGTCGCGGCAGGGTCGCTGCTGATTGACTACGTCCTCACCGTCTCGGTCAGCGTCTCAGCGGGCGTGCTCGCGGTCGTCTCCGCGTTCCCCTCAACCGCCAAGTATACAGTCTCGATGGGTGTCCTTTTCATTCTCCTCATCATGCTCGGCAACCTGCGCGGCGTGCGGGAGAGCGGCACGATCTTCGCCATCCCGACCTACATCTTTGTCGTCGGCACGCTGGCGCTGATCGCCGTCGGGCTGCTGCGCGTCTTCACGGGCGACCCTGCGGCGACCTCGACCCCGCGCGACGCGATCCAATCAACGGAGGGGATCGGTATTTTCCTCATCCTGCGCGCCTTTACTTCCGGCTGTACCGCGCTGACCGGCGTGGAGGCGATCTCGAATGGCATCCCCGCCTTCAGGAAGCCGGAATCGAAGAACGCCGCGACGACGCTCATCGTCATGGTCACGCTGCTGGGCACGATGTTCATGGGCATCTCCTTCCTCGCGCACCGCTACGGCATCACCCCGCGCGACAACGACTCGGTCATCTCGCAGATCGCGGAGCATGTCTTCGGCGGTCGGAACGCGGCATACTTCGTTATCCAGCTCGCCACGACCTTGATCTTAGTGCTCGCAGCGAACACGAGCTACGCGGATTTTCCCCGCCTCGGCTCGATCCTCGCGCGGGACGGCTTTCTGCCGAAGCAGTTCCAATTTCGGGGCGACCGCCTCGCCTTCACGACGGGGATCGTCGTCCTCACCGTTCTGTCCAGCTTGTTGTATGTCGTCTTCGGCGGCCAGACGGACCGGCTGATCCCGCTCTATGCGGTCGGCGTCTTCGTCTCGTTCACGCTCTCGCAGGCGGGGATGGTGCGTCACTGGATGCGCGAGCCGGGCAACCACACCCGCAATATGCTTATCAACGGGATCGGCGCGGTCGCAACGGGGATCGTGGCGATCCTGTTCGCCTACACGAAGTTTCTCTACGGGGCATGGCTGGTCATCATCATCATCCCGATCATCGTGCTCCTTTGCCTGGGCATCGCGCGCCACTATCGCCAGGCGACCGAGCGGGTGCGCCTGACGGACGACGACCCGCCGCTTGCGCCGCGGACGGTTGAACAAGTGATCGTCGTGCCGGTATCAGACATCAACAAGGTGACGCTCAACGCGCTCTCCTACGCCCGCTCCCTCTCCACGCAGGTCGTCGCGGTCCATGTGACGGACGACGCGACGGCGGCGACGCCCCTGCAGGAGAAGTGGGAGCGCTGGGGCGAGGGTGTCAATCTCGTCATCCTCGAATCGCCGTATCGCTCACTCACCGGGCCACTCCTCTCGTACATTGATCTCGTCCAGCGCAAGCGACCAAAGGCGATGGTGACGGTGCTCGTGCCGGAATACGTGCCGCAGCACTGGTGGGAACAGATCCTCCACTCACAGACGGCACTACGCCTCAAGGCATCCCTCCTCTTCCGCCCGAACACCGTCGTCACCAGTGTGCCGTATCACAGCAAGGAGTAGTTCGAGGTTCGGGGTTCGAGGGAGGTCAATCTACTCCGAACCTCGAACCCTGTACCCCGAAGCTCGAACTCCATCCACTTTGCAAGCGGAGTATACTATCCGTACGGTCACAGGGAGAGAAGCCACTTCGAAAGCGGCATCCCTGTGACGGTACGGAGGATTACATCCGCATGCCTGCGAATCTGCCGGGCGAACCGTCGGACCCAATTGCGCCCGTCGCGCCGGAAATGGCGATTGGCGATCCCGCGCCCCCGCCCGAGTTTTATGCCGAACTGAATGGCGAGACGACGCGGGCAGTCCGCCGCGCCACCGCGCCCCAGATAGACTTTCGGGAGGTGCGACATGGCACACTGCCCGGTAATAAATACGTCCGCATCCTGCGCGCGCAGGATCAAGTTCTCAAGCAGGTCTCGCCGGATTACCTCGTCGCGAGCGAGCAATTGACGAAGCCGCGCAGCGCCTTCGGCAAGGTGCGCCGCGCCCTCGTCGGTCGCCCGATTGCCAGCGAGCACGCGATCCACGAGCGGCTGACGAAGGTCAAGGCGCTCGCCATCTTCTCGTCGGACGCGCTCTCGTCCGTCGCGTATGCGACGGAGGCGATCCTCGGCGTGCTCATCCTCGCCGGTGGCGCGGCCTTCGGCTATACGATCCCTATTTCCATCGCCATCGCCGTGCTGCTCGCGATTGTCGGCATCTCCTACCGGCAAACGATCCACGCCTACCCGAACGGCGCGAGCGCGTACCTTGTTGCGAAGGCGAACCTCGGCACTCTGCCGAGCCTGACAGCGGGAGCGTCGCTCCTGATTGATTACACCCTGACCGTCGCCGTCAGCGTCTCGGCGGGTGTGGCGGCGATCACCTCCGCGCTGCCGTCGCTCAGTCCGTGGCGCGTCGAAATCTGTGTGGCGTTCGTCGGCCTCATTATCCTCGGCAACCTGCGTGGTATCCGGGAGAGCGGCTCGATCTTCGCGGTACCGACCTACCTCTTCATTCTCAGCATCGCGGTGCTCGTCTTCCTCGGCGTCTTCCGCTCCCTGACGGGCGGCGATGTCGCGTTCAACACCCCGCGCGAGACGGTCAACGCGGTAGAGGGCGTCTCGCTTTTCCTGATCCTCAAAGCGTTCACGGCAGGCTGTACCGCCCTGACGGGCGTCGAGGCAATCTCGGACGGCGTGCCCGCCTTTAAGCCGCCGGAAGCGAAGAATGCCGCAACGACGCTCGTCTGGATGTGCTCGATCCTCGGGGCGATGTTCATTGGCCTCTCCTTCCTCGCACACCGCTACGGCATCGTCCCGAATGACAAAGAGACCGTTATCTCGCAGATCGCCCGGACGGTGATTGGGCACAATTTCTTCTACTATTTCATCCAGGCGATGACCGCACTCATCCTCGTCCTCGCCGCCAACACGAGTTTCGCGGACTTCCCCCGCCTCTCGACATGGCTGGCGAAGGACCATTTCATGCCCAAGCAGTTCCTTTTCCGGGGCGACCGGCTCGCCTTCAACACCGGCATCACCGTGCTTGGCGTCCTCGCGACGATTCTGCTCGTCGCCTTCGGCGGGCAGACGGACCGGCTGCTGCCGCTCTACGCGGTCGGCGTCTTCACGGCGTTCACGCTCTCGCAATCCGGCATGGTGCTGCACTGGTACAAGGAGCGCGGCCGGGGCTGGACGCGCCGCTTCGCGCTCAACCTCGTCGGCGCGACGGCGACCTTCTTCGTCCTCGTCCTCGTCATCCTGACGAAATTCCAGGGTGGCGCGTGGATCGTCCTCGTCCTCATGCCACTGTTGATCCTCCTCTTCCGGGGGATCAACCGGCACTACGTCCGCGCGGCGGCGGAACTGGCGCTCGGAGACGACGATGCACCCAGTTCGTACCAGAAAGCGGAGCAGGTCGTCATCATCCCGATCGCGGACATGAATAAGTCCACCGTCTACGCCCTGAACTACGCGCGCACCCTCTCGCCGAAGATCGTCGGCGTCCATGTGACGGACGATGCAGAGGAGGCGGCGCACTTGCAGGAGAAGTGGGCGCGCTGGGGCGAGGGCGTCAATCTCGTCATCTTAGAGTCGCCCTATCGCTCGCTGATGGCGCCGCTCCTCTCGTACATTGATATGGTGCAGAAGAAACGCCCGAACGCGATGATCACTGTCCTCGTGCCGGAATACATCCCCGCCCACTGGTGGGAACAGATTCTCCATTCGCAAACCGCCTTGCGCATGAAGGCCGCCCTTCTCCTCCGCCCCAACACCGTCGTCACCAGCGTGCCGTATCACAGCAAGAATTGAGAAGGAACGAGGAACGAGGGTAGGGGCGGTTCGAGCACCGCCCTTTTTGCCGTACCGCGCCCTGCTGCATACGGTATGATTATCGCGTCGTCGTTTTTCTCGCACGGATGACCGGCCGACCGCGCTGGATAGCACGATGCGCGCATGCCATCGCCTTCCGGCGGCGAACCGACCGCAACAGTAGCGTGGAAGTAGCCGTATATGATAGAAAGTGTCTGGTGTTTCGCGCGACGAATACGAAGAAGGGGGGACGGCGATGTCCTATGTCGTTGAGGTGATTGACCCGCCGGATAATGCGCTCGCCCGCCCCATGAAATTCAAACTTGGCCCCTTCGCCACACGGCCCGAGGCGGAAAAAATGGCGAAGCGCGCGCAAGAGACGAACAGCCGCGCGACAACCCGGATCGTGGAGTGCGATTGACCGCTGTCTACTACCCTCGCAAGACGTAGCCGAGCGCGGTATCCATCCGGTTGCACCACTGGCGGAGATCGGTGACGAGCGCCTCGCGGTAGGCGGCGATTACCTCGGCGCGGCCATGATGCGCGCTGCGGATTCTCCTGGATCGCCGCGTAGTAATCCGCCGTATCGCGCACCTTCGGCGCGGAGACTGCTTAGTCGTACCCGTCCACGACCTCTTCCCAGACCGAGCGGATCGCCTCCGGCCCTCTGAGTTTGGCGAGTACGCGCGTCCGCGCGTCATGGATCGGCAGCGGCAGGTTGCGGTCCTCGGCAAGGTGCAAGGTGGCCGACGACTTCCGCCGCCTGGATCATCCGGTACGCCTGCGAGCGGCTGATGCTCCAGCGCTTCGCGCAATACTGCTCGAAGGTGGCGTCGCCATCGTCCAGATACAAACTGCGCTTCCTGCCCATTTTTCCGGGTACCCCGTCCCCCATTCGGCTGATACGCTCCATATCAGCCCGGCGCATACTGGCGGCAACCAGGGAACGGGGGTTCCCCACGATACAGGAGGTTTTTCCAATGGCATCAGTTGCTTCCGAGACACCCAGCGTCCTGCTCGATCTCTCCAACAATCTCGCGGACGCCGTGGAGCGCGCTGGGTCATCCACCGTCGCCGTCCACGCGCGGCAGCGGCACCCGGCGAGCGGCGTCCTCTGGCGACCGGGCGTGATCGTTGCGACCGATCACACCGTGGAGCGCGACGACGACATCACGGTGACATTGCCGGATGGCAAGAGCGTTTCCGCGACGCTCGCCGGGCGCGATCCGAGCACGGATATCGCGATCCTCAAAGTGGACAGCGTGCATCTGCCCGTCGCGGCGGTTGGTGATGCGGCGGCGCTCAAAGTCGGGCACATGGCGCTCGTGGTCGGGCGGTTCGGCGAAGGCGGCCTCGGCACGAGCCTCGGCGTCGTCAGCGCGCTCGGCGGGCCGTGGAATACATGGCGCGGCGGGCAGGTGGATCAGTTCATCCGCGCGGATGTCACGCTCTACCCCGGCTTCTCGGGTGGCCCACTCGTCAATGCGGCGGGAGAGATCGTCGGCATCAACACCTCCGGCCTGTCGCGCAATATGGGCCTGACGATCCCCGCCGCGACGGTGAATCGCGTCGTGGATCAGTTGCTTTCCAAGGGGCATATCGCGCGCGGCTACCTTGGCGTCGGCTTGCAACCCGTCCGTCTGCCCGATAGTCTCAAGCAGGCGGTCGGTGTTTCGAACGAGACGGGCGTGATCGTTATTTCGATTGAGAGCGGTGGTCCGGCGGAGAAGGCGGGGCTGTTCATCGGTGACATCCTCATCACACTCGACGGCATGGCAACGACGGACACGGACGCCGTGCAGGCGCTCCTCGGGCCGGAACGGATCGGCGCCGCGCTTGCCGCGAAGGTCGCGCGCGGGGGTGCGCCGGTGGATGTCGCGATCACGGTGGGCGAGCGCCCGCAGCGGGAGGGCTAAATTCCATGGTCGTTGTTGCGGACGAACTCACCCAAACACCCTCCGGCCTGACGGACGCCTTCGTGGCGATGGCCGAGCAGTTGCGCCGTGCGACGGTGCAGGTGCGTGGTCGGCGGGAGCGGGAGCCCTCTGGGCAGTATGGGCAGCAAGGTGGCGGCTCCGGTGTCATCTGGCAACCGGACGGCCTGATTATCACCAATGCGCATGTGGCGCGCGGCCCGCACGCGACGGTCGAACTCGCGGATGGCCGGAGGTTCGCGGCGACCGTCACCGCGCGGGATGAACGGCGCGATCTTGCGGCCCTGAAAGTGGACGCAGCCGATCTCCCCGCCGCGACGATCGGGGATTCCGACACGCTCCGCGTCGGGTCACTCGTCCTCGCGGTCGGCAATCCGCTTGGGTTGACGGGCGCGCTGACGACAGGTGTCGTCCATGCGGCGGCGACACCGGATGGGCCGCGCGGCCACGGCTGGGTACGGGCGGATGTCCGGCTCGCGCCCGGCAACTCCGGTGGCCCGCTGGCGGACGCCGAGGGGCGGGTAATCGGCATCAACAGCATGATTGCGGGCGGCCTCGCCCTCGCCGTGCCGAGCAACGCGGTCGAACGCTTCCTGCGCGGCTCGGCGGCGCGCCCCGCACTCGGCGTGACGATGCGGCCGGTCCGCCTCCCACTCGACGGCAAGATCGTCTTCGGCCTGCTGATTATGGACGTAGCGGTGGGCAGCCCGGCGGAAACGGTGGGTCTGCTCACCGGCGATGTCCTGATCGGCACGGGCGGTGCGCTCTTCACGCGGCCCGATACCCTGATGCAGGTGCTCTCCGGCCTCGCACTGGGCGCCATGCTCCGGCTCGACATCGTGCGAGGAGGGCGACGCATCGCGATTGACGCGCGGATCGGCACGGCAGAAAGCGACGAGGCGCAAGCGGCGTGACGCGGGTGCTGGTCGCCGCGCCATCGGCGGTCGTGCGGGCGGGGTTGGAGGCATTGGTTGCCTCCAACCCCCACCTCGCCGTGGTCGGCCAGGTCGCCAGTATCGAGGCGGCAGCGCGGGCGAGCGAGACACTCCTACCGGATGTCGTGCTTATCGAACACGAGTGGGACGACGAACTGCTCGTGCCGGGCCTGCTTGCTCTCAGCGCGGGCGGCCACGTCCCGGCTGTCGTCGTGCTGACGGAGAATCCCTCAGCGCTCTGGGTGGCGGTCGCCCTCCGCTCGCGCGTCCGGGCAGTTTTACCGCGCGAGGCGACGGCAGCGGAGATTATCGCGGCGGTGGAGGGGGCGGCAGCGGGGCTTGTCGTCCTCCACCCCGATACTGCCGAGGCGGCGCTCGCCTCGCTGTCGTCTGTGCAGACAGCGGCGGCGGATGCCCCGGTGCAGGTGCTCACGCCGCGCGAAATCGAGGTGCTGCACATGCTGGCGGAGGGATTGGGGAACAAGACGGTGGCGCGGCGGCTCGGCATCTCCGAGCACACCGTCAAGTTCCACGTCGGCTCAATCTTCTCCAAATTGAACGTCTCCAGCCGCACCGAGGCGGTCACCGTCGGCGTGCGGCAGGGGTTGGTGATGCTCTGAGCAGTAACGAGTACTGAGTGCTGAGTATGGGATCGTCGCTCGTTGCTTTATACTCAGCACTCAGCACGCAGCACTTCAGAAAGGCCAGGAATGCGCACCGAAGGACAAGAACGCATTGGCGAAGAGAAAGAGACCGGGCGGCTTGAGGCGTTCAGTGACGGCGTCTTCGCGATTGCGGTGACGCTGCTTGTGCTCGAATTGCGCGCCCCACTGCCGGGGACGCTCCACGAGGGCGAAAGTTTGCTCCATGCGCTCCTGCACGCGTGGCCTTCCTATCTCGCCTTCGTGACCAGCTTTGTAACGGTACTGATTGTGTGGATCAACCACCACAATCTTTTCAAGATGATTCATCGCGCCGACCATAATTTCCTGCTCCTCAACGGGTCCCTCCTTCTTGTCGTCACCTTCATCCCCTTCCCGACCAATGTGCTCGCGGAGTATATCCGGGAGCCTGATGCGCGCACGGCAGCGATCTTCTACAGCGGCACCTTCCTCGCGATGGCCGTTGCCTTCAACTTCGTCTGGCGCTACGCGGCGCACGACGGGCGGCTCCTCGCGCGCGATGCGGACGAGCGACTGATCCGCATCATCAACAAGCAATTCCAGATCGGTCCCCTGACCTATGTCCTCTGCGTCGTGGGCGCCGTCATCAATGCGGTCGCCGGGTTCGTGCTCGTCACTGCGCTTGCGGTCTACTGGGCCTTGCCGGAGCATGTGCGGCCGGGGCCGGGGCGGGGCGAATAGAATCGGGCGCGGCGGTGTTGCACAGGAGATGAGGACGCGCTCTGCCGGACTACACGCAATCAGGCTCCGAGGACTGCCGCGCACGATCGGCGCGGCGGCGCGGGTGTGGGGTATCATTGCTCGTATCCGGCTCGAACGGTTCATCAGAACCAAAGGGGCAGCAACCATGAACGCACACGACACCATCCGCAACGAAGTCCTCAGTTGGCCCGGTGTAACGGAGGAACCGCACCGCTTCGGCGGCATGGAGTTCCGCCTCGGCAAGCGCGAACTCGGCCACCTGCACGGCGATTACCTCGCTGACCTGCCCTTCCCCGTCCGCGTGCGGGAGGAATTGGTGCGCGAGGGGAAGGCGATGCCGCACCATATTCTGCCGCAGAGTGGCTGGGTCAGTTACCCGATCCGCGACGCAAGCGCGATCCCCGGCGCGCTCGATCTTTTCCGCCTCGCCTACGAGCGTGCGACGAAAGTAACGAGTAGCGAGTAGCGAGTAACGAATGGGGTTGACATCTCTCGCTACTCATTACTCGTTACTCGTTACTCACCACCTCCGAAGGAGTCGTGATTGGCACAACGTCCGGGTAGTGGGCCAGGCGGAATGACGCCGCAGCCGGGGGGCGGGAAGGCGCTTCGGCGGGCCTTGTGGTACCTGCGTGCCTACTGGCGGGACGCACTCGGCGCGCTACTCGCCCTTATCATGGTCTCGGCGGCGAACCTCGTCACGCCGCAGATGATTCGCCTCGCGATTGACAGCGGCATCGCGCACCACCGCCGGAACGCGGTGATTCTCGCCGTCATCGGGTTAGTCGCCGTCGCGGTGGTGCGCGGGCTGTTCAACTTCCTGCAAGGGTTCCTCGCCGAACGCGCCTCGCAGGGCGTCGCATATGACCTGCGCAATGCCCTCTTCGCGCAGATCGAACGGCTCAGTTTCAGTTACTACGACCGCGTCGAGGCCGGGCAACTGCTGACGCGCGTCACGAACGATGTCGAGCAAATCCGCGCCTTTGCGGGGAGTGGCGTCGTGCAACTGGCGTCGGCGTTCGTCATGCTGCTCGGGAGCACGGTGTTGCTGCTCCTGCTGAACTGGCAACTCGCCCTCGTCGCGCTGGCGACGATCCCGCCGCTCTTCGTCCTGCTCTTGCGCTTCGTGCGGCGGATCGGCCCCTTGTTCGGGCAAGTGCAGCAGATTCTCGGGCGGCTGAATGGCGTCTTGCAGGAGGACCTCTCCGGCATGCGCGTCATCCGTGCCTTCTCACGCGAGGAGTACGAAACGGCACGCTATCGGGCAATCAACGACGAACTGCTGAGCAAGAACCTGGCGACGATCCGCGCCTTCTCGAACAATTTCCCCTTCATCTTCTTCTTTGCCAATCTCGGCACGCTGGCAGTCGTCTGGTTCGGCGGCTGGCAGGTGATCGGCGGCACGCTGACAGTCGGGTCGCTCGTCGCCTTCAATACCTACCTCGGCTTCCTCTTGTTCCCGATCCTGACGATTGGCTTTCAGGCGGCGGGCATCTCTCGCGCCGGGGCGAGCGCGCTCCGGGTCTTCGATGTGCTCGATGCGCCGCTCGATCTCCACGACGCACCGGACGCCGTCCCACTCCCGCCAATTACCGGGCGGGTCGTCTTCGACGAGGTTCACTTCCGCTATCCGGGGAGTGAGCGGGAGATTCTGCGTGGCGTCAGTTTCGCAATCGAGCCGGGGCAGACGGTGGCGATCCTCGGCACGACGGGTTCGGGCAAGAGCACGCTGATGAACCTTCTGCCCCGCTTCTACGATGGGACGAGCGGCGCGGTGACGGTGGATGGCCACGATGTGCGCCAGGTGACACTCGCCAGCCTGCGCGGCCAGATCGGCATCGTTCTGCAGGAAACGCTCCTGTTCAGCGGCTCGGTGCGGGACAATATCGCTTACGGCAGGCCGGATGCAACCCAGGAGGAGATCGAAGCGGCAGCACAGGCCGCGCAGGCGGACGGCTTCATCCGTGCCCTGCCGCAGGGGTACGAGACGACTGTTGGCGAGCGTGGCGTCGGGTTGTCTGGTGGCCAGCGGCAGCGGATCGCCATCGCCCGCGCGCTGCTTGTGGACCCGCGCCTCTTGCTGCTCGACGATAGCACCTCCGCCGTGGATGCCGAAACCGAATCGCTCATTCAGGAGGCGCTCGACCGCCTGATGCGCGACAGTCGCCGTACCGCCCTCGTGATTGCTCAGCGTATCAGCACCGTGCGGGACGCCGACCGCATCCTCGTTCTCGATGAAGGCAAAATCGCCGCGCAGGGCACCCACGCTGCACTGCTGCGCGACAGCCCGCTCTATAACGACATCCTCGGCTCCCAACTCATCCCCGATACCCGTGATCCCGTCGTGGTAGGGGCGGAAACCCGATGAACCACAGAGACACAGAGAGCACAGAGAGATCAAGAGAAGAAATGGATAGAGATGAAACAAGGTGTCATTCCCTTTTTCTCCTCCTTCCTCCTCTGTGTTCTCTATGTCTCTGTGGGTATATCCGGGAGATTGACACATGGCGCAGGTGATGCGGGTAGCGGCGGAGACGGCGGAGGAGCGGGCGCGACATCGGGGGGCAACGGCGCGGCGGCTCGTGGGGGAAGTGGCGCCGTATCGGGCGCGCATCCTGATTGGCTTCGGCTTCATCGTCGTCGGGGCGGCAGCGCAGGCGGCGGGGCCGTTCCTGATCGGGCGGGCGATTGACCACGCCATTCTGCGCGGTGACCGGCCGGGACTGACGCGGATCATGCTCGCCCTGCTCGCGGTCTACGCCGTTGGGGCGCTGGCGTCACGCATGCAGGTTTGGCAGGTCGGTGCGATCGGGCAGCACGTCCTCGCGTCGCTGCGCGCCCGGCTCTTCGACCGGTTCCAGCGCCTGCCGCTCGACTACTACGACCGCCGCCCGGTCGGCGACCTGATGAGCCGCGTCATCAACGATGTGGACACGCTGAACCAGTTGCTCTCGCAGGGCTTGGTGCAACTCTTAGGCTCGCTCTTCAGCCTGATCGGCATCCTGATCGCGATGCTGGCGCTCGATCTGCCGCTCGCGCTCGTCAGTTTCCTCCTCATCCCCGTCATGCTGCTCGTGACGACCTCCTTCGCGCGCCGGGCCCGCAAAGCGTTCCGCGCGACGCGAGAGACCGTCGGCGATGTGACGGCCGAGTTGCAGGAAGAGATCACCGGCGTGCGGGAGGCGCAGGCATTCAACCGCACCGAGGAGAATATCGAGCGGTTCCGCAAGCGCAATGCCGCCAACCGCACCGCGAATGTCCAGGCGGTCGCGATCACCTCCGCCTTCTCGCCGACGATTGATGTGCTGAGCACGCTGGCCACCGCGCTCGTGATCGGCTACGGCGGCTACCTCGTCTTTCACAATGCGCTGACCGTCGGCGTGCTGGCGGCCTTCCTGATCTATGTGCAGCAATTCTTTCGCCCGATCCAGTTGGCCTCACAGGTCTACACGCAGTTGCAGGCGGCGCTGGCAGGCGGTGAGCGGATTTACGCCATCCTCGATGAGGAGCCGGAACCCGCCGACCCGCCCGGCACATCCACCCTCGGACACGTCGCGGGGGAGATTGCCTTCGAGGGTGTTACCTTCGCCTACAACCTCGGCAGCCCGGTGCTGCACGATGTCTCGTTCCGGATCGCGGCGGGGCAGACGGTCGCCTTGGTCGGGCAGACGGGGGCGGGCAAGACGACGATCGCCAACCTCATCCCCCGCTTCTACGATGTGACGAGCGGTGCGGTAACGGTGGACGGGCAGGATGTGCGCCAGGTGACGCGGCAGAGTTTGCGGCGGCAGATCGCCATCGTCTTGCAGGAGCCGTTCCTGTTCAGCGGCACGATTGCCGAGAACATTCGCTACGGCAATCTCGACGCGACGCGGGAGCAGATCGAGGCGGCGGCGCAGGCGGTGGACGCGCACGCCTTCATCGCTGCCCTGCCTGACGGATACGACACCGTGCTCGGCGCGGGCGGTGGGACGCTCAGTCAGGGGCAGCGGCAACTCCTCGCCTTCGCCCGCGCCATTCTCGCGGAGCCACGCATCCTCATCCTCGATGAGGCGACGAGCAATATTGACACACGCACCGAGGCAACGATCCAGCGCGCCCTCGGCACATTACTCGCGGGCCGGACGAGCATCGTCATCGCCCATCGCCTCAGCACGATCAGGGGCGCCGACCTCATCCTCGTCGTTGAGGGTGGCGAGATCGTCGAACGTGGCACGCACGACGAATTGATGGGCCAGAATGGCCGGTATGCGGACCTCTCGCGGCGTCAGTTCCGGGATGTGGCGGTGGTATCCCCCCTCCCCCGTGCGCGGGCGAGCGGGCGCCCTCTGGGCAGTTAGGGGAGGGAGAATCCATGACGATTTACGGCACGCTCGGCGTCCGCACGGTGATCAATGTGGCGGGACCGGTGACGCGATTGAGCGGTGCGCCGCTCCACCCTGATGTCGCGGCGGCAATGGCGGAGGCGGCGCAGTATTGCGTGCGCATCGAGGATGTGCAAGAGGCGGCGGGGCGGGAACTCGCCGAGGCGACGGGCGCCGAAGCGGGCTACGTGACGGCCGGGGCGGCAGCCGGACTGGCGATCGGGGTGGCGGCGTGCATCGCGGGGCTCGATGTCGCGGTGATGGATCGCCTACCGGACACCACCGGCTTGCGCAACGAGATCGTTATCCAGCGGCCACACCTGACCGCGTACACGCACGCGCTACGCCTCGCGGGGGCACGGCTGGTGGAAGTGGGCTATCTCGGTTTTCCGGGGCAGGGCATCACCTGGCCGTGGCAAGTCGAGGCAGCGATCACCGAGCGGACGGCGGCACTCGCCTACTCCTTCGGCAGCGCGCCCGGCGTTGTGCCGCTGACGGCGGTCGTCGCCATCGCGCACCGGCACGGGCTGCCCGTCATCGTGGATGCCGCCGCCGCCTTGCCGCCCGTCGAGAACCTGCGCGCCCTGATTGCCACCGGGGCGGACCTCGTCGCCTTCAGCGGCGGCAAGGCAATTGGCGGGCCGCAGGCATCAGGCATCCTCGTCGGGCGGGCGGAATTGATCGAGTCGGTCGCCTTACAACATCAGGACATGGATGTGTATCCGGAGACGTGGACGTGGCGGACCCGCTACCTCGAATCCGGCGTGCTCCCCGGCCCGCCGCATCATGGCCTCGGGCGGCCGATGAAGGTCGGCAAGGAGGAGATCGTCGGGTTGGTCGTCGCGCTCCGCCGTTTCCTTGCCCGGGATCACGCCGCCGAGCGCGTGGAGCAGGAGCGCCGCCTCGCCACGATCCTCGCCGCCGTGGACGGGCTGCGAGGCGTCCGTGTGGAGCAGTTGGGGGAGCGGGACGCGCCCCGCGCCTACCCGACCGGCGTGATCCGCATTGACGAAGCAATCATCGAGAAGTCCGTCGCGGCGATCGTGAACGAACTGATCGAGGGCGACCCGCCGGTTGCTGTCACACAGAACTTCCTCCACGAGCGGGCCATCGGCATCGTTACGGCGCTGCTCAAGCCGGGTGAAGAGATGATCGTCGCGGAGCGGCTGCGAGCGGTGCTGGGGTGACGCCCCCTCCCCGCATGGTATCATCCACGCCATGGACGACGGAGCGATAGACGATACGGGGAGGGGCAAGCAATGCAGTGGGTGACGCGCGTCGGGGTGCGGCTGGACCGGGCTTCGATGATCTGGATGATCCGCAAATTCATTGACCCGCAGGCCGAGATCGCCATGCTGCCGGAGAACGAGGTGATGGCCTACGCGGAGCAGCACGGCGCGACGCCCTTCCACCACCCACAGGCGGCGATCCGCCATCAGGGATCGCGTACCGGCTTCGATGGCTTGCGCGTTGCGTACGATCTGACGGATCCGGCCATCGCCCTGATGTCTCTGGTGCTGCGCGGCGCGGAGACGAGCGACAAAGCCCTGACGCAGTGGTCGCCGGGCCTCGCGGCGGTCACCTCCGGCATGCGCAAGGTGGCGGAGTCGGACGAGGTGTATCTCACCGCCGTCACGCCGCTCCTCGATGGCCTCTACCAGTGGTGTCAGGACCAACTCGCCAATCCGGGCAAAGCGCGAGAACAGTAGAGGCGGAGACAGTAGAGGAAATCTACGCCGTCCGGAGGGGTTCGTCGGCTATGCCCGAACGCGATGACTACGTTCCCGCACGGCTGAAACGTGGCAGCACGTCGGTGAGGAAGAGTTCGATCCCATCCGTGCGGGGGAAATCGAGAAAGTTCAGTTGCATGTGCCGCACGCCGACGACGGCGAACGCCTCGATCTGCGCCGTCACCGCGTCCGGGTCGCCACTGATCACATGGACCTCGCCGCGGTGGCCCATCACGCGGCGGCGGATCAGTCGCTCCGGGTCGCGGGAGATGCTGATGCCCATATAGCAGGTCGGCACGATCGCGGTGGGGTCGCGCCCGCTCGCGCGGCAGTGATCGTGGAGGATGGCGAGTTTCCGCGCGTAGTCGGCGGGGGAGTAGTAGTCGCAGTTCCACCAGTCCGCGTGACGCGCGACGACCGCGAGCGTCCGCCTCTCGCCTCCGCCGCCGATCATCAGCGTCGGGGGCGGGTCGGGCGCGGGGATGCAGTAGGCATTTTCGATCCGATAGTGCGCGCCGATGAAGGTTGCGGGGCCGCCTTGACGGAGCGCCGTGATAATCTGTGCCGCCTCATCGAGTTGCGCGATCCGCTCGCGGGCAGTGGGAAACGCGTAGCCGTAGGCGTGATGTTCGGCCTCGGCGTCGCCCGCGCCGAGGCCGAGGATGAACCGCCCGCCCGTGAGGAACTGGAGCGTGGCCGCGATCTTCGCCGTCAGCGCCGGGTTGCGATACCCCTGCCCGAGAACGAGCGTGCCCCAGCGGAGGCCGGGGTTCTGCCCGACCAGGTACGCGATAAACGCGAAGCACTCGAGGATCGGCTGTGCGCCGAACTGGAAATGGTCAATGACCCAGCAGGAGAGGTCGTGCTCCCGCGCGGCCCGGAGAAGTCGCTCGTTGGCGTGCATCATCTCCGGCACGCTGCCACCCTGCGGCGTGGGTCGGATCGTCACCCCGAAATCCATCTCTGCCATGAAGCGCTCCTCACGACCGCGCGTTCCGCATCCCGACCGAACGCACTCCCTTCCGGCCATCTTTGGCACGCATTGAACCCCGGCATCCCGGTGTATGGTACACCGACGATCATCTCAATACGGCAAACGCATCATGCATGCGCCTGTGGTTCACCTGCATTGCACCAGAGATGGGCCAGACGCGATGGAATGGAGTTGTTTCTTCCGCTGTTAGGACGGGGGACGAGAGCGATCGGTGAGATGGGAGGGAGGAAGATATGGAAATGCGGAAACTGGGACGGACGGGTCTGAAAGTCGCGCCGCTCTGCTTTGGCGGCAATGTCCTCGGTTGGACGACGGACGAGCGGACCTCGTTCGATGTGCTCGACGCCTATGTTGAAGGTGGCGGGAACTTTGTTGATACCGCGGATTCGTACTCGCGCTGGGCGCCCGGCCATGCGGGCGGCGAATCCGAGGCGGTGCTTGGCCGTTGGATGCACGAGCGCGGCAACCGGGCACGGATCATCGTCGCCACGAAAGTGGGCAACGCGATGGGGGATGGGCCGAATGACCGTGGCGTCTCGCGCGCCCGCATTATGAGTTCTGTCGAGCAGTCGCTCCGCCGCTTGCAAACCGACTACATTGACCTTTATCAGGCGCATATTGACGACCGCGATACTCCCCTGGACGAGACGCTCCGCGCCTTCGACGACCTCATTCGGCAGGGGAAGGTGCGCTATATCGGCGCATCCAATTACCGCGCGTGGCGGCTGGCGACCGCTCTCTGGACGAGTGACACGCACGGCTACGCCCGCTATGAGACGCTCCAGCCGCGCTACAACCTCGCTGCGCGGGACGAATACGAGCGCGAACTCGAACCACTCTGTCAGGAACAAGGAATCGGCGTGATCACCTATTCGTCGCTCGCCAGCGGTTTTTTCTCCGGCAAGTACCGCGCGGGCCAGCCCTTGCCCGCGACGGCCCGCGCGCAGGGTGTTCAGCGGGGGTACATGAACGAGCGCGGATTTGCCACTCTCGATGCGGTTGACCGCATCGCGCGGGAGTACGGCGCGACGCCCGGACAGGTCGCGCTCGCGTGGATCCTTGCCCGCCCGGCCATTACCGCGCCGATTGCCAGCGCCACCTCGGTGGAGCAGACGCGTGAGATGCTCGGCGCGGCCGATCTCCATCTAAGCGCGGATGCCCTCGCGATTCTCGATGCGGCAAGCGCCTGGCATTCATAGTCAGACCGAACGCTCGTGTCTGCCTGTACCCGGCGACAGCAGACGGAACGCGATGCACTCGCGACGACGGTGAAACGCGTGGACGGGTCTACCCTTCCACGCGCGGCAACCATACTACCTGTGTGATCACTCATTGCTCGGTTGCTGGCCCGATAAAAGCCCGGACCTTCCCGATCAGGTCTTCGAGCAGGAAGGGCTTCTCCAGCACGTCGCAGCCCTTCTCGCGCAGATATGCTTCCTTCTCGCGGATACGTGGGGTGTCCGCCGAGCAGATAATCACCGGGATATGTGCTGTCACGGGGTCGAGACGCATCAGTTCAAGCACCATCCAGCCGGTATCGGGGCGTTCCATACGGATATCGAGAATGACGAGCGCCGGCCGATGCTCCTTGATCATCTCGTATGCTTTGTCACCCTCTTTCCAGATCGCTGTGCGGTACCCCTCCTCCGTCAGAAGGTCGTGCATCAGTTCAAGGAAGAGCGTATCGTCATTGACGACCGCGATCAGTGACTTGGCCATCCTTCTTCCCCCTCGATCCCCGGAATGCGTGCGCCGCCGATTACCGTCGCACCTTTCATACCAACGCAGTACCCACCCCCGGCCCCTCCCAACACGGGAGCGGAGCGCGGAGCATGGAGGGCGGAGCAACCTCTCCCGTACATTCGTTCCCGCTTTCGCGTCAGGAGGCGGGCGCCTCTGGGCAGGTGGGGATGGGTTAGCCGTGCGCGTCGGCGCTCACCGCGACGACTTCATCGCTCGTGATGACGGGGCGGTCGGCACGGCCGGGACTTCGCGCCTCGTACAACCGCATGAGCGCCATCGCCAGTTTCTGGGGATCATGCCGCAGGGGATTCGCGACACTGACAACATCCGCCTCGACAATCTCGACACCGAGGGAGCGCGCCTCTTCCTGGAGCCGCTCGGCTCCCACCGCATCCACATGCCATTCCGGCTTGATCTTGTCCTTCGATTCGAAATTCGTGTTGACGAGCACGTAATCAAAGAGACGTTTGCCGATCTGCTCCTGTAATGCGCGCACATGCGCCAGCGCGTCGAAGTCGTCGGTCTCGCCCGGCTGCGTCGCGACATTGCAGACATAGACCTTGATCGCGGTCGGGTTGTTCTTGATCGCCTGCTTGATGTCACCGACGAGGAGCGGCGGGACGACGCTCGTGTAGAGCGAGCCGGGACCGAAGACGATCATGTCGGCGTCCCAGATCGCCTGCACCGCAGGGATGTACCCCTGCGGGTCTTCCGGCTGGAGGAAGACTTTGCGAATGCGCCCGTGCGCCCGGCCAATCTCGGACTCGCCTTCGAGCGTCGTGCCATCCTCCGCGACGCCGTGCAGGCGGACATTTTCTAATGTGGACGGGAAGACGGTGCCGCGCACCGCGAGGATACGACTGGATTCGAGGACCGCCTGCTCGAAATCGCCGGTCACGTCCACCATCGCGGTGATGAAGAGATTGCCGAAGGAATGGCCATGCAGGCCGGACCCGTCCCTCTCGAAACGATACTGGAAGAGCTCCTGCATGAGCGGTTCGGCGTCGGAGAGGGCGGCGATGCAGTTGCGGAAGTCGCCGGGGGGGAGGATGCCGAACTCTTCGCGCAGGCGCCCCGTGCTGCCGCCGTCGTCCGCCATCGTGACAATGCCGGTCAGGTTGCCGGTGCGTTCCTTGAGGCCACGCAGCAAGGTCGGCAACCCTGTGCCGCCGCCGATGGCGACGATCTTTGGGCCGCTATTGCCGAAACGATAATTGTAGAGGATATCCCCGATCCGCTCCGTCCGCCCAGCGAGTAATGGGATGAGGAGCGAGTGACTGAGGTAGTAGACACTGCCACCGATGACACTGAATCCGAGCAGCGCGACGACCGTCTCACGCCACGGATGCGGAATGAACTGGAGCGTGATCGCACGCACGATATCGGTGCTGTAGCCGGGAAAATCGACGTTGCGGTAAAGGGTGGCGAGGGCCATGGCAATCGCCAGACTCGTCAGCGTGATGCCGAGCGCGAGCGCGAGCAAGTAGCGCTTCACCCGCATCCCGAAGCGGAGCCATTTCCGCACCTCTGTCCCTCCTCAAACGTACGTACGCCGTACGCCAGCATCAGTATCTTAACACTCGCGGCGAACGCAGGCAATCAATCGCTCTTGCTCGGCGGATTCGGTGATGATTCCGTCATTTGTAAAGTTCTGGGTGGGGTTGCTTTACGAGCGCTTGTGTCGGTACGTGCTACCGCCAATACTCTCCCGTGTGGCGTGCAGCATCCAGTGGTGGGAATTCCGACGTAAGAAGTGTGACAGCACATGCTCATTCAATCTTTATCGCAAGGAGCCACACATGAACCGAAAAGGCATCATTGGTATCGTTATCGCGGTTCCCCTCTTGATCGTCGCGGGATTCGCGCTCTTTTTGCTCGGTCAGGCGAACGAGTTGCCCTGGCAGACGCAGCCGACAGCGATCCCCGTCACACCATTCGCCAATATCGGCGGCGCCACGCCCGCGGGCGCCACCGTCGCGGCAAGCACACCAGCCATTGCGCCGGCAGCGACCACGGCGGCTCCTGATTCCGGCTACGGCAACTATAGCAACTATGGCAACGTGACGACCGCCAAAACCGCTCCCGCCGCCACAGCCAGTACATCATCGTCCGCCAGCACGGCGAAAGCGCCAGGTGGTGCGACGACCTACACGATCGTCAGCGACAAATCGCAGGCGAAAGTGACAGTTAATGAGAAACTGGCGAATCTACCCGCGCCGTCAGACGCCGTCCTGACGACGAACGCCATTCAGGGCCAACTCTTCCTCGGCCCCGACACCAAGCCGGTCGAGGGCGCGAAAATCATGGTGGATTTGCGGACACTGAAGAGCGACAAGACGCAGCGCGATAACTTTATCCGCACCAACACGCTGCAAGCCGACCAGTTCCCGCTCGCCGAATACGTCATCACCGGCGTGGACGGCTGGACGGGGCCGCTGACGGAGGGCCAGCAATCTACCTTCAAAATCCTCGGCAACATGACGATTCACGGCGTCACCAAACCCGTCACCTTCGACACGACCGCCATGATGCAGAGCGGCGCGGTGACCGGCACCGCCACGACAAACTTCAAGTTCGAGGATTTCGGCATGTCTCCGCCGAATCTCTCGATTGTCAAGGCGAATGATCTCATCCAACTGGACCTGAACATCGTCGCGAACAAGGCGGGGTAGCAAATCAGCAGTCGCCAGCAAACACGATGGAAGGAGCGGCGTAGTGATGCTATTCACCACGCCGCGTTTCTTTCTGACTGCCGACTGCCGACTCCGTCATGGTCCCGACCATGACACGACGATCGGGCCGCTCGGTGTCGGGCTGCCGTGCGCCGGTTCCAAGGTCACTTGTAGGGCTTCCGGTGGCGTCGCGTTCGCCGGGTTCTCGATGATCCGCAGGGCGTATCCGCCGGTATCCGGCGTCATCATGCCGAGCGAGACCCATTGCCCGTTGTGCCGCGCCCAGACTTGATAGCTCTGATCGGTCGGCGCGGGCGCGAAGTTCTCGAAGGTCATCACCGCGAGCGTTTCGCCGGGATGGCCCCGATAGGTGGCGTGCGTCTTCGCCGGGACGCCGGGCGCGGCACTGAGCCGGATCGGTGTCACGTCGCTTGAGGTGACGAGATGCAGCGCGCGCAACTGTGTCTGCACCGTCGCCTGCCGCCCATGCTCGCGGAGACCGGCGGCGGCGAGCAGACCCGCAACGAGCGCGAGGATGACGATCAAAAGTGGCGTCAGGTAGACACGCATCTTCTGTAGCCCGGCGCGGATGCGCGTCTTCGCCGTGCCGAGAGGCAGGTTCAGGAAGGTCGCGATCTGCTCGTGCGTCAGGTCATCGAAAAAAGCGAGACTGAGCGCTTGGCGTTGTGGCGGCGGGAGATGAGCGACAGCCTCCTGCACCGTTGCGCGGCGATACTCCCGCCATGCCGCTTCGTCCGGTGGCGGGCTGCCATCCGGCACGGTCATGAGATGCAACCCCTCCGGATCGGGCGCGGTTTTCGGGCGGCGGCCCCGGCGGCGCAGTTCGTTGATGATCCGCACATGCGCGATCCGCAGCACCCACGGACGGAACGCGCCGCGCGCCGGATCGAACGTGCCCGCCTTCCGCCAGACGACGAGAAAGACATCCTGCACGATCTCCTCGGCGGCAGCGCGGTCGAGCGTCTGCGCGGCGAGATTGAAGATGAAGGCGGCGTACCGGCCATGGAGCGGCGCCAGCGCCTCCTGGTGCCCGGCGGCAAGTTCGCGCATCAACTCCTCATCGCTGAGGTCATGATAGGGTTGTACGAGGCGAACGGTACTCATCTCGTCCTTACCCCCCGCATCATACCGCTCAACCCTTCACAACGATCGTGCCGTGCATGGATGAGTGAATCGCGCAGTGATAGGTGAACGTACCGGCCTGATCGAATTTGTGCTGGAATGTCGCGCCGACCGCGAGCGTCTTGGAGTCCCACACGCCTTTGTCGTCCGTCACGGTATGCGCGGCGCTGTCCTTGTTCGTCCACGTCACCGTCTGGCCCGGCGCGACGGTGATGCTCGGTGGCGCGAAGGCGAAGTTCGCAATCGTGACGCTGTTCGTATCCGTCGTTGCCGCAGCGGGCGCGGTATTCGCGGTCGTGACGTTGCCATAGTTGCCGCCACCATAATTGCTGCTGCCGGAACCAGCAGCTGGCGCGGTCGTCGGTGCGGCAGTCGGGGCTTGCGGCGGGGCAGCCGTCTCGATCGCCTTGCTGCTCCCGCCGCAAGCGGCAAGCAGGGCCGCTCCCACGCTCGCGGCGGCCCCGGCCAGAAATCCTCGCCGGGAAAGATACCCTTTGAACGGTTTTTCTATGGATGAGTACTTGTCATTTGCCATTGCATCCTGCCTTTCTCGTCATCGCGAATAATGCGTCGTCAATAATCAGTACGTCATTTCTTCGTGATTGAGACTGATTTGCCGAGCGTATCGCCGCAGCCGGTCGGTTCCGGCGATACGGTCAGTTGCTACTGCCTCAGCCCAGTGTGATATCCACAATGGCGAGATTGCTCTTGTGCTCGACATAGTTCACGCTCGTGATGCCGAGCATGCCGCGCAGTTGATCGGCGGGCACCTTCAGCGGGCCGGGCGAGGGCGCGGTTCCGGGTGCGGGTTGCGGGAAGGCCGTGCCGCGTGCCGTATGAAAGGTGATGTTTCCCTCCACCTTCTGGAGTACCTGATGGATATGCCCATTGAGCACGGTGACGGAACCGAACCGGCGCAGATACGAGAGTGCTTGCTCGCTGTCATCAGTGCCCCAGCCCCACGCCGGATAAATCGTCCAGAGCGGGATATGGGCGTAGATGACGATCGGCGTGCTGCTGGAGAGGTTGGCCACGTCTTTCTGTAGCCAGTCCAGTTGGTCCGGGCCGAGATTGCCGAGGCCGTTCTCCTTGAGGTTGACGACATTGACCAGCCCGATGAAATGCACGCCCTTGAAATCAAAACTGTGCCAGCCGCCCCCTTGCGTCTCCTTGCCGTAGCGGTCGAGGAACATCTTCCCGTTGTCGTTGAAGACATCGTGCTCGCCGGGCGTGTAAAAGACCTTACTCGTCTTGGCGCTCTTCAGCGCCTGCTCGACGGTGTCGAATTCCTCCGGTTTCGAGAGGTGGCTGAGATCGCCGGTATGGAGAATGAACTCGGGCTGCTTGGGTAGCGCATTGACTTTCACCACCGCCTCGTTGAGGGTCGCGGTCACATCGGCATTCGGTTCCTGATGGAACCCGATGTGGCTGTCGCTGACCTGCGCGAAGGTAAAATCGCCGTTGGACGATGATCCGCCAAAGGCGCATGCGGTGAGGATGCCGCCCGTCATCGTCCAGACGACGCCGGTGCCGGCCCACGCCATGCATTTGAGGAAGCCGCGGCGGTCAATGCCGTCGCCGCTCTTTTCGCCCGCGTCATCGTTCGTTTCGATCGTCCCACTGGCGAGGCGCGCGAAGTGGTGATGATTGTGGCTGCGCTGTGCGGTCATCATCGGCCCCTTTCGATCTTACTTGACGACGATTTCGGCGGTCATGATCGGGTGAATGGCGCAGAAGTAGGCATACGTGCCGGGCTCCGTGAAGGTGAAGGAGAAGCGCTCGTCGGTATCGAGCGCCTGCGACGTGAATTTCTTGTCCCGGCTCGTGACGGTGTGCGGCACATCATCGTGGTTCGTCCACGTCACGGTCGCGCCGACCGGGACGGTGAGCGACTTCGGCCCGAAGGCGAAGTTATCAATCCCGACTTGCGGGTGAGCCGGATCGGCCGGGGCGGCGCTGGCCGCCTGCGTCGTCGCGGCGCCGGTGATTGTCGGCATGACCATTGTTGGCATCGCGGTCGGTTGGCTGGCTGCCTTACTCGTCCCACCGCAAGCGATCAGCGCGGTCAGCGCGGAAGTAGAGATTGCGAGCGCGCCTGCCCGCACGAGCAGCGCCCGGCGGGAGAGCCGCCCGCGCATACGCCGCGATGTACCGTCTATCGGCCCCTGGTCCCCCATGGATTCATTCCCTTTCTCGGCCGCACGTCATTCCTGTCCGCGCTCAATACACCGATTTCGGGGATTTGGATTGGGGAGTTCGGAATCGAACGACTTGCGAATCGTTCGATTGTGTTACCGGATGCCGCTGTGGAGGAAACTGCTCATGAATTGGCGCTGGAAGATGAAGAAGAGGCCGAGCAAGGGCGAGACGACGAGCAACGTGCCCGCCATGACGAGCGCCCACTGTGCGCCGGACTCACCCATCTGCGTCAGTGTGTTCAGGCCGACCGTGACGGGACGACTGCTGTCCGAATTCGTGACGATCAACGGCCAGAGGAAGTCGCTCCAATGAAAGCTGATACTGACGACCGAAAAGGCGACGAGCGCGGCGCGGGCGTTCGGCAGGTAGACGTGCCAAAGCGTCTGCCACCAGGTCGCGCCGTCCAGCACGGAGGCATCATCGAGTTCGCGTGGTACCTGCTTGAAGGTCTGCCGGAGGAAGAAGGTGCCGAACGCGCTGGCGAAGAAGGGGAGCATGACCGCCAGTTTTGTGTCGAAGAGATGGAGCCGCCGGATCGTCGCATAGTTCGGCACGATCAGCGCGTTCGTCGGCACGAGAATTTGCATGAGGATGAGCACAAACAATACATCCCGCCCCGGAAAGTCGAGCCGCGCGAAGGCGAACCCGGCGAGGCTGATCGTCACCAGTTGCACCGCGAGGATGCCGAAGACAATCATGAAGGTGTTGAGGTAGTACCGGCCGAACGGCACGCGCCCCCAGGCCTCCACGAAGTTGTGCAGCGTCAGGCCGCCGCCCCACCACGGCGATCCTGTCGCGACCGAGACATTCGCCGGGCGGACGGCGACCGAGACGCTCCATAGCAGCGGCAGCGCCCAGGTGATGCCGAGCAGCGTGAGAAAGATCGTGCCGATCGCGCCGCCAATCCGCCGCCTCCCGCGCGATCCGCGGACGGCCCGCGAGTGCGTCGCGCGCGCGCTGCCGAGCGCGTCGAGGATCACGTCGGGTGCGCCGACGGTCGGGATTGGTTGTGGAGCCTGCGCGTTTTGCATCATCGGTCTTTCCTCACCCCCGGCCCCTCTCCATCGCCGTACGAAACGATACATTGCGTCGCCTCAAAGCGATGGAGAGGGGAGTAACCCGCATCTTCTCAGTCCTCAGCCCTCAGTCCTTCCTGCTACCACTGCGCCCGGCGCTCGGAGATCGTGAAGTTCGCGACGGTGAAGATCAGGAGCAAGAGGACGAGAATCACCGTCGCGGCGTTCGCGACACCGAGATTGCGGAAGCGGAACGCGGTCTCGTAGATGTAGAAAAGCAGGAGGTTCGAGGCGTTGCTCGGCCCGCCCTGCGTCATGATGTAGATCTGATCCACCGTTTGAATCGAGCCGACCGCCGCGATAGTGGAGACAAAGAGCGTTGTCGGCTGGAGGAGCGGGAGGGTGATATATCGGACCTGCTGGAGGCGGGACGCGCCATCCAGTTCCGCCGCCTCAAAGATCTCGTCGGGCAGATTCTGCAAGCCGGCGAGATAGAAGAGCATGAAATACCCTGTCTGCTTCCAGACCGCCATCACCATGAGGGCGGGCAGAACGAACGTCGTATCCCCCAACCAATTCGGCGCACTGAGGCCGACGGCGCGCAACCCCTGATTGACCAGCCCGAAGTTCGGCGTGTAGAGGAAGAGCCAGATCGCCGCCGCGCTGACCATCGGCAGGACGGTCGGGTAGAAGAAGGCGCTGCGGAGAATGCCGATGCCCTTCAGTTTCCGGTTGAGGAAGAGCGCAAAGAGCAAGGCGAGGATAATGCTCGCGGGCACGGTGCCAATGATGAAGAGGATCGTGTTGCGGAAAACCTCGTGGAAGGTATCGTCCGTCGCGACCTCTTTGTAGTTGCCCAGGCCAGTGAAACGCGGCACGCGGATCGCCTGATTCTGCTTAAAAAGGCTGCGGTACGCTGTCGCGAGCATCGGATAGAGCGTGAACGCCGCCACCCCCAGCGCGGTGGGGAGCACGAGGAGCCACGGCAGCAGCGGCGAACGTCTCATTCCCTGCTCTGCGTCTCCGCGGTTCATCCCCGGTTTCCTCCCCAGCCTACCGGAACTGCTTGAGGATGTTGTCCGCATTCTTTTGGGCGTCGTCCATTGCCTGCTTGGCGGGCTTTTTGCTCGTCAGCGCGGCCTGCAACTCGTCCCCGAAGACCTTCTGAATCTGCGGGCCACTGTGGGTGCTCAGTTCCTTCCCGGCGTACTGCAACTGATCGCGCGCGACGAGCGCCTGCGGGTTCTTGGCGGTGTAATCCTTCAGCGCCGCCGTATTCCACGCGCTCTTGCGCGGCGCGACATAGCCGGAGTCAATCGTCCACTTCGCCGCGTACTCGGGCGAGGACATGAACTGGATGAACTTCCACGCCGCCTGCTGCTTCGCCTGCGGGGTCTTCTTGAAGAGGTAGAAGTTGCCGCCGCCCGTTGGCGCGCCGTTCTGCTTCATGCCGGGCAGGAAGCCGACACCGACCGGGAACTTGGCGTTCTTGAGGATGTTCGTCAGCGAGCCGGTCGTGTGCCAGATCATCCCCGCCTTGCCGCCGATGAAGTCGTCCGGCGTCGTGTTCCAGATGACGATGCTGGCGGGTTCGACCTTCTCCTTCGTGCCGAGGTCAACCCACGCCTCGAGCGCCTGCACGACAGCGGGATCGTTGAAGAAGGTGTGCGTGCCGGTATCGTCCATCAGGTTCTTGCCATTGCCGAGAGTCATGCCCTGGAAGAGCCAATAGGGGAAGCCATCCGAGGGGATTTCGAGGCCCCAGCGCGAGCCGTCCGGCTTGGTCAGTTTCTTCGCATCGTCCACCATCTCGGTCCACGTTTTTGGGGCCTGATCGGGGTTCAGCCCGACTTCCTTGAAGAGGTCCTTGTTGTAGTACAAAACGGGCGTGGAGCGCTGGAAGGGGATGCCGTAGACCTTGCCGCCATCCTTCGAGTTCGCCATGAAGGCGTCGTAGAAATCCGTGATGTAGGCCGGATCCGCCGTTTTAATGTAGTCATCGAGCGGAATGATGTAATCACCGTCCTTGAGGGAATAGATGTCCGTGGAGAGCGAGACGGCGACATCGGGCGGCGGGCCACCACCGTCAACGGTCGTCTGGATTTTGGTCAGCGTGTCCTGATACGAGCCGGTGTAGGTCGGCGTCACTTTGATGGTGGGATTTGCCTTCGTGAAATCGGCGGCATAGCCTTCGATGATCTTCGTGATCGGGCCACCAACCGCGACGGGATAGAAGAAACTGATCTCGACGGCCGCGCCGCCGCTCGTCGCGGGCGCGGTGGTGGCACCCGCACCGGTCGTCGCTGCCGGGGCGGTTGTCGCGCCCGCTGTCGTCGCGGCGGGGGCGGTAGTTGAGGCAGGCTTGGGCGTATTCGTCGCGCTGCCGCCACCGCAGGCGGCGAGCAACGCCGCCCCCGCCGCGCCCGCGCTCACACCGAGGAACCGGCGGCGCGAAAGATTTCGACTATCCTGCTGCGTACCTGCCATTGTCTTGCACCCCTTCTCACTCATCCGTGCGACGCACGCCGCTGTTCATTGCGCGGTCCGCGTGTCACTACTCGTCCATCATTGTCCCGGATCGTTGCCGGTATCCTATCATAATCGCGGCGCGTCCGTACATCCGCACCGGAGCCTACAGGAGCGAGATAATGAGGGGATGAGCGCGGTGTGGTGAGGCGATGAACATGCCGTTTAAGACGAGCCAGCCGCCTGCTGCTCCACTTTGTAGGCGGCGAGTTCAGCCTGGCGGCGGGCCAATTTGCCGGTCACGTCGCCGATTTGCTTGCTATTTCCGGCCTGCTGCGCCGCCTGCAACTCGCTCGTGAGCACATCCACCAACCCTTGCAGATCGTAGACTTTCTGGCCGACCAGTGTGCCGTATGGCATCCCGGCAGCGGCGGCCTGCTGCTTCATCTGCTGGCGGACAGCGTCGGGAATCGTAAAGGTCATTCGGTGGCCCCCGTTTCGCGATTTTACTTGGCGATCTTCAGGAAATACGCATACCAGTCGGTGCGAATTGTCTCCTGCGCCTGTTGCAGCGTCATGCGGCCCGCGCATACTTCGGCGTGCAAAGCGTTTTCAACCGTATCTTTTTCATGCGCGCCGATTTTATTGGGCGCGTCAGGCGTCACGTACGGCTCCGGCCAGAGGTTCGTCAGCATATTGCTGCCGCCGAGTTCGAGCGAGATGAAGTGATCTACCTCGTGCTTGCCCGGTTCGTTCGGGATGCCGTACCGCCGGTAAACCGCCGCCTTCTCATCGCTCGAAACATTGCGGACGCCCGAACTATAGCCGGAGACGCAGACCTCCTTCGCCGTCACGCCGGGCAAGACATCACCGGGCGTCAGCGACGGATTCGGATAGAGGCTCGCCGGGCCTGCCTTCGCGCCGCCACCGCTCGCCGCCGCTGGCGCGGTCGTCGCCTTCCCGCCGCAACCGCCCAGCGTGACGATAAAGACGAGCGCGAGCGCCGCGTACGTCACCGTGTGTGCGATATGCCGTCTCTCCATTGCCGCACCTCATTCCCGTGCATCGTCCGGTCGCATCCCCCGGCGCGGTCATCGTACCATGATCCCATACTGCGGTTCCGGCCTGGCTACTCGAGCCCGACTGGCATACTCCCCGAGTACTTCCCGAAACCTACCTGTTGCGTCCTTATAAGATGCTGATTGCGTTCGAATTTTAGTTGTTGTACACTCGTGACGCAGCGGGTAATCGGCGGGGGACATTGGGGGACAATAGATGGCTCTTGAAGAAGGTCAGCGGCTTGGTCCGTATGTGATTGAGGGTCTGCTCGGAAAGGGAGGGATGGCCGAAGTCTATCGGGCGAGTCATCGCACGCTCGAACGCGCGGTCGCTCTCAAGGTGATCAACCCCGCATTCAACGCCGATCCAACCTTTCCACTCCGCTTCCTGCGCGAGGCGAAGGCGGTCGCGCGACTTAATCATCCGAACATCATCACGATCTACGACTTCGACGAGGAGGGTACGCTCGCCTATCTCGTGATGGAACTGGCGCCCGGTGGGACATTCCGCGACCAGGCCCGCCGCTTCCAGACACTCAGCGAGGCGGTCGAGGGGTTGGCGCCGATCGGCGCGGCATTGCAATATGCCCACGACCGCGGCATCGTCCATCGCGACGTGAAGCCGATCAATATCCTCATCAACGAGCAGGGCCAGCCAATCCTCGCCGATTTCGGGCTGGCGCGCATCGCGACGGAGAGCCTCGATCTCTGGACATTCGCGGGGACGAGTGCGGGCAGCCCACACTACATGCCGCCCGAGCAGGCACTGGGCAAGGAGATTGACCACCGCGCCGACATTTACGCCTTGGGCATTGTGGCATACCAGATCATCACCGGGCGATTGCCATACCACGGGCAAAGCCCACTCGCGATCATGCAGCAGCACGTCACGATGCCGCCGCCGAGCGTCCGCGCCGCCCTGCCCGACGCACCCGCCGCACTCGATGCGACGATTCAGCGCGCCACCGCCAAACAACCGGGCGACCGTTTCGATAGCGCGATGGCATTTATCACCGCGCTCCAGCACGCGGCGGCGGAAGCCCCCGCACTCCTGATCGGCGCGGAGCGGGTGCGGGCTGACGCGGAGCGGCAATCGCCAGGGGCGACCGCAACCAACGGGCACGCGAGTATCAAGGCAGCCAGCCCACCGGGAATGGCCGTGGCGAACGATGAGGATGCGACAATCGTCACGTCTGCCATTCCCTCACCGGGAACGGCCGTGGCGAATCCCGATGACGCGACAGCAATCCTGCGCGCGATGGTGCCACCGGGCATCGCGGTACCGAAAGAAGATGCGCCAGTGTACGCCGTACCTGCCATCATCCCGCCAAGCGTGATCGGCACGGCGCGCCGACACGGACGCCCGACCTCTCTGAATCCGCTGCAATGGGCAGTATTGGGATCGGCCCTCGTGGCGCTCCTCTTCGTCATCGCCGTCAACCTCTGGCTCACGCGCGCGGGGCGTGCGGCGGCGAGTGGCACGTTCGCCGGAAGCCTGACCACTGCGGTTTTCGATCACCACGTCGCGATCCGGAAAGCCCTCGCGGTGGTCGCGCTCCTCCTCGCGATCGTCAATGTGACGCTGATGCGTATTGCGGTCATACAAGATTTCAATATCACGCGCGAGATGTACCGACGGCTGCGACAGAACCACCGCTTTGTCGGCTATACCTCCGCCGTGATCGCGATTACCGTGCAGGCACTCGCGTGGATCGGCATTGCCGCATCAGGATCGCTGACAGGGAGCATGCTCCTCTTTATCGTGCTGGGAGCCATCCTTCTCGTCATGGCTGTCGTCAAGGTCGGTACCGTGCGCTTCATCCCGTCGTGGCGTCGCTATCTTCCGACCTTCGGCTGGGCGCTCCTCGTCTCGTACTCACTCGTCCTACTGGCGAACCTCGTCCTCGCTATCCCCTGAGCGGGCTACCGGCTTCCCGTCGCAACCGCGTGGGAGGCAGCGAGGGCGCGGTCAATGTCGGCTCGGTTGATGTCGAGATGAGTGACGGCGCGGACACGGTGCGGACCCATCGCGTTCATGCGCACACCGTGGGCGAGGATCGCTTCGCACCACTGCACGGCGGTCATGCCGAGGGCGGCAACATCGAAGAAGACGAGGTTCGTCTCGACCGTCCGGGGGTCAATGGTGATGCCTGGCATCGCCGCCAGCCCATCCGCGAGGATGCGGGCGTGTACGTGATCCTCCGCCAGCCGCTCGACATTGTGTCTGAGCGCGTAGAGACCGCCCGCCGCGATGATCCCCGCCTGCCGCAGCGCGCCGCCGAACGCCTGCTTGTATCGCCACGCCGCGTCAATGAACGCGCGCGATCCCGCGAGCGCCGCGCCAACTGGCGCGCCAAGCCCCTTCGTGAAATCAACCCAGACCGAATCGAAGGGCGCGGCGAATGCAGCGGCGGCAATGCCCGACGCGACGACCGCGTTCATCAGCCGCGCGCCATCCATATGCGTCGCGAGGCCGTGCCGACGGGCCGTCGCGCAGACCGCTTCGATTCGCTCCAGCGGCCAGACCGTGCCGCCGCCGAGATTGCTCGTGTTCTCGACCCAGAGGAGACGCGTCGGCGGGGCGTAGCGGCTCGGTGTGTGGATCGCCGCCTCCACCTGCTCCGGCGTGTAGATACCCCGCGCGCCATCCAACCCGGTAATGACGACGCCGGAGAGCAGGCCGGGCGCACCCGCTTCGAAGTGGATCGGATGCGCCGTCCTATCCATCAATGCTTCGTCGCCGGGGCCGGTGTGGACCTTCAGGGCAATCTCGTTGCACATCGTCCCGGACGGCAGAAAGAGCGCCGCCTCCTTGCCGAGCAGCGCCGCGACCATCTCCTGCAAGCGGTTGACGGTCGGGTCCTCACCCTTCTGCTCGTCGCCCACTTCGGCGTCGCACATGAAGGCGCGCATTGCCCGCGAGGGCTTCGTGAGGGTATCGCTGTAGAGATCAACCTCTATCGTCGGCATGGTTCGCGTCCTTTCCGCCTCATTCGTGGCTTCAGTAATTGCCCGAAGTGTCGAACGATGAATGGTACAATATCCTCATGAGAGGAGCCGACAATGTTATCCGATGATCTCATGGCAAATATCCAGCGATTGCCTCTCGATGAAAAGATGGTCCTCCTGGAGACGCTCATGCGAACGGTCTCCGAGGAATTGCGCCAGCAATTGCGCGAAGCCGTTGCCAGTCCTGATACCAAACGCGCCCGCGAGATGCTTGGCACCGATGGGTCACTCCCGCCGTTTGAGGATTTACAGGGTATCCTTGCGACGGACACGCCGCTCCCTGCTGAATACGACTGGAAAGACGATTACACGGATTATCTGACGATGAAGTACGCCTGATGCGTGTCATGCTCGACACGAATGACGCTTCCTGTCCTTGCGCCTGCTGACTTTCTCCGGCAACTGCACTCCGCCACATCCTGAAAATCGCGTGCGCCACGAAGGGAGTAATGCATGGCGACCAAAACGCGCACTACGGCCGATCTCCTCGTCGCGTGCTTGGAAAACGAGGGCGTCCGATACATCTTCGGCGTGCCGGGCGAGGAGAACCTCAATTTGATGGAGGCGCTCGCGGAGAGTGAGAGTATCCGGTTCGTCACGACGCGGCACGAGGGCGGCGCGGCGTTCATGGCCGACGTGTATGGTCGCCTCAGTACTTACCCCGGCGTCTGCCTCGCCACGCTCGGCCCCGGCGCGACGAACCTCCTTACCGGCGTCGCGGACGCCCAACTGGACCGCGCGCCGCTCGTCGCGATCACCGGGCAGGCGGGGCTGGACCGGATGCACAAGGAATCGCACCAGTACATTGATGTCGTGCAGATGTTCCGCCCGGTGACGAAGTGGAATGCGCGCGTCGAGCAACCGGAGAATACGCCGGAGATCGTCCGCAAGGCGTTCCGGCTCGCACGGCTGGAGAAACCGGGCGCGACGCATATCGAACTGCCGGAGGATATCGCCGCCGAACCCGTCGGCGACGATGCCGCGCCGATGCCCGTCCGCCGCACGACCTACCCACGCGCCGACCCGAAAAGCCTCGTGCGCGCCGCTGAACTGCTCACGAACGCGATCCGCCCCGTCATCCTCGCGGGCAACGGCGTGATCCGCCGCCACGCCACCGATGCCCTGCGCGCCTTTGCGAACGAACTCGGCATCGGTGTGACGAGCACCTTCATGGCGAAGGGCGTGATGGATTATCGCGATCCCCTCGCCGAACCCGCCGTTGGCCTCCGCGCCTTGGAGGCGAGCCAGTTCGGCCTCACCGATGCCGATGTCGTGATCGTCGTTGGCTATGATCTCGTCGAGTGGTCGCCGGAACTCTGGAATCGGGCGCGCGAGAAGACGATCATCCATCTGGACAGCACGCCCGCCGAGATTGATCTCTATTACCTCCCCGCCATTGAGGTCGTCGGCGAGATCGCAGACAGCCTCGACGCGCTGCGGAAGGCGATGATGGGGCGTCAGGGGCAATGGCCCGCCCCGCGCATTGGCAGGGACGAGGAGGAGGAACTGCGCGGCTTCGCGAGCGATGAGAGCATGCCGATGAAGCCGCAGCGCGTGATCAGCGCCCTGCGGGATGCGCTCGGCGACGATGACATCCTCATTTCGGATGTCGGCGCGCACAAACTCTGGCTCGCCCGTCTCTACCCGACCGCCCAACCGAACACCTGCATCATCGCCAATGGGTTTGCCGCGATGGGCATCGCCCTACCCGGCGCGATCGCCGCCAAACTCGTCTTCCCCGAGCGCAAGGTGATCGCGGTCAATGGCGATGGCGGCTTCCTGATGAACAGCCAGGAATTGGAGACGGCCAAACGCATGAAGACCGCTTTCCCGACCGTCGTCTGGCAGGATGGGCGGTACGGCGTAATCGAACTGAACCAGACGCGCCGCTTCGGGCGGACCTTCGGCATTGAGTTCGGCAACCCCGATTTCGTCCAGTTCGCCCAGTCGTTCGGCCTGCCCGCCTTCCGCGTCGAGGCCGCCGCCGATCTCCTGCCGATCCTCAAACGCGCCCTCGACCTCGATATGCCGTCACTGATCGAAGTCCCCGTGGATTACCGCGAGAACCTGCACCTCGCCGAACGCCTCGGCGTGCAGTAGCGCGTGTCGCTCACCGATTGAGCAGCGTTCAAAGCAAAGCGAGCACGACGTTTCGCACACGTTCCGCAATCGAGAGTGCCGCATTCGCTGCCTGCTCGTTCACGGCTCGGCCCGCTTTATAGCGGACAGCGCGCGAACGGCCATACAACAGGTTGTACGCCTCAGCAACAGCGTTGAGGGCATCCACTCTATTGACGAAGCCATTGCGCGCCTGGTGATCTGCCGGATCGGCATCGAACCGTTGCCAGTGATACGCGTTGATGTACCGCACCGCCGCGTAGAACGCGATAATCAAGACCCAGTCATATGCCGGTGGTTCCACGAGATTGACCGCATCGGTCAAAAGGGCCACCGCAAAGCGATAATTACGGTCGGCCGCGTCAAGATGCTGTTGGGTTTCCGGCTTACGACTATTCAACCCAATGCGATCTCTTCGGCGCCATGCGGTGGCGTGAACGCACAGGCCGGATCGTCAAAGATCGCTGGATTCATGACAATGAAGTCAAAGCGCGCACCCGGGACATGCTCGTAGATGAGCCGATTCGCGTGATACAGATGCTCCTCTTGCTCGTCGGAAATTGGCTCTGTTTCAAGCCAGAACCTGACGATACCCGGATCAGCGCGCGCCCAAAGCCGCTTGCGAACGGGGATGGTACGAAGAAACTGCACGAGCGTTTCCCGAACCTGCTGTTCGATTGTCGGATACGCCACGACCATCGCGTTTCAGCCCTTTCTCACGCTCGCACCAATGAAGGGTGGATGCGAAGATTACACAAAAAAGCGTAGTGCCCTGCTATGCCCGTGTCAAGGCCGATACATGGTTTTCAGGCCCTCAGCGGAGACGAGGAAGCGTCCCGATGCCCATACAGATACCCCAGAGCGCCGGTGTGAATCACAGCGCGATCTCTACGAAAGTCGCATCGTCCAAGCCAACAAAGCCCTGTGTCTCAAGGCGCTTGCGCCTGACCAATAAGAACGCGGTGCCTGCCTCCCTTCGTCTCGCCCTCTTGCGTTCCCGTGTATGAGGTGTTATGCTATTCAATAGATTAATTGAATGATGGGAGGAATGCATGGGCAATCGCGCATTTAAAGACCGGCTCTACATGGAGTTCGCCACGATCGGCAAGGCGCTCGCCAGCCCACATCGTCTCGAACTCCTCGATCTTCTCGCCCAAGGCGCGCGCAGCGTTGAGGAGTTAGCGAGCGAGGCGGGACTCAACATCGCGAATGCATCGGCGCACCTGCAGGTGATGCGTCGTGCGCGGCTCGTGGAGGCCGAGAAGCGGGGCACGCACACCCTCTATCATCTCGCCGCACCGGAAGTCTTCACCCTCTACCGCACGCTGCGCGATCTGGGGAGCGCTCAACTCGCGGAAGTGGATCGGCTCGTCGAGACGTACCTGACGGATCGGCGTGAACTCGAACCGGTAGACAAAGAGGAATTGCGCCGACGCTACGAAGACGAGGTTGTGCTCGTGTTGGATGTACGGCCTGTCGTCGAATACGCGCAGGGGCATATACCGGGCGCGCGCTCCATCCCGGTCGAGGAACTGGAACACCGACTTGCGGAGTTGCCTCCGGATCGAGAGATCGTCGCCTACTGCCGCGGCCCGTACTGCGTCTACGCGGACGAGGCAGCGCGGCTCCTTCAAGAACACGGCTACACCGTCCGCCGTCTCACCGACGGGTTCCCAGAGTGGCGCGCGGCAGGCTACCCAGTCGAGGAAACCGCGCTCGTTTCGTAGTATCGTAGTCGGAGGAATCCCATGCTCTTTCGTCAGTATCTCCGCCCCGCCGATGGCAGCGCCTCGTATCTGTTCGGCTGCGTCGGCAAGAGCAAAGCCGTCGCGGTCGACGTCCTGCCGGAGTTCATCGCGCCGATGCGCGACACGCTCGCCCAGACCGGCATGCGACTGATCGCCTGTGTCGAGACCCATACCCACGCCGATCGGCTCTCGGCGACGCGCGAGCTCGCGGAGGGCACGGGCGCGCCGTATCTGGCGCATCATGCCGCACCGCTCGCATTCCCTTTCCAGCCGGTTCACGATGGCGATGTGATTGACGCGGGCAATGTGCAGGTGCGCATCTGGGACACACCCGGCCACTCCGATGACTCAATCTCGCTGCTCGTTACCGACCTGACGCGAGGCGACGAACCGTGGCTCGTCCTGACCGGTGACACGCTCTTTGTCGGCGATGCGGGCCGACCCGATCTCCATGGCGAGGGCAACGCGGAGCGACTGGCGAACCTCCTCTATGAGAGTGTCCATCGCCTCGCTTCGCTCCTCGATTACGTCATGCTCTACCCCTCGCATTTCTCCGGCTCGGCATGTGGCCGCAGCCTGAGCGCCAACCCGACATCAACGATCGGTTTCGAGAAGCGCCACAACGCGGCGTTGCGACCGCGCACGCGCGAGGAGTTTATCGCTTTTATGCTCAAAGACCTGCCAGAGCAGCCCGCGGATTTCGCTCGCATCCGGGAGATCAACCGCGGCTGCATGCGCGCGGACACCGGCATTCCCGCGGGTATCGTGGCATAGTATGGCTCGCACACTGATGGCGGTCGCTCCCGCGCCGCCGCGACTTGGGCTGCGCGCCAACTGGGAGCAGTTCATGCTCCTCATGCTGATTAACGCGTTTGTTGGCGGCATGGTGGGGCTGGAGCGCACCGTCGTCCCCCTCATCGGCGCGGAGGAATTCGGCCTCGCCTCCACGGTGATCGTCACCTCGTTCATCGTCAGTTTCGGGCTGGTGAAAGCGTGCGCCAACCTCGTCTCCGGCCTCATGGCGGATGCCTGGGGACGCAAGCGCGTCCTCATCCTCGGCTGGCTCCTCGGCGTGCCCGTCCCCCTCATGATCATCTTCGCACCGAGTTGGGGCTGGATCGTCGCGGCGAATATCCTCCTCGGCCTCAATCAGGGCTTCGCGTGGTCAATGACGGTCGTGATGAAGGTTGATCTCGTCGGCCCGGCGCGGCGTGGGCTGGCGCTCGGCCTCAATGAGTTCGCCGGCTACTTCGCCGTCGGCGTGACCGCCTTCGCCACCGGCTATATCGCGGCGCATCACGGCCTGCGCCCTGCCCCCTTCTATCTCGGCATCGGCTACGCGCTGCTTGGGCTGACACTCTCGCTCTTCCTGGTGCGCGATACTCGCGCGCATGCCCGCTTTGAGGCGGCGACCCATGCCACGACGGACGCGACACCGGCTGCCGGCTCGCGCTTCGGCGAGGTCTTCGCACTCACGACCTGGAAGCATCGGAGCCTCTTTGCGATCAGCCAGGCGGGGTTGATCAACAATCTCAACGACGGCATGTCGTGGGGCATCTTCCCGCTCTTCTTCTTCGTGCACGGCGTGAGCCTCGCGGGGATCGGGCTGATCAAGGCGATCTATCCGGTGACGTGGAGCGTCGGGCAACTGGTGACCGGCCCATTGAGTGATCGGTGGGGCCGCAAAGGACTGATCATGTGGGGGATGTGGGTACAAGCCCTCGCGCTCCTTATCATCGCGCGGGGCGCGGGATCACCCTTTGCCACGGGCATGTTCGGCAGTGTGCTCCTTGGCGCCGGTACCGCGATGGTCTATCCGGCGCTCCTCGCCGGTGTCGGCGATGTCGCACATCCCGCGTGGCGCGCCCGGTCGTTGAGCGTCTACCGCTTCTGGCGAGACATGGGCTATGCGGTCGGCGCGCTGCTGGCCGGTGTCATCGCTGATGCCCTCGGCTTTCGCTGGGCGATTCAGGTGGTCGCCACACTGACGTTGCTCTCGGGCGTGATCGTGTGGCGCGTGATGCACGAGACACACCATCCCGCGAGCAGCCGTGCAAGGGAGGCAGAGGGATGAACCGTCGCTGCTGCACCGGTGTTGAGACGACATTCACCGCGCGTGTTGCGGCCAGCGATCTGCGCCGCGATCACGATAAAGGGGCACCGAAGACGACACGCCTCTTGCGGGATGCGATCACGGCGACACGCAATAGACATCGCGCCGAGATGGAGTTGAGTCCATTGATGGGATGCTCATCAATGGGCTCGTGATCGTGGCCTGGTATTTTCAGTGCCTCGTATTTACTACGCCAGCGCGATGCTCGCCGCGACGATTTTCAGCGCGCCGCCTTCGCTGCCGATGGTGTAACTGCCAGTGTACTGTTGCGTGTCGCCGTTCGTCTCGCGGGCATTGAGCACGATCGTGATGATGGTCTGATCGCCGCTCTGGGCGATGGCGCGGATGTGCAGGTCGTCTTGCTGCGTCATCGCGAACCCGGTGGCGAAGTCGTCGGAGGATTGATTCTGCTGCATCTGCGCGCCGAAGAAGGCGTAGGCGGCGTGGTAGTCGTGGCGGTTGATCGCCGTGTAATAGTCGCGGACGACTTGCGCGGCATCGCCCCGCAAGGTGAATGGCTGCTGGCTGAGGCGCGACGACTGCGTGTCGCCGAGGCAGGGAGGCACGCTCGCCGGTACCGTGAAGGAGCCGTTGCCGCCCAGGAGCGTGACGCGCAGAACGAATGTATCATTCGCCGTCGCTTGTGGGCACTGGTTGGACCACCGCACATCGGTCACCGCCTGCTGCCCCGGTTGCAGGACGACCTCGCCGCCCACGTCGTTCGCGTCCGTGAACACCGCGTTCTCGGTCGGGGCGATCTGGCCCTGGGCGCTCTCGATCCGCACCGCCGGGTACGCCGGGAGCAGGCACGCGCCCGCGCCATTGTTCGTCACGGCGATCGTGCCGATCCGCGAGCCGACCGCGCCCTGCCACTGAACGTCCGCGTTCAGATCGGCGGCGCGGCAGGCGGGTATCTCGGATGGCGGCGCGTCAACCACCGTCACATCGAAGGTGTTACCGGGCGCGCCCTTGAAATTGTCGGTCGCGAGGTGCCAGGCGCCCGCCGCCGGGAAGGTCATGAAGGCGCTATATGTGCCGCCGGGGCCATCTGGAAGCGCGGTCGCGGCAGCAGAGATGACTGTACCATCCGCGTCGGAAACGGCGCTCAGCGAGAAGACCCGGACGAGCGCGACATTCAGCGGGCCACCAACGGCAAAGATCGTCACGTTGATCGTCACGGGCTCCCCCACGACGGGCTGTGCCGGATCAATACGGTAGGCGATGGTGATCTGACCGGGGGCGGCCAGCGCTGAGGTGGCCGTTCCCACAATCAGTGCGGCGATTGCGAGCCACATCGCAAGGAGAGACGCAGACCATTTCCGTCGGTACATTGGTTCCTCCTCATCTCGTGCATACGCGATGAGATGTCTCGCCGCTCCAGGCGCTTGTCTCTCATAGGAACGTACGAAAATTCCTTCACGTTCCATCTCGGCATGGACGCGAACGAACCGCGTCACATCCGCGCTATTCGTTCCATCCCTTCCCTTCCCTCCGCCGGGTGCGTTTTGTGCAACCGCATTATTGCCGGAATATGCGAACACCTCTACCATAGCGTCAGCAACCCGTCCGCATGATGCAACCGCCGCTCCCCCTTCCCTTCGAGGGAAGCGAAAGCCCTCCGGGCAGCATCGAGGTGAGGAAGGACGCTCCCATCGTCAAGCGCACCCCGTCTCCGGCCACGACTGCGACGAATCCGCTCACGCGCGACTACGACACCGGCGGGTTCTACGATGAGATGTTCGTGCCGACGCCCGGCGGGAAGGTCATGCCCCGCGCGCATTACCGCCCGCTCGCCGTACAACTCGCCCCGTTGGACGCGAGCGACCTCCGCCACGCGAGCGACCTCGCCAACCGCTCCTTTCTCCATCAGGGCATCACCTTCACCGTCTATTCGGACGCGGAACACGGCACCGAGCGGATCTTCCCCTTCGACCTCATCCCGCGCCTCATCCCACCGGACGAATGGCGCCTGATCGAAACCGGCCTCCAGCAGCGCATCCGCGCCCTGAACATGTTCATTCACGACATCTATCACGATCAGGAGATCCTCGAAGACCATATCGTGCCGCGCCAGTTGGTCGTCCGGGCGCGCCACTTCCGCCGTGAGGTCGTCGGCATTGACGTGCCGCACAACCTCTCCATCCACATCGTCGGCAGCGATCTCGTGCGCGATGCGAGTGGACGCTACCTGGTCCTCGAAGACAATCTGCGTAGCCCGAGCGGCGTCTCATACGTCCTTGCGAACCGCACGACGATGCGGCGCGTGCTGCCGGACTGGTTCAGTGAATTGGGCGTCCGCTCCGTGGATCACTATTGCAGCCAACTGATCGAGAATCTGCGTGCGCTCTCGCCTCGCCCCCTCGCACGCGGTTCCGGCGGCCCGACAGTCGTCCTGCTCACGCCCGGTATCTACAACTCGGCCTACTTCGAGCACGCCTTCCTCGCGCAGCAGATGGGCATTGAACTCGTCGAGGGGCGTGATCTCTTCGTCGTGGACAACCGCGTCTATTTGCGCACAACGCGCGGGCGCGAGCCGGTGGATGTCATCTACCGCCGCGTGGACGATGAATTCCTCGATCCGCTCGCCTTCCGGCCGGACAGCATGCTCGGCATCGCGGGCCTGCTCGGCGCAGTACGGACGGGGAATGTCGCCCTCGCCAACGCGATCGGCACGGGTGTCGCGGACGACAAGGTGATCTACCACTACGTCCCGGCGATCATCCGCTACTACTTGAACGAGGAGCCGATCCTCGGCAATGTGCCGACCTATCTGCCCTCCGACCCCGAACAGCGGGAGTACATCATCGCGCACGCGGGCGAACTCGTCATCAAGGCGGCAAATGAGAGCGGCGGCTACGGCATGCTCATCGGCCCCAGCGCCGATGAGGAGGAAATCGAGCAGTTCCGTGCCCGCGTCGCCACCCACCCGCGCGACTACATCGCTCAGCCCGTTGTCCCGCTCTCCCGCAGCCCCTCCTTCATCCCCGACGACGTAGGCGATGGTGGGCGGCTCGAAGGGCGCCATATTGATCTGCGCCCCTATATCCTCAGTGGCCCGAAGGAGATTCATGTCCTCCCCGGTGGCCTCACCCGCGTCGCCCTCCGCCGCGGCTCGCTCGTCGTCAACAGCAGCCAGGGCGGGGGAAGTAAAGATACGTGGGTGCTCAGGTAGGACTGAGGACTGAGGGGTAAGTGGCGGAGGGACGACACATGGCGAAGATTGAGCGATTCGAGGACCTGTTTGCATGGCAAAAAGCGCGACGGTTGACGCGAGAGGTGTATCGTGTAACGAAGCAAGGCGAATTTGCCAAAGACTATGGACTCGCACGGCAACTGCAACGCGCATCGGTGTCCATCATGTCGAATGTCGCTGAAGGGTTCGAACGTGGCGGGCGAGCAGAATTCCATCAATTTCTTTCCACAGCGAAAGCGTCCCGTGCGGAAACGCGGTCGCTACTCTATGTCGCACTCGATGCCGAATACCTCGACGAAAAGACCTTCGAGCGATTGCTCGAAAATGCCGACGAAGTCGCCCGAATCATCGGCGGCCTCCGCGCCAAAGTCGAACGACAACGCGACGAACAACGTACTGTACGGAGGGACGCATGATCCTCAGTCCTCCCGAGGCGAAGCCGTGTTGAGCCGCATCGCTGAATCACTCTACTGGATTGGGCGATATGTCGAGCGCGCCGAGGATACGGCGCGCATTACGGACGTCAACTATCACCATACGCTGGAGATGGGCGCGTCGCCGGAGGCGCGGGAACGGCGGCGGCAACAGTGGGAGGCGCTCGTTCTCATCGTCGGCGAGGCGCCCCGCTTCTTCACCCTGCACGACCGGGCGGACGAGGAGACGGTGCCGCCTTACCTCACCTTCGCGACCGAGAACCCGCACTCGATCGTCTCCTGCGTCGCCCGCGCCCGCGAGAATGCCCGCACGATGCGCCATCAGATCGCCAGTGAGATGTGGGAGGTCCTCAATCGCTTCCATCTCGAATTGCAGCGGCTACGGGAATCCAGCGAGACACCGGTCAGCGCGGAGAATGTGCATCTCTTTTACCGCTCCATCAAGGAATTCAGCCATCTCTTCCAGGGCATCACCGATAGTACGATGCCGCGTGAGGAGGGATGGTATTTCCTCCAAGCCGGAAAGTTCCTCGAACGAGCCGAGAAGACCGCCCGCGCCCTCGATGTGAAGTATCACCTGCTCGCTCGGGACGAAGGACTGCGGGCGCCCTCCGGGCAGCATGAGGACTCAGGGCTGAGGGTGGAATCATCTACTCTCAGTCCTGAGTCCTCAGTCCTCAGTCCTGTTCCGGGTGATTGGGACCAGTGGCTTGCGGTGCTCCGCTCGCTCTCCGCGTACGAGGCGTACCACAAGATCTACCGTAGCACGGTCCGACCCCGCTCCGTGATCGAGATGCTGACACTCTCCCCGATCTTCCCCCGCTCCATCCGCTTCGCCATCGGCGAGGTAGATGCGGCACTTGCCCGCATCGCGGGAGGACTCAGGGCCGAGGACGTAGGATTAAGCAATGATCCGTCCTCCCTCAGTCCTCAGTCCTTCGTCCTTCGCCCTTCCCATGAGGCGGAGCGTGCCGTTGGGAGATTGCATAGCGCGCTGGCATATCAGCGGGTGGAAGAAGTCTTTGCCGTTGATTTGCACGATTACCTGCTCGACATCCAGCGACAATGTTTCCAGATTGGCGAGCATATCCAGGCGCAGTATTTCGCGCCCCGCATCCTGCGCGCCGAGGAGGTCATCACGTGAGGTTTTCCCTGACCCACCGCACTGTCTACACCTACGCCAGCCCGGTGCATGAGAGTTTCAACGAGGTGCGCTTGCAGCCCGTATCCGGCGAGACGCAGACCTGCCTCGAATTCGATCTGACGATTGACCCGCCCGCAACAGTGATCACCTTCCGCGATTACTACGGCAACCTGGTCCATGATTTCGGCATCCCCTACCTGCACGATCACCTGACCGTCGAGGCGACGAGCGATGTCATCACCTTCGCCGCCGGCGATGTGCCGCTCACCGGGCCGCGCGGCAGCGAACCGGACGCCTCTCCGCCCCTCGCACGCCTCGCGGATGACCCGCTGATCGCGGACGAGTATGCCGAATTCCTCGGCCCAAGCGCCTATGTCGCCCTCGATGCCGCGTCGGAGGAACTGGCGCGCGCCCTGCTCGCCGCCGCCCCGGAGACGACGACCTTCGCCTTCCTCCAGCGGGCCTCCGTCTACATCCGCGATCACTTCACCTATCAACTCGGCACGACGAATGTCCACTCGACCGTCGCGGATGTGATCGCGGGCGGCAGCGGCGTCTGCCAGGACTTCGCGCATCTGCTGCTCTCCCTCTGCCGCCATGCGGGGCTCCCAGCGCGCTATGTCAGCGGCTACCTCGGTGATATTACGGACAGCGGCGCGTCCCACGCGTGGGCCGAAGCATTCGTGCCGCCGTACGGCTGGGTCGGGGTGGACGCGACGCTCGGCACGCCCTGCACGGGGCGGCATGTGAAGATCGCCGTCGGGCGCGATTACGCGGATGTTGCCGTCGTGCGTGGGACGTACCGGGGCGGGGCGGAGGCGATGATGGCCGTGGAGGTGCATGGCGCGGTACGCGACGAGAGCCAGGGCCTGACAATGGCGCACGTCTCCGGGCGCGACCGCACGCGCGGCAAATTGATCCAGTACCAGACCGTCGGCGCAATGTCGCAGTTGCAGCGGCTCGGCGCGATGTCGCAAACGCTCGGTTCGATGACGCAGACGCTGCACGCCGAACCCGGCTATCTGCCCGGCCAATCCGACGAAGCGGACGTGCCCCGCCAGCAGCCGCAGCAACAGCAACAAAGAGTAACGAGTAGCGAGTAGCGAGTGGGAGGCGGGTTCTCGTTACTCGTTACTCGCTGCTACTCCTCGTCACGCTCGAGCGCGTCAATGGAGGCGACCGCTTCCTCAAGCGTGGCAAAGACGCCGGAATAGCCATCCGACTGGCGGCGCAGCAGATACGTCGCCTTGCTGTCGGGGGTGAGACGATACGTCACGCCCTGGGATTGGAGCAGATACGCCGTCCGGCCTGCCATCCGTGTGAATGCGATGAGTTCCCGCCCATGAACGGTGCGTGGTTGTACCTCTTCCATCATTGTCGAGCCTCCTTTGCGTGCAGTTTCCCGTCACTATGTCGGTGATGAGGAGTATCATTCCGGTTCCAGTATCGCTACGGCTGCCGTGTGTTGTGGCACGGCTGGGCAGCATAGATTGGCGTGGCTACCCGCCTTGGCCGGACGCCGACACGGTTGCCCGCTCCGCGATATCGCGTCGCAGCCAGGAGACGACCTGGGCGTATGTCAGCCCCGGTGGCTGCTTGAGCATTGCCAGGTAATTGGCAGGGACGATGTCGCCACAGTTCCAGAGTTGGGTCGTGAACCAGCGCGCCCGTCCGCGCGCGTCGAGATCCGACCAGCGCTTCGTCTCCTGCTGCTCCCACGGGTATTCTTTGGTGGCGTCCGTATCGAACCACTCCCACCAGCCCGTATGCTGGGCGCCGTATTCGATCGCCTCGCAGAGCATCGCTCGCACATAGACCGGCGCATGGCCGCTTCGTATTGTCATCCTCCCAACCTTTCTATCGCATACTTCGTGCTGTCCATCATGCCCCAAGGCAGGCGCACTATGGCGTTGCCGTGGGCGGATATCCCGTAGCAAGCCGGGCGTCTTCGTGTGCCGACGCCGGCCCGTGGTCGGCAGCGATCGGCGCCCCGACGATGAGAGACGTCAACGGCATGGGCAATGAGATTGACGGTATCATGGTGTACTCCTCCCGCGTGCGGAGACGGTGGGTCGCGGCGCGACTTCCCCCACACATTCGGGCAGAGCGAGCAAATCATCCGTCCACTGGCCATCTACAACCGCCCGCAAATAGGGGTTGTCGCGGTCGTCCGTCACCTGAATAGTCGCGCGCTTTCCACCCACCCGCGTGTAGAATGTCTCTCCGCCGGAGTTAATCGCGGCGGTCACTTGCCAGCGCGTCATCTGCCAGCCCTTGCCTCCGAGGTGGGTAATCCCCTTGTGGCGATCCTGCTGCGGATGCTTCTTGACGCAGGTCACTTCCCGCTCCGCAGGTTGACGCTGTTGGGCCATGGCATATTCTCCTCTTTGGCCGCTCCTGTTTGCTGGGATACGCCGGTATCACCCGTGCCCCCGTTCAACGATGTGAACGATGCGGCTGGGTATCGCGACACGCGTGTTTGGCAGCATGGAGCAAGCGCGATGCCGAAAGGCCCGTGCTATCGTCGGAGTGGGAAACGCAATCGGCGATGCGGAATACCACAGACGGATCGCGAATCGCGCCTTGCCCATAGGCCGATCTCGTCGCTTAGGTGCGATGAAAGAGTTTCGCCCACCACTGGCGTAGTTTGCTGAGGAAGCCGCTGGGGCTGGCGGATTTCGGTTCCGGTTGCATGGGTATCCCTCGTTTTTCTGTGGGGATCGCAACGCCCGGCGGGCGACGCTCCGGTCCGGCACCGATACAAAAATATAACCTTCAGGGGGCGATAGCGCGGGCGGTCATGGACCAACTGCAGTCATTTGTCGCCTCTTCCAGACAGTGTACCACAGAAATTCCCTAATAACTACCACGCGTCTCAAAACCGCATTTGCTGCGACGGGTGGGCGGCGCGTGTCGCGCTCCCGCTCATTGATCGGCGCATGTGCTCTCCCATCCGCGTGCCGAGCATCGCCCAGTCTCTTCCGCCTAGCTATTCACCTTCTTCATGATGTTTGCGAACTCCTCCTCGGTGTACGCCCGCATCGTCTCCGTGCGCACGTTCCCCAGCTGTCCCAGCTTCAGCGCTAGCGCCGAGATCGTCTCATCGTCCGGGGCCTCGATCCGCGTGGCGATGTCATGGCGCCCCATCGTGAAGAAGATACCATGCACCGTGCACCCCATCTGGGTCGCGAGCTGCTTGAAGGCTTGGGCGCGGCGCGGGCTCTCCTTGAGGTCCTTCACCCCCTGATCGGTCCAGTTGACGAGCGAGATATACATCGGCATGCACGTTCCCCTTTCTCGAGCAGCGGATCATGGATTCACTGTCGAACAGGCACACAGATGGGAGAGCCACCGTATTGTACACGCACGCCTGGACGGTGTTCAATGCGTATGCGGTTATTGCTATTGCTCGGTGAGGGTTTCGAAACAGGTTATCGAGAATCTCGTATGGAAAGGGAATCGGATACACCACACAGCCAATCGGCTGCCGAGACAGCGGGATGCGTGGGTGGCTGCCCGGTCGTCTCGTGGTGATGTGAGGCAGTTATTGCAGGAATTGGTCGCCAAAGACGATATGGACGACGGGTGCATGAGGTAGGCAATCAAGCCGATCGGTCGGCACCCACTGATAGTGGCAATACGTCACATCCGCGATGTATCCACCAACCGTGCGCCGCACATACATGCACGCCGTGCTGTCCGGCGTGTGACGGACGGGGACATCGGTCTGGATGTGGCAGCCCTGATCGGCCGTCACCATGAGCGCGGAAGGAGCGACATAGGCCCATTCGCCAGGCATAAGATCGGAAATGGTCTCCGTTATGGGCGGTTCCGGCATTGTGGGCGTCGTCTGCGCCATGGCGTGCTCCTCATCAGTTCGGACTATCTCACCGCACGTATTATACATCGCTGTATAAATCTTGTCGAGGGTTGCATCGTACGGACATTCTCGCTCCTGCATAGTGGACGAACATTTCATGACAGTTTCTCCGGACCGGGGTAAGAACCGTGTCATTGCGTTTTACCGTACAATTAAGGAAAGCAATAATTACTGCCGCGCGGGGACACCCTTCACCGTGACATGACAAGGAACATCAGCGACGACAACCGACCCAGCCCCGACGACCGCACCGTCACCGATAATCTTGCCCGGTATAATGGCCGCACCTACACCAATGAAGGCACCATCGCCGACGTGGACACCGCCCGCCAGATGCGCGCCCGGCCCGATGTGGGCATAATTATTGATGATGCAATCGAGACCGACTGATGCTGCCGTATTCACGATCGTGTGATCTCCTAATACCGCGTCGGGGCTAATCACCGCCCCTGCGACGACAACGACGCCGCGCCCCATGCGCACAGAGGCGGCAACGGTTGCTTGAGGATGAATTGCGTTGCACCAGAGGCCCTGGACATTCTCGCCCAGACGCTCCACGATCCGTTTTCGTGCCGCGATGTTACCGACGCCGATTATCAGCCCATCAGGCATGTAGGTGGCGTAGGAGTCAATACTGCCCAAGACGGGCACGTCGAGGCGCGTTGCCCCCCACGTTGGAGGATCATCGTCTAGGAATCCCAGGACGGGCGTGCCCTGACAGCGAAAGATGTCCGCGATCACCTTCCCGTGCCTGCCCGCGCCGAGAATCAGTATACCCCTCTTCACTCGGACGCTCCTTCGGTCGTAGGATTGCGCTACCCTAGGAACTCGCTCATCGTCACATGACCTGCCTGATTAATGTCAGCACGTCGCATGACCTTCCAGAATGTCGAACCGAGGACTTTCAGATCGAGTATAAACGATTGATGCTCAATGTACCATAGATCATAGACGAACTTCTGCTCCCAAGTAATTGTGTTGCGCCCGTTAATCTGCGCCCAGCCTGTGATGCCGGGCCGCACCTCATGGCGGCGCATCTGCTCTGCCGTGTAGCGTTCTGCGTAGTCGACGCGGAGGGGGCGCGGCCCGACAAGGCTCATCTCGCCCCGGAGAATGTTCAGCAGTTCCGGCAGTTCGTCGAGGCTGCTGCGGCGCAGGAAACCACCGAAGCGCGTCAGCCGCTGCTCATCGGGGAGCAGGTCACCGTCCGCACCCCGCGCATCGGTCATCGTGCGGAACTTGATGACTGCGAATGGCGTACCGTCTTTGCCGAGCCGCTGTTGGCGGAAGAAGACGGGCGCGCCGATCTTCCGCCACACGAGCAGCACGACGATCAGGAGCAGCGGCCCGAAGACGATCAGCCCGAGTGTGGTCAGAATGAGGTCAAGCAGGCGTTGACCGAAGCGGCGATACACCGGTGGCCCTCCCCGCATGTGTGAGAATTCGCGCGTACATCTCAAGCACATCCGCATTGTTCGTCTTGCCGTTGAAGAGATGTTCGGCGCGGTCGTGCCCCTTCGCGGCCATCGCGCGCGTCCGCTCCGGGTCATTCAGCGCGTCGAGGATCGCCGCCGCCATCGCGGGCGGGTCCTTCGGTGATACCAGCCAGCCCGTCTCGCCGTCCACGATCAGATCGGGCTGGCCGCCGACATTGGTCGCGATCACCGGGATACCGAGCAGTTGCGCCTCCACCGCCGTCCCCGCGACTCCCTCGGTGTGCGACGGCTGCACGGCGATGTCGAAATCGGGCAGAAGTTCCGGTACGTCGGCGCGCATACCGAGGAAGATCACTCGGTCGCCGCACATCTCCTTGCCGTAGGCGCGCACCCGCTCCTCATAGGTGTGCGCGCCGTTCCAGCCACCACCGACGAAGACACCCATCACCTCCGGCTTTTCTTTCAGCACAATCGAGAGCGCGTCAATCAGGTCCTCGTGCCCCTTCAGGCCACGCCGCTGGCGGAGATACCGCTTCGGCGCATACATGATGCCGACCATGCCGATGAGTGAGACATCGTCGGGGATGCCGCACTCGCTGCGAATCTTACCCTTTGGGTGATAGACGTATTCTTCGAGGTCCACGCCATAGTCAGAGACGAAAAGGCGGTCATCGCCGATGCCGGATTGGCGGTAGATGTCGCAGATTGAGTGGCAGGTGCCGATCCAGTAATCGCGCGGCCCCGCAGTGGCGATTTCGGCGCGGCGGAAGAAGGCATGCTCCAGATGGAGCGGCCCCGGCACCTGGAAGACGCGCGGGATCGGGTGTTTCTTGCCGAGCACCAGCCGCGCCGTCAGCGTCGTGCCGACGTAGTAACTATGGATGATGTCCGGCTGTACCTCCTCGACCAGCGCGCGCAATTGTTTGAAGCGCGTCGGCGCGAGCCACGGCTTCATAATCGGGAAGTCCGTCTCCATCGGGTGAACGATGACACCCGCCGCCTCATACTCCGGGATGCGCGGCCCACCAGCGGGCGCGGCGAGGTGCGCCTCGACGCCGAGCCGGACGTGGTCACGCGTCTGGCGCACCGCCCATGGCCCACCGGCCGACGTTTTCGCCAGATAGAGGACTCTCAATGCCCCATCCTTACCGCTCCCCATCATCCTTCTATACCTCTCCATCTGTCCTACTCCACCAATTCATCGTCGCCTCATCCGACTCCCGCGGACACGGACTCCATCACCGGGCCTTCCTGCCGCACGCCATCCCGCTCCACCCACGCCTCGGTACGTTCCCGGAGTGCGCGGTAGAAGTTCGTGCGACGGGCGCGCAGTTCGTCCTCACCGTAGGTATGCGCGTGTGCGAGGTTGCGGGCGGACATGCGGGCCATCCGCTGCGGGTCAGTAACGACCGCACGGATGATATTCGCCAGCGCGGCGACGTCGCCGGGCGGCACCATGTCCTCGGCAGGCAGCAGTTCGGGGATGCCGCCCATCGTCGAGCCGATGCACGGCAGGCCACGCGCCATCGCTTCGATCAGCGCGCGGGGCATGCCTTCCGTGCGGGAAGGCATGCAGAAGATGTCCGCCGCGTCGAGTTCCGCGCGCACGGCGGCCCCGGCAGTCAACTGCCCGCGGAAGATGACGCGCTCCGCCATGCCGAGCGCGGCGGCGCGTCCCTCCAACTCGGGCCGGTGCTTGCCGTCCCCGATGAGGACGAGCCGGAGGTCCAATCCCTCCTTCACCAGTTGCGCGACGGCGTCAATCTGCACATCCGGCGCTTTGTACATCTGCGCCAGCGAGCCGACGGTGACGAGCGTGTATGGTCCCTCGTGGCGCGGTGCGCGCGGCGTGGCGACGAATGTCCCCTCGGAGAGTTCGACATCCGAGTAGTACGTCGTGAACGACCCCGACGCGGGTGGATAGCGGCGTTGCAGCGCGTGCTCGGTGACGTACCCCGTCGCCGCCGCGCCCGCGCAGAGCCGCCGCAGTCTCTTCGGGGACCACCAGCGGAAGAAGGGACGCAAGGGGTGCCGCACCGCGCCGGGCGCGAAGACATCGTAAGGATCGCCGAGCACTTCGACGCCGTATGGATGACCCGCCCGCCTGAGCGCCGGTTCGATCTGCCCGGCGATTGTCGAGGGGGCGCGGAAAATTACCGCATCCGCCGGCCCGACCGCCGCCACTGCCGCCGCCGTTAGCCGCTGCCGCTGCCGGAGATACTGCCACGGGCCGATGTAGAACGGTAACGCCGCGAATGAGATGCCGTCGCCATCCGCCCGCTGCCACGTCTCCGGCACCGCTTCGACCGCCCGCAGCCGCGCGACGACGCGGACATGGTCGAAGACTGCCAGGTAGCGGGACCAGAAAGGGCACGCAAACATCGTCTGCGTCCAGACTGCGCCATCCGGCGTCCGGTCGAAACGATGCTCAATCGAGACGACGAGGTTCATGTGGTCTTCTCCCGTTGTCGGCGCACGCGGCTCCAGAGATCCATCGGCACCATGCCCCGGCGATCCATATACGCGACAAACAGGATCATCAGATAGGGCACAAGCGAGTACCAGACCAGTGGGCGGACGATGTTGATGGATTCCCCGCGTGCCCAGAAGATGATGAAGGTGAGGAAAGAGGCAACGACGGCCATCCGTGCCGGGGTGGCGGCGCTACAGCCCCAGTAGACGAGTTGCGCGAAAAAGAATCCGACGATGCCGAGGAAGATCGGCCCGCCAATCCAGCCCCAGTTCAGGTATGCTTCCGCGATGAACGAGTAGCCCAGGCTGCCGCCACTCGCCGCGAATCCGGGGTCCACGATCCATGTAACCCAGTCTCCGGCCAACCCATGCCGGGTCGCCGGGTGGAGCGTCCAGAAGAGATTCGGCACCAGCGTGGAGGCGGCGTAGAAGTACTGCGTGCCGTGATCGAATTTGCGAACGGAGGGCACAAGGGTCAATGTGTGGGCAATGGTGGCTGTGGTGCTCTCGGTTTCGACGAGCACGCCGGTGAACGGGATCATCCCCCCGGTGGCGGTCGTCACCGGGGCGAAGGGATCATCGGCGGGCTTGTCGCGCGTCGCGCCGACCAATGGGAGGACGACGGCAAAGACGAACATCGCCACGCCGATCATCAGCACGCGCGGGAGAGGCCGGATGATGCGGTGCCAAAGTAACGCATAGGCGATCACCGGTGCGACTGCGGGGTAGCGCGCGCCCAGGGATAACTGCGTGAGCGCATAGATCGCTACCACGATCCCTGATGCGATCCTCCCCCGGCGCGAATCCCGGCTCCCCGCGAGGAGTATGAGCGCGCCCGGCACAATGAAGCTGCTCAGAAACTGCGTGCCTGCCTGCAAACCTGTCGCATAATCCTGTTGATAGAGCCCAAAGTAACCGGATGTCCGCACGACGCTGATCGCCTGCTTCAGCCGGATCGCCGTCGGCAGCACGGAAATGAGGATGAGCGCCCAGCCGACGAACCGGATCTGCTCCGGTGAGGGCGACGCCTGCAGGGTCACGCACCGATCCGGGAAGAGCGGCGTTTGTCGCGCCCCGGCGTGCAGGAGCGCGCCGAAATGGAAGGCGGCGAGGCAGAGGAAAATCAGGAGCAGGGTCTGGAGCGTCACATTCGCGGGGAACGAGAAATCGAGGATCATCAGGCCGGTCGCATTCAGTCCGACGAGATACAGGAAGACGCATCCGGCGTTGAAAACCATCGCGGCGATGATGAAGATCCCATAGGGATCGAATATGCTGCCCGTCATCAACTTCCACGAACCGAGCAACCAACCGAGTTCCACAATCAGCGCCAATGATGCGGCGTAGAGGAGCGCGCCATCGCTCCATCCCGCAAGCGGGCGTACCCAGGTATAGAGTGCGATGACGCTCGCCACGAGGCAAAGATGCGCGAAGATGAGATCTACGGCTCGACGCCGACGCGTGGCGGGCAGGACGCGCGGATCGTCGCCGATTGGTTTGACCGCCGTGCCCAGCGCCCTAACAGGGGACATAGACCCGCTCCAGACGTTTCCATGAAGTGCGGACGTTGAACGGCGTCGCCTCCGCAATTGCGAATGCTTCTGCTCTGGTGATCGGCGGCCCCGATGCGCGCATCGCGAGCAGCGTCTCTGCCCACGCGAGGGGAGGCGCGGCCAGCGAACAACGATGTACGAGCGGGGGCACGATATCCGCCTCGCAGGAGATGGTGTCCGAGAAGATGCTCGGCAGCCCCGCCGCCTGCGCTTCCATGAGCACGAGCGGCAATCCTTCGTAGAAGGATGGTAAGAGGAAGGCATCCATCGCGCCGAGCATCACGCGCGGCACGTCCGGGCGCAACCCGGCGAAAATCACCCGGTCCATGATCCCGAGCCGCGCCGCCTGCTCCTCCATGGCCACGCGCAATTCGCCGTCCCCGATCATGAGGAAGCGCGCGCGTCGGTCCCGCTTGAGGGCTTCAGCGGCGATTGCGAGGAGAAAAACGTGGTTCTTCTGCTCCGTGAAGCGGCCCACATGCCCGATAACGAACGCATCCTCCGGAACGCCGAATTCCGCTCGTATGGCGGTACGACAGACGCGTTGGGTGAACGGCTCCATGGCGATGCCGCAGAAGAGTATTTGATGGCGCGGATCGCGCTCCCACCCCGCCCCGAAAAGGTCACTCGCCGCCTGATTGCTCACCGAAAGGCCGGCCGTCATGTTGCGGGCGATCCAGCGACGCATTAGCCCCAAGTACGCTCTGCGCCGCATGCTCGCGTGCGCCTCGAATGCGGAAGCGTCGAGATGGCTGTGCGCGATACGGACCGGCACGCCCGCCCACTTCGCGAGCCGCAGCACGAAGCCGCTGTACTGATGGACATGGCTGTGTATCACATCGTACGGGCCGTGCTCTTTGAGAACACGAAGGAAATCCCGCGCGTACCGGAGCGGCTGACGGGTGTGCGGACAGAGAATCACGTCGCTGCCGAGCGCGCGAATCTCGTCGTCATAATCCTGCGGCTCGGTGATGTGGACGAGGAAATCCATCTGATAGCGATTGCGGTCTATCATCCGCAGGATATGCATCAGCCACGTCTCGGCGCCACCCCGCTCCATCATGCCGAGGACATGAAGGATGCGTATCGGTTTTTCCTGCTCTTTTGCCGTCATCAAGACCTTTCCCTGGCTTATCTCGCCCATACACTAAACGTGAACTTGAGTAGACATGTGACGGGGAGTGTCCAATTCCGTCGGTGGAACGACTCGCCCACGGTCAAGGCCCGCCCCCGCGAAACTGATCGCCGCCAAAATGAACACGTTTCACCGCTCCGCGCTTTGGGGCAGCGTGACGCGCAGTGCGCCGTTGCGCGCCGTGATAACGTTCTCCTTGACCTTGATGTCAGTATAGGTATTGCCCGGTGAGGGCTCGAAAACGATGGCGGCGGGGCACCGACGCACCGGGAAGGTATCCGTGATCGTGTTTCCGGTTATTTCGATGTGTGACGCACTCGAATTGACGAGTATCCCCGCGCGAAACTCGACGGGAAAGCCCAGGTTCTGACCGGGATTGATGATCGTGTTATTCACGACACGGACATTTTGAAAGGCGCGTTTGCCCGGTTCGGGCAGACCGATCATCACGCCCGCACTCGGAGCGCGTTCGATCGTGTTTCCCTCAATAACGGCTCCGACGGTGCCGCCGAGGTTGTGGAGCGCGACGCCAGCGGAATTGTAGAAGAAGTCTCCGGAGCGTCCCACACCCTCATCCTGGAAGCGGATCGTGTTCCCCGTGATCGTGATATTCGATGCCCCGCCCTTCGCCTCGTATGAGAAGACGACGGAGACTCCGCCGGTATCCGCAGTGCCATGCTTCAACTGCGCGACTTCGATGATATTGTTCGCCACAGTGATGTTCTTCAGGTTGTTCGGCGTCGTTGGCCAGATCAGGATGCCAATGAGGGCGTCCTTCGCGACATTATCGTGACAGGTGATGTCGCTGGAGTTCCCGCCATCGAAGTACGACCCGACGATGTTGAGGATCGTCTGATAGCCGACCGAGGTGTTAGAGAACACCGCCGCCGGGCCACCATGCGCCTCCATGCACGCGCGTGCCTCGTGGTACGGGGTCGGTATACTCTCGAAGCGGTTGCCCGATAACGTATAGTTCGTGCCCTCGATGTAGATCGCCGAGTTGTCGAAGTCCGGGTTGCTTTCCCGCATCACGAAGCGGAAATAGCAGTCAGTCACCGAGCAGTCACGCACGGTCTTGCCGTTCAATGAGACGGCCCAGACACCCGAGTAAGGGGTGAAGCGGCAGCGACGGACATGGAGGTCATGCCCTGCCGCGATGTAGATGAAGGTCTGATAGGTTTCCTCTTTACCATCGTCAACCCGCGATTCGGGATTGTTCAGAATGTTGGAATCGAAGGTGAGATCCTCGAAGATGACATTCTCGACGGCGTCATCGCTGGCCTTCGGGGAAAAGAGGGATGACCAGTCTCCATTGTGATCCTTGATCCTGATAACGGACTGCGCCCCGGAGCCGATGATGCGCAGGTTGCTCCTGATGGCGATTCTCTTCGTCCTTGTCGGGGCAACCACATATATCCCAGGCGGGAAGATGATCGTACCGCCGCGGACGGGGACGGCGTCAATGGCAGCCTGAATCGCGGCGGTATCGTCGGTCCGTCCGTCTCCCATTGCGCCGTACTGCCTGACATCATAACCGTCCCGCGAACCGATCGAACTGTTGACCGTAGTAGGTGTACCTCCCGCCGTGGTGGATGCGGGAGTGGTTGCTGAGGGAGGTAGAGTACCTGGCGTGGGGCTCGCGAGAGCGGTAGGGGGAGGAATGGTCGCGGTCGGGGAGGGCGCCGCGGGCGCGCTCGTGCTGGTCGGCAGCAGCGGCGCGATGGTCGGGGTCGGAGTCGGCGGCGCTCCTGATGGCGTGACCAGAGGCGCGGCGGGAGACTGAGGGAGCGACGAGGTACCACGGCTGCAGGCCGCGAGGATCGCTGCCGTGCCAGCAGCCACGGAGAGCTCGAGGAATTTGCGACGTGAGATCGAAGGCGTGCATCGTATGATGTGGGTCATTGATTCAACCTTTCCTTCGGGAGGAGGGGGTTTCCGTCTCCTCTTCCCTCTGAGGGAAGGGGCCGGGGATGAGGACCATCCGTTGGCGGAGCGCGTACAGTATTGCTACGCCCTTGAGCGGCAGTTGCATGGCGAACATCATGAAGATCGCCCACGCCGCGCCGATCATGCCGTGGCCCGGCACGAGCAGCGCGCAGGCAATCGTGACAACGGCAATCGAGAGGACGTAGATTGGCACCTGGATCGTGAATTGCCGCGCTGCTGTCATCGCATAGCCGAAGACGGAAGCGAGATAGCCGATTCCGGCGGCGGCGATCACCCAGATAAAGACATCGAGATGCGCCGCATATTCCGGCCGATACAGCAGGGTGAGCACTTGCCGCCCGACGATCAGGCTCAAGAGGAAGCCTGCCGCGCCCAGCAACGCGCCCACCCCAAGCACCTTGAGCGTGAGTGCGCGGAATGCACCGAACTCACCCGCCGCGTATTGCCGCGCTAATCGGGGGCTGACCACCTGCCCGAGCGCGTCCACGACCGTCGTGCCCGCGACGACGATGTAGGCCATCGCGGCGAAAATGCCGAGTTCATGCGTCCCCTGGAAACGCTCGATGAAGTAGCGCGGGATGTTCGTCATCAGCGAGCCAAGCATCATCACGAGACCGAGCGGCAGGGCGAGCCACATCAGCCGCAGCAGCCGTGGCCAGTACCAGTGGGGGCGGATGGACTCGGCCTCATCTTTCTCACGCGCCGCGCGGAGGATCGCCGCGCCACTCGGGATGTCGTACGTGCAGAGCCGGAAGGCCCAGGCAGCGGCGAGCGCGACCGTACCCCAGACGATGTTGCCGGTGATGACAATCGCGGTGCCGAGCGCGACGAGTGAGAGCGGCCCCTTGATCAGCATCGAGATGGCAATGCGATCCATCTGCTCGTGCTGTTGCAGGAGGCCATAGAAGACATCGCTGATGGATTCGATGACCTTGGCGAGACCAACGAACAGGATGACGAGCGCGGTCTGCCAGCCGTAGCCGGAGACGAGCGTGATCCCGGCGATGATCAGCAGCGCGAGCGGTGTGAGGGCGAGACGAAGCCCGAGGTAATCGCCGAAGAGATACTCGCGACGGGCGTCCGTTGCCTGGACGCCGCGCAGTTGCAGATTTGTCAGCATAATCACCGGCGCGGTGATCGCCAGACCGAGCGCGAACTGCCCGACGACTTCCGGCGACCCGAGTTTCGCGAGCACGACGAGCATTGCCCATTGGCACGCCGCGTAGACGACATTGCCGACGAATGTCCACGAGAAATTCGCGCGCAGCGAGAGCGCACGCGACGGCCGGGCGACCGAAGTCGTGGCCGCGCCGCTCGCCGACATGATTTGCCTGGGGGAGAAGACCCATCTCCTCAACATCGTTTCCCCTGGATTGAATGATCGTCGGCTTTCCGCATGTTCATCTACGCGCTGAGACTGATCGGGCCGGCATTCCTGCTCTCAGCCAGATCCGTAAGAACCAGGGTATCATCCGCGCTTTCTTCGTCCGTTGTCATGCGGTATCTGCGGCTGCCGTAGACGCCTGCACGCTTTCTGTCCTTCGTCAGGACGATGCCGAGCGCTTTGCCATAGACGCCGTTCAATGCGGCAATCGTCCGTTCGAGCATCCGCGTGCCGGTGCGGCGCGCGTCCATCACGAGTACCGTGCCGTCAATCGCCTGCTGCAAAGCGAGTGTATCGGCGGCGGAGAGGACAGGTGCGGTGTCGAGTAGGATGATGTCAAACTGGTCGCGCAAGTCCGAAATCAGATTGACCATCCGGGCCGAGCCGAGCAGATCGGGCAAATGCGTCAGGACCCAACCGGCGGTCAGGACGGTGATACCGAGTGGCCCTTCCTGGAACTTCGGCTGGTTGCCATGCTGCGTCCGTGCGAGGTAGGCGCTGAGGCCCTGGTTGTTGCGTAGGCCAAGCAGTTTGTGCAACTGCGGCTCGCGCACATCGGCGTCAATCAGCAGGACGCGCTTGCCACCCTGCGCCTCGAGCAGGGCGAGGTTCGCGGCAACGACGCTTTTCCCCTCGCCGGGCCGTGCGCTGCTGATCGCGATGGCCACCCCGCCCGCCGATAGCCCGGCATCCATCGTCGCCCGCACATGGCGCAGGGCTTCGCGGAACGCCTCGATGTTCGGCATGTCGGTGTCGGTGAGCAGGAGCGGCTGGGTGCCGCGTGCTGCACCGAGGATACCGAGGAGCGGCACGCCGAATGTCTGCGCCATCTCCGCTGGCTCGTGGACGCGGTCATCGCGGAAATCGAGAAGGAGGGCAAGGCCAGCAAGCAGCAGGAGGCCAATCGCTCCACCGAGCATCGCATTCTTGCGCGGCGTCGGCGAGATCGGTGTGTTCGGGATACGGGCAGGGTCGGTGACGGTGACGGCCGCCGCGCCCTGCGCCTGTGCGATGACGATCGTCTGCCGGGTGTCGAGCAGGCGGCTGTACTTGGTCTGATATTGCGTCAGTTGGTCCTGCAAATGCTGCGCATCGCCCAGGGCGATGCTCCCCGCGATCGGGGTGGCGCGCAGTTTATCGAGTTGGTTGGAGGTGTCAGTGTAGCGCGCCCGAATATCGCTCATTTGCTGGTCGTACTGCGTCAACTCCGTCTGCAGCCGCTGGATTTCGGGCTGGGACGCGCCGGCCGAGTCCGGGGTCGTCTTCAGGGTGTTGAGGCGGCTGGAATCATCCGCGCTGCGGGTGCGGATATCGCGCAGGTCCTGATCGTACTGAGACAGGGCCTGCTGCAATCGCTGAATCTCCTGTGTCGTGACGCTCGTCGCATCGAGATTGGTGCGGATCTGATTGAGGCGGGACGAGGTATCGGTGATCTGGCCCTGCGTCGTGTCGAGGTCGTGGTCCACCTGTTGGAGGATAATCTGCGTGTTGCTCATTTGCAGATCCTGCGCGCGCTTGACAAAGAGTTGCGCGAGGACATTCGCGGTCGCGGCGGCGCGGCTGGGGTCGTAATCCCAAACCGTCACTTCGATCAGTTGCGTCGCCCGGATGACGTTGACCGTCGTTCGTTTCTTGAGGACGTCCGCCGTGATTGGCAGGCCGACTTGCGTGATCGTCTCATCCAGCAGCGACGGGCTTTGCAGGAGTTGCGTGTAGGTCGTCGCCAGTTTCTCGCTCGTCAGAAGGTCGTTGTAATTCGACGGGCCGGGAGTCTGAACTTGATTGACGAGCAGGCGCGCCGAGGCCAGATACGCGGGTTGCTGCCGCGCGCTCACGGCATATCCGGCGGTCGCGAAGAGGAGGCCGCCGAGCATCGGCAGCCACCACCAACGGCGAATAATCTTCCAATACTCCGTCAAACCCATCGCGTTACTTTCCCCTTCCGGTCGCCCCGCGTTTCAAGACGGGCAACATAGGTATCCCCGCGTTTCTCAGCGGACGCACCGGCGGATGACACCGACGACGCGCGCCAGGTCGTCCTCGGTGAGCGTCGAGCCGGAGGGTAGTGAGAGCCCCTGGTCGAACAATTCTTCCGCGACCGTCCCACCCACGTGATCGCACCCCGCGAAGACCGGCTGGGTGTGCATCGGCTTCCACAACGGGCGGGATTCAATCTCCGCCGCCGCCAGTGCCTGCCGCACGACCTCGCGATCCGCACCGAACTCCTTCGGGTCAATGAGGATATTAATCAGCCAGCGGGTGTGTCGGCCCCACGGCGCTTCCGGCTGGAAGGTGATGCCGGGCACATCACCGAGGGCGCGCAGATAGGCGTCATAGTTCTCGCGCCGCTTGGCGACCCGATCCTCGATCACCACTAACTGGCCGCGTCCGATCGCCGCGAGGACGTTACTGAGGCGATAATTATAGCCGATTTCCGTGTGTAGGTAGTGGACGGCCGGATCGCGCGCCTGCGTCGCCAACTTGCGGGCGTGCGCGATCGCCGCGCCGTCGTCCGAGACGAGCATACCGCCGCCGGAGGTCGTGATAATCTTGTTGCCGTTGAAGGAGAACGCACCGAATGTGCCAACCGTCCCGGCGGCACGACCCTTGTACGTCGTGCCGACGGCGGCGGCGGCATCCTCGACGAGCGGGACGCCGTATTCGTCGCACGCGGCCTTGATCGCATCGAGGTCGGCGGCCTGGCCGTAGAGGTCCACGACGATAACGGCCTTCGGTAGTTTGCCTGCCTTCGCCCGCTTCGCCAGCGTCTCACGCAGGAGCGCCGGGTCCATATTCCAGGACGTGCGCTCGCTATCAATGAAGGTCGGGCGCGCGCCGCAGTACGCGATCGGGTTGACGCTGGCGGAGAAGGTGAAGGTCGAGCCGAGCACTTCGTCGCCGGGGCCGACGCCGAGAAGGATCATCGCGAGGTGGAGGGCGGCTGTGCCGGAGGTGAGGGCGGCGGCGTGGGCCGCGCCGGTCACGTCGCAGAACTCGCGCTCGAAGGCGTCCACATGCGGGCCAAGCGGCGCGATCCAGTTCGTCTCGAACGCCTCCTGCACGTAGACCTGCTCGAGGCCGGACATGTGCGGTGGCGAGAGGTAGATTTTCTGCCTGGTTTTCGGCATTACTGCGACGGCCATGGCGCTTTCTCCATTCCTGCTACGACGTACGATAAACATCCCATCCCTGCCTCACGCCGCCATACCCAATCTCCTCATCTAGTCATCACACGCGGAGGCCATCAGTTGCTCCATCCTGCTCATGATTGCGATCCGGCCCGCGCCGAACGGCTGGGGCTGCAAGGCGACCTCATGAACGATCTGGCTGAGGAATTGATGATTGTTGTACCGGCGATCCCGGTAGTCCAGCACCTCGCCCGTATCGAGCGCCATCTTCATCTCGAAGACGCTCGCCTTCAGCGTGTGGATCGGCGTGAAGCCGAGCGTCTCGCGGATCTTCGTGAAATGCACATAGTAGTTGCGCTTGTCGGTCACGAGATCGTTCGTCAGCACTTCGGCATGTGGGATGAGGCACTGGATGACCTCGCCGACTTCCTTCAACTGGTAATTCTGCTCGTCCGAGCCGACATTGAACGTCTCGCCGGCGACCTTCTCGATCGGCGCTTCGAGGGCAAGGATGAGAGCGCGGGCAATGTCGTCCACATGGACGAACGGCCGCCACTGCTCGCCACCGTGGATCGTGATCTGCCCCTCCTTGACCGCCTTCGCCGTCATCACATTGACCGCGAGATCGTAGCGCGGGCGGTAGGAATGGCCATATGCCGTCGCGAAGCGCATGATGACCGGGGCGAACGTCGCATCCTGCATGTCGAGGAGGGCGCCCTCGGCGGCGATCTTGGTGTTCGCGTAGAGTGAGACGGGATTGAGGGCGGAGGTCTCGTCGAGTATTTCTTCGCTCGCGCCATAGACGCTGCATGTCGAGCCGAAGACCATCCGCTGGACACCCGCCTGCTTGGCGGCGTTGGCAATGATGCGGGTCGCTTCGAAGTTCGTGCCGATCGTGAAGTCTTCGTCAATCGCGCAGGCCGGATCGCCGACGATCGCGCCGAGGTGGACGACGGCGCTCACGCCTTGCACGGCACGGGCAACGACCTTCCGGTCCCGGAAGTCCGCCACGACCATTTCGAGGCGCGGATGGGAGAGAATATCGCGGATCGCGTCGTCACCGTACATCAGGCGATCCAGCACACGGACGCGATAGCCGAGATCCAGCAGCCGCCGGACGAGAATCGAGCCGATGTAGCCCGCCGCCCCGGTCACGAGCACCGGCGCCGCGCTGATTGCCAGATCCCGTTCTGTCTTCACGTTCCCATTTTCCCTTGCAATCATTGTCAAACCCTCCGTGATACTGTTCAATCCTGTGGTTCGTCAGCCGATGGCTGCCTTCCCCATACTTGATGTAAGAACAGTACCGCAGTCCAATGACGTACTGGATGTCACGTCAAGGGGTTACATATGACAGTTCGTTCAGAAAATGACAGCCATTCCCGTGATTTCTTCCCTTTATCCAGCGATTCGTCAGATTCATTGGATGATTCATTTTTCCTCGTCGGGATGATCTCCGGTGGGGTTATCGCCCACCCGTTCTCCGGTTTTCCACCCCAAACAGAGGTATGCATTCTTTGACAAACGCGTACGAGTTTCTTCCCGTCACTATTTGTATAACGGTCTAAAGTCGCCATTCATGACGCGCTGATCGCAAACGCGCGCCGAAACGTGGGGTGTCGCGTGATTTGTCCGGTTACGCCTCGATCTGGCGCAAGAGACGCAGTGAGACGATCAGCCATGCGCTGCCGATCAGGAAGCCGCCGATCACATCGGTGAGGTAATGGGTGTTCAGATAGACAAGACTGACCGCGACGAAAGCGACGGTCAAAATGACAAAAAGGATGACCAGCGCCCGCCGCCCGCGCGTGAGTCGCGCGGCGATCAGCGCGCCGATCAGGCCGTAGCTGACGAGGCTCAGGACGGTATGGTTGCTGGGATAGAGGTAGCTGATCACGCAGAGTGGCCCGTGAGCACAGGCCTGATCGGGCCGCGTGCGCTGGAAGAGACCCTTGAGGCAGAGCGTCAGCACGACCGACCCGCCAGTACTGAGGAGGAGCAGGGCAGCGGCGCGGCGGCGATGCAACCCAACCAGGATGAGCGCGGTCAGCGGCACGAAGAGGGCCGTCGCCGTGCCGATATCCACGCCGAGGTGCATGAACCGCGTGCGAAAGGAGGTATCGTCCTCCTCGAACTCGGTCGGCGCCGGGCCACGGACGAAGCGGTGCGCGCGCTCATCGAAGGCGAGCGTCCGCCCCGATTTCACGACGATGCCGAGGGTGAGGAAGAGGACAACGAGCGCCGCGACCAACCCAATTTGCACGGTGATTCCCCACCGTGCACGCCGCAGTTCGGACGTCCCATCATCGCTGACACGCCGTTTATCTTTTGTCGTGGTGAGAATCTCCCTTGCCTCCCCGCATCCATCGTCCCGGAGCGTCTCATCGCCGATCTCCCTCACACTCAGCATCCCCGTATATGAGGCAACCGGGCGTTCGCGTCACGATGAAGACCCACTCCACGCCGGGCCGCGCATGGTCGAAGTATACCACGGCGGGGAATTCGCATGAGTGGGATTGGAAAAGCAGGTAGCCGGGAGTGAGGCGCTTCGCACATCTCTTTCCTGTTACGGACGATGAGATTCCGGCTTCTTGCCGCTGTTCGCTGTCCGCTGCCAACAGCCTACTCGCCCCAGCACCCGGCGGAATTCGTGCGGGATGAAGCGATGGCGCTTGCTATCAATAACGGTGCGCTGGCCGCAGGCGGAAAGGGTATGGAGGCCGTAGCGGTACGGGCCGTCCGCGTAGGGCGCGACGGTCGTGACGGATTCTTCGGCGAACTCGGTAGGCGTCAGACGCAGGACGCGGTTGATAACGACCGCACCGCCGTACGTGTGCGTGGAGTCCTGCGCGGGGCGATACAATTGCCCGTCGTGGACGAAGGGTGTCCCCGCAGGGCGGCTGGAGCGGAGATCGCGCTTCACCGGGTTGGCGGCGTGTGGCGTCCACGGGCCAAGGGGATCGGCCGCATACCAGGCATGGAGCGTTGTACCGGGCGTGCCGTCCTGCTCGGAGCAGAGCAGCCACCAGCGGCTTTCATGCCGGAAGAGCGTGGCATCGAGGGCGGCAAACCCCTCGATGAGTGTGGCACGCCACTCCCAGCGATGCGGGAAATCTGTCGCCTCGTAACAATGGACATCGCGTGCAGTGCCGGTCTCCGGGATACAGTAGATATGCCCCTCGTATTGGATAATGTAGGGGTAGGACATATGGACGGGCTCCGCGATGACCGACGTCGGCGGGCCGAAACTACCATCCGGCCGCGCGGCAAGGGCGGCGATGTATCCCTTCCCGGTGGCATACGAAAACGCTTCCGCGAGGATCATCGGGCCGTCGTCCGTCTCGACCATGAACGGATCGGCGAGGAACGACCCGCGCGGCGGCTCCGGCAGCCAGCGCACCGATGGCCGCGCGCCGGGCGTCAGGAAGGTATGAATCGGCGCATCCACGATGCCGATATTCCAGACATCATGGCGAAAGAGCCGAGTAAAGAGATAGCCGGGGAGACGCCAGATACCACCCGTCGTACGCGCCAAGCATTCCACCTTCCTGAGTCAGCAGCAATGCCAACACAACGCTCCTGATGGTACAGAAACAACCGCACGATTGACAGGGGGTGAGAGGCGAAGCAGGGTTCGTCATGGCTGCACGACCTATGAGACTTCGCGCCAATACGGGCAGGGGCAACCGAGATGGAGTACATCGAGAAAGAGATACACGCCCATATCTCGCCTACTGCGGCTCGATATGGGCTGCCCGCGCCATGCAAAAGGGCCTCTACGAAGCATCGTCGCATAGATCGCTTCGCTGCAAGCGCCGTCGCCTTCGTGGTACATTAATCGTCACGTCGGGTGCATCCCGCACCGCCTGACTTTGCTACGACGAGGATGAATGATGATGGATGAATTTCGCGACAGCATGCTGGCACTGATAACCGAAACCTCCACGAACCTGCCGCCCGATGTGCGGCGGGCGATGGCGCGGGCGGTCGAGATGGAGAGCGGGGAACGCTCCGCGCAGGCGCTCGGCGTGATTACGACCAATATTGACATGGCCTGCGCGGATGTCGGGCCGCTCTGCCAGGACACGGGCTGGCTGACCTTCGAGGTGTACACGCCGGTCGGGACGAATCAGATCGTTCTTCGGCGGCTGATCAACGAGGCGGTCGCGGAGGCGACGAAACGCGGCAAACTGCGCGAGAACTCGGTGGATTCGCTCACCGGCGCGAACAGCGGCGACAACCTCGGCCCCGGCAGCCCGACAATCCACTTCGCGCAGTGGGAGCGGGACGAGATCGAGGTACGGCTGCTCCTGAAAGGCGCGGGCTGCGAGAACAAGAATATCCAATACTCGCTCCCGATGGAGGTGCCGCACCTCGGCCGGGCGGGGCGCGATCTCGACGGCGTCCGCAAATGTCTCCTTCACGCGGTCTGGCAGGCACAAGGCCAGGGATGCAGCGCCGGCACGATCGGTGTCTGCATCGGTGGCGACCGCGCCGTCAGTTATCTGCACGCGAAGGAGCAACTCTTCCGCTTGCTCGACGACACGAACCCGAACCCGCGACTCGCGCAACTCGAAGACTACATCATGCAGACCGCGCAGATGCTCAGCATCGGCACGATGGGCTTCGGCGGCGATGTCACGCTCGTCGGCTGCAAGATCGGCGCGATCAACCGGCACCCGGCGAGTTTCTTCGTCTCGGTTGCCTACAGTTGCTGGGCCTTCCGCCGCCTCGGCGTTGTGCTGAACGCGCGGACAGGCAGCATCAATCGGTGGCTGTACAAAGAGGGTTCGGGGTCCGGGGTTCGGAGTTCGGAGACTGATGAATCTCCTTCCCCGAACCTCGAACCCCGACCCCCGACCCCCGGTGGCTTCGTACTCACCGGCAAGGAGAAAGTGCTGCGTGCGCCCGTCACCGAGGAGCAGGTGCGCGACTTGAAGGTCGGTGAACTCGTCCTGATTTCCGGCGAGATGTACACGGGGCGCGACGCGGTGCATGCCCACCTGATGAAGCACGAGCCGCCAGTGGACTTGCACGGCTCCATTCTTTACCACTGCGGGCCAGTCGTGATGAAGAACGGCGCCTACAAGATCACCGCGGCGGGGCCGACGACGAGCATCCGTGAGGAACCGTATCAGGCCGACATTATCGAACGGTACGGCGTGCGCGCGGTGATCGGCAAGGGTGGTATGGGGCCGAAGACACTGGCCGCGCTGCAAGCGCATGGCGCGGTCTATCTGAACGCGATCGGCGGCGCGGCGCAGTACTACGCCCGCTGCATTGATGAAGTGCTCGATGTCAACCTGCTGGAGTTCGGCATTCCCGAGGCGATGTGGCATCTGCGGGTGCATGACTTCCCCGCCATCGTCACGATGGACGCGCACGGCCACTCCCTGCATGCGGACATCGAAAACTCCTCGGCAACGCTGCTCTCCCGGTTCGCGGAGCCGGTCTTCACGAAGTAGCACAGGCAGATCGCACAAGGCGCCCCTTGTGGGCGCCCTGGCGTTTGGCTGATGCGCGGTGCAGGCAGGCTCCAGGCTCCGCGCCGGAACGATCGAACAGGAGGCTGCACAATGTCTACCACCGCAATGACACCGACGCCCCCATTGACCGGAAAGATCGCGCTGGTGACCGGTGCGGGTTCGGGGATCGGGCGGGCGTCAGCCCTCGCGTTTGCGCGGGCGGGCGCGCAAGTCGTTGTCTCCGACGTCATTGTCGGCAGCGGCGAAGAGACCGCCCGCATGATCGCGGCAGCCGGGGGTGAGGCGACATTCGTGCGTACCGATGTATCGAAAGCGAGCGAGGTCGCGGCACTGATCGCGAAGGTCGTCGAGACGTATGGCCGTCTCGATTGCGCTCACAACAACGCGGGTGTTTTGGCGCTGGGAACGATCGTTGACTGCACGGAAGAGGAGTGGGACCGCGTCATCAATGTCAACCTCAAGGGCGTCTGGCTCTGCCTCAAATACGAAATTCCGCAGATGGTCGCGCAGGGCGGCGGCGCGATCGTCAATACGGCGTCCATCGCGGGGATCATGGGTACGGGCGGGGCCGTCGCCTACGGCGCCAGTAAGCATGGCGTGATGAGTCTCACGAAATCGGCCGCCCGGACCTATGCGAGCGCGGGCGTCCGGATCAACGCGGTCTGCCCCGGCTACATTGATACGCCGATGGCGGACTTTATCTTCGAGCGGCGCCCCGGTAGCGAGGAACAGATCACGGCACAACATGCGGTCGGGCGGCTCGGCACGCCGGAGGAGATCGCGGCGGCAGTGCTCTGGCTCTGCTCGGACGCGGCCTCCTTCGTCACCGGCCACCCGATGGTCGTGGACGGCGGCTATCTCTCCTAGGTAGGTGGCCAGAGCAGATTAGACACTGGTGGCGGTGGGCTTTAGCCTGCCGAGTCTGGCGCAGGCTAAAGCCCGCGCCCACCGTCCAAATTCAGATGTCTACCCGCTTAGCCGGCGCGGCTGCCGTGCTACACTGCCAGGTATGGGGAACGAACCGCTTACTGCCAGGGTATTTCGGACGCCTCGCACACCGCAAAGGGATATGTTGCCGCTGGCGTCGCCCCACTTTCTCCTCTTCCTCGCAGCGACGGTCGCGTGGTTCTTCAGCATCTTCGTCCTCCAGGCCGCGCTGCCGAAGTACATGGAAACACACGGGTTCTCGAACGGCCGGATCGGCCTCGTCATCGGGGCGCTCTCCGTGACCGCGATCCTCTCCCGGCCATACCTGGGCCGTGCAATAGACCGGGGTGCGCTCTTTCCCCTCCTGATTGCGAGTGCGGTGATGATGATCTCGTCACCGCTCTACGGAATCGGGACGCTCCTCCCGGTGCTGCTCGGCGTCCGGCTCTTCCAGGGCGTCTCATCGGCGATTTTCATGACCGGGAACCCCGCGCTCGCGGCGGACCTCGCGCCGGAAACGCGGCGGGGCGAGGCTATCGGCCTCTCCTCCATCGCCTCGACGGTCGCCATCGCCGTCGGGCCGCCGGTCGGGCTCCTGATTGGTACGCATCTCTCCTATCACCTGACATTCGCGCTCTCGGCAGGCGCGGGGGTACTCTGCGCACTGCTGTTCGTGTTGTTGCGACGGGGAGCCTTATCCCCCCACCCGCCCATGCTGCCCGGAGGGCGTCCGCGCCCGCGCCCGGCTTCCCCGGTGGGGAAGGGGGAGAAAATGCAGGGGCCGTTGCTGGAATGGCGCGTGCTGCCAGCGGCGATTCCGAGTTTCGTGGCCGCGCTGGGGAACGGGGTGCTCTTTGCCTTCCTCGTGCCGTTGATGGATGAACGGCATTTGCCGGGCGCGGGCTTCTTCTTCACCTTCGACGCGCTGATGTTCTTCGTCGTGCGGGCGGTCGGTGGGCGATGGTCCGACCGCTACGGGCGGTGGCGCGTGCTGATCCCCGGCCTCCTCGCGCTCGGCGTCGCGCTGACGGTTCTGACGGCGTTCCCGGTCTTCCCGGCCTTCGTTCTCGCCGCACTGATCTGGGGCGGCGCGATCAGCCTCGTTATCCCCGAACTGAACGCGCTCGCGGTGGACCTCGTACCACCGGAGCGGCGCGGGGCGGCGCTGGCGACACAAACGGGCGTCTTCGAGTTGGGCTTTCTCGTCTCCGGCCTCGCGCTCGGCTGGGTCGCGGACTGGCTCTCGCTCCCCTTCGTCTTCGCCCTCGCCGCCGCCCTCCTCTTCCTCACTGCCGCCGCGTCGTGGCTCCGCTACGGGAGAGGCCGTTGAACCACAGAGACCTCTGTGGTTCAGTCCCCGCTCTCCGCCGGTTCGCGGATGACGGAGAGGACGGCGGCGGCTTGTTCGTAGCGGCCGAAGGAGGGCATCATGTAGATACCCTGCACGAGGTCTTTCCCCGCCAGGATCAACTCCTGCGCGAGGGCGATACCGACGTGGCGGCCGTCATTCCCGGCGTCCGCCATGCGCTGCCGGATACGGTCGGTCAGGACGATACCGGGCACCTCGTTGTGCAAAAATTCCGCGTGCCGCGTGTTCTGCAAGGGCAGCACGCCGAGCAGGACGGGAATCTCGACGGTACCGTAGATGTCGAGGAAACGCCGCCAGCGATCTAATTCGAAGATTGGCTGCACCATCACGAAGTGCGCGCCCGCTTCGATCTTGCGCCGCAGGCGGTTTGCTTCCTCGCGGAGATCGCTGCGCGTTGGGTCCGTGCCACAGGCGATGGTGAAGCCGGCGGGTGCGCCAATCGGGTTGCCACCGATGTCTGAGCCATCATTCATGCGCTGGAGAATGCCGATCAGGCCGACGGAATCCACATCGTAGACCGCCGTGGAGTTCGGGTAATTCCCCAACGACGGCGGGTCGCCGGTGAGGGCGAGGACGTTGCGCAGGCCGAGCGCGTGCGCGCCGAGCAGGTCTGCCTGGAGGGCCATCAGCGAGCGGTCGCGCGTCGTCAGGTGGATGATTGTTTCGATGCCGACCTGCTGCTGGATCAGCGCGCAGGTCGCAATCGGGCTCATCGAGAGGCGGGCGCGGGCACTATCCGTGACGTCCACGGCATCTACCCCGGCCGCTTTGAGCAGTTTCGCCCCGGCGAGCACCTTTGCCGGGTTCAGGCCGCGCGGCGGGGCAATCTCGACGGTCACGACAAACTCCCCGCGCGCCAGTTTGCGACCGAACTCACTGCCGTACTCCGGCTCATCAAGCCCGGCATCCGGCTCCGCCGCCGGGAGCATTGTGAGTGCGGCGCCGCCGTTCGGATGTTTCGCGACCTGCGGATCGAGGGCGAGGAGCGCGTCGAGCGCCTGGCGCATTGCGGCGATGTGCGCCGGTTCAGTGCCGCAGCAGCCGCCGATGATGCGGACGCCCGCCTCCGCCTGCTGCCGCGCGTGCGCCGCGAGATAGGAGGGCGAGGAAGCGTAGACGATGCGACCGTTCAGGCTCGCGGGCCAGCCCGCGTTCGGCATCGCGCTGATCGGCAGATGCGTCGCCTGCCGGAGCGTCAGCGCAACCCGCGTGACATTCTGCGGCCCGACAGAGCAATTCGCGCCGATCATGTCCACGCCGAGACGCGTCAACTCGCGCGCCACATCGCGCGGCGCGTGGCCGACGGGCGTGCGGTCGTCGTCGGCGTAGGTCATCGAGGCGATGATCGGCAGATCGGAGACCTCGCGCGCCGCCGCGATTGCCTCGCGAATCTCGGCGAGTGATGAGAAGGTTTCCAGGAGCAACACATCCACGCCACCCTCGACGAGTACCTCGATCTGCTCGCGGAAGGCGGCCCGGATCTCCTTGACGGTACTCGTACCGATGGGGGCGAGCAGTCGCCCGGTCGGGCCGACGCTCCCGGCGATCCAGACGGCCTGCCCGCTGATTTCACGCGCATCCCGCGCGAGTTTCGTGGCGCGCTTATTCAGGTCACGCACCTCATCACCCCAGCCGTGCAGTTCCAATTGGAAGCGGTTCCCCGCGAAGGTGTTTGTCTTGATCGCTTCCGCACCTGCCGCAATGTACGCACGATGGAGTGAGGAGACGAGATCCGGGCGGGATTTGTTGAGCGCGACGAAGCAGCCATCCATCGGCTCGTCCCCGCGCATGTGGAGCAAGGTACCCATCGCGCCATCGAAGAGGAGCGGCCCGCGCGCCGTGTCCTGCACCCGCGCGAGGAAGGGATGGACTGTCCGTTTTGCCATATCGTTCGTGCTGCCCATCATTCGTCGCCCCCATGTGTGAGCGCTGAGCGCAGAGTGCGTCAGTCCTCGACCAGATCATCCTACCGATTTTGCGTACGTTCGTCCACTGACCGACTGACAGATGGGCAGAACTCGGGTTCCCCCGTGATGGCAGGTTTTCTCGCGGGCGTCCGCGTTGTAGTACAATTCTCGCCAGCGCATGCAATGAGGAAGGGAGTGCGGGAGATGGATGCACCGAAGCGCGAGAGGAAGACGGCGAAGAAGATCGCCCTCATCGCGCCGCTCGCGCACCGGCCATTTCGCGCGCTCTTCGCGGGCAAGGTTATCTCCAACCTCGGCGACTGGCTGGATATCCTTGCCCTGCTGACACTCATCCTCTATCGCTGGAACCTCGGCCCGCTGGCATGGGGCGCGTATCTCACGGCGCTCACGCTCCCCTACGCCGTCGTCGGGCCGGTGGCGGGCGTCTGGGTGGATCGTCTGCCCCGGCGCACGGTAATGATTGTTTGCGACCTCGCGCGGGCAGTGATCGTGCTCGGGCTGGTCTGGGCGCCGAACCTCGCCGCCGTACTCGTCCTCGTCACGCTCAAGAGCACCTTCAGCACCTTCTTCAACCCAGCGGAGCAAGCGACGATCCGCTCGACCGTCCCGCATGGCGACTTGATCGCGGCGAACTCGCTCAATAAACTCTCCGACAATGGCGCGCGATTGCTCGGCCCCGGTCTCGGCGGACTGATCCTCGCCGTCGCCGGGTTGCGCGGCGCATTCGTCGCGGACTCCATCAGTTTCCTCCTCTCCGCGCTGATTCTCACGCGGCTGCCACGCATCGTTCCCGCCCCGGCCACGCCAAATGAACAACGGAAATTCTGGCCGGAGTTCCGCGCCGGTGTCATCCATATCAGGCGACGGCGGGCGCTCGTGATGGCAGTCGGGAGCATGGTCGCGGGGGCCTTCCTGATCCGCGCGACGGACACCATCGGTGTTGTTGTGCTCAAGGACCTCGGCGTCACCGCCGGGCAACTCGGCCTCTCCTTCACCTGCCTCGGCGTCGGCTACGTCATGGGCGCGATCGTCGTCGGGCAATGGGGACATAAAGTCTCGCCCTTGCTCGTGATGGGTCTCGCCGGGTTAGAACTCGGCAGCCTGATGGCGATGATGGGGATGGCGGTCGTGCAGCACATGAGCGGGGTGGGGGTTGATTACTTCGCCGCGTTCGTCTCGCGCACCCTGCTCGGCGTCGGCTTCGCGGCAGTTGGCGTGACGTACGGCGCAATCGTCCAGCGCGAGACGCCGCCTGACTTGATGGGCCGCGTCTCCGCGACGACAGAGATGCTGACGACAGTCGTGCCGCTCGTCGCGCCCTTTGTCGTCAGTCTCCTGGCGGCCTGGCTCGGCGTCGGCTGGGCGTTCGCGATTGCCGGGGGCGGTCTGATGGTCGTCGGTGCAGTCGTCGTCCTCGGTCGTGGCGTCCCGGTTGGGGTCACCGAAGGAACGAGTAACGAGTAACGAGTAACGAGTAGCGAGTAACGAGCAGGGGCAATCCCCTCGTTACTCGCCACTTCTTCTGGCTGCTCACGCAGCGCGCTCAGGCACGCGAGTGCGGTGGGGGCGACCCCGTCAATACCCATTCGGCAATCTCACGACATGGCGCGACCCAGGTGCCGGGATGCTCGCGCAGCGCACGCAGCAGCGGTTCGACCGCGCGGACACGCGCGCCACGCCCGGAACCATAGTCGCCACGGGGGCGCAGGGCGAGGGTGAACAGCCCGCCGACGCCGTACGTCGCGTCGAACTCGTCCACGAACGATGCCGAAACGACGCGGGGGACGCGGTGCTTTTCGTAGTAAGGCTGATCGGTCCACGGTTCATGCACGGGCAACTCCACGAGCCGGTGATCGTCACCGTTCTCGATCGTGTAGGGCCGGTCGTCGTCGGAATAACTGCTGTCGTAGCGGTAGCCCCGCGCGGCGAGAATCGCCCGTGTCGCCGTCACCATCCGCCGCCCCGGCGCCCGGAACCCGGCCGGCTTCTGTCCGAAGACAGACTGAAATACCGCCTCGCCGCGCGCCAGGACCGCGTGCTGCTCCTCAGCCGTGAGGGCGCTGAAGTCCTCATGGAGGTAGCCGTAGCCCGCGACCTCATGCCCCGCCGCCACGATCGCCTCCACGACCTGGGGATAGCGCTCCACATCCCACGCGCCAATAAAGAAGGTCGCGCGGATGTCGTACCGTGCGAAGAGCGCGAGCAGATTGTACGCGCCTATCTGCGCGCCATACCGACCGTGCGAGTAGCGCCCCCAGAGCGGCAAGTCCATATCGTGATGTTCGACACTCTCACCGTCAAAATCCACGGTGATCGCGGCGGCGGCCTGGATTCCGGCGGGCCAACCCGATGAGACGCTCATACACGGCCTCCGATCGGGACGGTGGTGTCCATGAAGCCGTGCGCCGGGTCGAGACACCAGCGCGCGAGATCGGCCATCCGGCTGAAGTGGACATCGGGATAGCCCTTGATGTGCGCGATCAAACGATCGAGGACGCGGGCACGGGCCGGTAGCCCGGAGCCTCGCCCCGCGCGCGAGTGGCAGGTGAGAATGAAGTAGCCGGCGGAATGGTAAAGCGCGTCGAACTCGCTCTTCCAGAGATCGAGGATTTCGTCGGTCGTCATCATGCCGATGCCATACATGTAGGCGTCGTCGAGCGTTGAGGTAATGTTCGGAATCTCGACCATCTCGTGCGACGGCTGACCGCCGACGACCGCCGGATAGGGGCCGTCATAATCCTTATCGCTCGAATCGTAGAGGTAACCCAGTTCACGCAAAATCGCGAGCGTCTGGGCACTCTTCTGCCCGCCGGGGCTACGCCAACCGAGGGGCGGCGCCCCGGTCAGTTCGGTCAGGATCGTGTGAGTCTTGCGCAGCAACCGGTCTTCCTCGTCCAGCGAGACATCCCAACTCTCGTGCAGATAGCCATGCGCCGCGACCTCATGCCCCTCGGCGATCATCTGCCGTACGATGTTGGGATTCTGCTCGGCGTCGTACCCGGTAGAGAAAAACGTCGCGGGGATGCCGTGTCGCGCGAAGATCTCCAGGAAGCGTGGTATTCCCCGACGGGGCGAATAACCGCCGAGCGAATTGACGCCCGCCGGGTCCACCCCTTTGCCAACCTCGTTGCCGGTCGCGTCCGTATCCACGGTGATCAGGGCGACGCAGCGCGCGCCGCCGGGCCAGTGCGTATCCATCTCGACCTCCCGTTGTGTCGGTTGTTATGCACGAGATTCATTGGACGCGAGCAGACCGGGCAGCCCGGCGATGATGCCCGCGAGCATCGCCGCCCGCAGCGGCACCGATTCCAGGAGGATGTTCTCTCGGCGGCTCGCGCCGTCGCCGCCCTCGGGGCCAAGCCCATCGAGCGTCGGCACACCGAGCGCCGCGGTGAAGTTGCCGTCCGACCCGGCACGGGTGTACATCCCATCGAATGTCAGGCCCAGTGGGCGCCCGCACTCCTGCGCCAGACGTAACAGGCGCTCAGTTCCCTCTGATGTTTCAAAGGCGGGCCGGGTGATGCCCCCGGACATCACGGTGCTGGTTCCCGGCACGCTCGTCCGCTCCGCGATCTTCCGGACGCTTGCGATCAATGCATCGGCCTCTTCAGCGCCCGGCGCGCGCAGGTCAATGCTGAGATAGGCATGGTCCGGGACCACCTGGCGCGCGTTGCCCGCCTCGATGATCCCAACATTGACGAGCACGCCGCGTTCCACGTCTGTCAACGCCTCAAGGGCGAGAATCGTGTGGGCAGCCTCGACGATGGCGCTTGCCCCAAGATGCCGATTCGTCGCATGTGTCGCCGCTCCGCGAATCTCGAAGGAGACGGCCCCGACCATCCCGCGCCGGGTGACCAGCCCGCCGTTATCGCGCGCCGGTTCCATCACGAGCGCCCAGTCGGCCTTGCGCGCCTCCTGCTCGATCCACGGCCGTCCGCGCGGGCTGCCCAGTTCTTCGTCTCCGGTCATGAAGACGGTCGTCTCCGCCAGTCCGTCCCAGCCCGTCGCCCGCAGCGCCCGCAGCGCGGAGAGCAGGACGAGCCAGCCGCCTTTCATATCCCGCGTGCCGGGGCCGTAGACACGCCCATTTTCGACGCGGAACGGGTTTGTCGCCAGCGAGCCGGGCGGCCAGACGGTGTCGAGATGGATCAGGGCGAGCAACCGCCCGGCGCCCTTCCCCGACCGCCGCGCGACGAGATGATCGCCGCACTCCGTCTCCGCGATCCGCTCGATCGTGAATCCCAGCGCGTTGAACGCCTCACTGACGGCGTGGCCGACGCGATCCACGCCCGCCTTATCGCGCGAGCCGCTCTCGATCGTCACGTAGCGCCCAAGTTCAGTGACGATCATCGCCGCGTGATCTTTCAGATTCGCGTAATATCCCTGCACGTCCGTCATCGTACCTCCTTATCCCCGCGTCAAAAGCCCGTCACACCTCGGACGGGACGGCGATACCAAGCGATTCCCACGACTGTCGCCCGACCCGGCCACCATACTTCTGCTTCGAATGGAACGCGCCGCCGAGATCGGCCTCGGCAACCATCCGCAGCACCTGAGATTCGCGGAAGTGGAGCGAGAAAGTGCGCACATCCCGGAACGCGCGCTCGATCGGGAGGGAGCGGAAGGCGGCGCGGGCCCCGCATACATCAAATGCCCTGGTCGTGACCATCAATGCCATCTGCTTGGACGTGTGGAGGGCGCGCATCGAAGCGAGTTCCGCCTCGTCGTAGCGGCCTTCCTCCCATAACCAGGCGGCGTACCAGAGCGAAGTTCGCGTCGCTTGCAGCGCGGCATCCATCTCACCGACGGTATAGGCAATCGTGTCATCGTTCATCAGGAATGGGCGCTGCTTCAGGTAGTCCAGGACGAAATCGAAGACGCCCTGTGCCGTGCCGAGATGGTTGGCGCAGTAGGCGAGGGTGAATGTCCGGGGGTCGTGTTGGACCCAGTCGCCCGGCTGGCCGAGGACATTCTCCCACGGCACAAAGACGTCATCGAGGATCAGGCTCCAACTGATCGTTGCCCGCATCCCCATCGTGTCCCAGTTGTCCTCCAACGAGACGCCGGGGCTTTCCTTCGGCACGACGAGGGTGGTGTAGCCCTCGGCCATGCTCTGCGTGCCGGGCGCCATCACGTAGACGACGTAATAGTCGGCGGCAGGAGCCAGCGAGCCGAAATGCTTGACCGAGGTCAGCCGGAAGCCCCCCTCCGTCACGACCAGTTCGGCACGGCGGGTGCTGGAGTTCATCAGCCGCGGGTCCGCCTCGCTCCCGCACGACGCGATCAGGGCGCCGCGCGCAACGACATCGCCCAAAATCCGCCGTTTCTGCTCATCGTTACCGAGATAGGCGACGATGCCCGAGGCATGGGACTGGATCTGTAAGAGTTGCGCGGTCGAGGCATCGCCCGCCGCGATTGCCGCCAGAATCGTGTAGTACGCGATGTAGCGCGTACCATTCCACATGCCATGTCCACCCAGTTCTTTCGGCACCGTCAAGGTGAGAAACCCCTCGTCGCGCAGGCGCGCGAAATCTTCCTCCGGGAACGCGGCCGCCTCGTCATATGCGCGAGCGCGTGGGGCGAACTCCGCCGCCAGCGCTTCCGCCCGCGCGACGAGCCGCCGATCATCGGCTGACAACGAAAAATCCACCAGATACCTCCCCGCAATTCTTCCACTGTGTGCCTCAGTTGCATCATAGTCCGCCACCGCGCGGCGTCAATGCAAGCAGGGAGGGGAGGAGCGTCATGCATACACCCTGCCCGCTTCCCGCTCTTTGTGCTACGCTGCATCGCATGGCACGCCGATGGAGTGACAAAGGAGGGCGGCACCGATGCTCACTGGGATAGACCATCTCGTTATTCTCGTTCCCGATCTGGCGACCGGCATCCGTGACTACGAGGGGCTTGGCTTCACCGTCATCCCCGGCGGGGAGCATCCCGGCGGCACGCACAATGCCCTAATCGCCTTCGCGGACGGCGCGTATATCGAACTGATCGCCTTTCAGGACAGCGGCACGCCATCGCAACACCGCTGGCGTCGTTTCCTCGATGGCGGGGGTGGGCTAATTGACTTCGCCATCGGCAGTACCAACCTCGCGGCGGATGTCGCACGACTCACCGGCGAGGGTCTCGCGTACGAACCGATGGACGGCGCGCGCGCCCGACCGGACGGCGTGCAACTCCAGTGGCGCAGCGCGAGCGTCTCGCCCGCCGGTCAATTCCCCTTCATCATCGAGGACGTGACCGCGCGCGGCCTGCGCGTGCCGAGCGGCGAGGCCACGCGGCACGCGAACGGCGTCACCGGCGTCCTCAGCCTCACCATCGCCGTCGGTGATCTCGCGGCCGCGAAGGAGCGGTTCACCGCGCTCCTCGATGCCATCCCGCTCGTCGAACGCGATAACGCGGATATCCACAGCCACAGTGCGACGTATGTCGTCGGCCAGTACAGTATCGAACTCGCGCAGCCGATGGACACGCAAAGCCCCCTCGCGGCTGCCCTCGCCGCCCGTGGCGACGGTCCCTACAGCGTCTGCCTGAGCGCCGATCCCGGCCCAACAGCAGCACACTGGCTCGACGAATCAGCGGCGCACGGCGCGCGCCTGCAGATCGTCGCGCCGCGAGCGCAGAAGTAGTCACAAACTGAAGGAGCGCCATGCCGACACCGCTGACGGAAGACCTCATCGTCTCGCTCGCGTTCCCGGACGACCCGCAGTTGTCGCCGGGCGGCAGCCGCGTCGCGTACGTCGCGGCCTGTTATGGGCAGGAGGGCGACCACCCGGAAGGGACGATCTGGGTCGCGCCGACGGACGGTTCGGCGATGGCACGGCAATGGACCTTCGGGGGCGGCCGAGACGACACACCTCGCTGGTCGCCGGACGGCCAAGCACTCGCCTTCCTCTCCGACCGCGCGAACCGGGGCACGATGGCGCTCTACCGTATCCCCGCCGCCGGCGGTGAGGCGGAGAAACTGATCGAACGCAAGAAGAGCATCGAGTTCTTCGCGTGGTCGCCGGACGGCACGCGCATCGCCTTCCTCGCGCCCGACGACCCGACCGACGGGGATGAGCGGCGCGAGCAAGAGCGCGATGATGCCGATGTCTACGGCGAACGATGGCCGTACAATCGCCTGCACATCCTCGATGTCACGCGCAGGGAAGTGACAACGCTGCTCACGGGCGACATCCATGCGACGGAATGTGCCTGGTCGCCGGACGGCACAGCCATCGCCTATTGCGCCCAACCGACGCCGGAACTGGACGACCGGCACAAGAGGGCGATCTTCACCATCGCGGTGTGGGGCGGTGACGCAACGCATATCTGCGAGACGACGGGCGGGAGCGACCTCGCGTGGGGCGAGTCGGAGGCAATTGGCGACATGCTCGTCTTCGTCGCGCCGCACGAGCAGGCGCCGCAATGCTCTTCAACGATCTGGGCCGTCTCCGCCGATGGCGGCGAGCCAACGGTGATCGGTCCTGGCGTGAATGAGACGGTATGCGCCACGAACCTGCGTACCGCGCCGGGCCAGCCTCGCATCACGATTGCGGCGGCAAAGGGATTGACGACGGAACTCGTCAACATCAACACGCCGACGGGCCTCCCCGCCCTCCTCTGCACCCATCCGACGGGCGATCTCGGCGCGTTTTCGGTGGCGATGCCACCCCATGCCGCCGCGCCGGTCGTCGCGGTCGTACGGAGCGCGGGGGACGAACCACCGGAACTCTGGTCGGGCGCGCCGGACAGATTGCACCGCGTCAGCGACCATCACGCCGCGCTGCGGGACGTCCAGTTTGGCAAACAAGAGCCGTTCTATTGGGACGCACCGGACGGCCTCGCGCTCGATGGCATACTCATTCGCCCACCGAACGCGCCGGAGGGGCCACTGCCGACGGTCGTGCTCATCCACGGCGGTCCGTATTCGCGCTGGACAAATGGATGGAACCTCCGCCCGTTGAACTGGGGGCAATGGCTGGCGACGCAAGGCTACGCGGTGCTGATGCCGAACTGTCGGGGTGGGATGGGCCACGGCAACGCCTTCGCGACGGCAGCACGCGGCGATGTCGGCGGTGCGGATTACCGAGACATCATGGCGGCGGTGGACGCGGCAATCGCGCGCGGCATCGCGGACCCGGAGCGCCTCGGCATCGGCGGCTGGAGCCAGGGCGGTTTCATGACCGCGTGGGCGATGACGCAGACGCATCGCTTCAAGGCGGGCGTGATGGGCGCGGGCGTCGCGGACTGGAACATGATGACGATGACGAGCGACCTGCCGACCTTCGAGGCCGCTCTCGGCGGCGACCGACCGTGGGACGGCCCCGGCCCGCACAACGCCGCCCGCCTCTCACCGATCTCTTACGCGACGCATGCGAAAACGCCGCTCCTCATCCTCCATGGCAAGGAAGACGCCCGCGTCCCCGTCACGCAAGCAATCGGCTTCGCACGCGCCTTGCGGGAACAGGACGTGCCGGTGCAGTTCGTCACGTACCCGCGCGAGCCGCATGGCGTCCGGGAGTGCGCCCATCAACGCGACATCCTCCGCCGCGTCCGCGCCTGGTACGACCGCTGGCTGAAGACGGAGGATTGAACCACAGAGACACCGAGAGCACAGAGAAAGACACAGAGGTTCGTATTCTTTCTTCTCTTGCTTCTCCGTTCCCTCTCTGTGTCCTCTATGCCTCCGTGGTTAAGGCGTCGTTCTCTGGAGGTTTGAGATGGTGAAGGGAGTGACGGATCGGGTTGATACTGATGCGTTGCCGGTCGGGCGGTGGCGGGCGCTCGCGGTGATGGCCGGTGCGGTGCTGCTCAGCATGACGACATGGTTCTCGGCCTCCGCTGTCGTGCCGCAAGTGCGTGCCGCGTGGGGGTTGACGACGAACCAGGCATCGCTGCTGACTATCGCGGTGCAACTCGGCTTCGTCACCGGCGCCGTGATCTCCGCCGCGCTGACGCTCGCCGATGTCTTCCCGCCCAAGTGGGTTTTCTGTGTCGCCGCCATCGGAGCCGCGACGGTCAATGCGGGGATTGCCCTGGCGCACGGGCCGCTCCTCGCCATTCCGCTCCGGTTCGCGACGGGCTTTTTCCTCGCCGGGGTCTATCCGGTCGGGTTGAAATTGCTCTCGACCTGGTTCCGGCGCGGGCGGGGCATGGCGCTCGGCGTGATGGTCGGCGCGCTGACGCTCGGCTCCGCGATGCCCCATTTCGTCAACGGCATCGGCGGGTTGCACTGGCGCGCTGTGATCCTCGCGACCTCGATCCTCACCGTCGCGGGCGCGCTGCTCGCCGCCCTGACAGTCCATGATGGGCCGTTTCCCTTCTCCCGCGCGCCGTTCGATCCGCGACAAATCCGGCAGGTCTTCACGAACCGGGGCGTTCGCCTCGCCTCGCTTGGCTATTTCGGGCACATGTGGGAACTCTATGCGATGTGGGCGTGGTTCCTCGCCTTCGCGTCGGACAGCCTGACGGCGCGCGGCGCGACGAACGGACGCCGGAGCGCCGCGCTCGCCACCTTCGCGGTGATCGGCACCGGCGCGGTTGGCTGCTGGCTCGGCGGCATCCTCGGTGACCGCTGGGGGCGGACGCGCACGACCGCCGCCGCGATGGCGATCTCTGGCGTGTGCGCCCTCGTCATCGGCTTCACCTTCGGCGCGCCCTTCCCGCTCGTCGTCGCGGTCGGCCTCATCTGGGGCATGACTGTCGTCGCGGATTCCGCACAGTTCTCGACGGTCGTCACGGAACTGGCGGATCAATCGTACGTCGGCACGGCAGTGACGCTACAACTGGCGGTCGGCTTCACCCTGACCGTTGTCACGATCTGGCTCGTACCAATTTTGCGCGATCATCTCGGCTGGCGCTGGACCTTCACCTTCCTCGCCCCCGGTCCGCTCATCGGCCTCCTCGTCATGCTCCATCTGCGCCGCCTCCCGGAAAGCGCCCGGATCGCGCACGGGCGAGGATGACCAGGCAAGGAGGGATGACTGCGCGCCCCTACCAAGGTCGCGAGAAAGCGCCGTGAACAGTGACGTTCACGGTGCTGGCATCACAAACGCGCAATGCGTTACTTCGCGGTGGTCGAGGGGTGCGCGGATTGCTGGCTTTGCTGCTTGGGCATATTCTGCATTCCACCGGCCTGCTGTGGGCCGCCCTGCTGATTGCCTTGCGAGGAAGAGCCTGTCAGCCCCTGCTTCTGCGCGGCATCTTTGACGGTTTCGGTGGCGGTCTGCTGCACTTGCTCCGCAACGTGCCCGGTCTTCTCCATTGTCTCCTGAGCGGTTGCCTGGGCCTTCTCCATCACCGTGTCGCGCGCTTCGCCCATCAGTTTGTCCTCGAATGGCGTGTCAGGCAGGGACATTCCGACCGCGAGGCCGAGGGCAACCGCCGCGGCGCTGACGGCGAGCGGATTCTCATGCAGCGTCTGGTCAAAGCGGTATTTCGCCTGCCGCGCGCCATACTGTACCTGCCCGCCCCATTCGCCAACCTGATCCTGCGCCTGATCGGTAAACTGCCCGACCGTCTCTTTCGCCTGGCCGGTCAGGTCGCCGATTTTGTCTTTGGCTTGCCCGGTAACATCGCCAACGCGGTCTTTCGCCTGACCAGTGACGTTGCCGACTCGGTCGCCGAGTGATTGATCGTCGCCGTACGAGGGCGCGCGGTAGGTCTGACCGCGCCCATAGGAGGGCTGGCCACCGCCATAGTAGGTGCGACCGCCATTCGGGCCGCGATACTCATACTGACCAGACGATCCGCCAGAGCGCTTCGTCCAGAGCCAGCCGATACCGAGCGCGGCGAGCGCCGCCGGGATCGGGTTCTGCTTGATCGTTTCGACCAATCCGGACCCGGCGCGCTGCGCCGAATCGCCAACATTACTGACCATCTGCTCGGCCCTCCCGATGGTTGCGTCGCGGATATTCTCCTTGACCGTCTCGACTTGTTGCTGTACCGCCTCCGTCACCTGCTCCTTGAGGCGGTCGGGATTCAACTTTTCCTGGATTGCATCAATCGTCCCGCTCATCTCGTCGCGGGTCTGGGCGATCCCCATCCGGAGTTCGTCGGGCGAGTCCGTTTCCGCGGACTCGCCGGCGGGCTGCCAGTTAGGGTCGCGGGGTTGTCCGTATTCCCGCATTACATCTGCTCTTTCGCCCATTGGCGATCCTCCTTCAATGTCTGAAGCGTCTGCTGTGGCGCCATGCTCTCGTGTTTGAGGGCGTTGAGGCCCCGCTGCACGAGAAAACCGCCGATGCCCAGGACAACGAGTGCGACAATCAGCGACGCGAGCCACCACGGCACATCTAAGGTGCCAAGAATGATGATGAGCGTCGCAATCAGCGCCAGCAGCCCCGCGTACGCGACGAGGCCACCCACCGCGAGAAAGCCGATATCCTTGCCAACCGCGGATGCCTTTTGCGTCATCTCGGTCTTCGCGAGCTGCACCTCTTGGCGGACAAGTACGCTCGTCTCACGCGCGAGGTCGCCGAAAAGTTCACCGAGTGAACGCTCGTCCGTGCGCTCCTGCATCACTGCGTCTCCGTACTGCGGACATACCAACTGCGCTCGCGCGTGCCGTATCCACCCGTTCGTCCACCCATCGCGCCGCCGCGGTACTCACCACTGTATGCGCCGGAGTAATAGCCGGGGCGATAGCCCCCGTACTGCGTGGAGCCGTAACGGTTGGTATCCCCCTCATCCTCGCGTTGCGCGGTACTCTTGAGGAAACGTGCACCGAACAGGCCGAGGACGAACGCGCCGCCAAGGAAGAGGGCGGGCTGCTGCCGCGCATATCGTTCCATATCGCGGATGATCGCCTGCACATCCTTACCGCGCAGTTGGCTGGAGAACTGCTCGACCCGCTCCGCCGCTTTGTCAGCGTACTGCGCGATGCCGTGCTGGTCGTTCTCACGCAGATGCTTGCCTGACTGCCGGAGGGCATCCGCGACAGTGCCGAGGCTTTCCGCTGCCTGGTCCTTTCGCGTCGCCAACTGGCTCGTCGCCTGCTGCTTCGCCTGATCAATAACTTCGCCCGCCTTTTGCTGCGTCTGCTCGACGACATCCTGGACCTTCGCGCCCATGTCCGTCTGCGTCGCGGACGATCCCGCCGTGCCGCCTGGCTTCGCGCCCCCGAATGTTCCCTGCGAGGAACTTGCGCCCGGTTTCGGCGTTGACCCAATCATCGTGTCACTACGATTCTGAGGTTGCTCGGATACCATCGTGTTACTCCTTCCATGAACGGAACCGACGCGGAGTGGAAAAGCATATTTCGTGCCACCTATACCGACAAAGTAGTGACTGGCAGCTTTGCCCGTTGCACACTTTTTGTAATAGGGGGACGCTCCTGAAAGGCGGGCTTCCCTCCCGACGGGCCGCCGTTCCGCGCGCAAACGCGGTATGATGCGCGGGCCGAGCGCACGCCGCATTGTGGGGCGGCAGCGTCGTCGCAGCGGGGAGGAAATGATGGTTCTCAATCAGGCGGCACCGACGCGGGAAGCGATCATGGAGGCGTGCGAGCGGTTCCTCGGCGGGCACGGGACGATGCGCCCGCACGACGAACTCGCGGCGCTCGCGGCGGCAACCGCGCCAGACGAAGGAGCAGATGTCTACGGCAAGGGCGATTTGATCGAGGGCTTCGAGCGGGAGATCGCGGCAATCCTCGGCACGGAGGCCGCGCTCTTCCTGCCAACCGGCACGATGGCGCAGCAAATTGCCCTGCGCATCTGGGCCGAATGGAAGCATGGGAATACCATCGCCTACCACCCAATGTGCCATGTCGAGACGAAGGAGGAGAAGGGGTATCAGCGGCTGCACGGCCTCCACGCACGGCTCGTCGGCGACGCGCGGCGGCTGATGACGCGGGAAGACCTTGAAGCGGTCGCCGAGCCGGTCGCCGCGCTCCTGATCGAGTTGCCGCAGCGCGACCTCGGCGGCATGCTCCCGTCATGGGAGGAGTTGCGGGCGCAGACGGCTTGGGCGCGGGAGCGCGGCGCGGCGGTGCATATGGACGGCGCGCGACTCTGGGAGTCCGCTCCCTTCTATGGCCGCTCGTACGCGGAGATCGCCGGACTGTTCGATAGCGTGTATGTCTCCTTCTACAAAGGGATTGGCGCGATGGCCGGGTCCGCGCTCGCCGGGTCGGCGGCATTCATCGCGGAGGCGCGCGTCTGGCAGGTACGGCACGGCGGCAGGATGATCCACCTCTTCCCCTATGTCCTCTCCGCGCGGGCAAAACTCCACCAGCGCCTCGGCCGCTTCCCGCACTATCACGCGCGCGCCGTTGCCATCGCGGACATCCTGCACGCCATCCCCGGCATCGTCGTCAAGCCAGACCCGCCGCAGACGCACATGATGCATGTCTACTTGCAGGGCGACCCGGAACGACTGTCGTCGGCCGCGCTCGACATCGCGCGTGAGGAGAAGGTGGCGCTCTTCCGCCCCTTACGCCCGACGGACTTACCAAATTGGTCCATGTTCGAACTCTCGATCGGGGACGCGGCGGATGCCCTGACGGACGATGAAGTCCGCGACTACTTCACACGGGTGATGACAGCGTGAGAAACCAAGTGAACCGCGATCTCTACGTTCATTCGGTTTCATCTGTCGGGTTGGTCGGCTGGTAGACAAGGGAGGTTGGCATGAACGGGGCGGAAATGCGCGCGAAGATGCGGAATGGTGAGCGGGTCTATGGCACGATGGTGAGCTTAATCCGCAATACGCGGTGGACGAATGTCTATGGTCGGCTGGGGTTCGACTACGTGATCGTGGATACGGAGCATTCGCCGACAAATCGCTCCGAGGCGGCTGACCTTGCCGCCGCTTTCGTCAGCAATGGCATCTGCCCGGTGATCCGTGTGCCGACGACCGAGCCGGCCGAGACGATCAAGGGGCTCGATGCCGGATTCCACGGTGTCCTTGTTCCCTACTGTGAGACGCCTGAAGAGGTCAAGACCGTTGTCCACGCCGCGCGAATGCGCCCCCTCAAGGGTGCGCTCCACGATCAGGCGCGCGATCACGGAACGTATCCGAGCGACGCTTCCCAGCGCTACCTCGAAGAGCGCAATAAGAACGTCGTCGTGATTATCGGCATCGAATCGGTCCCGGCGATCAACAATCTCGAAAAAATCCTCGATGTCGGCGGCATTGACGCGATCTTCATCGGCCCCAATGACCTCTCAATCACGCTCGGTGTGCCCGATGAGTACGACAACCCGACGTTTATCGAGGCGACCGAGCACATCATCGCCACCGCGCAGAAGCGGGGCATCCCGGCAGGCGGCCACTGGCAGACCGAGAAGGATGTCGAGCGCTGGATGGGGAAAGGCTCTCGCTTCGTCCTCTTCAGTTCGGACACGCGCGCCCTCACCGAGGGGTATCGCCACTCGCTCAATAAATTCCGCAACGCCGCCGTCGGTCAACTGGAGGAAGTCATCTAACGACCGGGGAGTCAAAAGTCGAAGGTACAAAGTGAGACAGAACCGTGCTCTCGCTTGTTACTTTCGACTTTTGACTTTCGACTCGTTTCAGTACGCCGGGTCGGGGTCGCCGAGGGCCGGGAAGTGCATGCCCTCGCCCATACCGGCCATCACTTCGAGGGTGATGCCGTTCGGGTCATCGAAGAAGAAGGCACGCACGATCCCCATGTCGCGGAGCGGACTCAGATGTGCCACCTTCGCCTCTGTCAGCCGCTGATACCACGTATCGAACTGCTCGTTGCTCCCCGCGAAGAAGGAGATGTGATCGAGCGCGCGACCGGTGCTCGGTAACGTCGCCTCCTTGTGCCCAGGCAGCGCGGCATCCGGGAACTCGAAGAAGGCGAACACCGTGTTCGGTGCGACCGTGATGAAGTAGTGCCGCTCGTTGCCCGGTCGGTCGAGACGGTGGCCCATCGCGACCGCGGCACCGAGCACCTCGCGATAGAAGGCGACGGTCTTTTTCATGTCATTGGTGACCAAGGCGACGTGATGGAGCGCCGCGAAGGGCGACGGAAGCCCGTTCCGATCTGGCACTCCCAGCACCTTCTCCGCTTCGTTGGTATGGTTGATCGAATGCTGCCCTCCCGACCCGCGCAGGACATCGCTCAGCGGTACCACCCCTTGCCGCCACTGCATCGTCTTGCTCAGTTGCGCATCAGACATCCCTTGCACGCGCTCGATCAGCGCCTCATGCACGGTGAGGAATTCGGCGAGTAGGGCATCACGGCTCTTGTCGCTCCGCTCGTCAACACCGCGCTGGTTGTATGCATTCAGGTCGAAGTCCGGGGGCAATCCGGCGCCACTCTCCGCCATGCCAATCATCCGCTCGTGTCCCGGCGCGCGGCTCGCGAGATGCGCGAGCAGTTGCTTCGCCGTCCAACCGATCTCATCGAAATGGACCCGTCTGTTCAGTTGCTCTTCGGTCAGCGCGCTGAATGTGTGCGTGACGCGCTGGTTCCCTTGGCGGATCGTCTCGATGATTTCCTGCTTCGTTGCCATCTGTACCTCCTGTACCGCGTGGGGCGGCGAGATGTTCGCAGGCTGCGATTCTACTTCGTCAGACTGCCAAGCGATAGGGGAGCCCTCCATTCAAGGCTTGTGCATTCTTGACGAAGACGGGCACCGCGCGTACAGTGACCGGCAATTGAACAGCACTGGGGGAGCGCTGGCGCGCTGAGAGTGTGGGGAAGCCCGCAGACCCTTCGCACCTGATCCGGTTCGCACCGGCGTAGGGAAGTGACCGGACGGATCATTCGCCATCGCGCCTCCTTACCCACGGTTCGGAGGACGCGTAATGACAGCCAAACTCCCCGATATCGGCAAGATCTCTCCCGAAATCTTCCAGCATCTCATTCTGCCGCACCTCGGCGCACGGGATGCCCGCGTCCTCGTCCCGCCACAGAATGGCGTGGATGTCGGTGTGATCGCCATCGGCGACGGGCAGGTGATGGCCCTGACGACCGATCCTGTCTTCATCGTCCCCGCCTACGGCTGGGAGCGGGCAGCGTGGTTTGCCCTGCATATCCTCGCCTCGGACGCCGCGACCTCCGGCCTCAAACCGACCTACCTGACGATTGATCTCAACCTCCCACTCGCGATGGACATGGACGGCCTCACTGCGATCTGGACGACGATCCACCGCGAGTGCGAAAAACTCGGCATCGCCATCGTCGCGGGCCACACGGCGCGCTACGACGGCTGCGACTTCCCGATGGTCGGCGGTGCGACGGTGATGAGCGTCGGGCGGGAGGATTCCTATGTCGTGCCGACGATGGCGCAGGCCGGCGACGCGGTGATTGTCACGAAGGGCGCGGCAATCGAGGCGACGGGTCTCTTCGGCGTCTCCTTCCCCGCGCTCGTCGAGGAACGGTGCGGTAAGGAGATGGCAGAAGGGGCGGCGAACCTCTTCTGGCAGATGTCCGTCGTCGAAGACGCGATGACCGCCGTCAGCGTCGGTGTGCGCCATAATGGCGTGACGGCGATGCACGACGCGACCGAATGCGGCGTCTGGGGCGGGCTCTATGAAATCGCGCAGGCGGCGCATGTCGGCATGCATATTGACCGCGCGGCGATCCCGGTGGCGGACGCCGCCCGCGCCGTCTGCGAGGCATTCGACATGGACCCCTACGCCGCGATCAGTGAGGGGACACTCCTGCTCACCTGCCGCCCGGAGAAGGCGGATGCCGTCGTGCGCGCGCTGGCGGCGAAGCAGATCGTCGGCAGCATCATCGGCGAAACGCTCCCCGCCGACCGGGGCATGACGGTCACGGAGAGCGGCGTGGATCATCCACTCGTCCACCCGCGCGTGGACCCCTTCTGGAACGCCTTCGGGCAGGCAATGGCACGAGTGACAGGCCAGTGAAACGGCGGCTCGATCTCTCCGTCTATATCATTCTCGACCGCGATTTCACGGCGGGCCGCTCGCTCGCGGCGGTAGCCGAAGCGGCGATTCGGGGCGGTGCGACGGTGCTGCAACTACGGGATAAGTCGGGCGACATGCACCGTTTCTACGCGGACGCCATGTGGTTACAGGAGATTGCGCAGGCAGCGGACGTGCCGCTGATCATCAATGACCGCGTGGATATTGCCCTCGCGGTGGACGCGGACGGCGTGCATGTCGGGGAGGATGACGTGCCGGTGGACGCGGCGCGGCGGCTCGTCGGGCAGGATCGCTTCGTCGGCGCATCGGCGGGCAGCGTCGAGGCGGCACGGGCGGCGATCGCGGCAGGCGCGGATCATCTCGGTGTCGGCCCCGTCTACGAGGCGCGCACCACCAAAGCGGACGCCGGCCCCCCCATCGGCCTGTCACTGATCCGCGACATCGCCGCCTTCAGCCCGCTCCCCATCGTTGGCATCGGCGGCATCACTGCCGACAACGCGGGCGCGGTCATCGCGGCGGGCGCGGCGGGCGTCGCCGTCCTCTCCGCCGTCGGCCTCGCACCCGATGTGGAGGCCGCGACGCGCACCCTCGGACGATCCGTCGGGATGATTCGCGAAATGCCCTCCCGAGAAGGTACGGGCCGATGAGCACGCAATCCTCAGTCCTCGCGCGAGCGCTTACTATCGCAGGTTCCGATTCCGGCGGCGGAGCGGGCATCCAGGCCGATTTGAAGACCTTTTCCGCTTTCGGCGTTTACGGCATGAGCGTCCTGACGGCGATCACGGCGCAGAACACGGTCGGGGTGCAGGGCGTCGAAACGCTGACGCCCGCCTTCATCACCATGCAATTCGAGAGCATCGTGAGTGACATCGGCGCGGACGCGCTGAAGACGGGGATGCTCGGCACCGCCGCGGTCGTTACGGCGGTCGCGGCGATGATTGCCGACACCGGGCTGACAAATCTCGTCGTGGATCCCGTGATGGTAGCGAAGAGCGGCGACCATCTGCTGGCGGAAGACGCTATCCACGCGCTCCGCACACACCTATTGCCGCTCGCGCTCGTTATCACACCGAATGTGCCGGAGGCGGAAACGCTCGGCGGCGGCTCGATCCGCACGCCGGACGAGATGCGGGAGGCAGCGCGACGGCTCCATGCCCTCGGCCCCCGCTGGGTCGTCGTCAAGGGGGGTCATATGGGTGGCGAAACGGTGACGGACCTGCTCTACGACGGTTCATCCTTCCAGTCGCTCAATACGCCGCGCATTGAGACGCCGCACACCCACGGCACGGGCTGCACCTTCTCTGCGGCAATGACCGCCTGCCTCGCCAAAGGCCAGTCAGTGCCGGACGCCTTCGCGGCGGCGAAACGGTATACCCACGCCGCGATCGTCGCCGCCCCCGGCCTCGGCCACGGCCACGGCCCTCTCAATCACCTGGTCAGACCCTGAAGCCATTGGTTTCGACCCGAAAGGATGAAGTGATGACGGAAACGTTTACGGGGACGATGCGGCGGGAGTGTGCGGCGATCTGGGAGGCGCAGTTGACGCATCCGTTCCTCGTCGCGCTTGGGGACGGCACGCTGCCACAGGAGACCTTCCAGTTCTACATTGTGCAGGACGCGCGCTTCCTCACCGACCTCGCGAAGACCTTCGCCTTCGCCGCCACGAAAACGAGCGACCGCGACCGCGCGAAGGTGCTCGCGGAGCGCCTCATTAACACGGTGAATGTCGAGCGCGCCCTGCACGAGGGGTACGCGGCGCACTTCGGCATGACGCCGGAGGAGATGGCCGCCGTGCCGATGGCGCCGACGAACTACGCCTACACGCGCCACATACTCCAGATCGGCGCGATGGGATCGCTGGCCGAGACGCTGACGGCAATGCTCCCCTGCGCGTGGATTTACGCCGTAGTCGGGCGCCACTTCACCGCCCAGGGCGAGCCGCCCGGTGAACATCCCTACCGCGACTGGCTCCTGACGTATGCCAATGTCGAGTTCGAGGCCGTCGGCGTCTGGATGCGCGGCGTGATAGACGATGAGGCATCACGCCTCGATGCATCGGGCCACGAGCGGCTGCGCGACATCTTCCGCACCAGCAGCCGCTACGAGTATATGTTCTGGGAGATGGCCTGGACGCGCGAGTCGTGGCCCGTGTAACATCCTCTCGCGAACGGTAGCCTCAGTAATTACCGAGCCAGCGTACACCACGCTGTGATTGCGTTTGCCGGTAAAATGCTGCATCCGCTGTGATGGACGAGAATCCCGTCATTCGCGCGATACGCGGGTAGCAGGCAGCAGGCATCGAAAAAGTTGACACCGAGTGGCGGCTGCTGATCGCGATGGGCGAGCGTCCGCTCTACCAACGCCTCGCGAAAGGCTCGTTCCTCCTCGGTGAATTCGGGGGTGCTCATACCCGCGCGAACTTCTGGAAGCGGGCGCGACCGGTGACTTCGGCGATGTAGAGGTCGCCGCGCGAATCCACCGCGAGGCCGTGCGGGGAGTCACGGAACTGGCCTGGCGTATCGCCCTTCTCGCCCCAGCGCGCGAGCAGTTCGCCATCGAGATTGAAGATGCTGACGCGCTGCGGCACTTCGGTGACGTAGAGTAGGTCGTCGCGGCCAAAGAGGATATTCTGCGGGCGGGCGACATTCGTCCATTCCTCAAGAAACCCACCGTCCCGGTCGAAGAGTTGGATGCGCGAATTCTCGCGGTCCGAAACGAAAACGCGACCGCGCACGTCCACGCGGACATCGTGCGGCAAGTGGAACTGCCCCGGTCCCGATCCCTCGGAACCCCACGATGTAATTAGTGTGCCGTCCGGCGCGAAGCGATGGACGCGGGACTGGCCATAACCGTCCGAAACGTACAGATCGCCCCACGGCGCGAGCGCGCTGTTCGTCGGGTTGTTGAAGGGCTGATCGGGCGCGCCGACCTGCCCCGGCGTGCCAATCGTCTGGCGGAGCGTTCCATCCGTCGTACAAATCCAGACGGTGTGCGAGCCGCGATCGGTGACGTAGACGCGGTCATCCGGCCCGATCATTATGCCGTGCGGCGTGACGAGGAAATCATCGCCCCACATGGCGAGGAACATACCGTCCCGATCGAAGACGAGAATGCGGTTATTCGGCTCCCGGTCTACGACATAAACACGATCGCCTGAATCTACCGCCATATCCGAGACAACGCCGAGTTCGTACCCCGTCGGCAATCTCGGCCAATCCGCAACGACGCGATAGGTGTACATACCACTCACTCCTTCGCTTCAGCACCAGGCAACCGTCTGATAGTATCGCACGCGGCGCATGATCGTCCACGAAGGAAATCGTGCGGCCGTGTGGTACCGATGATGCCCGGTTGCCAATGGCGGCGACAGTGCCTCCACGATGATCGTGAGGATAACGCGGCCTATGCGGCGGAATAATCAACGCTCCCCATCCCGTCGCTGTTGGGTGACGAGTGGCAACATTCGCTATCACTATCGCGTCGCGGGCGATCAGGGCACGGAGCAGGCGCCTCTCGTGCTCGTCCATGGCCTCGGCGTGTCGAGCGCCTACTGGGCACGGCTGCAACCACTCCTCGCCACGCGGCGATGTGTGTACGCGCTCGACTTACCCGGCTTCGGCCATACAACGCATCCGCGCGGACTCCTTGACACGGTTGCTCTGGGCAGTGCGCTCGGGGATTGGCTGCGTGCTGTCGGCCTCGCACGGGTGCATCTTCTTGGCCACTCACTCGGCGGGCCGGTGGCCGCGGAGTTCACCCGTCAGCATCCGGAACACGTTTCCCGATTGATCCTCGTCGGCGCGACAATTGGCGCGCGTGGCGCGAGCGCCCCGCATCAGACGCTCGGGCTGCTGCGCGACAGTGTGCGGGAATCACCCTCGCTCTTGCCGATCATCCTGCGGGATTATCTGCGCGCGGGCATCCGCCGCGTCCTCGGGACGGACATCGCGGCGGACCACAACGATACGATCGCCACGGTCACTCAACTGACCGTGCCCCTCCTCGTCGTACGCGGGGATCGCGATGTCGTCGTCTCAATGCGCGACACGCGGCAACTGCTTGCGGCAGCGCCCCATGCCTCCTTCATCGCTATTGATCGCGCGGCACATGCGGTCCAATGGAGCCAGCCACAGGCGCTCGCGGCGGTCGTCAATGCGTTCCTCGACGACACACCCTGACCAGTCGGCAAGCGGTGGCATAGGCGAAAGCCTATGATCCCATTCCCGAAGCCGCGCTCGCCACATTTTCAATCTCGTGATGCCGCGCTATGCGCCGCTTGACGGCGCCTCATCAGGCGTCAGTTCGAATGTCGCCTGCTCGGCGGGCGTAAGCGGCTCACCCGCCGCTGAGGGCGTGTTCGCTGTCTGATACTTGCGGTTGACCATCGCCGCCCCGGCACGCGCCTCGGCTTCGTCGGTGACATGACGGGCGCGGACGGGAATATCCCGACCCGCGAGGTGCAGGATGCCACGGCCGCCCGCACGCATGTTCTGGGGCCAATCGCGCCCCATGCCGCCGCCGGAGCGGATGTACAGGCGCGTACCGTCGCCCCAAATCCAGAGGGTAACACGCGACGGTTTGCCGGTCGTGCGGCCCCACGTCGTCAACTCGATTTCCCGCTCGCGCGCCGCCGCGTCGAGCGTCGCCTGATCCCATCTTGCCATGTCGCCCTCCCTTTCCATGCGTTCGCGGGATCATACCAGTAATGGACGGGAAAAAGGGACAACGCGTAAACACGGAGGACACAAAGAGCATTGAATCAGTACTTCTTTTCCTCTCCGCGTCCGCTGTGCTCAATCCCTGTTTTCCCTTGGCGTCGGGACGGGTGGCTGCCAGTCCACCGGCACGGGTTCGTCCTGTGTCGTCGTCTTGTAGGGGACGAAGCCGCGCGCCAGATAGTTCGCGGTGGCGTGCGGCCCGTCGAGCGTGCAGGTGTGCAGCCAGACCCGTTCCGCCCCGTCATCGAAGGCGCGTCGCACACCGACCGAGAGCAGGTGCTTCCCGAAACCCCGGCCATGGACGGCGCGGACGAGACCGAAGTAGGCGATCTCCGTCTCCGCGCCTTCGGACGCGTCCAAATCAATGTATCCAACGGGTGTACCCTGAAAGTAGAGTACAAGCACGGTCGTCGTTGGCCGCGACAGATAGGCCTGAAACTGCGCGTCCGTCCACAGCAAACGATCAATCCAGACAAAATCGCGCCCGACCGCATCATAGAGGAAGCGGTAGAAGGCTACGGACGGCTCCCGCGCTTCGAGGACGAGGAGATCCGGGTTTTCGACGAACGCGGGCCGAAAGTGATCGCGCCTCGGGATATGCAGATAGGTTGTCGTCACAGCGATGGTTCGAGTCGCGAACGGGAGCATTGTGTCATCCTCCATAGGCATACATACCCTGATTGCTCGTTGGCGTTCATGCGCCGCGCGTCCGAGAATGGTGTTGCTTGAGGACACCGACTCGACTTGCCCGCGGGGGCATCGGTGTACGGGAACAAGGCCTATAATAGTCGCAAGGATGAAGCGACGATCCTGGTAGAGACGGGGGTGCGCGTCGTGCCGAACAGTTGGGAGGAAGTCGAGGGATTGTGGCAGTAGCGTAAGGGGATTGAGAGCGTGGGCAGCCAGATGGCAACATGGGGGATCCAACGGCTGCACGCAAGGACAAACGCGGGGTTCGCACTGAAGGTGCATGCCACCCTGCTGGCCGTTGCCTTGACGAACGCTGACGAGCAATCAGGGTAAAATCATACGTGACTGTATACTTGACAGACCCATCTCCGTGTGAGATAATAGACGCATAG
>CALBSO010000016.1 GCA_937968015.1 uncultured Thermomicrobia bacterium
CCGCTTTGAGGGCGCGCCTTTCATCGCCCGCCCGGCCGAGGACGCGTAAGAGGCCCGCCGCGCCAGTCGTCAGAAAGTCGCGGGCGCAGGGCGTGTCGCCGAGGCCGCCGAGCGGCGCGCTCCCGGCGGGAAACGCGACCAGCGACCCGGCGAGCAGTGGCGCGAGAGCGAGCGTCGGCAGCGTCCGTCCGTCGCGCGTCCGGCAGGGCGTTCCGTCATCGTCGAGAACAACGTGGAGGGTGACGGCGTTGTAGGCGGGGTCGAGATGATGCCCATGCGCCCGCCAATCCGCCGCGCGACGGTGAATTTCGACCGCGCCGGTGATCTCTCGCCCATCGAGCACGATCCGTGCATCGGCGAAATCCGGCCCGAACCCGGCGGACCACCGGCCCCGATACCGCACGACAACCGTCTGCCCATCCGTCGTCCGCCACGGCCCCGGCACGAGCCACTGCGCCTGCCACACCTTCGCCAGCGTCAACTCCGGGATGGTCATTTTCAATCCTCGTTCAGCGGCGGTAGGGAGGGATGACGGGAAAGGCTTCGGTGCGGCGGATGCCGGGGCCGAGCGCGCCGGAGCGGCGGAGCGGGCGGCGTGGCTCGCGCAGGATGCCGCCGACGAGTACGGTGAGCAGGCCAAGAACCAGCGCGGTGATGAAGAGCGCGCGGAAACCGTTGTGATCGGCGATGATGCCGCCCGCGATCAGCGAGACGCTCGAGAGGGCGAGGACGCCGTTCGTGAAGCCGACACCGTCCGCGTAGGCATTTGGCGGCAGGATGTCGAGCAGGAAGCCGCTGTGCGCGACGGCATTCGCGCCCATCGCCGCGCCGATGCAGATGAAGACGGCGATGAAGGCCCGCGCGCGGGAAAGATCGCTCGTGAAGTAATCGGCGATTGGCTCCGTCTCGAAGAGCACCGGCAGGCCAATCGCGATAAAGGCCGCGAGCGCCCGACAGAGCGCACCGAGTTGGAGCAGGAGTTTCGTCCCGGTGATCCGGGCGAGCGCGCGCCAGAGATAGATCGTCGCGGCGCGCATGGCGATCACGGCGATCACATAGATGCCGATCATGTCGGCGGAGGGAGTGAATGTCCGGAGGGCATAGACGACGAAGAAAGGCTCCGCGAGCGTGGCGATCAGCGCGATGATCCGGAAGAGGAGATAGCGCCGATATGCTGACAGGCGGAGCAATCCCGGACCCGCGCGCAGCCCGGCGAGCGGCGGGCGCGGCGCCACAGGTACGCGGCTCCCCTGTTCGGTGAGCGCGACCGTCAGGAGCGCCACGCCCAGGAGGGCGATGAAGGCCACGAAGAAGAGGTAGAGGTATTCGCGGGGGAAGACGGGACCATGCACGAGGATGCGCCGGACGAGGAGCGCGGCGAGTACCGACGCGCCCGCCCCCGCGAGCGCTTGCCAGCGGACGAGTCGGCCACGGACGCCATTCGTCGCGACGCGTCCCGGTAGCCGCTGGCCGACGAGCGTCGCGAAGCCGCTCGCGAAGCCGACGATGCCGTAGAGGACAAAGAAGATGACGAGCAACCGTTTCGCCGAGCCATCTGCCCGGCTCGCGCCGACAAAGGCGAGCAGACCCAGCGCCAGGGCGCGCAGTGCCGCGCTAGTCAGGGCGAGCGCGATGAGTCGCGTGCGGTTGACGATAGCACTGCCGAGAATCGCCCCCGGTAGCCCCCACGAGAGCGCGGCGACGACCGGCACGAGCGCAACGAGGATGTTGGAGCCGCTCTCTCGCGCGACGAATGCCGCGACGACGACCGCAGGCAGCAGCAGCGCATCGGCGAAGCCGCTCAGGGCGGCGATCGCGACACCGAGCGGTAGGTTGCGGCGGAGATCTGCGGCGCCCAGTGCGGCCCGGGGCCGGAACCAGGCCTGCAATCCCTCCCAGAAATTCCCGAATGGATCGTGTGCGGGCGCACCGGCCGCGAGAGGCGCGTTCATCGGTGGCAGAGGATTCATCGCGATCGCATCGGGCCGGACATACGCCGCCCCGGCTACTGGTACAGCGGGCGGCGCGGCGGCATACCCATTCTGCGTGACATCGAGTATCCCCGGCGGCGGCGCCAACTCGCCCTCCTGCGCCGGATGCCAGGCGTTCGCGACGGGGTATCCTTCGCGTAGCGGCGGCGTACGTGCGGGTGGGAGAGTGCCGCCTGGTTGTCCCGGTATCCCGGTCTCCGCGGGGCCGTCATTCATGCGCTGCTCACGCTCCAGTACGCACCGATGATGCGGAAAACTCACTGCACTGGCTTTGCCGCAGTATACGTGCCGCGCCAGCGCCATGCAATTCGGCCGGGTTACGGTAGGGCGCCAACCGTCACGGTGACGGTCGTCTCGCGCCGATTGCCCGCGCGGTCCGTCGCGGCGACGCCGATGGTATGCGCCCCCGGGAGCAGTCGCCCGTCCCAGTAGCCGAGGTACGTGTCCGGCGCGAGGTCCGGGCGGGGCATCATCTCGCCCTGCTCCTTGCCGTCCGCCAGCAGCACGACGCGCGCCACACCATTCGGGCCGCTGTCGTCCGTCACCGTCGCGCGTATCGTCAGAACCGGACGCGGTGCGTTCCCCTCTGTCGGTGCGATGAGTGTCACCTCCGGCGGCACAGTGTCGAAGCCGCCCGCCGCCCAGAGCATGTCCGCCGCGAGGCGGTGGCCGGCGTTGGAGAGATGCACGTCATCGAAGCGGCCGAGCGTCAGCGATTGCTCCTTGCCGCGCACTTTCTCCGCCAGTTCGACGACCGTCACGCCCTGCTTCATCGCCGCGACCCCGCGGAGCGCGCTGTTGAATCGCTCGATCCACCACGCGTCGCTCCCCACGGCGGTCGGATCGCCACCGAAGGGATCGTAGATCGTCGGGATGAGCAGCGCGCGCGTCTGGCCGCCTTCGGTAAGCCGGGTGGCGATCGTGGTCAGGTTCATGCGGAAGGTGGCCAGCGCGGCCTCGCGGGCAGCGGTCTCCTTCCCGGCCAGCCGCTGGAGATCGTTGCCGCCGATGCTGAGGAGCACGACCGCCTGCTGTCCGGCGGGGAGCCGCCCGAGTTCATCGAGCGCCCGGAGGATTTGCGGACGCGTTGGTGTCGGCGTCGGCTCCCCAGCGGTGAGGGTTGGCGGTGGCGGAGGCGCGAGCAATGTCGTACTCGTCTCGCCGGAGACCGCGACATTGACGGCGCGCAGATTCGGCCCGTACCGCCCGCGCATCAGGTCTGCCACGAGTGCGAACTCGCCCCGTTCGTCCGGCAGGCTCGCCCCCACCCCGGCCATCAGCGAATCGCCCACGCCCAGCAAGAGCGTGGGCGCTGGAGGAGCGCTGAGGACTGAGTAGGAGAGGCCGGAAAGCGAGGCGAGTGCGATAAGAAGTGAAATATGCGCCAAGATTCGCGGTCGTTTTCTGTAAGAATGGCGTGCTGCGTTGCGGATAATCATGGACGTTTCTTTCTTTGCCCTCAGTCCTCATGTTGCCCAAAGGGCGCCCGCAGCCCGCGTCGCGCGACGGCGCGGTTGAGCAGGATACGGGATTCATCGTGCGCGAGTTTGGCGGCGGCGGCGGGGGGAGGGAAGAGGAAGGCATCTTTGCCGAGATGCGTCGCGAAATCATCCGTCTCGGCGGTCGCCTCCATGAGGAACCAGGTGACGTGACGCATCTTCCCTTTGAACGGGAAGAGATGCGTGCCGAGTGGCGCGACGACGTGGGCGGCGAGGCCCGTCTCCTCCATTGTCTCGCGGATCGCCGTCTCCTCCAGCGATTCACCGGCTTCCACATGCCCCTTCGGGAAGACGAACGCGCCATCGCTCGCGCGCCGCAGTACGACATCGCCACCGTGGAAGGTCACGCCACCCGCTGCCTGTATGGGCGTCATGGCGAGGATGCCGAGCATCGGCGCGGGGTCACGCGCTATCGTGGCGCGCAGTTTGGCGTAGGTATCGGGCAGTAGTTCCGGCATTACCGTCGTCATGGCGACGATTGGCATGAAGTTCGCGTCTCCCTGCCAGCGCGGTACGATGTGCCAGTGGAGATGCTCCGCGACGCCCGCGCCCGCCACCGCGCCGAGGTTCAGGCCAATATTGAGACCGTCACAGCGGAGCGTCGTTTGCAGGACGCGCGTCAGCCAGGGCAGCAGGAGGCCAATTTCGGTCATCTCACCCTCGTCGAGTCCGTCGAGCGTCGCGACCTGCCGGTATGGGACGACCATGCAGTGGCCGGTATTGTAGGGATAGAGATTCATCACGACGAAGGCGCGCGCGCCGCGATGGAGGACGAAGTTCGCCGCGTCATCCGCGGGATCGTCGGCAATCGCGCTGAAGATGCTCACCCCAGGCGGCGTCGGGCGGCGTTCCCCGCCGACGTAGCGCATGCGCCACGGCGTCCAGAGCCGCTGCTGCTCGTCTGCGTCCGTTTCACTCATGCCGCCACGTATCGCTTCCCGTCTCAAGCCGCAGCCCTCTCCCGCCGGAGTATAGCACGGGGGAGGCAACCAGCAGGCAGCGGGCGTAACTCCTTCGGGTGGTTGTCTCCCATCATTTTGCCGATGCCGATGAGCGATGAGGCTGCGTGGCACAAACGCGGGCGCGGCGGTGTTCCCTCTTTTCGCCGCGAATTCGGTATTCCATGCGGATTATCGCCATTTCTCGTGTACGTACACTTTACCGTATGCTATACTCACGGCGCGAGGGCCGGGAGCGGGGAGTGCCGGTGCGCGCGATGGACCAGCGGTGGAGGTGAGGCACTATCGTGTCAGTGATTGAGCGAGAACGCACCGTATCGCCGTCCGCTCCATCGGCGCGTGCCACGCGTGGCACGTATCCGCGCTGGTTCGAACCGCTCGGTATCCTCGCCTTCATGCTCCTCGATGCCTTCACCGTCGCGCTCGCCTTCCGGCTGGCGTATTGGGCGCGCTATACGGCGCAACTGGGCGGCGCGATCCAGGGGTTCGACTTCCGTAATCTGAATGATTACCGCTTTTACGCGCTCCTGCTGGTTGGCGCGATCGTCGTCGCGTTCGCCGTGCGCGGTCTCTACCGTTTGCCGCGCGGCACGACCTTCCTGGCGGAAGCAACCACGGCCTGGGGGGCGGTGACGGTCGCGAATGCCGCGGTGCTGGTGATCGTCTTCCTGCAACCGGAATTTGTCTCGTCCCGCCTCTTTGTCGTCTACGCGTGGGGAGCGATCCTGCTCTTTGTGACGCTCGAACGCGGCCTCCGGCGGCTCGTGCGCGACCAACTCTGGAAGCGCGGCATCGGCGTGGAGCGGGCGGTTGTTGTCGGCTCCGGCCCGGCGGCGCAGCGCGTGATGAGTTACCTCGCGACGGCCAACGATCTCGGTTTCCACCTCGTCGGCTTCGTGGATGATCTGCCGGTAGCGGAAGGTTGGGCAATCGCGACGAGCCGCAGCATCATCCGGCCGGAGCGGCTGGGTGAGAGCGACGCGCTCGCGCGGATCATCAAAGATGACGGCATCTCCGAGGTCGTCATCGCCCTGCCGCCTCAGGCGCACGATCGCATCCTCAGCGTCATCACGGCGTGCCGGGACGCGGACGTTGGCTTCCAACTCGTGCCGGACGTTTTCGAACTGTCGCTCGGTCGCGTGCAGATCAACGAACTGCACGGCGTGCCGCTGATCAGCGTGCGCGCCAGCCGAATTCAGGGCTGGAACCTCTGGATCAAGCGCGGCGTGGATATCCTCGGCGCAAGCGTCGCGCTCATTCTTATGGCGATTCCGATGCTGATGATCGCCCTCGCGATCAAACTTGAGCGTCATTCGCCCGGCCCAATTTTCATTAAGCAGACGCGCGTTGGCAAGAACGGTAAAGACTTTACCTGCTACAAGTTCCGCTCGATGCATACGAACGCGGAGGAGATGAATGACGCCGTTCTGCCCAACGGTAACGGCGATATCCGGCTCCGCAAACACAAAGAAGATCCCCGCCGCACGCTCGTCGGACGCTTCATCCGCCCGACGAGCCTTGATGAGTTGCCGCAGTTTTTCAACGTCCTGATCGGCAAGATGAGCCTCGTCGGCCCGCGCCCCCAAGTCCGTGCCGAGGTGGATCACTACGAGCCGTGGCACCATCAGCGGCTCGCGGTGACGCCCGGCATCACCGGCCTCTGGCAAGTCTCCGGCCGCAGCGATCTGACCTTCGAGGAGATGGTCCGCCTCGACATATATTACGCCGAAAACTGGTCCGTCCGCCTCGATCTCGAAATCCTCCTCCGTACCCCGCGCGCCGTCCTCAGTATGCGCGGCGCGTATTGAGGACTCAGTACTCAGTACTTCCCCGTGTCGCCCTCGCGCATGACTATTTGAACCAGAACGGCGGCGCGGAGCGCGTTGTCGAGCAACTGCACGCGCTTTTCCCCGACGCTCCTGTATTTACCAGCATATACGACCGCGAGCGGATGCCGGAAGCATACCGAGCGTGGGAGATCCATTCCTCATTCATGCAGCGTTTGCCGGGGGTGATGCGGCATCATCAGCCGTATTTGCCGCTCTATCCGCTGGCGATGGCGAGCTTCAATCTCGCCGGTTTTCCGCTCATCGTCAGTTCATCGAGCGCGTTCGGGAAGGGTGTACGCGTGCCGCCCGGCGCGCTCCATGTTTGTTACTGCCACGCGCCAATGCGCTTCGCATGGAACTATGAGGCATATGCCGCGCGGGAGGGGTTTGGGCGCGCGGTGGACCTCGGCATTCGTCCGCTCATCGCCGCGCTCCGCCGCTGGGACCGCGCGTCATCGGCCCGTGTGAATCACTTCATCGCCAACTCGCGGACGGTCGCAGTGCGGATCGCCCAGATTTACGGCCGGGACGCGACGGTCATCTATCCGCCGATCGAGACCGACCGCTACGCTCCGCCTCTATGCATGCCGGAGAAACCGGAGTCTTTCTTTTTTCTCGTCTCCCGCCTCGTGCCATACAAGCGGATTGATCTCGCCATTCGCGCGGCGAACGCGCTCGGTGTCCGGCTGGAGATCGCCAGCACGGGGCGGGATCGGGAGGCGTTGGAAGCGATTGCCGGGCCAACCGTCCGCTTCCTCGGCTGGATTTCCGATGAGGAGAAGCGCGAGAAGTATGCCCGCTGCACCGCGACCCTCTTTCCCGCCGAGGATGACTTCGGCATTGCCCAACTCGAAGCGATGGCGGCGGGGCGACCCGTCGTCGGCTACGGCCGGGGCGGTTCGGCGGAATCGGTGCGCGATGGCGTGACGGGCGTCCTCTTCCCCGAACAGACTGTCGAGGCGATCACGGACGCGATGCGTCGCGTTCAGTCCCAACGATGGGATCGCGAGACGATCATCGCTCATGCTCGCCGCTTCGATGCCTCCGTCTTCCGCGCGCGGATGCACGACTTCCTTGCGGATGCCTGGGAGCGGCATCGGCTTGCTCAGCGGGATGAGAGCGGTTACAATGTGACTACGAAGTGAGTACATTCGCGTACGAACGAATTGGAGGTTGCAATGGCACGAGAACCTATGAGCGTCCGGCTCACTGATGATGCACGCCACTTGCTCGCCCAACTCTCGTCCGAGCTCGGTGTCAGCAAGAGCGATGTGATTGAACTGGCGATCCGCGAGAAAGCACGGCGGTCACACGATGAGGATTCCTGGGCTTCGACACCGGAGTTTCGCACGCGGTTGGAATACGCTCGCAAAAGCCCGGTACTCACAGGCATCACGGAAGAGGACCTGGAAGCGGTCATCGCGGCGAACGACCCCCAGGTAGCCGCACGGGAGCTCATCGCGCGATTGACGCATGCCTGAGTACGCGACCGTCAGTCTCACCAGTGAGTTTGTTGAATCGTTGGTGGGACGGGACTTCTCGCACAATGAGCGGCAAAGGTTTGTGCGAGCGTTACGACTGCTCGATACCAATGAGCGGCATCCCTCATTGCGTGTCCACCTCCTTCGCGGGGACCAGGTCGGCATATGGTCCGCTTCCGCCTCAGACGAACTGCGGATGACCTTCGAGCGGCTTCCGGATGGCGGGAAACTCATGCTGTTGTGCAGTCGGCACTATCAACGATGACGCGAAATGGGATGGTGAAAGGGAGCCACAATGAGGCTGCTCATTCTCGGTGGCACGCTCTTTCTCGGGCGGCGCCTGACGGAGGCCGCCTTGGAGCGGGGGCACACGGTCACGCTCTTCAATCGCGGCCTGCATCACGCCGATCTCTTTCCACAGGTCGAGAAGTTGCGCGGCGATCGCGATGGCGACCTGATCGCGCTCCACGGCAGGCGGTGGGACGCGGCGATTGACGTGCGTGGCCGGTAGCCGTGATGGGCGCGCGCACCGACGGTGAAGCGGCCGACGGGCGGGGGGCGGGCGGGGGCGATTCGGGCTGCGCGGTGGCGCTCCACGTAACGCCGCCGCAACTACCCTTCGGCCGTGCGACTTCCCACGCCCAGCCAAGCGTCGCCTCCACATCCGGTAGGCTGGCGACGCGCCGGGCCGTTCGCCACATCATCACCTGCCCGTCGAGATCGGTGACGATCAGCGCCATCACGTCAGGCGCAATCGCAGGCAGCACCCGGGCGCGTACCGCGCCGCCATCCCGCAGGACGGGGAAGGGGAGTGCGGGCAGCGTCCCGGCGACGGACGACGCCGGGATGACCACGATGACCTCGGTATGCAGCCACGCCAGTTCGTCCCGCCGCGCGGCGAAGGATTGAAGGTATGCGGCGGCGGCCGGGTCGTTCGGCGCGAGGAAGAGCAGGATGCCGTAGCGCCGTCCCCGCAATCGCGCCGTATTGAACGGTTTTCCATCCCGACCAGGCAAAACGAATGGCGGCACAACGGCAATCGGCGGATCGGTGGCGCTGACCATCTTCTCGGCTCCTTTCCCGGGTTCAATCGTTGTCCTTTTCGTCTGCGTGATCGCGGGAGGCGTGCAGGAGCGGAGAGACGATACGTGGCGTGAGGAACCAGTGGAGCAGCCCGCATTCCGGCAGGAGTTGCGACCACCCCTCGATGTCGAGCGCGAGGCAGGCGAGGCCCGCCGTGGGTAATCGCACGATCGGTTCCGCGTCCACACCGCCGGTGAGCAGGCAGACCAGTTCTTCCAGTCCGGGGTTGTGGCCGACGAGCAGGAGCGTTTTCTCCTCGTCATAGTCACGCAGTGCGCCAAGTAGCGTATCCACGGAGGCGGCGTAAAGGTCCGGCTCTTCAACGATCGTGCCGCGATACTCCATCGCCGCCGCGACGAGGCGGGCCGTCTCGCGGGCGCGCATGGCAGTCGAGGTGAGAATAGAGTCCGGGATCAGACCGAGGGCGGCGAGGGCGGCGCCCATCCGTGGCGCGTCCGCCTCACCACGCGGCGCGAGGGGGCGGTCGTGATCCCGTAGAGTCGTGTTGCCCCGGTCTGATTTGGCGTGCCGCAGTACGAGCAACGTCTTCATGAGAACCGCACCCCTGTCCCCCTCCGCGTGACGGAGAGGGATGCCTTGCCTAAAAAGCGATGTTCTTCAATCATTGCGCTCTCCCGAGGGTCGCTCCCCCCCTCCATCGCCGGCGCGGGCGCGGGCGCCCTCTGGGCAGGTGAGAGGGGGCTGGGGGTGCGGTTCCTCTATGGTACGATAGTGTCCGTACAATGTCCCGATTGCCGGAGCGATCGTCGCGTAGCGGAAGCGAGTCCGCCAATGGTTTCGATACCATCCCGCATTATCTCACTTCTCCCCAGCGCGACGGAGATCGTCTGCGCGCTCGGCCTCGGTGATGCGCTCGTCGGTGTCTCGCACGAGTGCGACTGGCCGCCGTCCGTTCGCGCGCTGCCGATCCTGACAAGCGCGGCGATCCCGCCGGGGCTGCCGAGCGGGGAGACGGACCGCCTCGTGCGGGAGCGACTGGCGCGCGGGGAGGGGCTGTATGCGCTCGATACCGCCCTGCTGCACACATTGCAGCCGACGCTGATCGTCACGCAGGCGCTTTGCGAAGTCTGCTCCATCGCCCTGCCCGAGGTGCTGCGCGCGGCCCGTACCCTGCCGACGAATCCGCCCGTCATCTCGCTCGAACCGGGCTGCATCGCGGACATCTTCGGCGACATTCGCCGCGTTGCCGAGTCTGCCGGGATGTCGGAGCGCGCGGCATCAGTTATCCACGAATTGCAACGACGGCTCGATGCGGTGCGTGGGGCGGTGGCGGGCCGGGAGCGACCACGCGTCGCACTCCTCGAATGGCTCGATCCACCCTTCGTGGCGGGTCACTGGGGGCCGGAGATGATCGCCATTGCGGGCGGCACGGACCTGTTCGGTGTCGTTGGTGAGAAGAGCGCGCATCTTTGCTGGGAGCAACTGCGAGAGGGCGCTCCGGATGTGATCGTCGTCGCGCCGTGCGGCTACGATATCGCCCGTGCCCGCGCCGATCTGGCACAGTCCCCGCTCCCGCCGTGGTGGGATGATCTGCCCGCCGTCCGCTCCGGGTGCGTCTTCGCGATGGACGGCAACGCCCACATCTCCCGCCCCGGCCCGCGCGTCGTGGACGGTACGGAAATTCTCGCCCGTCTGCTGCACGCGGATGCCTTCGTGGACAGCGCGCCAGTGCATGAGCGGCACGCGGTGATGAGCGTGGCGACGCCCTAACCCCCTTCCTGCGGGTGCGGGCGCAGGCGCCCTCTGGGCAGCATGGGCAACGTGGGCAGGAGGAAGGGGAGCGAGCCTCGGGAGGATTGAGGCATGAGGGATCAGGCACCGTATTCGGATGGAAGTCATCCCTTCCCGTTTCGGGAAGGGGGCCGGGGGGTAGACGCCATGCAGAAAATATACACCGGGCGCGGCGATGACGGTTACACGAGTCTGATCGGTGGCGCGCGGGTCGCGAAGTACGATCCACGTCCGGAGGCGTACGGCACCCTCGATGAGGCGTCCGCCGCGCTCGGCCTCGCCCGCGCTACCGCGACATTTCCCGAGGTGCGCGATGCGATCCTCGAAATGCAGCGTGCCCTCTATCGCCTGATGGCCGAACTGGCAACCGTTGAGGGGAAGACGAGCACCTACGAAATGACCGGGGCGGATGTCGCCCGTGTCGAGGAACTGACGAACACCTTCACCGCGCAAGTGCCCGTGCAGCGGGAGTTCGTCATTCCCGGCGATACCGTCGCCGGTGCCGCCCTCGATGTCGCGCGGACGGTCGTGCGGCGCGGCGAGCGGCTGGCGACGCGCCTCGTTCACGAGGGGCACAACGCGAACCCGCACGTCCTCCGCTTCCTCAACCGCCTCTCCTCTCTCCTCTTCATCCTCGGCCGCTACGAAGACACGCATCAGACCGGCCATGCCTCGACGGTAGCAAAGGAGCAGACAGCAGATAGCAGATAACAGGCGGAATCGTCGGGGCACGCAGCCGTGCCCCCCGCCTGAATCGGCTAGTACATCCGTTCGCAATTTCATCACATTTCTGCTACACTACGTGCCAATGCTGCGGCGATCTCTCATCGCGCTCAGCACTCAACAACTTCTCGGAGGAGCGACAGGCATGGACGAAGAGCGGATCCTTTCCAGCGAGGAGGTCGAGGAAGACCTCGATCTCGATGCGACTTTGCGGCCCCGGCGGATCGCCGAGTATATCGGCCAGGAGAAGGTCAAGGCGAACCTGCAAATTGCCATCGAGGCGGCGCGGGCACGCGGCGAGGCGCTCGATCACGTCTTGTTCTATGGTCCACCCGGCCTCGGGAAGACAACCCTCGCTACCATCGTCGCCGCCGAACTCGGCGTTGGTCTGCGCGTTACGTCCGGCCCTGCCATCGAGCGGCCCGGCGACATCGTCTCCATCCTGACCAACCTCAAGCAGGGTGATGTCCTCTTCATTGACGAGATTCACCGCCTCGCGCGGCCCGTCGAGGAAGTGCTCTACACCGCGATGGAGGACTACGCGGTGGATGTGACGCTCGGCAAGGGGCCGTCCGCCCGGACAATGCGCCTCAACCTGCCACCCTTCACGCTCGTCGGCGCGACGACGCGCCTTGCCCTCTTGACCGCTCCGCTCCGCGACCGCTTCGGCGCGATTCACCGCTTGGAGTTTTACAACGAGACAGCGATGAACCGGATCATCCGGCGCTCCGCCAAAATCCTCGATCTGAAGCTGGAGGCGAACGGCGGCGCGGAGATCGCCCGCCGCTCTCGTGGCACCCCCCGCATCGCGAACCGCCTCCTCAAGCGCGTGCGTGACTACGCGCAGGTGCGCGCCGACGGCGTCGCGACGGCGGAGGTCGCCCGCGGCGCCCTCGCCATGCTCGACATTGACGACCTCGGGCTGGATGACACCGACCGCCGCGTCCTGACGACGATCGTCGAGAAGTTCGATGGCGGCCCGGTTGGCATCGAGACGATGGCGGCGGCGACGAGCGAGGAGACGGACACGATCATGGACGTCTACGAGCCGTACCTGATCCAGCTTGGCTTCCTCCAGCGCACGCCGCGCGGCCGCATCGCTACCCGCCGCGCCTATCAGCATCTCGGCATCCCGTACCCGGACCGCCTCGCCCAGCAATCCGCCGCCGCGAATGCTTGGCAGAGCGCCCTCCCCGGCCTCGACGACGAGCCTGACCCCGACGCCGAACGCTGACCGGCGTTCGGGGCCGCATGGTACACTGCATCCGTAGGAACGGAGGCAACCGATGGTTAATATCAATGCGGTGCGCCAACCCCCGCCCGATCTGAATGACGACGAGAAACGAATATGGGAAGAGGAAGTGCGTGCAATGCGCGCTCTTCTCGCCAGTCTGCCGCCACCGCCGTCACTTGAGGAACTTGCCCGCGCGCAAGGCGTCCGCATTCCACAGCGTTGGGAAGACCTTAGTCCCGATTGGCTGGAAGACGAGCGAGAGGACGGAGAGGACTTCGATGAAGTGCGGCGTCGCTGGAAGGAGGAGCAGTTAGCGCTGGAGCAGGAACGCTATGCGCGGCTATTCCCCGACGATGACGCGACGTGAATGACATCGTATTCCTCGACACGAATATCATCTCATATCTCTTTAATCGCGATACACGGGCGGCGTTGTATCGTCCCCATCTCGAAAACCGTATCGTGTATCTCTCATTCATGACCGTTGCTGAGATGTATTTCGGTGCTGATCGCGCTCGATGGGGACAAGCCCGGCGTCATCGTTTGAATATGTTCTTGCGGGGCGATCCAGTCGTTCAGAGTACACCGGAAATTTGCGTCCTCTGGGGGCAGATCACTGCTACGTGTGAACATCAGGGTAGGCGGATTCCGGCTGCGGACGCGTGGATTGCCGCATGTGCGCTCCGCTTTGACGCGCCGCTCGTCACGCATAACCGCAAGGATTTCGAGGCAGTACCCGATCTTCAAATCATCTCTGAGAATGAATAGAAATCTCGATGGAAACGCCTGACCCTGACACGACGCTCCATACCAGCGATTTTTCCTACAATCTGCCGCCTGCACTGATCGCGCAGGAGCCATTGGCGGAGCGGGATGCCTCCCGCCTGCTCGTGCTGGATCGGCGGACGGGCGCGGTCGCGCATGATGGTTTCCGCAATCTCGGCGCGTATCTGCGGCCCGGCGATCTGCTCGTCATGAATGATTCGCGCGTCCGGCCCGCGCGGGTCTGGGCGATGAAACCGACGGGCGGGCGGTTGGAGTTGCTGATCCTCCGGCCCACGGCGGATGGGGACTGGGAAACGCTGGTCAGACCGGGCCGCCGTGCGCCCGTCGGCACGACGTTTACCCTGACCGACCGCGCCGGGCGGAGCGGGGAGACGCCGGTGCAGGGCGAAGTGCTGGCGAAGGAACCGGACGGCGTGACGCGCATCCGCGTGGACGGCCCGCTCGATCCCGCCCTCGCGCGGCTCGGCGAGATGCCGCTGCCACCATATATCCACCGCCGCCTGCCGGAAGCGGACGCCGACCGCTACCAGACAACCTACGCCCGCACTACCGGCTCCGCCGCCGCGCCGACTGCCGGCCTGCACTTCACGCCCGCCTTGCTCGACGCACTACGCGCGAACGGCGTCCGCACCGCGACGGTGACGCTCCATGTCGGCCTCGACACCTTCCGCCCCGTCACGGAAGAAGACCCCGCCGCCCACCCGATGCACGCGGAGTGGTACACCGCGAGCGCGGAAACCGCCGCCATCATTTGCGAAACGACACGCGGCGGGGGCCGCATCGTCGCGGTCGGCACGACGAGCGTACGCGTCCTGGAGAGCGTTGCGGCACAGCCCGGCGGCTGGGAGGCGGCCACCGAACGCGGCGCGGAAGGGTGGACGCGCCTCTTCATCCGCCCCGGCTACACCTTCCGCACGGTGGACGCCCTGATTACGAACTTCCATCTGCCGCGCTCGACGCTGCTCATGCTCGTTAGCGCCTTCGCGGGCCGCGAGCGCATCCTCGCCGCCTACGCCGAGGCCGTGCGGGAACGGTATCGCTTCTTCTCCTTCGGCGATGCCTGCTTGATTCAGTGAACGCGATGTGCATTCGACTTTTCTCCTGCTAGATGCTACGCTGCCGCATACTGATTCGATGCAGCGGAGAGGGGAGAATAATGTCTCAGCCAGCGGTGCCAGCATGTCTTCGGAGTGAGGGTGCAGCCGCACTCTCACGACGCCATCTCCTCAAAGGTGCCGCTGCTGCCGCGCTCACCGCGAATCTCAGTCTGTCATCCCTCATCGCCCGGGCCGCACCGGAACCGACCACGACAGTATCTTTGCAGGTCATGGATGCCGAGTCTGTCCGGAACGTAATTACGCCTGACGCACCAATTACATTTGACAACAGCCAGGACCAAATTCGCCACATTCCTGTCTTTGGGAGCGCTGTCCAAGTAACTGGCGACGTTCAGATTGATCTGACTATCCAATCGCGACTTAACGATGGTGCCCCGTCGCACGGTTCGAACGGCATCATCTTTCAGAACACAATGACGGGAGCGGACGACCGCCGATCACTGTATATCGTCTATCAAAATGGCGCATGGAGCATTGGATATCAGAAAGGGAACGACCAGGGGACCTTTTCTCGGATATTTACATCAACGGATTCCCAAGGATCATTTACGCTCCGCATTGACGCGAGCGGTCAAATGGTGACAGTGGTATTGCCGGATGGCTCGACGAAGCAGCAGCAGTTACCGGAATCGTTGTATGTGGCACAGAACGCAATGAACCTCGCTGTGCAGATTGCCCCCCATTCAACGGTTACTGTCTCGCAGATGGTGATTTCGCCTTCCTTTGCCTTCCCGCCTGTATCAGGCGGTTCAACCTTGCGAGCGCTGGCCGATCAGCGTGGGATGTTCATTGGGTCCACCAGCCAGGAGTTCAATTTAGCAAACGATCCGCGATATAATGGGTTTGTATCTCGTGATTTCAACCTGCTGATCGCGTCGGGGGAATCCCTTTGGAATCAGATACGGCCGGCGCGTGACCAATATAACTTCGTACCGGCAGATCTCACGATGAATTATGCGAAAAAGAACGGAATGCGGATGCGCAATTACATCATCTGGCAGTATGCGCCGGATTTGCCGGGATGGCTGACCAGCGGCAACTTCTCCCGCGATGATTTACTGACGATCATGGCGGAATACATCAACACGGTCGTGCCCCGCTACCCGAGTATTGAGGAATGGATCGTCGTCAACGAGGCATTCACGAGTAACGGTGGCCTGCGACCCGGTTTTTGGTATCGGGGCATCGGCGCGGATTACATCGAACAGGCATTTCGGCTGACGCGCCAAGCAAGCCCGAATGCTGTGCTTCTCTACAATGATGACCATAGCGAGATTGCCGCGCGGGTGGACGGCATGGCGATTGAGGAGGAGATAGGGTGCTTCTCTACAATGATGACCATAGCGAGATTGCCAGTCCACAATCGGACGCGGTGTACAACATGCTGAAAGACTTGAAAAGTCGCGGCGTGCCGGTTGATGCGGTCGGATTCCAGTTCCACGTCAACGCGACAAACCCACCGACGAAGGATCAGATCGTCTCGAATATGCAACGCTTCTCGGCGCTTGGCCTCGCGCTCTATGTGACTGAGCTCGATGTGAACCTCATTGGTTTGCCGGGCACGCAGGATGAGAAATGGACGCGGCAGGCCGAAATCTACCGCGATGTTGTCCAAGCCAGTATTGATGCGGGCGTGAAGAGCATCACCATCTGGGGTATTGATGACAAGGATTCGTGGCTCCTGAGACCTGAGTTTCAATTTCTCGGTGGTGGAGATGCGCCAATGATTTTCGATGACAACTTCAATCCGAAGCCTGCATATTTCGCGATCCGCGATACGCTCGCGTCGTACGGGCTTTGACATGGTAGGGGCGCACAACCGTGTGCCCGGTTGCCCTTGTTTATGGCATTCCATCCCCGATCAGGTTTGGGCGGTTCGCGAACCGCCCCTACGAATGCTACTCGCTCCCGAAGTACTCGAGCGCCGTGATGTCCGCGCGTTTGTGGGCGGAGAGGCGACCGGCGTAGGGGGCGCGGAAGGTGCCGGAGGTTGGGGCGACATCGCCGTAGTCGCGGCCAACGGCGACGGTGATGTACTTCAGGCCGGGGATGCAGCCATTCGTCGGGTCGAAGGGGTGCGCGATGAGTCGTTCCGCATCCGTCGGATCGGGGAGCAGCACCTCAACCCAGGCGTGCGTGCCGCCCTCGCCGAGCAGGTGACCGGAGACGTACCGCGCGGGCAGGCCGCAGAGGCGGCAGAGGACGAGCATGATGTGGGCGTAGTCCTGGCAAACGCCTTTGCCCGCCGCGAGTGCCGTCGCCGCCGGGGTGCGTACACCCGTCACGCCGTGTGCGTACGACATCGCCCCATGCACCCAAAGATTGACACGTTCGGCACGGGCCAAATCGTCGTCCTCCTTATCCCGAAATGCCGCCGCCACAGAGCGTAGGGCGTCATCGGGTGTCGTCAGCGTCGTCGGCTCAAGGAACAGGTTTCGTAGGGGCGGTTCGAGAACCGCCCTCCCTGTCGCAACCATAGGCACAATCACCGGATCGGCGGTCGCGTCCCGCTCGACGATGATCCAGGCGGTGAATTCAATCTCCCGCTCGACATGCGCGACGAAGAGGTTGAGGATGCGGTTGCCGAACTCGTCGCGCGCGCGTTCGATCTCGTAGGTGGGCGCGGAGAAGACTTCCAGTTTGTACGTCACGAGCCGCTGCCCACCGTACCGCTCCGGCGGGACGATTATCAGCCGCTGGCGGAGGTCGTGAATTTCGCCGGGGTAGGCGTAGTGTAACCGCTGATGGATGAGGTACGCCGTCTTGCGGACATTCGTCCACTCGACGCCACGATGATCAATGATGTCGAGCGACCCGATGTGCGTCTCAATCGTGTCGTGCGGCAATCGTCCCCCCGTCCGTGTCGCCTGCGGTCGTCGCGGCGACGATTGGCCCGTATTCCGTCCCGTCCGTGACGACATCCGACCAGACGGTCATCTGGCGGAAGTTCGCCGCGCCGTAGGTCGTGACCATCGCGACATCCACCGCGTCCCGCCCGCGTCCGATCGGGATGCGGCCGATGCGGGGCGTGTTGAAACGCGCGTCGAAGGTCCACCATCGGCCACCGAGGTAGACTTCGAACCAGGCGTGGAAGTCCATCGCCGGGTAGGGCGGCGGGATGCCGATGTCCGGCATGTACCCGAAGACGTAGCGCGCCGGGATATTGAGAGCGCGGCAGAAGGTGACGCCAAGATGCGCGAAGTCCCGGCAGATGCCGCCGCGCGCCTCGTAGACATCCACGGCGGTCGTCAACCCCGTGCTCTTGAGGCCGTACTCGATGTTCGCGTTGATCCAGTCGCAGACTGCCTGCACGCGCGCCCAGCCCATCGCCGAACCACCGAACAATTCCCACGCCGTGTTCGAGAGGGCGTCCGACAAGCAGTAGCGGCTCGGCAGCGTGAAGATGATCACATCGTCCGGCAACTCCTCGACCGGATACTGAATGGCGGATGTGTCCACCTCGTCCGGTTCGCCGGAAATCTCCACGACCGCATCGTACGTCAGCGACGACGGGCCGACGGGCAACGTCAGCCGCTGGCAGCGATTGTGATAGAGATCGTAATAGTCATGCGTGGGCAAAATAGGTGTCGGTATCCATGTCTCGTGCAGGATGCGGTGTGGGTCGTCGTTCCGCGCCTTCACAAGCAGCACCGCCGGCGCCGGCCAGGTCGCCTCGTATTGGAACTCACATCCGACACGGATGCGCATCATTGCCTCCAATCGGGGTTCGGGGTTCGGAGAACGCCGGATTCCCCACTCCGAACCTCGAACCCCTTCTCCCATCACTTCAGAATGTCCGCTACCGGGATGGTGAGCGCGGGGAGGGCGGTCGAGGCGAGCGACTCGCCGGGCCGGGCGCGCGCGGTGAGGCGATAGAGTCCGTCGCGCGGGTCGGTATATCGTTCGACCGTCTCGGCGGCGAGATCAACGATCCATGCCTCCGCGATCCCTGCTGTGGCATAGAGCGGCAGTTTCGTGCCTCGATCGTAGGCGAGGGTTGAATCGGAGACCTCCATCACCAGGAGAACGTCGGCGAGCGTGGGCCAGAGATCGCCGGGATCGCGATCACGTACAATTGCGAGATCAGGCTGCGGCGCGCTCTCCCCACCAGGGTAGATCGGATTCTGGACGCCAACGAGCATATCCGGACCCGCTTGGCGACTGAGGATGCGAGTGAGACGAGTAACACACCGCGCGTGCCGAACACCGATGGGACTCATCTGATAGATCTCCCCCTTGATCAGTTCCACCCGGTCGTCCTCGGTGAAAATGCCCACCTCGCCCATGCGCTGGTACTCCGCCACGGTGAACCGGCGGCGCGCCATCTCGGTCGTTGTCTCTGGAATTGTCTGCGTTGCCACCTGTGCCCCCTTGCAGAATGTCGCCCCTCTGGAGAGAAGTATAGCCTTTCTTGCCCGGTGGCGCAGGCCCCGCAGTCTACGCCACCAGGAAAAAGAGACGGCTCGCTCGTTCACCTTTGTTTCCTTCGCCTCTCTGTGGTTCAATTCGTCCGTTGTGCTCGCGTCGTGCGGCATGCGTCAGCGAGAGGAAGACCATCGTCATGGCACGAACCGAGACCGCCTCCGTATCCCATTCCTCGCTGCGCGTGCTCGCGGAGCGCAACTTCGGGCCGTATTTCGTCGGCAATCTGCTCTCGAACTGCGGAACATGGTTCCAGAACATCGCCCAGGCGCTGCTCATCTACCGCCTGACGCACTCGACATTTTTGGTCGGCGTCGTGAACTTCGCGCAGTTCGCGGGGATCATTGTGCTCGCGCCGTGGTCGGGCGGGGCGGCGGACCGCTTCGACCGCAAGCGCCTGATTATCGGCACGCAAATCGGCGCGATGATCGTCACCGGCACGCTCGCCGTGTTGGCGGTCGCGCGGTGGGATACGGTGCCCGTCATCATTGGTCTGGCCCTGCTGCTCGGGCTTGTGACCGCGTTCGGATCACCCGCGATGAACGCCATTGTGCCGTCGCTCGTCAGCCGGGACGATCTCCCTGCCGCCATCGCGATGAACTCGGTGACCTTCAATATGGCGCGGGCGGTCGGGCCGGTGCTCGGCGCGCTTGTCGTGGCGCGGCTCGGTATTCCGTGGGCATTCGGTATCAACTGCCTCTCCTATGCGGCACTGATCGGCGCGCTCCTCATCGTCCATCCCCGGCAGCACGAGCGCCGCCCGGCAGCGCGACCGAAACTGCGCGACAGCCTCGATCTGATCCGCCAGGACATGCGGCTCGCGGCGCTGCTCGGCGTTGTCGCCTCCGTTTCGTTCGCGCTCGACCCCGTGACGACGCTCGCGCCCGCCTTCGCGACGCAGGTCTTCCACCACTCGGACACTCTCGCAGGCTACCTGATCGGTGCATTCGGCACGGGCGCGGTGATCGCCGCCGTCTTCGCGACGGGCCGCTCGGAGACGCCATACCGCCGCATCACGATCATGCTGTCGCTGCTCGCCATCGGCATCGCCACGTACGCCTTCCTTTCGCCGCTCGTCCTTGCCTTCGCTGCGCTCGGCGTTGCCGGGTTCGGCTACCTCGCCGGGCAGACGCGCGCGACGACGCTTCTGCAACTCGGCGTCGAGGATCACCAGCGCGGCCGGATCATGGCGCTCTGGAGCGTCTGCTTCCTCGGCACCCGCCCGCTCGCCAGCCTGATTGACGGCTCGCTCGCCTCACTGCTCGGCATCCATGCGACGGCGCTGATGATGACATTGCCGGTATTCGCAGCGGCGACGGGGATGCTGATACTCTATCGCCGGCAATCGCGCGCGGCGGCACGAGCCGAAGCGGTGGAAGGGAGCATCCTCGGTGGCAGTCCAGCATCACACGATTGAGGCGAACGGCGTCCCCTTGCATGTCGTCGAGGCGGGTGATCCGCAGGGAGAGCCAATCCTCTGGCTGCACGGTATCTGGGATCGCTGGCTGATGTGGCAGGATGTCGTGCCGCAGGTTCCGGGGCGGCATTTCATGGTCGAGTTCCGCGGCCACGGTGAAAGCGGCAAGCCGGACGGCGCGGAGCACTACCGCTGGGAAGACTACGCGGACGACATCGTCGCGCTGATTGACGCGCTCGGCCTTCCGCAGGTCGCCATCGTCGGCTTCTCGCTCGGCGCGATCACGGCGACGCTCGTCGCGGCGCGCGAGCCGGAGCGCATCGCGCGGGCCGTCGCGGTAGACCCGCCCTATCACGACGGGGTGTACGTCGCCGAGCGCATGCGCGATGTGCGCGAAATTAAGCACCTGCCGACCGAAGAACTCGTGACGATGCTCGCCTTCATGCGCCCGAACCGCGATGATGCCGAGTGGCGACGCGAGGCGTCGTGGCTCCAGATGACGGCGGACGGCCCCTTCGACGCGATGATCGCCGGGACGCAGGGCGAGCAGGAATTGGAAAAGAATCTACCCCGCATCACGCAGCCCTTTCTTATCCTGCAAGCGGACACGAAGGAGGGTGGCGCGCTCTCCGATGCGATGGCGGAGCGCGCGATGGCGCTTTTGCCCAATGCCCGCCTTGTCCGCTTCCCCGGCAGCGGCCACACCATCGCGCACGATCAGCCCGAGGCATTTGTCGCGGCGGTGAAGGAGTTCCTGGCCTAACCCCCCAACCCCCTTCCCGCGGGCGCCCTTTGGGCAGGAGGAAGGGGGAGTGAGCCTCCGAACGATCGGGGCATTACGGGGGCATCCGAATCTATGGAATGCGTCATCCCCTCCTTTTCGGGAGGGGCCGGGGTAGGTAAACCAATGGCAACACAAGACATTTCGACAATCATCGCCGCGGCGTTGGCTGGCAACGCGCCCCCGGCATCAAAGGAGTTCGTCGCGGCGAAGATGATGGGTGGGACGGCGGCGAGCAGCCTCTTCGCGCATCCGGCGGACAAGGGAACGGGCATCAAAGTGCTCGGCTACGACCCGGAATTGGACGAGCCGCAGGACTTGGGGATCGAGATCGCTGTCGCGGACGAGGGCGCGACAGTCGCCGGCACCGGCCCACTGGAAGAGGGCGCGGTCAAGGCGATCAACCTCCTGCCCGGCTACCGCGCCGCCCGCCGCGCGGAAGGGCTTGTGATCGAGACGGACGGCGCGACGACTTTCGACCCGGACGATGTCGCGGCCATTATCGAACAATGGCTCACGCGGAAATACGGCATCACGCAGTTCGCCGTCCGCCTGATCTTTGGCCCGCCTGGTGGCCGCTCTGTCTTCCTGCGCGATCTGCGCGGCCAGGCGTATGCCGTGCATCAGCAACGAGCAATGAGCAATGAGCAATGAGGGAATGGTGCGCGCTCGATGGTGCGATAATGCGAGCGGACATGGAGATTCCCTCATGCCCCATAGGGCGATACTGGATTGTATGGTGGCGAGCCATTCTCGTGGCTCATTGCTCGTTGCTTTCAGGGAGGTTTGGCGATGATCGTTGGCGTGCCGAAAGAAGTGAAGGACCGTGAGCACCGCGTCGGGATGACCCCGGCAGGCGTCGCGGAGATCGTCGCGCGTGGGGCGCAGGTGCTTGTCGAGCAGGGCGGCGGGAGCGGCAGCGGCTACGCGGACGCCGAGTACGAGCGGGCAGGCGCGGCAATCCTCTCGGACGCCGCCGAGGTCTGGGGCCGCGCCGAGATGGTTGTCAAGGTCAAGGAGCCGATCCACGAAGAATACCGCTTCCTGCGCCCCGGTCTCGTTCTCTTCACCTACTTACACCTCGCGGCGGACGAACCATTGACCCGCGCGCTGCTCGACAGCCGCACGACGGGCGTCGCCTACGAGACGGTGCAACTCGCCTCGGGCTTCCTGCCGCTCCTCAACCCGATGAGCGAGGTGGCAGGGCGGATGTCCATTCAGGTCGGCGCGCACTATCTGGAGAAGACGTACAACGGGCGTGGCATGCTGCTTGGCGGCGTGCCCGGCGTCGCCCCCGCGAAGGTGGCGATTGTCGGCGGCGGCACGGTCGGGACGAATGCCGCGCAGATGGCGCTCGGCATGGGCGCGCACGTCACGGTGCTCGAAAAGAGCATCGAACGGATGCGCTATCTCTCCGAAGTCTTCACCGGCCACCTGACGACGCTCTACAGCACCGCGCACGCCGTCGCGGAGAGCGTCGCCGAGGCGGATGTCGTGATCGGCGCGGTGCTGATCCCCGGCGCGCGTGCGCCCCGCCTCGTCACGGAACCGATGGTGCGCGCGATGCGCCCCGGCTCGGTCGTCATTGATGTGGCGATTGACCAAGGCGGCTGCATCGAGACGGCCCGCCCAACGAGCCACAGCGACCCGGTCTACGACGTGGGCGGCGTAACCCACTACTGCGTGACGAACATGCCCGGCGCCGTGCCACGCACGAGCACGCAGGCGCTGACCAACGCGACGCTACCATACGTCGTCTCGCTCGTCACGCAGGGGATGGAGCGGGCGGTCGGGCGGGACGCCGCGCTGGCGAAGGGCGTCAATACCTACGAGGGCCGCTGCACCGAAGCGCCCGTCGCGAGCGCCTTCACGATCCCCTATACCCCGCTGCGCGATCTGCTCGGCGTGGCATCGGCATAACGCGTTCGGAGTTCGACGCCTATTTCCTGATGGTGGCAGGTTCCAGCCTGCCACCACGACCACTTCTTCAATCTCCATCTCCATGATTGGCCCTTGACAGAGACGGGCGTCAGCGTCGTCTGTCTGACAGGAATGTCATCGCATCGCATGTGCGGATATCCCTTGATCGTCAGGCGCGCCCCTATGATGACTGGAGCGACGACCCGACACGCGCCGCGAACAGGTATAATCGGGGGCGTGGGGCGGCCCGCGCACCGGGACAGGGAAGAAGGGCACGCCCGTATGATCCGCACGACACCACCGGCCATGCCCGCGCTCTCCCGGCGGCGGTTCCTGACACTCTCCGCCGCCGCCGTGGCGTCCGTCGCGCTTGCCGCCTGTGATGGGTCGAAGTCGGAGCCGACCGCCACGATCGCGCCAACCGTCGCCCCACTGACGCCACCGCCCGCCACCACGACACTTCCGACCGCCATAGCGACGGCAACGATCAGCGTATCCACGCAGGCGCCGACGAGCGCCGCGAATGGAACGGCGGCATCGTCAACGACCGTGGCGGTGGCTACGGCCGCGAGCGGCGCACCGACCTACGCGCAAACGATCCTCAACGTCAGGCAGTACGGCGCCGTGGGTGATGGGAAGACGGACGACACCGCCGCGATTCAGGCCGCGATTGACGCCGTCCCGGCCTCCGGTGGCACGGTGATGTTCCCGCCGGGGACGTACATCGTCGCGCCGAAGAAGACAGTCGGTATCGTCGTCAAGAGCAACCTGCGCCTCGCCGGTGCGGGCGCGGCATCCGTCCTCAAGATCAAGGATCATCTCGGTGACTGGCAACGGCTCCTTTCCCCGCGTACCCTGGAAGGGAGCGTCGAGAACTTCACTGTCGAGGACCTCGCGTTCGATTCCAACATCCTCAACAACCCGGAATCGCTGATCAACGAGAAGAAGAACCAGTCCTATCAGACCTTCGTCCACATCACGTCCGGCAAGAATCTCACCGTTCGGCGCTGCCGCTTCGCGCCCTACTCCGGCGTCTGGGCCGTCTCGTTCGATGGGCAGACGATTGATACCTGCGCCGTGACGGACTCGTATTTCCAGTTCGTCATGCGGGACGCCAACCCGGATTACGACAACTCGGCGGTCTATATCGAGGGGAAGAACTACGTCTTCTCCGGCAACACCTTCGAGAGCGTGCCGACCCCGAATCGGGGCGCACGCGCCTGCATGGAGGCGCATGGCGGCCCGGCGGAGGTCTTCAATAACACCGCGACCGGCTACCAGACGATGCTCAACATCGTCGGCTCGTTCTACGCGGGCGGCAGCCCCGGCGATGTCAACTGCCATGACAACACCTGCACCGACGCCCTGCAAGGGATCATGCTCTGGCCGACGCTGCCGAATAATCTGAAGAATGTCACCGTCACGAACAACACGATCAACGTCGCACAGACCAAGCACGGCATCGCGGACACGGCGGGCATCTACATCCTCTTTTCGACACAGGCGAAAGGGCAGGCGGGGAACATCACGATCGCGAAGAACACGATCCGCTTCCAGGATGAGGGCGCGGGCCGCTCCGGCGACTTCTACTACAACTCCTCCGGTATCGGGCTGCACAACCTCGGCGGCGTTTCGGGCGTCGTCATTGACCGCAACACCATCGAACTCGCCCCATCGGCGGGCATCGCGATTGGTCTGCCCGAATCCGGCAAGCGGTCGTTCGATAACGTTAAGGTGACACACAACACGATCACCAACCCCGGCCAGAACCTCGGCTTCCCCACCGCCTTCCGTGGGGGCGTGCTCGTCAACTCAACGGCGTCAAACATCGAGATTTCGGGCAACACGATCGCGGACACCTTCCCGACGCCCCGCTGCCCCACCGCCATTGGCTTCGACCCTGCCCGTGGCAACACCTATACGGGAATCAAGGTAACGAACAACACAATCACCGCCATTGGCAAAGAACTGCCGCTCATTCTGCCCGCCGGTACCGAGCGGTAGCGATCATCGTCTCCTCACGCATGTGCGCCCGTATCATTCGTGTGCTCGAACGAACTCCTCCGACAGATCGAGCGCGGTCGCATGCTCGCGCACGACCGCCACGGGGGCTGACTTGATGAAACGCTCGAGGATCGCGACGATCACCACGACATCGAGGCCCTGACCAACGATCGGCACCCAGCCCGGTAGGTCGAGCGGTGAGAGGACGAGCGCAATCGCGCCAATCGTCATCGCCTTGGCGGCGGTGGGGACGCGCGCGTCCTGGATCAGCCGGAACGAGAGGCGCAAGAGTTGAGGCAGCCGCATCAGGCTGCGGAAGCGCAGGAGCCGCTTCATATCTATCCTCCTTCATCGCATGGCACGCCGCTACGTCAGTTGGAGCGGGTGAAGCGGGGCAACGCCCATCATGGGGCGTCGCGGCCCGTACCATGCCCCTGTGCAGGATGCATGCCAATATCAACGGGGCGCGTTGCTCATTACGTGATGCTCGTTTACACTCACCCTCGCTGCCAGACCGCAGTGGCAGGCGGCGCGCGACGGAACGCAGGAGAGAGGGCAGCAATGGCGGTGCAACTCTACGTCGGGACCGAGCGAGGCTTGTTCACGCTCCGCGAGGGGCGACGGGGCTGGCAGCAGACCCACACAACCCTTGAACGCAGGCGGATCGTCTCCCTTGACTACAATCGCTCCAGCCCGAATCTCCTCTACATCGCGGCGGATAACGAAGGCATCTACAGTTCCAGCGACGCGGGCTTTTCCGCGATCTTCCGGGTTGGCGGCGACGCGCACAATGTCCACGTCCGCCGGGACGCGCCGAAGACGATCTATGCCGGGATGGACCGCGCGATGGTCTGGGCGAGCGGTGATGGCGGCATCCGCTGGGAACGGCTCGATTCCTTCCGCGAACTCTGGGGCGATCCGGAAGAGGTCTCCCGGCATGACCGACCGCGCGGCATTGTGCGCGCCGTCATCGGCGTGCCGGAGGAGAAATACGGCATCCTTGCCGGGCTCGATCCGGAAGGGCTGGCGTTCAGCCTCGATGATGGCCACATCTGGAACTTCGTCGAAGGCAGCCCACCCGGTATCCGCGCGCTCGCCGTCAGCCCCGCCAACCGCGCGTATCTCTACGCCGCGACGGATCATGGCATCTGGCGGAGCATTAACGGGGGCAATAACTGGATCGAAAGCAACATTGACCTCCCGACGGGCACACTCGCCTGGGTCAGCGCGACGATGGATGATCTCTTCACTTGCGTGGATGGCACCCTCTACCGCGCGCCGCAAGGCGTCCCGCTCTGGCGACCCGTCAGCACCGCGCCGACCGCCCGCATGACGGCGATCGCGATGGACGATACCGACCGTCGCTCGGGTGGCAGCCTCTACTACGGCACCGAGGAAGGGATGATCGTCCGCAGTGCGGATGGCGGCATGACCTGGGCGGAGATCGCGCACGGCCTCCCCCCGGTCCACTGCCTCGCCGTCACGCAGGAATAAAACCCCTACGGCCCGCCGACGAAGGAATTACCCGCCCAGGTTCTCGAAACAGGCGTTCGTGCCGTGCGCGCCGCGATGACTTGCTCAGTGATAGACGGGGCACAGGTTGAAAACCTGTGCCCCCGATTCCGATTACCGGATAAAGTTGGAAATGCCCATACACTCATGCCACCGTTCCAATCGGCTATGACAGGAACGTCATCGTGGCGAGGATGCCTTGAATGTCGTCGAAGTTGGGCATCGGGCTGGCATTGGCAAAGAAGAAGAAGGAATAGACCTTGTCTTTGTGGAAGACAACCACAGAGATGATGGATATGGGTGAATTGTCCTGGCGGGTGCCGGAAATCTGGTATCCCTTGGCCGGTTCGCCGCCGATCTTCGAGTCGAGGAGGTATGCCTCGGACGTAATGCTGCCGCTCACCTTTTGCCGCGCCGCGATCACATAGCCGGCGAGTACCTTGTCGAGGGTAGTTGGCGGGTCCGACTGATTTTCAACCTGGATGGTGAATTTCTGCTTCGGCCCCGGGCCGAGAAAATTTGTGATACTGAGCACCCCCGCAGGAACAGTAACAGGCGTCGAGTCGGGTTTCCAGGTGGGCGGCCTGACGAAGCCAACGAGAACATTCGGGTTCGGTTGCGTCTGGCCCGTGCCATTCGGATAGCGCCACTGGAAGTAATGCTGGCCGATGTTGCCCATCTCGACCTTGAAAGCGTCCGGGTTGCTCGCGGTGTAGGTGAGCGCGCGCCGTTCGAAGATCTGCACCATCACGTCCTTCGACACGCCGCCGACCTTGACAGTGGCACGGAATGGCTCGGAGATCGCGTAGCCAATGGTGGAGAGCCCGGCCTTGGTGCGGTAGTCCGCGAATGCGGCGGCGACATTGTGCTGCGTCGCATCATCGTACGCGCCGACCTGTACCGCCGGGTCCGGGATGAGGGCGTCGGTGGTGCTGACATCGCCATTCCCGGTGATCATCGTGTTGATCGGCGCGCCGGGGGTGCTCGTTGCGGGTTGGAGGAGGGCTGCGCCCTTCCCCGCCAGTCCGGCATAGGTCGGCGCCGGGTTCTCCGCGTCACCCGCGATGGAGATGTTCGGCGGCGCTTGATTCTGGAAGGAATTATCGCCGGTCTGGATGCGCCCCGTGATGATCTCGGTGGCGAGGAGGCCGTTCGTCACTGTGCCGTTCGTCAGTTCCATCCGCCCCTTATCGAAATACTGGACGAGGCGATTGCCGCCTTGGGCGTCCTTGTAGTCTTCCGTCTGTCCATCCTTCGCGGTTTCGAGAGGCCCCCAGAAATTTGGGGTGATCGCTTCGCCCGCCTGCCACTGCGCCTGAAACGCGGGAGCGGCGAACCCCGATGCCGCCCGCGCCCCCGTGGACGCGATCACGAGCGTGATGGCCAACATGACCACGAGAATAATCCGACTTCGATGCATGGTCCCCCTCTTTCCCAATCCACGCCGACCCGCTGCGACCAGTATGACAATACCGGAATCGCTCCTGTCTGTCGAGAAGCAATGGGGAGTAGACGGGAGGCTGCGGGCAAGAGAGACGATCTGGCAAGGTCTCTTCGCTGCGTGCGATGATACGCCTCGACTGTCAGATGCTGCTGGCAACCTTCTGTTTTCCGGGGGTTTCGCGTTGTTCGTATCGTGGAATGTGTGATCCCCGAATGGATGACGGAGTAGGGGCACATGGAGATGGTTGGGGGGCAAGCACGCCGATCATTGATGAGCACGCCGGGGCCGATCATGCCCCGGTTGGTTCCGGCGGCCGGGCTGGCGGCGCTGTTCCTCGCCGGTGGCGTCTGGTCCGGCACGATCCGGCACGATCCGTCGCCCGCCTTCCTCGCCCGCTGGGGATACGATCTCGATATGCTCCGCTCCGGACGATGGTATACCCTCCTTACGATGACGTTCTTCCCCACGGCGCACAGCGATTGGTTGCCAATGCTGCTGCAAACCGTCCTGCTCGTCGCGCTCGCCGGGTGGTGCGCGGGGCCATGGTGGGCGGTCGCCGCGTTCTGGGCGCCAAATATCGTCGGGACGGCCCTCGTCTCATTGTGCGTCGTCTGGCCGCTCGACATCGCGGGGCTCGCGTTCGCGCACGGGTGGGCAACGGAGCCGGATTCGGGTGCGTCCGTCGGTATCTACGGCGCACTCGGCTTCCTGCTCGCACATCTGCCGCGTCGGCTCCGATGGATCGCCGTTGGCGGCATGACGGCATGGCTCATCCTCGATATTGCCCGCGAGCGGCACGTCTGGAACATCGAGCACCTCGGCGGTTATCTGCTGGGAGTCATGCTGGCAGTCGGCAGCAGGTAGTAGGCGGCTCGCAATTCGCTTACGATACTGCGTGACTACCTGGCACGCGGGCATTTCGGATACTGCCGACTGTCGTTTGCTGACTACGGGAGGGATCATGGAAGGCTTCACTGGTATCGGCCACATCGCGATCCGGGCGCGGGACCTTGATCCGCTGCTCAATTTCTACACAAAGACCCTCGGCTTCGCGGAGATGTTCCGCCTCCATCAGGACAACGGCGACCTGATGCTCGTCTACGTCCGCGTCACCGAGACGCAGTATTTGGAGTTCTTCCCGAACGGCGCCGGCGATGGCCCCGCGCCGCGCGAGGCGGTCGGCCTCAATCATGTTTGCCTGACGGTGGATGACCTCGATCGAGTCGTCGCGCAACTGACCGAGCGTGGCGTCCCGCTCGCCCGCCCCCTGATTACCGGGCGCGATGGCAACCACCAGGCGTGGATCGAAGACCCGGAAGGCAACCGCCTCGAACTGATGGAGATGTCACCCACTTCCAAACAAGCCGAAGCCCTCGCCCGAATGAGAGAGAAAGACTGAACCACAGAGACACAGAGGTCACGGAGAAGAACGAAGGGGAGAAAGAGAGATTTTCCCACTCTCTTCTCTTTATCTCTCTGTGTTCCTGTGGTTCAAACGTTCTCTACGAATAGTAGGCCGGTGATTTCTTGAGGGTCTGCCACTGCGCGGGGTCGTGGCCGTGGATGATCAGTGTGACCCCCTCGCGAGCGGCGAGGTCCATCAGTTTGCGCGTGCTGGCGCGGGTTTCCGCCTCGTCCATGTCGGCGGGGCCGATGGTGCGCGTCTCCGGGTCGCGCTGGTCCATGCGGGGGATGGCGTCAATCGCCAGCAGCACCGGGCCGGTCTCCGGCAGGCGGACGAGGACGGACTGATGCCCCGGCTTGTGGCCGCTCGATTTAATTAGTTCGATGCCCGGTAGCAGTTCCGTGTCGCCGTCCACCGTGCGGTAGTGGAGGCCGGGCGCGTCCCAATGCGTGCGTGTTGCCTGGAAGCGGGGATGCTCTCGCGCTGCCTCCAGATGCTCCTTCTGGATGACAATTTCCGCGTCCGGGAACTCGTCATGGCCGCCCGCATGATCGCCGTCGAGGTGGGTCGCGATGAGATAGCGGATGTCGCGCGGGGCGAGGCCGAGCGCCGCCAGTTGGTTGACGACATAATCCGCCTCGTCAATCTTCGGCCCCGGCTCGCTCGACTGCGTATATGCGCCGATCATCTCCTTGCCGAAGCCGGTGTCCACGAGGACATTCGTGCCGTCGTCCGTCTGGATCAGGTAGCCGGGATAGGGATTGCCATTCGCCGAGTTGGCGCCGTAGACGAAGAGATACAAGCGCATGGATGACTCCTTTACTGGTTCGAGGTTCGAGGAAATCCTCCCCGAACCCCGAACCTCGAACCTCCCTACGGATGATCGGTCGTTTTCCGTGCCCGCAGTTGGGCGATGGCGGCGAGTTGCTCCTTGCCACGGTCGGCCAGTGCCGCCTGCCATGATGGGACATACGGGCGCAGCGTGTCGAGGATCGTTTCGGTGATGGTGAGGTCGCGGAACCATTTCTTATCCGCCGGGACGATGTACCACGGCGCGCCCTTCGTGCTGCACTTGCTGAGCGCGTCTTCATAGGCCGCCTGATAATCGTCCCACTTTTCGCGCTCGATCCAGTCGCCCGGCGCAAGTTTCCATGCTTTGATCGGATCTTTTTCCCGCGCCAGGAGCCGCGCGCGCTGCTCCTCCTTGCTGATATGGAGGAAGAACTTGAGGATGATCGTGTCGTTTGCTATCAGCAATTGCTCGAAGTGGTTGATGGCGTCGTATCGCCGCCCCCAGACCGCCTTCGGGACGAAATTATGGACGCGCACGACGAGCACATCCTCGTAGTGCGAGCGGTTGAAGATGCCGATCATCCCCTTGGCGGGCGTGTAGGCGTGGATGCGCCAGAGAAAATCGTGCGCGAGGTCGGCGGGCGTCGGCTCCTTGAAGGCGACGACCGCGCAGCCCTGCGGGTTGATTGGCGCCATGACGTGCCGGATCGTGCCATCCTTGCCACTCGTGTCCATCCCTTGTAGGACGATCAGCACGCTCTGCCGCGCCGCGCCGTAGAGCAATTCCTGCATCTCGGCGAACTCCGCCCATCGCGCCTGCGTCCGCGCCTCCGCCGCTTCGCGCTTGATCCCCCGTGTATCGGCGGGATTGTGGTCATGCAAACGTATCTTCGTCCCCGGCGGGACGCCGATTGCCAATGAGTCGTCGTGCGCCATGAGATGATGCCTCCTTCTTGCTCAGTGGCGCAGTATAGCGCACAACACAGGCACCGGCTGTTGATCTCGGCGGCGTCAAGTGCCTCCGGACGTGGTACTCTACCCCCCACCCCTTCCCGAAGAGGAAGAGGGAGTAAGTCTCCGTGAGATCGGGGCGCGAAAGGGAAGCGCACAACATTCGCGATCAGTCACCCCTTCCCGTTCCGGGAGGGGCGGGGGGTAGGCAGATTGACTGATACAACAATCCACATCCATACCGACGCGCCGATTGGCACGATTTCGCCCCGGCTCTATGGGCACTTCGCGGAGCATTTGGGCCGCTGCTGCTACGATGGCCTCTGGGTCGGCACGGACGCCACCGGTATCCCGCACGACGCGGGGTTCCGGGCAGATGTGCTCGATGCCTTGCGCGCGCTGCCCGTGCCGCTCCTCCGCTGGCCCGGTGGCTGCTACGCCGACCATTATCACTGGCGGGACGGCATTGGGCCGCCGGAGAGACGGCCCCGGCGGCTCGGCATGTCCTGTGGACTGACGGTCGAGGACGATAACAGCCTTGGCACGCACGAGTTCCTCCGCCTCTGCGCGCTGATCGGTGCGGAGCCGTACCTCGCGGGCAATGTCGGCACCGGCACGCCGCAGGAGCTCTGCGATTGGCAGGAATACTGCAACAGCCCGCTCGACACGACCCTGACGCGCGAGCGGGCCGCGAATGGCTCCCCCGCGCCCTTCGGCGTGCGCCTCTGGGGCGTCGGCAATGAGAATTGGGGCTGCGGCGGCAATTACGACGCCGCGACCTACGCGCGCGAGTATCGGCGCTACGCGACGATGCTGCGCCATGTGGACCCGGTGGCGGAACTCGTTGCCTGCGGGCTCGAAGACGAATGGAACATCGCACTGCTGGAAACGCTCGGCAACCGGCTCGATCTGGTGGACCACCTCTCCATCCACGATTATTGGTCCGCGGGCGGACCGGAGGTGGCCTTCAATGAGGAGCAGTATTACACCCTGCTCGCGCAAGCAGATGCGACGGAGGCATTTGTCCAGCGGACGGCCGAGATCATTGCCCGCACGACGGGGGGACAGCGGCGGATCGGCATCGCACTCGATGAATGGGGTGTCTGGCACCCGGAAGCGCGGCGCAATGGTTGGGGCGACATCCCAGGCCGACGCCCGATCACCTATGAGCAGGCGGGGACACTCCGCGATGCGCTCGCGGCGGCGATTGCGCTGGAGGGCTTCCATCGGCAATGCACTGTCCTCTCCATGGCGAACCTCGCGCAAATCGTCAATGTCCTCCACGCCCCGCTCATGACTGGCTCGGGCGGCGGGCGGATGTGGGTGACGCCGACCTATCACGTCCTCCGATTGCACGCCCCGCACATCGGCGCGACGGCGCTCCGCGTAGATGCGTCCGGGGGTGTCATCGTGCCGGGCGGCACACCCGCCGTGAGCGGCACCGCCTCGACGAACGGGGACGGAATGGCCGTCACGATCATCAATCGTCATTTCACCGAGGCGGCGGCGATTACGCTCCGAGGCACGGCAGGCGCGGCAATCGCACAGGGGCAATTGCTCACTGCCGCCGACCCCCGCGAGCAGAACAGCCCAAGCGATCCGCATCGCGTCGCGCCTATCCCGCTTGATGTCAGCGGCAACACGCGGGATGGCTGGTATGTCGCGTTGCCGCCGCATTCGCTCGCCACGGTGCAGTTTGATCCATGAGTTGCCTGGGTGCATCGTCTGGCGGTATTGTGTCGCGGGGGACCTAACCCCCAACCCCCCTCCTTTTCGGGAAGGGGGAGTAATGCGAGGACGATACGATACCGATGGCAAGGCACGATGTTTGGATGAGTCACCCCTTCCGGGCGCGGGCGCCCTTTGGGCAGCATGGGCAGTATTGGGAAGGGGCTGGGGGATAGGTCGTTGACCAAGCGCGATTTCCTGAAATTGACCGACCTTTCCCGCGACGAGGCATATGTGGTCTTTGCTCTGTCGGCACGGTTGAAGGCAGCGCCGAAGGGGAGCCATACGCATGTCCTCGCGGGGCGATCCGTCGCGACAATCCTTGAGAAGCCGAGCCTGCGCACGCATGGCTCGTTTGAGATCGGCATCGCGCAACTCGGCGCGCATCCGCTGACGATGGGGACAAACGAGATCCACCTCGGCACGCGCGAGCCGATCCGCGATGCCGCCCGCGTCCTCGAACGGTATTGCGATGCTATCGCCTACCGCACCTTCACCACCGAACGGCTAATGGAAATGGCGACCGCCGCCGTCCCCGTCATCAACGCGTTGACGGACGATGGTCATCCCGTCCAGATTCTTGCGGACATCTTCACGGTCGAGGAAATATTCGGGCAGGGGAGCATCGAGGGGAAGCGGATCGCCTATATCGGCAACGGCGCGTCGAACACCGCCCGCTCCTGGCTCGAAGGGGCGCGACTGTTCGGCTACCATCTCGTCATTTCCTCGCCGGACGCGTTCCAGCCGCCCGCCGAGGAAGTCGTCGCCGCCGGTGATGCCGTCTCATTTCAGACCCCTCTCCGGGCCGCCGCGAACGCCGATGTCATCTACACGGATGTCTGGACGAGCATGGGGCAGGAGACGAATGTCGAGCGGCACCGCGCTGTCTTCTCGGACTGGACGATAGACACGAATGTCGTCGCCGTCGCGCCGCCGCACGCGGTCGTCCTCCACTGTCTCCCCGCGCATCGGGGCGAGGAGATCAGCGACGAGGTGATCGAGGGGCCACGCTCCCGTGTCTGGGATCAGGCGGAGAACCGTCTGCACGTCCAAAAAGGTCTGCTCTGTTTCCTGCTCGGCGTCGCGGACCGCGTGCCCTAGCCTTCATATGGACCTGGGATGAGAGGGAGAGAATGTCGCACGAGGAGAGAGACCGCGCTGTCTCTCTCATCCCTCGTGCTATTGTGCATTCTATCACAATCTTGCTCCAACACAAGTGGTGCCCCCGGTTTCGTGGAGCGTGCAAGAATGGAACTTCCTTCATTCCTTCTTCGCGGCGAGGTAGCATTCGGCGGCGAGGGGCGGATACCAGCCGCCGGAGCGGACATTGAGGGCGTGGATCGGCCGCCACTGTGTGATCCGTTCCAGCGTGTTCGGGAAGGGAAAGAGAAGCACGACGCCGTCCTCCTTGATGATTGTCAGCCCCGCGCCGCGCGCGAGGCGGCGGAGGTCCGGTAGTGTGTACTCGCGGTGATGCTCCTCGATCAGGGCGTCGGCGTCCGCATACCCGGCGCGGCGGACGAGTGGCCGGAACCACCGCTTCAGACGGCGCGTGAGGCTCGTGGCATTGGGGGTCGAGAGGAGCAGAACGCCACCCGGCCGCAATTGCGCGGCGGCATCGCGGAGAAAGGCCGCTGGGTCGTAGACATGCTCCAATACTTCGAAGGCGGAGACAGCATCGAAGGGCCGTCCGTCCGCGTAGCGCTCCGGTTCCTCGACCGCCGCGCGGAGGTAGCGGACATTCGGGTGGGCACGCAGTTCGCTCGCCACGGCGATGTTGCGGTCGCTGATATCCACGCCGACGACCTCATCCGCGAAGGCCGCAATCGCCGCCGTAATCACGCCGTCGCCGCAGCCGAGGTCAAGCCAGCGGGCGTGTTGCGGTGTGTATTGCCGCGCGAAGGCGATCCGCCGCGCCAGATAGAGTTCCTGTAGCGCGCCGGAGCGGAATCGCCCCCCCGTCTGCGTCGGCATCACATCATTGTAGTAGGCACGCTGTGCCGCCTGCGCCTCTTCTCGGCTCTCATACCGTCCGTGCTGGACGCTCATCACCCGCACCTCCTTCGGTCGCAGTGTACGGGGCGCGACCATGGAGCGTCCATATCGTGATTCGAGAGTGTGACGGCGCTCCTGGTGGATATGGATGCCCTGCCAGGCGATGACGAATGATGCACCGTACACGCTGGCTGTTGGGCGACGGTACCAAAAGCAAGCAAGGAAATTCCTCCGCCAGCACCCTGCTTTGCGCCCCGCCTAAACTGCTCGCTGATCTCGCCGTTAATCCCTTTGCACCTGCGCGAAACCTGACATTTGTCTGATCCCAGTGAGCGTTCAAAGCGATGACGAATTGACCACACGGTGTTATACTCTCTTGTAATCGTGATTTTATTCACAATCCCGATATCAGGAGGGTTCCCATGACAAATGCAAACAGTCAGGAGCGGCGCGCCGTCATCGTCGTGGACATGCTGCGTGGATTCCTGGAACCGGGCTATCCGCTCGATTGCGGCGCGGCGGCGCGGGCAATCATCCCGGCGGTGCGACAGAAGATCGAGGAGGAGATGGCACACGGTGCGACGATCCTTTGGGTCGCGGACAACCACGCGCCGGACGACAAGGAGTTCGCGATGTTTCCGCCACATTGCATCCGAGGCACCGCCGAGGCCGAGATCATCCCCGCATTGGCCGACCTCGTGGCCCCCGCGAACCTCCTGCCGAAGACGCGCTACAGCGGTTTCTACGGCACGGACCTGGACGCACGACTAGCACGGCTCCGACCGGACAGCATCACCGTCGTCGGTGTCTGCACGGATATCTGCGTCATGCACACCGTCGCGGACGCGCGAAACCGCGATTACGCCGTCGTTGTCCCGGCGGACTGCGTCGCCACCTTCGATCCCGAGGCGCACCACTTCGCGCTCGACCATATGCGCCGCGTGCTGGGCGCGACGGTAATTGAGAGCAGGCAGCAGACGGCCGACAGCCGGCAGCAAAGGAAGTCGGAATGAGTCTGCTCTCCGCTGTGTGTTGCCCGCTGCCTGCCGGAGGAGAAAGCGATGCCTGACGAGAGATTGTTCGTACCCACTGACGCCGTACTGCGCGGCGAGACCGCGGATGTCTATTTCCATCGGACAAAGGAAATCCTCACGGCAGCGAACGTCAATCCCACGGTGACGATGGAAATCTTCGCGGGGCGCGATGGGGTGCTATGCGGCATGCGCGAGGCGCGGGCGCTGCTCGAACGGGTCTGCTCGCCGGAGGCGGTGCTCGAAAGCCTGTCGGATGGCGACCAGATCGCCCGCAAGGAGGTCGCGCTGCGTATCCACGACCGCTACCAATCCTTTTGCCTCTACGAGACGGCCTACCTCGGCTATCTCTCCTCCGGCACCGGCTGGGCGACGGCGGCACGGGCAGCGGTGACAGCGGCAGCAGGCATCCCGGTGATCGCTTTCGGGGCGCGGCATATCCACCCGAACGCCGTCGGCGCGATGGAGTACGCGGCGATCGTCGGCGGTTGCCAGGCATGCGCCTCGGTGGTCGGCGCGGCGATGGCGGGCCTGCCCCCCTCCGGGACGATGCCGCACGCGCTCGTCCTCGTCCTCGGCGATACGATACGGGCGGCACGGCTCTTTCACGCCACGATTGACCCGGCGGTGAACCGCGTCGTACTCGTGGACACTTTCCACGATGAAGTCGAGGAAGCGTTGCAGGTCGGCGCGGCGCTCGGTGATGCTCTCTGGGGCATCCGCCTCGACACCCCCTCCGAGCGCGGCGGCGTGACGCCTGAACTGGTGTGGGAGATGCGGGCGAGGCTGGACGGCGCGGATCTCGGCCACGTCAAGATCGTCATTTCCGGCGGCCTGTCGGTGGAGCGGATCACCCGCTTCCGATCGGAGGGCGCGCCGGTGAACATCTTCGGCGTTGGCAGCGCGATCTCCGCCGCGCCCCCGATTGATTTCACGGCGGACATCAAGGAGATTGATGGCCAACCCGTCGCCAAGCGCGGCCGCATCCCCGGCATCACCCCGACGACGCGTCTCACACGCTGGTAAGCGTGCGATCGCGGATGGCGGAGCGTGCGCGTCTTGTGGGATGCAGGTCTCTACCCTGTCGTGGTAGGGGAGGAATCCGGAGACGGTTCCCACGTCTCGATCTCCGCCATCACGTCGGCGGGGGAGGGGAAGTCACGCGCGTCGCGGAGGAAGGCGCCGCTCGGTGGGAGCAGTGAGAGAATGTCCTTGCCCGGCAAGTGCTTGCCGATGATTTTCGCCTGGATATGCGCGGCGCCTTCATAGATGCGGATCACTGCGGAGTCCGCGAAGATCTGGGAGATCGGCATCTCTTTGGTATAGCCCATACCACCGTGCAGCAACATCGCTTCCTGCGCCGCCCAGAGCGCCGTCTCGCCCGCGACCAACTTTGCCAGCGATGCCCAGACAAAGAACTGCTCATCCCCCGCCTGCTCATGTGCCGCCGCCTTGCGCACGAGCAATCGCGCGATCTCGACCTGACGCTGCATGATCCGCAGATGATTCCGCACGTCGGGGATGTCGGCGAGTTTCTTCCCGAACTGCTCGCGCTCGTGGGTATATTTTTCCGCCTCATCCATCGCGTGGCGGGCGATTCCCGACCCCTGCGCGGCCACCCAGATACGCGAATGCTGCAAGGTGGACTCGATGATGTGCCATCCCTCGTTGCGGGCGCCCATCAGCGCCTCTTCCGGGACGAAATGATTCTGAAAGACGACCTCGCACAGTTGCGAGCCAGGCTGCCCCAGTTTGTCAAAGTCGGCGACCTCGACGCTCGCTACCCCCGGCCCGATCTCCGTGAGCAGTACCGAGATGCCCCGGCCCCGCTCTTCGGGTCGGCCGGTGCGCGCAGCCAGTACCATGACGGTCGCCGCGCTCGCGCTGGTGATAAATCGCTTGGCCCCGTTGACGATCCAGCCTCGCTTCGTCGCGTCCCAGGTCGCTTTGCAGCGGATCGCTTTCGCGTCGGAGCCGGTATTCGGTTCGGTCAAACCGAAGCACGCGATCACCTCGCCCGCCGCCATCCGGGGTAGATAGCGCGCGCGCTGTGCATCTGTGCCAAATTGCGTAATCGGAAAAGCGGTCAGTGAGTTCTGGACGAGGATGTCAAGGCCAAGCCCGCCATCGCCGCGCGCCAGTTCTTCCATCACTGCCGCCTGTTGGAGGGAAGGGACCGCGTTGCCACCGTACTCCTCAGGAATTTCTAACCCGAGCAACCCGATCTCGGCAGATTTCACCATCAACTCGTGGGGATAGTGGTGCGGATCCCGTTTCGCTTCTTCGAGATAGCGCGGAAACTCTCGATTGACAAAATCCCTGGTGAGGAGCGCGAACTCATCCGGTCGTTCGTCCATCACTTCGCGAAGAATGGTAGTGGCATGCATCGTTGTCATATGCCCATAGTAGGCGCGAAACCCGAATAATTCAAGGGCTGGAGCGGGCGAAGGACATGTCAGCGAGGAGTGTACTATCCGACGTGTCAATCGCATCGTCCGGCAATGCATCAAAGGGTTCCCGGTTTGTCTGGGGAACCGGCTCATCGCTCGTTGCTTGTTGTTTCGTCAATACGCGTTGCGGTCGCGGAAGATGAGGATGACCGTCTTGGCGATGATCTTCAGGTCGAAGAAGAGGGACCAGTTCTCAACGTAATACAGGTCGTACCGTGTCCGCTCCTCGATGCTCGTCTTGCCCCGTAGACCGTTCACCTGCGCCCAGCCGGTGATGCCCGCCTTCTCGCGATGGCGGCGGGCATAGCGGGGAATAGACTGGGTGAACTGATCCACGAAGATCGGTCGCTCCGGGCGCGGCCCGACAACGCTCATCTCCCCCAGCAGCACATTGATGAACTGCGGGAACTCGTCGAGCGAGAAGCGACGCATGAAGACGCCGAGCCGGGTGCGGCGCGGATCGTTCGGCGTCGTCCAGACGGGGCCACTCTCCGCCTCCGCGTCCTCCCGCATCGTGCGGAACTTGATGCACCAGAAGGGCTTGCCGTCCCGCCCCACCCGTTCCTGCACGAGGAAGACCGGGCCGGGCGAGGAGAGTTTGACGAGCAGGCCAAGCAGCAGAAGCAGTGGCGAAAGGAAGATCAGCACCGTCAGCGCGACGATCATGTCAAGCGTCCGTTTCAGCGCGCGGTTCCAGCCCCGCAGCGCGATCGTCCGCACCTGCACCATCGGCAGGCCACCGAGATCGCCAATGCTCAGTTCGTTGTTCGTGATCAGTTGGAAGGTATCCGGATAGACGGTGATGCTCACCGGGTCGTCAGCGCAGCGATCTACGAGATTGACGAGCCGCGCCTGCGACGCCCCCGCGAGGGCAATCAGCACCTCGTCCACCCGCTCCTGGCGGAGAATCTTCGGCAGTTCGTCCGTCGTACCGAGGACGGGCAGGCCGAGCATCTCCTGCTCATCTCTCGTGTGAGAGAGATCGTCCGCGATGAAGCCGACGACCTGATAGCCGAGGTGTGGCGAGCGACGCACCGTCTCCAGCACCGTCCGGGCGGGCGATCCGGTGCCGACGATCACGGCGCGCTCAGCCGTCACGCCGCGCCGCCGGAGCGCGCCGATCAGACCGGAATAGAGGAGCCGCTCGAAGGCGATGAAGACAATCGCCAGCGCCCAGCCGGAGAGGAGCAGTTGGCGGGAGTAGACAAAGCGGCTGCTTAGCAGGAAGGAGTTCGCTGCGAGCGCGAGAACGACGCCGACGGAGAGCGAGGAGCAGAGTTTGGCGAACTCGTCCACGCGCGAGACGCCCCGTTTGAGCGTGTACAGCCCCGCGACATTGAACGAAACGAGCGTCGTCACTTCCAGCACGACGAGCATAATGATATAGAAGCGTGCCGGTGGTGGGATGAACCCGGTACTCATCAGACTCTTGTCGAGCCGGTACGCGAGCAGGAAGGCCACCCCGAGGAGCGCGATATCGAGAAGCAACTGCCCCGCCGCGATGATCAGCGTTGGCCAGCGTCGTCGCACATGGACGGGCAGCGTGGCGGCCCGCGTGTAGGGATCGCGAGGGCCCGGAACGTCCGGCGGTGCGACAACAATTTCAGCCGTCATTGGCGGTACTCGGCTGACCGTGTACGAAAAGTGGCATACTTCGCATGCCGAATGTATACCATTTCCTCCTGTCACTCCGCAAGAGAACGTGTGTACGTACGAGAGCGGGTAGCCAACGGCACGCAGCAGCCGGCGGGCATATCGTGTAGTGATAGCGAGTCATTCTGCCACTGCCCATTCGCCCTGAAGTGCAAATCCCATTACGGATCGTGACCATATACGTGACAGACCCATGGGGGTACGTACATGCGGGCATCAGGT
>CALBSO010000017.1 GCA_937968015.1 uncultured Thermomicrobia bacterium
GCGCGATACCAATCGGTTCCGTCATCATACAAGCCGTGCTTCCATCGCACGGAGGAATGCCCGCGTCGCGGTGGCTGGATGGTCCGGGTGTGCGGCGAGGTCCCGGGCGCACCGGCGGAGATCCGCCATGCCGTCAATATCGTACCACGGGGGAAGCGTCGCCAGCGTGAGCCCGGATGCCGCGACCTTCGCGACGGTCTGCGCGAAGACGGCAGGCGTACTCCACGCGATACCGGAGAAGAGCGCGGGGTGCGGCGCGGTCGCGGCGATCAGGTAATAGCCGCCATCCTCTGCCGGGCCGAGCACGACATCGGCCCCGTCGTCCAACCGCGCGAAGGCTTGCGCGATGTGCGCGGGCGGCAGGGAGGGGAGATCGCTGCCGATCAACGCGACGTGGGTAGCGCGGTGGTCCAGCGCGCACGCAATCGCGTGGCACATCGCCATCCCCACGTCGCCGGGCGGCACGGCAAACGCGGGCGGCAGATCGCCACCGAGCAGTGTGGCGAGCGGCTCCTCCGCGCCCGGCGGGTGCGCGAGCCGGAGTGTGCAGCTGGGGACGCTCCGCGCGACCGCGAGCGTATCCACGAGCGCGGCTGCCGCGAATTCGGCGGCCTCCTCCGGCGTGAGATGTGGGCAGAGGCGCGTTTTTGTCACCCCGGCGGCGGGCGCTTTCGCCAGCACGATCAGCGCGCGACGCTTTGCGGTAGAGCGATGCACGAGTGCCCCTTCCAAACAGCTTCTCGAACAGCGTCAGCGTGTCTGGTCCCATTGCTCGCGGGAAATATCGGCTTCCTTCAGAATGTCACGGAGAAGAGTTGGATCAATGTCCCCGCTATGGGGGTTGGGAAGGCGAATTTTGAGCCTGTCGCGCTGCATGAATTCATGTTTGCTCCCGGCGCGTGGCCCGATGAAGCCGAGGATGCCCAAACGCCGGATGAGGTCTCGACGGCTCACGGGCGTCAGTCGTGGCGGCATTACGCGACTATTTTGGCGTTTAGGTCAATACCATCCACGACGGGCAATGGATCGTGATCCGCGATGCTCAGGAACAGCCAGTCTTCCAACACCTCGCGCAGTTCTTCCCGGCACCCCTCAACCGTCGTGGCATGTGCCCAGACACCTTGAAAGCCGGGGATCGTGGCGAAGAAACTCCCGTCGTCGTACATTTTGTACTGAGCGCGTCGCATCGCGGCATCAAGATAACTCGTGAGCATATAGTACGCTCCTCTGCTCGCACACTTCGCTGGGAAGTTTCGCAGAGACTGTCTCATTTCGCAATGCGCCCCATCCAGCATCGCCTGCTTGGATGGGCGATGTGTGAATCTCCCTCATCGGAGCGTCACCGCGAGCGCGGCGGCGTGGGCGAGCGTCGGCTTCGCATCGAGCGGCGTGCAAAGGGCGTGGAGACTGACCGTCACGTTGCTTCCTACCGTACCCCTATTATGCATCACCGCGGGGGGCGAGGAAACGGTGCGCTTCACCGCCGAGGCCGGGCGGGTGCGCGGCGCCGACAATCTGTTGCAGGAGGGCAATATCCGCGCGGCCATCGCGGCCATCAGTCAGTGGCTGCTCGCCGGTCGTCACGCAGTGGTGGAAGTGGAGCGCCTCCTCCTTGAATGCCTCGGCGTAGGAGACGTTGACCCGCTTTCGCCACTCCGCGCCATTCTCCATCCCCTGCACCTCGACCGGCGTCGGGAAGTGCTTGAGCCACGGCGAGGGAAACTGAATACGCACGCGCCCGGATGCACCGATGAACGCCAGTTCCTCGAAGTAATCGCGTAATGCCGAGAGATACGACCACGTCAGCACGACGCGCGGGCCATTGTCATACGCCAGCACGGTCGTGATCGTCGGATGGATCGTCTCGTCTGGCCAGATCGTCGTCAGGAGCGCCTGCTTCGGCGTGCCGAGGATGCCGCGCAGCGCGTTCGTGTCGTGGCACAGGCTACCGAGGACGACATCGCGATAGAGTTGGCGCAGGAGCGGGGTCACGTCGCCGATTGCCTCAACAGTCAGCCGGTCATCCTCCGCCTGCAACGCGGCGAGCGTTTCCGCTGGCACGTCGCGGAACCGCTTGATCCGGTGGTGTGCGTAGTACAGATCGGGGTCGGGGTGGAGGACGTTGATCTGCACGTAGCGCAGGTCGTCCATTGCCTGCACCGCCGCCCGGCCGTAGCGGTAGCCGGGGTCGTACCGTTTCATGTAGGAGACCATCATCTGCTTGCCGGTGCGCGCCGCCGTCGCGATCATTGCGTCCGCCTCGCGCAGCGTGAAGCACATCGGCTTCTCGACGATCACATGCTTGCCGGCCTCCATCGCGGCAATCGCGGCGGGCGCGTGCGACCCCGCGGTCAGCACGATCACCACATCGAGGTCCTGCGCGACGAGATCGCGGTAATCCAGATAGCGGCCCGCGATGCCGAAGTAATCACCGACAGATTGCATGAGGCCTGGCGAGAGGTCACTGATCGCCGTCACCACAAAATGGTCGTCCAGCTCGCGCAAGTTCGGCAGCCACATAATCTGCGCCACCGTCCCGCAGCCAATCACCCCAACGCGTAAACGTGCCACGATACGCTCCTTCGTCGCTACTCGTTCCTTCGTCTCCCATTGTCGCAGATGCTCGACGCGTCCGAAACCGCGGATGTACACTGACCGCCTGGCATCCGCATATTCTCCCCCTCTCCATCACTGACAAGCAATGGAGAGGGGGTCGGGGGGTGAGGCAACATGAGCACGGTTTCGATCTGGCAGGACACGTCCATCTGGCCCGCGCTGTCGCACCGCCGCGAGGAGGCGGATGTCTGCATCATCGGCGCGGGGATCGTCGGCAGCACACTGGCGCATTACCTCGGGCAGGCGGGGAAATCGGTCATTGTGCTGGAGGCGCGAGATGTCGCGCTCGGCGCCTCCGGCCGGAATGCGGGGCATGTCTCGGCGCACGGGAAGGCCGGATACCACACGGCGGTTGAGAAGTTTGGGCGGGCGGTGGTCCGGGAGGCGCGCGATCTCGGCTTCCGTAACCGGGAAATCGTCAAGGGCTTCCTCGACGCGTACGGCGTCTGGTACGAGCAGCCGGGCAGCCTCACGCTCGCCTGGAACGAACAAGAGGCGAAGGAACTGGAAGCCTCGGCGCACGCCCTCATCGCGGATGGGTACGACGTTGAATGGTACGACAAGGACCCGACCGGACGCGGTTTCTTCGGCGCGATCGGGCAGGCGGGCGACATCGCCACGCAATCGTACTGGCTGACGACCGAGGTGATGGCGCACAGCGGCGCGACGGTGATCCCGAACTGCGCCGTCCGCAAGATCGAGCAGGCGGGTGGCATCGTCACGGTCCACGGCCAGCGGGCGACGGTCCGCGCGCCGCTGGTTTGCCTCTGCACGAACGCCTACTCGCGCACCCTGCACCCCTACTTCGCGGACAAGGTCTTCCCGACGCGCGGCCAGATGCTCGCCACCGCCCCGACGACGCGTTTCATGGAGATGACGATGGGCTGCGAGTGGGGGTACGAGTACTTCCGGCAACTGCCGGACGGCCGCTTCCTCATCGGCGGCTGGCGCAACCGGCACGTCGAGGAGGAAGTCGGCTACAACGACTCCGAGACGACACCGCACTTGCAGGCAGGTCTCGAATCCTTCCTGTACAAGCATTTCCCGGAACTGAACGGCCTGCCGATCGAGCACCGATGGAGCGGCATCATGGGCTTCACGGCGGACGAGATGCCCCTGATCGGACGGCTGCCGGATCTGCCGAATGTCTACTTCGCGGTCGGCTTCACCGGCGGCGGCATGGGCATCGGCCCCGCCACTGCCGAGCGCACCGCCGAGTTGATGCTGTACGGCACCCACCCCGGCGTCTTCAGCGCCGACCGTCTGACTGCCGTCGTTCGGTAACGAGTATCGCGAATGTGGAGAGCGCCGGATGACCGATGTTCGTTTGCATCCGCACGCAACAGGCCGCTTGGATGAGCGTGGCACGACTGAGGCGGAAGTGGTCGCCACCGTTCGTGGAGGCGAAACATTTCCCGCTAAATTCGGCCGCACGGGATTCAGGCGGAACTTCGCCTTTGACCGTGAATGGCGCGGCAGGTACTATGCGACGAGGCAAATCGAGGCGTTTGCGGTCGAGGAAGACGGCTGGCTCGTGATTACGGTGATTGTCAAATTCTTTTGAAGAGAGGTCGGGATGAAACTCACGTACGATCCACGCTACAACATCGCCTACCTCGCGTTTCAGGAAAAGACCGTGCAGGTCGAGACGATCCATGTGAGCGATCAGGTGAATGTTGATCTCGCCCCAGATGGCACGCTGTATGGCATTGAACTGCTCAACGCGAACGAGCAGCTCGGCATCGAGACCGACCCCACCGTCCATGTCGTGAACGAGGCGCGGGGTGAAGCATCCGAGTTGCCACTCGCGATCTGATGATCATCGTGCCCGGTGCCTTCAGCGCCGACCGCCTGACTGCCGTACTGCGCTGATGACCGCGACGACTATCCGCAGTGGCTACGGCCGCCTCTTCATTGAGCACGTCAACCAGGCCCCTCGGCTACGACTTCGACTTCCTCCTCTCGCGACCGCACAAGGCGCGCTCAGCGACTTACGAGACATTGAGGCGCAGATCTGATCGCTTCTCTGAGCGTCAAGCGTTCGCCCGCGCGGTCACGACTGCCAATCCAGAATGCAGCCCATCGCCTCTGAGCGGCGCTCCGCGAGCAGTGCGAAGAGGTCCGGGGCGCGCTCGGCCGGCTCGCGGTGGCTGATAAGCGCGTCCACGTCCACGCGGTGGTCAGCGAGCAGGCGCAAGGCGATGGCGCGATTCGCCTGCATCGTCCAGCGGTTCGCGAAGTTCGCCTCGGCGGGATGCGTCATGATATGCGCGCCGATGACCGTCACGCCCGGCACATGCACATCGCCGTAGAGGTCGAACTGCTCGACAATGCCACGCGTGCTGCCGAGCGCGACGACGCGGGCATGCGTCGCCGCCAACTGCAACGCCGGTTTCAACCCACTAGGGCTACCCGTCGCCTCGAAAAGAACATCGAACCGCCCGTCGCCTGCCAGCGCGCCGATCCGCGCCGCGAAACCTGCCGAGGTCGGGTCGAGCGCTACGAGGCCAACCTGTTCGGCATAGGCGCGGCGGGCGGCGAGCAGGTCCGTCCCGACGACCGGCATGCCGCCGCAGAGGCGGGCCTGCTGCAACGCCAGGTTGCCAATCAGTCCCAGGCCAACCGCCGCGACGCGATCGCCCAATTCGATCTTCGCGAGGCGGACGGCGTTCATCGTGATAATCAGCAGCGTGACGAACGCCGCCTGCACGTCGGTGACGCTCTCCGGCACGACGGCGATATTGCGCGGTTCAAGCAGCGCGAGCGACGCATGTGGCCCGTGACCGCAGATACGATCGCCGACCTTCACGCCCTCCACGCCGCTCCCAACCGCGCGCACGACGCCGACATACGAGTAACCGGGCCGGTATGGCTTGGCGCGCCAGTCGTCGCCCATCGCCGCGCGGTCCACGGTGATGCCGGTATAGTTCGCCAGTTCCGTTCCCGTGCTGATCAGCGTGCAGGTCGTCTCCGCCAGCAGATGGCCCGGTGGCGCGTCGGGCAACTCGAAATCTTCCAGTTCCAATGTGTACGGTCGAAACGCTACCAGCCGTTGCCCGTGCATGGTCATTTCCTCACTCCCCGCTCCTCACCATCGCCCACAGATCACGCCGTCTCTCAGTTCTGCCCGGCGATGGAGAGAGGTGACTTGCCAGGATTGTCGCAGCTTCCATCACACATTGTGCCTTTCCTCTCTTGCTCTCCCTCTCTTTTGTCTGGAAGCAAAGGAGAGGGGGCCGGGGGTGAGGTTCCCCCGCCAGTGATAGAATGCATCACCGTTCCACCGGTGGCAAACGGAAGGGGCGGAGATGAAATTGACGCTCGCGCGGGCTGAAGCCTACGCTACGAAGAGGAGGAGGCGCAACCCATGACCGTCCAACTCGGTATACCGGAAACCACAGTGCGTGCCGATGCGATCCCGCATCCGCTGGAGCCGCTGACGGCGGAGGAGATCGCGGCGGCGGTCGCACTCGTGCGCGGCAGTGGCATGCTGAGCGCGCGGACACGGTTCGCCTCGATCACGCTGCATGAACCGCCAAAAGAGACGGTGCTGCATTTCCAGTTGGGCGACGCCGTCGCGCGGGAGGCGTTCGTTATCCTTCTTGATAACGACGCGAACGCGGTCTATGAGGTGGTCGTTTCGATCACCAACGGCGACATCATCCGTTGGGAGCACATCCCCGGCGTGCAGCCACAGATCATGTACGACGAGTTCGTCGAGTGCGAGGCGGCATGTAAGGCGGACCCGGCGTTCCGGGATGCGCTCGCGCGGCGCGGCGTCACGGATATGGACCTCGTGATGGTCGAGCCATGGTCGGCGGGCAACTACGGCGACGCCAGCGATCAGGGCATGCGCCTCACCCGCGCCCTGATGTTCGTCCGATCCGAGCCGCACGACAACGGCTACGCCCGCCCGGTCGAGGGATTGGTCGCGCTCGTGGACTTAGGTGCGATGCGGATCGTCCGCATCGAGGATTCCGGCGTCGTGCCGCTACCGCCGGAGCCGGGGAATTATGCCGCCGAGTTTATCCCGGCGATGCGGACCGACCGCAAACCGATCGCGATTACGCAGCCGGAAGGGACGAGTTTCTCGGTGGACGGCCACGCGGTGACGTGGCAGAAGTGGCACTTCCGCATCGGCTTCACGCCGCGCGAGGGGTTGGTGCTGCACACGATAGGCTATGACGATGGCGGGCGCGTCCGGCCCGTCATCTATCGCGCCGCACTCTCGGAGATGGTCGTGCCGTACGGCGATCCAAGCCCGAGCCACAACCGTAAGAACGCTTTCGATGTCGGCGAGTACGGCATTGGCCTGATGGCGAACGCGCTCGAACTCGGCTGCGACTGCCTCGGTGAGATTCGCTACTTCGACGTCTTCCTCAACAACAGCCGGGGCGAGGTTGTCCGCTATCAGCATGCCGTCTGCATGCATGAGGAAGACACGGGCATCCTCTGGAAGCACTACGACTGGCGCACGAACCAGACGGAGGTGCGTCGCTCGCGCCGCCTCGTCGTCTCCTTCATCGCGACGGTCGGCAACTACGAGTACGGCTTCTACTGGTATTTTTATCAAGACGGCGCGATCGGGTACGAAGTAAAACTGACCGGCGTTATCAACACGGGCGCGCTGCCGCCGGGCGAGACGCGCAAATACGGCACGCTGGTCGCGCCGCAACTCTACGCGCCGAACCATCAGCACTTCTTCAATGTGCGCCTCGATATAATGGTGGACGGCCCGCAGAACTCCGTCTACGAGGTCCACACCGTCGCCGAACCGCCCGGGCCGGAGAACCCCCACGGCAACGCCTTCTTCGCGGAATCTACGTTGCTGAAGACGGAGCAGGAGGCGCAACAGTCCGTTGACCCGCTCAATGCGCGTTACTGGAAGATCGTCAACCCATCGGTGCGGAACGGTCTCGGGCAACCCGTCGCGTACAAACTGGCGCCGGGAGAGAATACCCGCTCCTTCGTGGATGCGGATTCGTCCGTCCGCCGACGCGCGGGCTTCATGGGCAACCATCTCTGGGTGACGCCGTATGACCCGGCGGAGCAGTACGCGGCGGGCGACTACCCGAACCAGCATGCGGGTGGCGCGGGTTTGCCTGCCTATACAGCGGCGGATCGCTCGATTGAGAATACCGATCTCGTCGTCTGGTATACGATGGGCCATCACCACATTCCGCGCCCGGAAGACTGGCCGGTGATGCCCGTCTCGACGATCGGCTTCATGCTCAAGCCGCTCGGCTTCTTCGACCGGAACCCGGCACTCGATGTCCCGCCGGAGATGGCGATGCACGGCGCGTGTTGCCATGAGGAGTAGCATGGTAGCGCGGAGCGCGGGCTGAAGCCTGCCAAACCCTCTTGGATGACTACCCGCGCTGCCCGCGATCGTTTCGTCATGGAGCGTGAGGAGGAACCGATGCCCATTATCCAGTGCGACATCCGCGAAGGGCGTACCGAGGAGCAGAAGCGAGCGCTGGCGCGCGAGATTACCCGCGTCGTCCATGAGACGATTGATGCGCCGCTGGAGTACATCTACGTCCTCATTCGCGAAACGCCGGGATTCAATCACATCAAGGCGGGGCGGCACCTCCCCGAATACCATTCTGATCCGGCGATAGGAAGCGACACGGAAGGGGACAGACCATGATCCAGAATCTGATTGGCGGTACATGGGCGGAGGCGAACGGCGAGACGTTGCCGGTCTTCAACCCGGCGACGGGCGACGAGATCGAGCGCGTGCCGCTCTCCGGCGCTCCAGAGGTGGACGGGGCGGTGCAGACGGCGATGCGGGCGTATCAGTCGTGGTCCCAGACGCCGGTGATGGACCGCGTGCAACTGATGTTCCGCTACAAAGCGCTCCTCGAAGAACACATTGACGAACTGGCGGCGATTGTCACGCGGCACCACGGCAAGACGCTCGACGAGGCGAAGGGCGAGACGCGGCGCGGCATCGAGGTTGTGGACTTCGCGTGCGGCGCGCCGACCTTGTTGCAGGGGCGGACGCTCCGGCAGGTGAGCAGCAGCGTGGATCAGGACTACTACCGCTACCCGCTTGGCGTCGTTGCGGGCATCCCGCCCTTCAACTTCCCGGTAATGATCCCCTTATGGATGTTCCCGCTCGCCGTCGTCGCGGGCAATACGTTCATCCTCAAGCCGTCGGAGCGGACGCCGCTCGGCGCAGTGCGGCTGGCGGAACTCTTCTTGGAGGCAGGTTTCCCGGAAGGCGTGCTGAACATCGTCCATGGGGCGAAGGGGGCGGTGGACGCGCTGATCTCCCACCCCGGCGTCGCGGCGGTCTCGTTCGTCGGCTCGTCGGCGGTGGCGAACTATGTCCATAGCGAGGCGGCGCGGCACGGCAAGCGCGTGCAGGCGGCGGGCGGCGCGAAGAATCACATCGTCGTCTTGCCGGATGCCGACCTCGATCTGGCGATTCCCGCCGTGCTGAACTCCGCCTTCGGCAACGCGGGCGAGCGCTGCCTGGCGGGGAGCGTCGCCGTCGCGGTCGGCAAGGCGCAGGGGCCGCTGCTGGAGGCATTGCAGGCGGAGGCGCGCAAACTGACCGTCGGCCCCGGCGACCAACCGGGCGTGCTGATCGGGCCGCTGATCCGGGACGAACACCGCGCGAAGGTCATCGGCTATGTCGAGCGCGGGGAGCAGGAGGGCGCGACCGTCCTCCTGGACGGACGGGACTACCTCGACCGCCCCGGCTACTTCCTCGGCCCGACAATCCTCGACAATGTCTCGGCGGAAATGGCAGCGGGCCGCGACGAAATCTTCGGCCCGGTGCTCTCCGTCTCTCACGCAACGACCCTCGATGAGGCGATTGCGCAGGCAAATCAATCGAGTTTCGGCAACATGGCGACGGTCTTCACGGCGAGTGGATCGTCGGCGCG
>CALBSO010000018.1 GCA_937968015.1 uncultured Thermomicrobia bacterium
CTCTATTTGCCATGCTTACTGCAAACGGGCGCCGGGTATGTCTTGGCTAGGTTCATTCATTCTCACTCTTTATTACACCTGCGCCATCATGCCATCCGCGACGACAGGCTCCGGGAGGTCGCGTTCGATGAGCAGAATCGCGCCCATGCCAAGGATTGAAATAACGATCAGAATCCAGAAGACCGGATCGTACCGGCCGAAAAGCGTGTACAGGATGCCCGCGCTGACCGGCGCCGCCGCCCGCGCGCCGGTGACGAAGAGGGCGAGCACGCCGCTGATCGTGCCGTACTCCCGTGGCCCATACATCTCCGCGACGAGCGCGGCGCGGGCCGGGGTGATCGCCCCGAAACCGATGCCGAAGAGGATAACGAACGTGATTACCCCGGCGGTTGATGTCGTGGTAACGAGCACAACCAAGCCGAGCGTCTGGAAAAGAAAAATACCCGCCGCGACATACCGGCGCGGGATGTGTCCGCCGAGCGGCGTGAAGATCAGCCGCCCCGGTAGCGCGAGAATGCCGATCAGCCCCGCCGCCGTCGCCGCGAACCCGGTGCTGAAGCCGTGGTCCGTCAGATAGGGGATGAGATGCACCGTCACGGCGACATTGGCGAGAAAGGCGAGGCAGAACGCCCCCGTCAGCCAGCGGAACGACGCGCTGCGGAAGGCGTCACGCGCGCGGACACTTGGCTGCGTGTGCGGAGTGCTGAGGGAGGGCGATTCGTGAATCGCCCCTACCTCGGCCTGCTGCCCGCTGCCTGCTGCCTGCCGACTGCTGATTGGCCCGCCATCGGGCAGCAGGCCGAGGTCCCGCGGGTGACGACGGAGGATGAGCGCGTGCAATGGGATCGTCGTGAGGGCGAGGATGACCGCCAGCGTGACGAGTGCCGCCCGCCAGCCCTGCGTGCGGATCAGCCAGGAAATGAGCGGAATGAAGATCACGCTGGCAAAGCCGCCCACAAAGGTAATAATGGTCAGGGCGCGTGCCCGGTAGTGCGAAAACCATGTCGCGATCGCCGCGAAGGCAGGCTCGTAGAAGATCGCCGCCATTGTCACGCCGAGCGCCGCCCAGATCAGGTAGAACAACCTGAGTGTATGTACGGCCGAGAGCGCGAGCAGCAGCAGCGCCGCCGCGCACGACCCGCCAGTCATCAGCAGCCGGGGGCCGTGCCGGTCCACCCACCGGCCAACGAAGAGCCCCGCTACCCCGGAGCAGGCGAGGGCGAGCGAGAACGCCCCGGTCATCGCCGCGCGCGACCAGCCGAGATCGTCCCCCACCGGCTTGAGGAAGACCGAAAAGCCGTAATAGAGAATGCCCCACGAGACCACCTGCGTGCAGGCGAGCGCGAGCAGCATCACCCAGCCGTAATAGAGTCTATCCCGCAGTCGCATCGGCGCTCCTCGTAGACGAAACCGGGAAAACCGCTTCCGCGTCTCCGCGGTTCATTTGGTTTCCGGTTTCATGTCAGATTCGCCGGGATGAGGCGCTCGACGATGACGGTATCCTTCCAGACGCCATCGAGTTTGCCGTGATTGTGGTAGACGCCGACCTCGCGGAAGCCGGCTTTGGCGCAGAGGGCACGGCTGGCATGATTCTCCGGGAAGACGCGGGAGAGCAGTTTCCACAACCCGGCGCGCTCCGCCGCCTCAATCAGCCCGTGGAGGAGCACGACGCCGACACCCTGTCCGCGATACGCTTCGTGGATGTAGACAGAGAACTCCGCGACCCCGGCGTAGCAGGCGCGCGTCCGGTAGCCATCCGTCGCGGCCCAGCCGACGACCCTCTCCGCGCCATCCTCCGTGACCGTCGCCACAACGACCGGATGATGCTCATCGTGGGCGGCGAGCCAGCCGCGGCGCTCCTGGGGGGTGCGTTCCTCGGTCTCGAACGTGGCGATCCGCGTGCGGATACCCTGATTGTAAATCTCGGCAATCGCCGCCGCGTCGTCCGGCGTCGCCCGGCGCACCGTTACGTCTCCCGCCATGATCACCTCCTGCGCGCGTCGGCCTGAGTTTCGTCGCTGCTTCACGCTCATGACCGGCGGAATCTCCGTTGCGAGCGCGTTCGCCAATCAATTGCCCGGCGATCTGTTGCCAGCATACGCTCCACGCGGCGGCCCGCCAATAGGCGAAATGCCCGATTTCCGGGTCTGCTCTTCATGCTGATGCATGATCCGGCTTGACGGCGCGGACGAAGGCGCTGATGAAGCGGCTCGCAACCGCGTCCGTCACCTGCGGCGCGGCGTCGGCGGAAGCGCCGCAGCACTCGGAGCCGCAGATGTCGTCCGCGTTGTAGCGGTGGACTTCCTGAATCTCGACCCCCCCGAAGCCGGCGGCGATCAGTTTGTCGCGGTACTCCCACGCTTCAAGCGCACCGGCGATGCAGCCGGTCCATAACTCGGTGTCCCGCCGCACCGCGTCAGGAATCGCCGCCTCGCCGGGATCGGCGTCGCGGATCACGACATCGCTGATTGCGACCCGCCCGCCGGGCCGGAGGACGCGGAATGCCTCGCGGAGCACGGCATCTTTGTCTGTGCTGAGATTGACGACGCAGTTGGAGATAATGACGTCCACGGCATTCTCCGGCAGAGGAATCGCCTCGATCTGCCCCTTGAGGAATGCGGCATTCGCGACGCCCGCCTTGCGCTGGTTCTCGCGGGCAAGGGCGAGCATCTCGTCCGTCATGTCGAGGCCGTATGCCATGCCCGTCGGCCCGACCCGTTGTGCCGAGAGGAGGACATCTATCCCGCCGCCGGAGCCGAGATCGAGCACCGTCTCACCAGGCGCGAGTGCGGCGAGTGCGGTCGGATTGCCGCAGCCGAGCGAGGCGGCGACTGCCTCCGCGGGCAGGGCGGCGAGATCGGCGCTCGGATAGAGCGTCGCGCCGAAGGCTTCCGTCGCGGTCGCCACATTTTCCGTCTCGCGGCACGTCGGGCCGCAGCAGGCGGCCGCAACCGGCAGCAGGACGATTGCCTCGGTCGCGGGCGCGCAACAACCCGGTTCGCAACACGGTGCGTTCGTGGCGGCGCGCTTCGCGGCGTTCGCGTATCGCTCGCGCACCGCGTCGAGAATCTGCTCATTCGTCTGTGTGGCGCCCATGGGAACCTCCCTGTTATCGAAGATTGACGATGTTCGATGAATAAGAGCGCAAGAATCCGCGAGTAATCCTCCTTTCGGCTACGAAGCGTCCATGATGCGGCGTGCGGCCAGCGGGAATTCGCTCACACACGCGCGATTGATGGAGTAGTACATGAAGGTACCGCGCCGCTCGGCATGCACGAAGCAGGTGTCGCGCAGGATTTTCAGGTGGTGGGAGATCGTCGGCTGCCCGAGCGGGAACTGATCCACGATATCGCAGACGCAGATTGGCTCGTCGTTGCGGGCGAGGAGGTTGAGAATGCGGACGCGTGTCGGGTCGGAGAGCGCCTTGAACCAATCGGCGTACTCCTCTGCCTGCGGTTCGGTGAGATTCGGCGCGGCGATTGGACCGCAGCAGCCGTTCGTAATGACGGGTTGTGTTCTGTCACGCGTCATCGTTGCCATGGAGCGCTCCTTCATCACGTACACGGTATCGTATACATCGAAGATTGTCAATGCATCTGTTGGCTAACGTGCGAGTCGTTCCGGAATACGGTCGCCTTGCCCTCGCCAAAACGTTCGTTCTTGCTTTCTCCGATTGCTGTGCTTTGTCTTCATTCCCACCGCACGACGAGGTCATCGAGCGGCAGGCGCGGGCGCCGCTTCGGATCTTTGGCGGCGTAGCCGAGAGGCAGGAGGGCGTGTGGGACGAGGGCGGATGGGAGGGCAAGGGCATCCCGGACGGTATCGGGGCAGAAGAGTGGCGCGCACATCCAGCCGCCGTCGAGGCCGAGGCGGTAGGCAGTCAGCAGCAGAGTCTGCGCCGCCGCCCCGAGGCTCTGGATCGCCATCGTCGTCTCCGCCGCCTGCCGGTCAGGGTCGGGGTAGTGGTCGAGGTCCGCCGTGTAGAGGCAGAGCAAGATGAGCACAGGCGCCTCACGGATACGCGCATGAGAGTTCGCCAGCCGCTGCGCGACGACCGTCGGCGGCTCGTTATCCATCGCCAGCGTTGCCTGCCAGATATCGCCCATCGCGTCGGCGAGCCGTGCCTTGACTGCCAGTTGGGTGATGACGGCGAAGCGCCACGGCATCCGACCGTGCGGTGAGGGCGCCCAGCGGGCCGCATCGAGGACACGCTCGATCAGGGCACGCGGGACGGGGTCGGGCCGGAAGGCGCGAACCGAGCGCCGCCCCCGCACGAGCGCGTCATAGTCGAGATACCGCGCCGGTTCCACGCCCATCTCCCCGGCCTCCGGCGACGCCGCCCAGAAGCGCGCCGACGTGGGGCGGATGGCGATCACTGGCTGTTCTTCGATGGCCATTGCCGCGTACTGTGGGTACTTGTCGCGGAGCAGCGCGATGGCGATCTCGTGTTCGGCGGCGCCGGGCGCAACGAGCGACGCCATGCCGTGAACGATCAGGTGCGACAAATCCGCCCACTCCTCAGCGTAATCGTCCACAACCAGCGCGACTACCGGGTTCGTGACGATATTGCGGACCCGGCGGAGGGCGGTAGGCGCAACCCGCTTCGGCTTCGCATCAAGCGCGCTGTAGATGACCTCGCCATCCGTCGCATAGCAGATCGGCACAATTGCCGGGAGCGCGGCGGCATCCACTGTCGTCAGGCGCGCAACGCGGTGTGCCGCGAGATACTGCCGCGCATGCGCATCAAGAATAGGAGGGGACATTTGGCTGATTCTCCTTCACTCCCCCTTCCCCACCGGGGAAGGGGGCCGGGGGGGTAGGTCCATCACCATGATAGAGGGCGATTGGCGAAAGGGAAAATAGTGTACGCGAAGGCCACGACGCCAGCAGCGGCGAGATTGAGGGTGATCGCGAGCGCTGACCTGTGGGTCGCATTCACCGCGATCGGTGCCAGAGCGCGATGATGAACGAAGCGGTTGCGGCAAGCGCCGCAACCGTGCGCACATGGTTCCAGGCCGTCCAACCGGCGACATAGCCGGTCCAGAGACGCGCGCCGTCGGCGCTGTCTGGCGCGACCGCTGCCAGCGCATCGTTTCGCGGCACATTGAACGCGATCGTCACCAGAATTGCGCCGACGAGATAGAGCACGCTGCCGACCAACAGGTACACAGCCGCGGGTTCGTGCCACCGCAAGAGCGACGAGACGGCCAGGACGACACACGTGGCGGCGGTGCCGAAAAGCGCCAGCATGAACAATGGCGTAATCGCCGCGACATTGATCGCTTGCATGGCGGCGATGCCCTGAGCAGGTGGCAAGCGATTCAGGGCATGCATCACGAAGACCGAGAATGCGAAGAAGACACCGGCCGCCAGTCCGCAACCGAGCGCCGAGACCAGCGTCAAGGGAAAGAGCACGCGATCAATCATCGAAAGACTCCGATCTGAGAGTGATAAACCCGTAGACAAACGTGCGCCGGTAGCCACGGGAGGGGGTTATTGGGATCCCAGCACCGCGTAGGCACGGGCCAGATCCGCCGCGAAGCCGCCCTCCCCGGTGTTCAGCAACAGCCTGGTGATCTCGTTCCCGGTGTGGCCGGGCGCTCCTATCATCGTGATCATGGTATTCCTCCATCGCTTGTTTGCATGATCGAGTCTCGATACAGCCAGTATTGAGTGTCGCCACAGAACTGTAAATGATTATCAGTCGCTCGTTCATGCTCGTTCGTCCAGAAGATGGGGTTGCGCCCCTCTTGATAACGTATACTGATCCCCATGAATAGCAACGACCCCTGGCCCACTGAGGATCCGCTCGGCGAGGCGCTGCATTTCCTGCGGATGAGCGGCGCCTTCTACTGCCGCTCGGAGCTCACGGCGCCGTGGGGCCTCGCGCTGCCGCCGATGCATGGCTGCCTGTGGTTCCACGTCGTGACCGCCGGTCAGTGCTGGCTCGAGGTCGAAGGAGCCGAGGCCCGCTGGCTCCAGCCGGGCGACCTCGCGCTCGTTCCTCATGGCGAGGGCCATCGTCTCCGCAGCGACCCCGGTGTGCATGCGCCGACAATCCATGCGCTCCACCGTGAGCACGTAAGTGGCAGGTACGAGATTCTCCGCCACGGCGAGGGGGGAGAGGCGACGAACCTGGTCTGCGGCGGCGTCAGCTTCGATCACCCAGCCGCGCACAATCTCGTCAAACTCCTGCCGCAGATCATGCACATCGAGGCGTCTTGCTCGCCCCAGACAGACTGGATGCAGAGCACGCTCAGGCTCATGGCGGCCGAGGCCAGAGAGCTGCTGCCCGGCGGCGAAACCGTCATCACACGCTTGGCCGACATCCTGATCATCCAAGCCATCCGCTCGTGGATCGAGACCGACGCCACCGCGCAGACCGGATGGCTCGGTGCGCTCCAGGACCGGCAGGTCGGGCACGCGCTCTCGCTCATCCATCGAGATCCCGCGCGGGCCTGGACCGTGGCGTCGCTCGCGGAGGGGCTCGCAATGTCGCGCTCGGCCTTCGCGGCCCGCTTCACCGCACTCGTCGGCGAGCCTGCCATGCACTACGTCACCCGCTGGCGAATGCAGGTCGCGCTTAACTGGCTCGCGGAGGACGGCGCCACCGTTGGCGAGCTCGCGAGCCGCCTCGGCTACCAATCCGAAGCCGCGTTCAGCCGCGCGTTCAAGCGCATCATCGGCGCCTCGCCGGGCGCCGTCAGGCGGAGGGGCAAGGAATCTCATCAAAACGCTGGGTATGTGTAGGGGCGATTGGCGTAACGTACGAAGGCCGCGACCGAGGGAAGGTGATGGCAGAAATACACGACCTCATCGGCGCGGTCGCGTATTGGGTCGCCGCACTCACCGCTTGCCAACCAGTGCTCGGCGCACTTGATCAGACACTCGACGGACTTGTCGTCATACGACATATCCCTTTAGATAGGGAGTAATGATGACAAAAGAAGGTGAGTAGCTAGGAATGATAGACGACGCAGTAAGCGCCGCAGTCCGGACATTGCGCACGGATCGTGTGCATGGTGCGATGGAACTGGCCTTGCAGGCCGTCGCGTCTGCGGTAGATCTGCTGGTCGCGCACCCAGAGCGTGATGTGCGCCAGGTCGCCCATGCGCTCATCACGGCCCGACCGAGCATGGCAGCGATCGGCAACGCCGTCGCGCTGACGCTTGCACCCATCGCCGACGATCATGCGGCGAGGGGCGCGTTAGGGGCGCGTGCAACAACCCTCCGGCAGCAATGGGTTGCGGATGGTGAGCGCTTGACGGCAATCGCGGCGCTACATATCCCTAGAGACATCCTCACCTATAGCCATTCCTCCTCAACACGCAACGCACTCCTCGCCGCGAAAGACCGTCTCCGCACGGTCATTATCCCCGAAGGACGCCCGGTTGATGACGGCAAAGCCCTCGCCCGTCTCCTTGCGGCGGCGGGCATTCCTGTCACGGTCATCACCGAGGCGCAGGTGGGCCGCTGGGTGAGGGAAGTAGACGCCGTGCTCGTCGGCGCGGATACCGTCGCACCGGACGGCTCGGTCTATAATCACATGGGCACAGCGACCCTTGCCCTGCTCGCGCGGGAATACGGCACGCCGGCCTACTCCCTGACGCATACAATCAAGATCGCGCCGTATGACCGACCGGCGGATATGGAAGAGGAGAATGATCCGGGCGAGGTGTGGGCCGATCCGCCGCCCGGCATTACCGTCCGCAACCCCGCCTTTGACCGGACGCCCGCCGACCGTATCACCGTGCTCACGGAACACGGTATCCTTACCAACACGCTCCGTGCGACACTGGTCGCAGCACATCGCGCGGCGTGGGAGACGTTGGGACTTTTCGAATCGTGGTAGCGCGGGCTACCGGTTCTTGGGAAGGAAGAAGAGAGTGAAACTGCGTGCGATTACGGTGCCGCCATACGACAAACCGTCAGGGTATGACGAGGCGCCCGCCGCCTACGTGCGGGAAGGGCTCTATGAGCGGTTGCGCGGCGCGGGCATTGATCTGACCGGCCCGGTCGCTGTCTCATCACCCTCCGTCCAGACTGAGGAGACCGTGACGAAGATCGCGCATCTCGGCGCGAATATCGCGGCGGAGGTGGCGACAGCGCTGCGGGAAGAGGGCAACGTGCTCGTCACGGGCAGTAACTGCAACGCGCTTGTTGGTGTACTTGCCGGCTTCGAGAAGCGATATGGGGCGACCGCAAAGATCGGCCTCGTCTGGTTCGACGCGCACGGCGACTTCAACACCCCGAAAACGACCCTCTCCGGCATGATCGGCGGCATGCCCGTCGCGGTCTCGGCGGGGTTGGCGTTCCCGCACTGGCGTGCGATCACCGGGCTGGACGCGCCGATTCCCACCGACCGGATCGTCATGGTGGATGTTCGCAATCTCGACCCGAAGGAGCGCACGCTGATCGAGGCAACGGATGTGACGATCGCCGCCATCGAGCCGGGTCGCCCCGGCGCGCCGATGCAGGAAGCGATTGACGCACTCGCCGCCAAGTGCGATGTCATCTACCTTCATATAGATGAGGATGTGTTGGACGAACGGTATGTGCCGAACCACGGCACCGTCGAGCCGAACGGCCCGGATATGGACGCGGTGCTGAACGCGGTGCGCATCGTCCTCAAGACGGGAAAGGTGCATGGCTATGGCCTCGTCTCCGTCAATGTACGGGGAGAGGGGGGCAAGGAGAGTCTCGATGCCGCTATGCAACTGCTGACTACCGGCCTCGCGGAATGGCACAAGGGGAGCGCTTCCGGGACATGACTGATGTGTTTGTCGCTTAAGTCTTCTTATGCGACATCTACGATATACCTCAGTATCGGAATCGCTCAAGAGAAGATGCGTGGCAAGGTACAGAGATCAATGAGTAACGAGTGACGAGTAGCCGAAGGCCAATGGAGATAATGGCATGAACCGCTGGGCGAAATACGTGCTGATGATCGGGCTTGTGGTTGTCACGCTGCTGATCACGCGCGCGATTCTCGCTCCGTTCATCCTGGCGATGGCGACCGCCTACATCCTCAGCCCGGTCGCCGATCGGGCACAGCGGATCTCTCGGCTGCCACGCGTCGCGGTGATTGCTCTCTTCTATCTCATCTTTATTGGCACACTGACCCTGATTGTCGTGCTCGTCGAGCCGGAGTTCGCACGCCAGACGACGGGGAAGAACGGTCTTTTCAAGTCCGGTTCCAGCGTCGCCGACTCGGTGCTGGATTATGCCTCGAAGAATGCCCAGGTCGTCGATTTGCTGCGGCACGCGGGTGTGGACATCGTTCCGTATAACGACCCGCTCTACCCGGAGAAGCGGGCGCTCGTCGCACGCCGTCTCCAACAGGAGATAGACCGCGCCACGCAACCGGGGCAAGTCCGCGAGGTAGCACAGACAACCTTCGGCGTGCTGATCAAGATCGTCATCTGGTTCTTCGCGACCTTTTACCTGCTCCTCAATGGGCGGCGTTCGGTGGATTACCTCTACCGCTTCGTACCGGACGACCGGATCGGGCAAGTGCGCCGCGTCGCCGGGCGCATCCATATCGTGCTGGGGCGCTATTTGCGCGGCCAGTTGTACCTCATCCTCATCATGACCGTCGCGTCATACATCGCGCTCCGCATTTTCAAGGTACCGTATGCGCTCCCCATCGCGATCGGGACGGGCATCCTGGAGATCATCCCCTTCATTGGCCCGATCATCGCGGGAACGCTCGCCAGCCTCGTCGCACTCTCGACGCACGGTGTCGGCACAATGGTCGGTGTGATCATTGCCTACTTCATCCTCCGCGAGGTGGAGGATCAAATCGTCATCCCGCAGATCATCGGGCGTGTCGTCCATCTCGACCCGGTCGTGACGATCTTCGTCGTGCTCGCGGGTGAGCAAGTGGCGGGGATCGTTGGCGTATTGATGGCTGTCCCGCTTGCTGCCGTCCTCCGCGTCGTGATTGATGAACTCTTCCCGCCCAAAATACCGGGTGATCACCCTTCTGCTCTGACCGAGGTAGCAGTTGCGGGAACCGGACTACCGAATGATCCGCTCCCGGACCCGCCGCCTCTCCCCCCGCCGGATCGTGCCCCTCCTCTCTCTGGTCGCGAGGCGACGGAGCTGGACTAAAAGGGAAGGTACAATGATGCTTCGCAGTCTTCTGGGATATGTCGTTCTTTCCCTTCCACCTCTTCTTCGATCGGCCAACCCCGTGACGCATCGTGCGGTATGACGCGATCGTCGTCGGCAGCGGCCCGAATGGACTCTGTGCGGCGATCACCCTCGCGGAGCATGGCCGCGCCGTCCTCGTTCTCGAAGCGGCCCCTCGCCTCGGCGGCGCTGTCGCGACCGAAGCATTGACCCTCCCTGGCTTCCACCACGACACGTTCTCGGCGGTCTATCCCGCGGGAGCGGCATCGCCCGTCTTCGCGCGGATGCCGCTGGCGCGCTACGGGCTGCGCTGGGTTGAGCCTCCGATTGCGATGGCGCATCCATTCCGCGATGGTCGCGCCGCAGCGCTCTCCCGTGACCTCAACCGGACGGTGGACACGCTCGACCGCCTCACCCCCGGCGACGGCCAGGCGTGGCGCGCGTTCATTGCGAAGTACCTGAAACACGAGGGGGCGGTGCGTCAAACGCTCTTGAGCGGCTTCCCACCGCTCGCGGGCGGGCGGCGCCTGCTCGCAGGCTTGCGCGTAGGCGGGATGCTGGAGTTTACGCGCCTGTTGCTGCTGTCCGCCGAGAGACTGGCAGCCGAACATTTCCGGGGTGACGCCGCTTGCGCATGGCTGTACGGGGTAGCGATGCACGCCGATGTACCACCCTGGGAAGCGGGAAGCGCCATCGCCGCCTTCTATCTGCTCTTTCTCGGCCATCTCGTCGGCTGGTCCAGCCCGGAAGGGGGCGCGGGAAGTCTTGCCGCCGCCCTCACCGGCTATCTCGCGCACCTTGACGGACAGACACGGATAAACACGGCGGTCGCTCGTATCATCGTCGAGCACGAGAGAGTGACGGGTGTCGTTACGGAAGCGGGCGAAACGATTCACACCCCCATTGTCATCGGCAATCTCACGCCGCACGGCCTGATCCGCCTCGCGGGCGACGCATTCGCGCCCGCGTACATGGCGCGTCTCGCTCGCTTTCGGTACGGCCCGCCGACCTTCAAAGTGGACTGGGCGCTCGATGGCCCCGTGCCCTGGATGGCGGCAGCGGCGCGGTCTGCGGGCACCGTCCATGTCGGCGGCATGACGACCGATCTGACCGCCGCGCTGCTGCAGCAACGGGCGGGCATCCTGCCGGAGCGCCCGTTCCTGCTCTTCGGCCAGCAGTCGCTCGCCGACCCGACCCGCGCCCCGGCGGGCAAGCAGACTGCATGGGCCTACACGCATGTCCCGCGCGGTATCAACTGGGATATGGAAACGGAACGGTGTACGGAGTGGGTTGAAGCACAGGTCGAGCGGTTCGCACCCGGTTTCCGCGACCGTATTCTGGCGCGGCACGTCATCACGCCGCCCGATTTCACCCGGCGCAACCGGAATCTCATCGATGGCGATGTCGGTGGCGGCAGTAGCGCGCTGGATCAACTGATCTTCCGCCCGCTGCCGTCGCTCTCGCCGTACCGCACGCCGATTCGCGGCCTCTATCTCGGCAGCGCGTCCACCTTCCCCGGCGCAGGTGTCCACGGCATCCCCGGCGATGCCGCCGCCCGCCGCGCCCTCCGCGATACCCGGTTTCGGAGACAGTGAGAAAGGAACCGGAGAGAATCGGTTTCGCGTTACTCGTTCAGGTAATCGAGCCCTTCGCGCAGGGATTTCGGCGGGCGGCCGATCAGGGTCGCGGTCGCGGAGTCCGTGCTGCTGTTATCCAGACGCAGCATCTTCAATTGTTCGGGCGTGACGGGCGGCTTCGGCAGCAGTTTGTCGAAGGCGAACGCCGCCGGTGTGAGAAGCGCCGCCGGCAGCGAGAGCATTGGGCGATGCTTGCCCGTGACATCCATCAGTACCCCGATCATCTCCTTGTAGGACATGATCTCCGGCCCGCCAAGTTCGTACGTTGCGCCAACCGTCGCCGGGTCATCGAGCGCTTTGATGAAGGAATCTACGACATCCCATAGCCAGACGGGCTGAAACTTCGCTACCCCGCCGTCCGGGAGGACGAACGGCACGGGCAATTTCGCCATCCTTGCGAGGGTGGAGAAGAATTGGTCGCCGGGGCCGAAAATGATTGAGGGGCGAAAGATCGTCCCGTCGAGGCCGCTCGCCTTGACGTACTGTTCGGCACGGTACTTGGTGTCGTGATAGGGAAAGTTCGGATCGGGAAGCGCGCCGAGGGCGCTCATTTGGAGGTGACGGCGTACGCCCGCCGCCTTCTCGGCATCCACGACCCGCACCGTCCCCTGATAATTGACGTTTTCAAAAGTGCGATCGCCACGCTCGCGGATAATCGCGACGAGGTGGATCACGGTATCCACGTCCGCCAACGCCGCCGGGAGCGTCTCTGCTTCCGCCACATCCCCTTGCGCGAAGGCAACACCATGCGGGAACTGACGCCGTGCTGCCGCCTCATCCCGGACGAGCAGGCGCACATCCCTCCCCTGCTCGACCAGTTTCTGGACAAGGCGAGGCCCGACATACCCCGTTCCGCCGGTCACGAGTATCGTCATTGCGCGTTCCTCTCACTCGACATGTCGGCAGACCGGGCATGCGATGTGCGTATTCTCGGTTACGTCTCTGTCAGGACCACGCCGAGGATACGTGCGCCCACCTGTTCGAGGGCGGCGAGCGCGCGCTGGGCCTGCGGTCGGCGGGTCTTGCCCTGCGCGACGAGCAGCAGCACGCCATCCACGCGCGCGGCGATCGCCCGGCTGTCCGCCACGTCCGCGACGGGCGGCGCGTCAATCAGCACGACATCCGCCTGCGTGCGGAGGGCGGCGAGCAGCACGCCAAACGCTTCCGCGCCGAGCAGATCCGCCGGATTCGCGCCGCGCACACCCGCGGGGAGGAGCAGGAGGTTCGCCACCTCAGTCTCAACGACCGGCAGGACGATGGTGCGATGCTCCTCATCGGGGCCGAGGATGGCGGTCGCGATCCCCTCCGTTGCGCCTCCGTGCCCAAAGAGCGCGCTCAGGCTGTCGGCATTCGGCGCGACGCGCAGATCGGCATCAACGACAACGACGCGCTCCCCGGCGAGCGCGCACGCGACACCGAGATTGGCGACGACCGCCGCGCGATCCGCGACGCTACCGGCGTCCGCGAGGAGATAGACGTGCCCGCCGTCGCCATCCCCGACGCGCGGATCGAAGCGCAGGTTCGTCCGCAGCGCGCGGTACGCTTCGGCAGCGGCCCCGTCCGGCTCCCCGAGCATCACGAGCCGCTCCCGGAGCGATCCCCCCGGCCCAGCCTTCGCTTCGATCACGTCACGCATCGTCTTCTCCTGTTTTCCTCATTTGCCAGCCCGGCGGGGGATCGTGGCGATGACAGGCAGGCGAAGGTAGCGCCCGATGTCGTCCTGCCCCTTCAGCGAGTCATCGAGCGCCGCCGCGCCCATCACGACGATCAGTCCGAGCACGCCGCCAAGCACGAGGCCCGCCAGCGCCGTCAGTTTCGTCCGCGGGCCATTCGGCGTCGCGGGTGGCGACGGGCAATTCGGCAACACCGCCTGGCTGAACAGCCCGCCCGAGGGCGCGGCGCAATCGAGGCTCGTCACGATGAGGCGCGGTGTCCAGATGGCGTTCTGCTGGGATGACTGGCTCAGCCGTTTGTCCTGCTCGTCCAGCGCGGCGATGTCCTCCTTGTTCTTGTCCACGATGACGCGCGCCAGCGCGCCGACCACTCGCGCCGCCCGCGCCGGGTCCTGATCCGTCACCGCGATCGTCACCGTCCGGTTATCGCGGTCGCTCCGCGTCGCGGCGGAATAGGCGAGGGCGGTGTCACCCGGCTGTATATAGCCTTTATCAACGGCGGATTGCACCGCATTCGGGTTATGGAGATAGGGTTCGAGCGCCTGCGTCCAGTTCGCCGTCAGTTGGTCGGAGAAGTAATCAATCGGGAGCGACGTGATCGCAAGGCGCGTGCTCGCCTCGTACGTTTTCGCCTTGCCCGCTTGCGATGCATAGCCGATCACACCCGCGATCAACGCGGCGAGCACGATCACCCACCAGCCGCGCCGCAGCACCCGCACATAGACTTCCGGGCGCATCAGACGCCCCTCTCCGCCCGCGTGCGACGCGGGATGGCGCCGACGACGGGCAGGCCGAGTTGATCCTCGATCTCGCGCCGGTCATGGAGGCGCGTATCGAAGAGATCCACGAGAAGCGCGATTACCGCCGCCAGTAGCGCGCCGGCGAGGAACGTCCCCACCGCGAGGACGCCCGCCTTGAGCGCCCGCGCGCCCGCGCCCGTCGGATAATTCGTGATCGTCAATTGCACCGGGCGGTTCGGAAAGTAGTTCGGCCCGTTCGCCGCCAATTCGTCGAGCGCCGCCTGACCAATCTGCACGGCGCGGGTCGGGTCGCTGGATGTCGCGGTGACGCTCAGCACGCGATAGACGCGCGTCGCGGAGAGCGCGCCCTGCACCTCCCCGGCGGAATAATTTTGCCCCTTCGCCTGGAGCCGTTTCGCGACGGCCTGCGCGAATGTGCTGCCGGGCACGAGGCGCGTGAGATCATCGGTCGCCGCCTCACTGGCGAGCGCCCGATAGTAGTTATCGAACCCCTGCGGGCTGGCGGCATCCGGCGCGATGCTCGTCACCGTCGCCTCGCCGGACGCGGTATAGGTCTTCGCGGCGTGCCGGTAATTGTATCCCGCGAGCCCCAGCGCGAGCAGTGGCAGAATGATCAGCACCGGCCACCGCCGCCGCACCACCGACCAGAAGCGGGGAAGACGCAAGGACTGAGGACGAAGGACGAAGGACTGAGTCTCCATGGGTTCCTAATCTGTATTCGCATGTGCCAGATGCGTGAGTCCATACGATCGCGGACCGCGTTCCTCGTACCAGGACCTCACTGAGTCCTCAACCCTCAGTCCTCAGTCCTTCGCCTATCGTAGCGGCGCGGCGGCGATCCCGCAATGTTCAGAGTATCGCGATGATCGCGGCGAGCGTGAAAATACTGATGAGGGTAGAGAAGAGCACCGTCGCGGTGACGAAGGTCGGCAGCAGTTCGTACTCGAAGGCGATGATCGAGGCAAGGACGGCAGCGGGCATCGCGGATTGGAGGACGCCCGCATCCCGCGCGAGGCTCGTCAGAGCGCACGCGCCTCCAACCCCAGCCGCGGTCCGACGAGATAGCCGATAGCGACGAGCGCGAAGACAGGAATGAGGATGTTGAGATAAATCTGCGGCAGTTGCTCCACATGGCACTCCCAATGCTCCGGTAATTCCGGCGCGCCACTATAGCATGATGTATCTCTCCCCCTTCCTTCTGAAGGAGAGAGGTTGGGAGTGAGGAAACCCGGTATAGCCACCCCCTCTCTCGATCATAGAGATGCGCTATGAAAAAGGCGCAAATTGGTAGGCAATTCCTCCGATGGCATTGTGCAGATGCACGGCGAATGGTACGATTGGCGCAGGAAGAAATGCTCAGGTGGTACGGGGGTTGAGCAGGAATGCGACCCAAGCAGCGGCATCAAATGCAGTATCGGCAGATAACGCGCGGCGCGGGCGAGGATTTCGTCCGCGTTTTTATTGCGACGGTTTGACGGCACGACGAGGAGGCAAGGAGCGGCATGAGTACGACGACGGCAACAGATTTTGTCCTGCGGATCGGCGGTGAATCCGGCGATGGTATGGTGACCATCGGTGACATCATCACCGCGGTGGCGGCGGACCACGGTGCGTGGGTGCATACCTTCCGCACCTTCCCGGCGGAGATCCGGGGCGGCCCGGTACTCTTCCAACTGCATGCGGACACGCGACCCGTCCTCTCGGTCGGCGATCAGGTGGATGTGCTCGTCACGCTGAATAAAGAGGCGTGGACGCTCCACCACAATGACCTGCGGCCCGACGGCGCGCTGATCTTTGACCCGTCCGAATACCAGCCGCCCTCATGGTTCACGGGCACGAAGTATGAGGTGCCTGCCGTCGAGTTGGCGAACAAGGCCGGGGCGAAGCGCGGCAAGAACATCGTCATCATCGGCGCGATCGCCCAACTCTTCGGTTTGGATAAGGATGTCGCGGAAGAGACGATCCGCAAGAAACTCGGCAAGCGTGCCGAACTGCTGCAAGGCAACCTTGACTCCTTCGCGGCGGGCTATGACTACGCGGGGTCATTGATGAAGGCGGACCGTTTCGGCTTCACCTTCCCCAAGACGCGCGGCAACGGCGACCGGCTGATTATGAATGGCAACGACGCGATCGTCGCGGGGGCGATCCGGGCGGGCTGCCGCTTCTACGGCGGCTACCCGATTACGCCGGCCTCCGACATTATGGAGAAACTGGCGGTTGAGCTGCCGGTGATTGGCGGCGCGCTCCTCCAGGGCGAGGACGAGATCGCCTCGATCAATGCCTGCCTCGGCGCGTCGTGGGCGGGCGTCAAGTCCATGACGGCAACGGCCGGGCCGGGCCTCTCGCTGATGACCGAAGCGCTCGGCATGGCCTCGATGGCGGAAATTCCCATCGTCGTCGTGGACGCCCAGCGCGGTGGCCCGAGCACCGGCCTGCCAACGAAGACCGAGCAGAGCGACCTCAATTTGGCGGTCTACGGCGCGCACGGCGACACACCGCGCATGGTCGTCGCCCCGACCGAAGTGAGCGATTGCTTCTCGACGACCGTCCTCGCCTTCAATCTCTCGGAGCGATACCAGATGCCGGTGCTCCTCCTCTCCGATCAATCGCTCTCCAGCCGGACGGAAAGCATCACGCGGCCTGACCTTGAGCACGTCGAGGTCTGGGACCGCATCACGCCGGAGAACGTGGAGCAGTACGCGCACCTCGTCGGCCGCAACGGACACACGCAGTCGGCAGTGGGAAGCAATGGCGCGCACGAAGAGAGCGAGGGCAACCGCAACGAGATCGAGGAAGATCCGAGCGGCGACCCTGTCTATATCCGCCAGGAGACGGCGCTCCTCTCCTACGGCGTGGACCTGACCCATGTCGGCGTGGACCGCGTGCCGCCGGAGGGCCATTATCTCCGCTACGCGATCACCGAAAGCGGCATCTCGCCGATGTCCGTTCCCGGTATGAAGGGCGATACCCGCTACGTCTCCACCGGCATCGAGCACGACCAGTTGGCCGACCCGAACTACACGCCGGAATACCACACCGTGATGACGAACAAGCGATTCCGCAAACTGGAAACCGCCAAGCGCGATCTCGGCGACTCGGTAATCCGCCGCTACGGCGCGGAAGACCCGGATGTGCTCGTGATCGCCTGGGGCAGTACGGTCGGCCCGGCGCGCGAAGCGGTCGAGTGGGCGGCTGAGGAGGGGCACTCCGTCGGGATGCTCGCGCCGACGCTGCTCTGGCCGCTCGTGCCGAGCATTGGCGCGGCGCTGGCGAAGGCGAAGAAGATCGTCATCCCGGAAGTGAATTACGCCGGCCAGTTCGCGCGGCTCCTGCGCTCCGAGTTCGGCGGCGACCGTGACAAGATGATCGAAGTACACAAATACACTGGCCTCCCCTTCACGGCGGCCGAGATCGAGAACGTCATCAAGGAGGCAGTGGCATAATGGTCACGACAGCAACGCCCATCCAGGAGCAAGAACCGAAAACCGTCGCTCACTACCGCTCCAGCCTGCGCCCGATCTGGTGCGCCGGCTGCGGCGACTTCGGCGTCCTCGCCGCGTTCTACGAGGCGCTCGTCGCCCTCGACATTGACAAGGACAACCTCTGCGTCGTCTCCGGCATCGGCTGCTCCAGCCGCTTCCCTGGCTTCGTGGATGCCTATGGCTACCATGGCCTGCACGGTCGCTCGCTGCCGGTCGCCACGGGCGTCAAGATGGCCCGCCCGGATCAGACCGTCGTCGCCTTCGGCGGGGACGGCGACTACTTCTCCATCGGCGCGGGCCACCTGCCGCACGCCGCGCGCCGCAACCTCGACATCACGGCCATTGTGATGGACAACCAGATCTACGGCCTGACAAAGGGGCAAATCTCGCCGACATCGCCGCAGACGATGCGCACGAAGTCCACCCCGTACGGCTCGCACGATATGCCGATTAACCCGATTGGCTACGCGCTGATGTACGGCGCGTCATTCGTCGCCCGCGCCTTCTCCGCCCAGCGGCAGGTGATGAACAAGATCATGACGCGCGCCATCCAGCACAAGGGCTTCTCGTTCATCCAGGTGATGTCTCCATGCGTCACCTTCCACGACACGTACAAGACCTACAAGGACATCACGCAGCCGATGCCGGAAGGCCATGATGCGTCCGACCGCGAGGGAGCGATGCACCTGGCGATGACCGAAGAAAAACTCTCCCTCGGCGTCTTCTACGAGGGCGAACCGATGGAGCCGCCGGGCGACTACATCAACGACCCCTACATCGAGGTGCAGCAGACCGACGCGACGGAGCGCCTGAATACCTACCTCAATAAGTTCGCGTAACGAGCAACGAGCAATGAGCAATGAGAGGGCCGGGCCGCGAGGTTCGGCCCTTTCCTCTCTGGCGTCTTGACGATTCACTCTCCCTCCGTTTTGCGATTACCCCAACGTGATGCCCCCTCCCGTGCATACCTGTCCCTTTGGACACGCGCAGACTGTCCACAAGGACGAATCAAGGGAAGCGGCTATCCTGATACGCTGGGTGTAGAAGAAAACGCGGGCTGGCGCTTCCCCGGGCGCACCCCACGGACCGCGATATTCCTTCTCATCCTCTTCCCCGGCCCTTGCGCTTCCCCCGCAAGGGCTTTCTCTTATGCGCCGGGGACGGAGGACGGAGTGACGCGGCCCCTCCACCGGACATCCATTGCGCGCTTCGCGTTGACGCTCCTTGTGGTGGGGCATACAATGAATACCAGGAAATCGTAGACAGCGGGCGACAGGCAGCAGGTAGTGGGCCGAACCACTCAGTCCTCATCCCGCCCAAAGGGCATCCGGAGTCCTCAGTCCTCAACGTGGAGGTTCCCCGCTCATGTGGCGATGTACGGTTTGTGGTTACACGACGCAGGACGCGCAACGACCGACGATCTGCGCGGTCTGCGGTTCGGAAGATTCGTTCGAGGCATTCACCCCACCGAGCACGGCAGCGGCTGATCCGCGCACGCAACGCCACACCCGCTATGCGAGTGTCGGCGTCCCGCGCGAGCAACAGGCGGTCCGCCCGTCGTATATCGAGCAGCCAAACTGGGCAACAGTCGGTGTCACGGACACAACGACGCGCGAGACGGGATATGTGCCGCCAGAAGGGATCGTGCCGCTCTCGCCCACCCCGAAAACGGGCGCGCAGGACTTCACGCTCGGCGTCATGCCCGCCTTCACATCGGATCAGACCCACAGCACCGTCGCGGCTCTTGCCGCCGTCGCGCAGGTGGAGAACGAGGTCGAGGTTGGGCGGCGTCTCAGACTCCTCGCGCTCGTGGACACCAAGATGGAAGCCTCCTACGTCATGCGCTCCGGCAAGAAGTACAATCTTGTCACGGGCGACGGCGCGTGGTTCGCGGACAATATCCCCTGCGCGGCGGCCTGCCCGGCGCACACCGACATCTCCCGCTACATCGCCTTTATCGCCGACGAGGAGTATGCGAACTCGTTCGAGTTGAACCGCGAATCGAATGTCTTTCCCGGCTGTTTGGGCCGCGTCTGCGCCCGGCCATGCGAATCCGCCTGCCGCCGGGGCGTGATTGACGAGCCAATCGCCATCTGCTGGTTGAAGCGCGTCGCCTCCGACAACCGGGACGCCACCCGCCACGAGCGCCCCGCGCTGCCATCCGGCAAATCCGTTGCCGTGATTGGTGCGGGGGCGGCAGGCATCACCGCCGCGCGTGGCCTCGCCCGCAAAGGGCACAAGGTGACGGTCTACGATGCGTTGCCCGTTCCCGGCGGCATGTATTGGGGTGGCGTGCCGGAATGGCGGTTGCCGCGCCATATCATTCAGGACGAAGTGAACCTCGTCGCCGATCTCGGCGTGGATATCCGCCTCGACACCGCCGTCGGCAAGGACGTAATGATCGCCGACCTGATGGCGAACAATGACGCGGTGCTGATCGCGGCGGGCTGCCAGGTGCCGGTCGGCCTCGGCATCCCCGGCGAGGAACTGGACGGCGTCGAGTACGGCCTCACCTGGCTCGAAGACCTGCACATCGCGGATTGGCAGAAGCCGCCGCGCATCGGCAAGCACGTCATCGTCCTCGGCCTCGGTTTCACAGCGATGGACTGCTGCCGCTCCTCCGTCCGCCTCGGCGCGGAGACGGTAAAGGTGCTCTATCGTCGCACCGCCGCCGAATCCACGGTCGAAGAACTCGAACTGCACGAAGCGGAGTACGAAGGGATCGAGTTCCAGTGGCTCGTCACCGCCAAGCGCGTGATCGGCGATGAGAACGGCAAGGTCATCGGCCTCGAAGTGACACACAGCGAACTCGGCCCGCTCGATGCGTCCGGCCGCCCGCGCGCCGTCCCAATTCCTGGCTCCGAAGAGATCATCCCCTGCGACATGATCTGCGCGGCATACGGCCAGATACCCGAATCCGGCTTCCTCAAGGGGTTGGAGATGACGAAACTGGACCGGCGCGGCGTGCCGATCCTCGACGACAACTACATGACCGAGATCCCCGGCCTCTTCGCCTGCGGCGATTACATCATGAACCCGAAAACCTTCATCACCGCCATCGGTGAGGGGCACGCCGCCGTGGATGCCATCCACGAATTCCTGACGGGCGAGCAGCCTGCCGCGCAGCAGATGGAGATCGTCGAACTGGATATTGACCAGGTGCGGGCGCGGCGCGGCATCCTCTCGCAGACCGGCGTCGCGAAGTGGACGGAAGAGGCGATGAGCCGCCGCCTCGTCTGGGGCGACAACTACATTGATGTGGCGCGGCAGGAGATGCCGACACTGCCGATGGACCTGCGCTACGACCAGGTGGCGGAAGTCGAACTCGGCCTGACGGACGACGAGGGGTTCGAGGAGGCGAAGCGCTGCTTGCAGTGCCAACTGAATATCTTCATTGACGGCTCGAAGTGCGTCCTCTGCAACGGCTGCGTGGATGTCTGCCCCGAGGAAGTGATCGAGATGGTCTCGCTCGACCGCATCAACGCGATTGACGGCGACAGCGAAATCGTCGAGTTCGCCAAGCGGCAGATGAGCCCCGCCGCCGCCGTGATGATGATGGATGAGGAGCGCTGCATCCGCTGCGGCAACTGCGTCATCTGGTGCCCGACGGACTGCCTGACGATGGGCCACTTCCGCATGACCCCGGATTACAAAATGGACTTCCTCATGGCGGAAGCAGCAGGCGACTGATCAGGATTCTTGTGACGATGACGACACGAAGAAGCCCGTGGTTCCCCATTGGGCTGCAACGAGACCTCGAAGAACTTCTCCATGTGCCGGTTCAAGTCGTCACAGACCAAACAGGATTCGCCCAGACCGTTGAGAAGGACGCGATCCCTCTATGAGGAAGAAGCGCCCGCAGCGCGATACAGAGCATGGCGCACGATCACAGCGAAGAGAGTGAGATGCACGGAACACGACGCGGTATCGCGGGAATGCTCTCGTTCGCCGTCATCATCCTCGCGCTCACTGTCGGCGCTGGGGTAGACACACACGCCGCGTATCGCTCCGCCGTGGCCGCGAATGACACGACCATCGCGACCCCAAGCCCCACCGCGACAAACACCCCGGCGTCGGTCAAGACGAGCACGGGCGGCAGCGCGCCGTGGGGCTTCCTGCTGGCGATCTTCGCCGCCATCGCCATCTTCATCGTCGGCGGGATCATCGTCGCGATGCGGGCGCGCGGAGAGTATCTCGCTGAGCAGGCGCGCAAAGCCGCCATACCACGGGATGGCGACGAGAGTGCGTGATGCGTCTGATCCGCCACTCGCCTACGCGAAACGCTCTTCCTTAAAGGGGTCGGCGTCGTTGTGGTAGCCGTACTTCTCCCAGAAGCCGAGGCGGTCTTCGGGCAGGAACTCGATGCCGCGCACCCATTTCGCGCTCTTCCACGCGTACTTTTTCGGGACGACGAGGCGCAGAGGCCAGCCGTGCGCGGGCGAGAGGTCCTCGCCGTTGTTGCGCCACGCGAAGAGGCAATCGTCATCCGCGAAGACGGAGAGCGGCATGTTCGTCGTGTAGCCGCCGTCACACTTGAGGAGGACGAACTTCGCCTCCGGCTTGACCTTCACATGCGCGAGGACTTCCTTCGTGCTGACGCCCTCCCAATGATTGTCGAAGGTGCTCCATCGCGTGACGCAGTGCATGTCCGCCGTGATCTCAGCGTGCGGCAGCGCGCGGAACTCGTCGTACTTCCACGTCACGGGTTCCTCGACAAGCCCGGTGACCGTGAAGTCCCAGCGGAAGGGATCGTAGCGCGGGATGCCGCCGTAATGCAGGACGGGCCATTTATCCGTGAGCGTCTGACCGGGCGGCAGGCGGTCGCCATAGGCGGTGCGGTTCGCACGGCCGGCGGTGAGGGATTTGAAGATCATGCGGGAGTTCTCCTGATCGTAGGGGCGGTCCGGGCGCCGCGCTCGGCGCGGTCTATCCATGAGTGTATCATCGGTTCCTTACTGTTGCATTACACATGCCACACCTTCATCCACCGAAGCGGTTCGTGAACCGCCTGCGAATCGCATACCGCCATGTGCGGATGCCTATGTTCCGTCTCCCCCTTCCTCCTGCCCAAAGGGCATCCGCGGGAAGGGGGTCGGGGGGTTAGGCCAATCCCCTACCGGTCCCGCAGCCGGGGGTCGAGGATGTCACGGATGCTGTCACCGAGGAGGTTGAAGGAGAAGACAGTGAGCAGGATGGCGAGGCCGGGGCCGAGGCTCATCCACCAGTAGCCATTGGAGAGGTAGTCACGGGCATGATTGATGTCCGCGCCCCAGGTCGGCGTCGGCGGTTGCGCGCCGAGGCCAAGGAAACTGAGACTCGCCTCCGCGAGGATGGCGAAGGCGATGCTCAGCGAGGCTTGCACGATCAGCGGGTTGAGGATATTCGGCAGGATATGGCGGAAGGCAACGCGCGTCTGGCTCGCGCCCACCGTCCGTGCCGCCTCGATATACTCACGCTCCTTCACCTGCAAGACCTGACCGCGCGTCAGGCGGGCATAGATGGGGATAGCCACGACGCCGATGGCAATCATCGTATTGCGCAGATTCGGGCCGAGCGCGGACGTGATTGAGATGGCGAGCAATAAGGCCGGGAAGGCGAGCAACGCGTCAATCACCCGCAGGATGAGCAGATCGGCCCAACCGCCCTTGTAGCCCGCCGTCATACCGAGTGTCACACCCGTTATCAATCCGATGCCCACGGCGATCAATCCGACGGCGAGCGAGACGCGCGCACCGTAAATCGCGCGACCGAGGACATCGCGACCGAGGTCGTCGGTCCCCATCAGGTGATGGATGCTCGGCCGCTGGATGCCGTCGTCCGGATGGGAGACCTTCGGATCGGTACGCACGATGAGCGGCGCGGCGAGCGCGAGAAGGATCAGGAACCCGATGAACGTCGCGCCGATCAGGAAGCGCGGCTGGCGGCGAACCGTGCGCCAACTGAAGAGGCGGCGCGGCTTCGGCGCGACCGACAGGGCAACGGGCGCGGCGGTGGTACGAGCGGCAGCAGTTTCAGCCATATTTGATCCTCGGATCGAGAAAGGCATACAAGAGATCCACGATGAGGTTGACTGACATGAAACTGAGCGCGCTGAGCAGCACGATCCCCTGCACGACCGGGTAATCCCGCCCGCCGATACTGTCCACCGCGAGCCGCCCGACACCCGGCCAGAGGAAGATCGTCTCCGTGATGAATGCCCCCTCCAGCAGCGCGCCGACCTGCAGGCCGACGACCGTCACGAAGGGAATAAAGGCGTTCTTGAGGGCGTGGCGAACGACGACCGCGCGCTCCCCCAACCCCTTCGCCCGCGCGACGCGGATGTATTCCTGCCCGAGCGCGTCAATCAGGCCGGAGCGCATGAAGCGCATATTGATGGCGAGACTTGGCGTGGCGAGCGCGATCATCGGCAGGACGAGGTGTTTGAGGTTCTGCCCGGCGTCCACCTTGAACGGCACGTACCCGCCCGGCGAGAAGATCCGGAAGGTGAGCGAGAACAAGAGAATGAGCATGATGCCGCTGAAGAAGTTTGGGATCGAGACGCCCAGCAGGGGAAAACTCGTGCCGACGAGATCCCAGACCGAGTTCCGCTTCGTCGCGCTGAGGATACCGATGGGAATGGAGATGAGGAGGCTGAAACAGAGCGCCGCCAGCCCGAGTTCGAGCGTGGCGGGGAGGCGGGTAAGAATCGCCTCGGTGACCGGCTGCCGCGTGCGGAGCGACCGCCCCATGTCCCCATGCAGGAAGCGGCCGATCCAGTTCGCGTACTGGATCGGGATCGGGCGGTCCAGCCCGTATTGGTGGCGCAGATTGGCGATCACCGTCGGGTCCGGCTCCTCACCGAACAAGATGGTTATCGGATCGCCGGGCGTGAGCCGCAAGAGCATGAAGATCATCACGCTCACGAGGAACGCCACCGGGATCATCAGGAGGAGCCGTCGGGTGATGTATGCCGTCATAGGCGATAACCAATGCCATGGGCGAGTGCATGAGGCGTACCGGGCGCACGGCTGTGCGCCCCTACCCACTCATTGCTGCTGCCCTGAAGGGCGCCCGCTCGTTGCTCGTTGCTCACTTCAACCACGCGACATCGAAGCGCATGATGTAGTCCGCGTAGAGCTGCATCCCCTGCACATTCGGCCGCGTGAGGAGGTACGACGAAGCGAAGCCCCACCAGGCCATCGGCGCGTCGTCCACGATCAGTTTCTGCACCTGCTGGAAGAAATCCTTGCGCTGTGCCTGATCGGAGGTCGCGCGCGTCTTGTCGAGCAGGTCATCCACCTGCGGATTGGAATACTTCGTGTCCGCGAGGCCACCGCCGGTGTGCAACTGATTGTAGATATTGCCGTCCGGGTCAATCCGGCCGCTCCAGCCGTAACCCGTCGCCTGGAAGTTACCCGCCCGCGCGTCCGCCTGAATCTTCGGCGCATCCGACTGCGTGATGTTCAGCGTGATGCCCGCTTTCGCCAGTTGGTCTTTGACCAGTTGCAACAGTTGGAGGCCGACCGGATTGCCCCCGGCGAGTAAGTACTCGAAGGTGAAGCCGTCCGGCTTGCCGCCCGCCTTCAGATACGCTTTTGCCTTGTCAACACTGCCCGTGTACGGCGTGAGCGTTGGATCGAAGGCCCAACTGGAGGGCGGGATCGGCCCATAGCCGACCTGCTCCGTCCCGAAATAGACGGTCTTGGTGATCTGCGCGCGATCAATCGCTTCCGCGACCGCCTGGCGCAGTTCCTTCTTGTTGAAGGGCTCCTTCAGCGTGTTGAACTCGAAGGCATCGAAACTGAGACCCGGCGCTTGCCGCAGGACGATCTCGCTACTCGCTTTGGTACCGGCGACATCTTTCGGCGGGATGTAGTAGGAGGCGTCAATATCGCCGGTCTTGAGGTTCGCGAGCATCACCGTGCTGTCGGTGATTGGGTGATAGATCACCTGGTCGAGATAGGGCAGTGGGTTGCCGCTGGCGTCCTTCTTCCAGTAGTTCGGGTTGCGCTCCAGCGTCAGATGATCGTTATTGACCCACTCGACGAACTTGAAGGCGCCCGTGCCCGCGCCGACCGGCTTGCGGGAGAAATCCGCGCCGCCCGCTTTGACTGCCGCCGGTGAAAGCATCATCCCGGCGCGGTCCACGAGGTTGGCCAGGAAGGGGGCGAAGGGCTTCTTGAGCGCAACTTTCACCGTATACGGGTCCACCACGCTCGTCGTATCAATGAAACTGATCTCGCCGACGCGTGCGGACGTCTTCTCGTTCAGGTAGCGATCGAGGTTGAACTTGACGGCATCGGCATTGAAGTCCGTTCCGTCGTGGAACTTGACGCCCTTCCGCAGGTGGAAGATGTACGTTTTTGGGTCCGGTGTCTCCCACGACTCCGCGAGCGAGGGGATGATCTTCAGGTTCGTATCAATCGCGACGAGCGAGTCATACATGTTGTAGTAGGCTTGCCGCTCCGAGACGAAGCCGGAGGTGAGCGGATCGAGGGTGGCGTTTTCGTTGCTTTGCGCGGCCCGGAGCTTGCCGCCCTTCTTCGGTGCGCCCGCTGCCGGCGCCGTGGTCGCACCTGCTGCGGGGGCGGTCGTCGGCGCGCTGCTTCCCGTGGTCGCGGCGGGGGCGGTCGTCCCGGCCGCGCCGGTGGTGGCAGCAGGCTTCGGTGTATTCGTCGCGCTACTGCTGCTACCGCAGGCGGCGAGGAGCGCGCCGAGGGCACTCGTCGCCCCAGCCGCCGCGACACCCCGGAGCACGAGGCGACGGCTCACTCGCCCATGATTCATCTGGTTGGACTCCACCTGTTTGGTCATCCCTATCCCTCCCATACGATGACTTGGTCACGGACACCACGCGGTGCCGGACTGACGGTTCGCCGGAACCCAGGGACCCGATTTGTCGTCCATTGCGCCAAGTATACACCGAGAACCGCATCAGTATACGCGTAAATGGCTGGTTTGGGATGGTTTTCCTGCTGCATTTGCACAAGAATGTGCAGAATCAGCCCCACCCCTCAACCCTTCTCCCTCACGGGGCGAGGGGAGAAATACTGATACGATCGCGTCTACTCCCGCTCTCCACCGCAGATGGAGAGGGGTTGGGGGGTGAGGGTTAAAAAGGGTCTGCCCCAAGCCGCGCGACCAGCCTGAGGCAGAAAGAAGAGGGGGGAGGAGTGTCGTGGTTCCGCGAGCGTCGCCGCCCGGGTCAAACGAAACCAGATACCTGAGGACATTGCCGCCGCGTACTTCCCCTGTTCAGCCATCACCGCGCGACTGGCACAGATCGGAGCATCAGCGGGAGGTCCATCGTGTACCCAGAAGGAGTCCCGGTATCTTCGTCATCATCCGCCCGGACGAACCGCTGACCCTCGCGCTTCACCGATTGGACGATCCAGCAGTACGGGTAAAGGCCTTGGAGCGTTCCCGGCCTCAAACGATCCGCCCACAGCCTCGGCTCGTTTGAGACTCCCCAGGGGGAGCATTCCAGCGCCCCTCGCCGTTCCGCGGTACCGCCTCCTGTGTACGTACATAGTGTACGGCCGCCATCACATCTTGTCAAGCCCCTACAGGAAATTGGATTGAAGCTGGGGAGACCCGCAAAGCCGCAAAGGACGCGAAGATCGCAAAGGGGGAGAAGGATTCGCGTCCTCTGGGCAGTATGCGCCTTTGCGGCTCATGTGGTTTCGTCGGGTTCCCGTTCGGCGGGTTACGACCCGTGCAGTTCCGCCGCGACTCGGAGCGCGTCGTCCGCATCAACCAGTTTTCCGGCCAGTTGCCGCCAGCGGAGGCGGAGGCGGAGGCGGCCAATCTCCTTGCCGGGGCGGAGGCCAAGAGCGTGCATCATCTCATCCCCAGTGACGAGCGGCGGCATGGCGAGGAGCAGGGCATATTTGCCGAAATAGTCACGCAGGAGCCGTTGCAGAAAGGTGCCATCCCGCGCCACGACTTCCGGCGGGCGGTTTGGGCCGCGCGCCGTCGCACGATCCCCCATCGTCACCATGATGCAGGCGGGCGCGGCATCGCCCAGCACCGCCATCAGCCGAATCGGATGCTCCGGCCCATGTTTTTGGAGATCGTGCGGCCGCCCGTGCTGGCGGATTGCGGCAACAAGGAGATTCTGCTCCATCCGGGAGAGGCGCAGCCGCTCCGCGACCCGTCCGGCAAGATGCCCGCCCGCCTGCTCATGCCACGGAAATTTCGGCGCTCCATCGGACCCTACCGTGCGGGATTCCGGCTTCGCGGCATCGTGGAGAAGTGCGGCGAATGGGACGATCCAATGGCGCGTGCGCTCCCCCGCCAGCGAGGTATCGAGCCAGGCGCGGAAATCATCGGCAGCGGGCGCGGCCCAGTCGTCCAGCGTGTTGAGAAAGCCGACAACGGCAATCGCCGCCGCCGCATCGTGGTCGAACACGTCGAGGTGATGATTGCCGCTCTGCGCCATGCCCCGCCCGGCGGTCGTTTCCGGCACGATCGCTTCCCAGAGGCCGCTCCGCACGAACCCCTCAATCGCGGGCGCGGCGCCCGGTGCAGCGAAGAGGCGGGCCAGTTCGTCTGTTATCCGTTCCGGCGCGACGGAATCGAATCGGGCCGCCACTTCCGCCGCCATCTCCTCCGCCTCGGCGGTCGGCACGAATCCGAGCATCGCGACGAAGCGGTAGAGTCGGAGGGCGCGAAGCGGATCATCGCGAAAGGCATCCGGCGTGCAAGGCCGCAGTTGGCGGGCATCGACATCCGCCATGCCGCCGCACGGATCAATCACATCCACAGGGACGCCAACGAGCAACTGGCGTAAATCAACGGCGATGGCGTTGATACTGAAATCGCGTCGCCGGAGGTCTTCTTCCAGCGTCTCGGTGCGGTATTGGCTGAGGTCATATTGTCGGCCGGCCTGCACGACGCGGGCGGTTGGTTGTTCGTCATGCAAGGGAGCGAAGGCGCCACCGATCACGTCCGCAAAGCGCCGGGCAATCGTCATCGCATCGCGCGGAACGAGAATGTCCCAATCCCTGATTGCCGTTTCACCTCGCAGAGCGTCTCGCACCGTCCCACCGACGAGATAAAATGGCTGCTCCGTCAGGCGCGGGAGTGCGGTAAGGATCGCATTGCCCCGAAGTGTCGTTTGCCACGCCGCCACCATGGTCACGCTCCTGACTCAAGTGGATTCCTGAACTGCCCAGAAGGCCGAATCTTTCCTGGTACTCTTGCGGGTGCGGGCGCCCTCTGGGCAGCATGGACTGTATTGGCAGTTCACTCTCCCGTCCCATCGCCACAGGCTCTTAGACCCTCGTCCAGATTTTACCCGGACCAGAGTCCTGTGGCGACGAATGTAACCATTGCGGCAACAAAGAGGACATGCGAAAGGATTGAGGCGGTGGTGTTCGTGTATCGCCGCTCGACGCCGAGCACCAGTCCGATAGCAAAGACGGTCAGCGGGGCGAGCGGGAAGCCGTACTGCGTATGGAGCGCGGCGAAGGCGAGCGCGGCGAGGAAGGCGCCATAGCGAGGCTGAATCGCGCCCCGGAAGAGCACCTCCTCGCCGATACCGAGCAGGATCGCCGCGACTGCCGCCGCACCGAGGCCGCCGATATTGGCGAGCGCCTGGTCGTTGATAATGCGCACATTCGCCGCGATCGTCGGCGAGAGTTGCGCGGTCAGTCTCTGGCCGCCAATCGCCACGCCGACGAGCGCCGCCGCCGTCACAATCGCGACGAGCAGCGTCAGGGGCGTCGGGATGGCGAGGCCGAGACGGGCACGAATGTCCGCGGGTGCGCGCCGCCACATGAAGCGCACACCGCCGACGAACCGCTCGCCACTCTCCTCGACCGCCGTACTCGTGGCGATTACGCCCCGGTTCGCCGCCCGTGCCGGGGCCGCTTTTGCTGCCGCCACCGTGCGCGTCCGCCGCACGCCGACGCCGACGAAGACGACGCCGAGCGCCGCGACGATCAGCGCCTCACCGATCGTGAAAAGGAGGCCGCCGCGCGGGACGATCTGCCCCAGTTGATCCTTCGCACCGCCGACGGTATAGAGTTTGCCATTCACCGCCGCGATGCCGAGGCCGGAACTGCCCGCGATGAGATCGGGGCCGCTGCTCCACGTGTTCGCCGCGATGTCGAAGATTTGCAGGGAGTTCGAGGACTCCGCCGTGCCGATGCCCCCCGCCGCGTAGATCGAATTCTCGCGGCTCGTCGCCGCGAGATTGCGGCGCGCGGCGCGCATCGGTGCGAGCGCGGACCACGCGTTTGTTTGTGGGTCGAACCGCTCCGCCGCTTTCAGGCTCGTGCCGTTCTGTTGCCCGCCGAGCGCATAAATCATGTTGCCGACGGTGACGGTCGCCAGGCCGCTCCGCGCGGTCGGCATCGTCGGGGCGGCGGACCATTGCTTCGTCGCCGGGTCGTAGACGGAGACGGTCGCGAGGCCGGGTCGCTTGGGAGTCGCCCCCGCGATTGTCGTGCCGCCGAGGGCATAGAGTTTGCCGTTCGCACTCGCCGCCGCGAGATCGGTGCGGCCTTCCGGGAGGGGCGGCAGCGCGCTCCATGTATCCGTCGCGGGATCGTAGACGGTGACGGACGCGAGGGGCACGCCGTCCCGCTCGCCACCGACCGCGTAGATTTTACCGTCGAGCACGGCGACGGCGAGGCTCGCACGCGGCTCCGGCAGGGGCGCTTTCGTCACCCATTGCGCGGCCTTCCCTGCCACCTGCTGGTCCCGCAGGCCGGTGTCGAAAGCGAGCACGCTGCGCGTCGGGCCGCTCACGTCGTCCCCGCCGATGACGTACAGGGTGTTCCCGATCACGACGACGCCCATATTCTTGCGCGGCGCGGGGAGCGGATCGAGGCTGCTCCAGGTGATGCCGCTGGCGGCGTGCGGCTGGCCGGGATCGTAGACGCTCGCGCGGTCGGTCGGCGTGCCAAACGGGTCCGCGACGCTCGCGGATGTGAGGAAGAAGACAGCGATGGCGAACAGGAGGCAGACGAGGCCGAGCATATGCATGCGGCTCTCGGGTTCGATTGGCAGAATGCGCGCCCACGTCACTCTGCGGATCGGGTCGAGGAGCGCGGTGCCCATCAGGATCGTGACAATCACGAGTGCGAGGCCACTCACCTGCCCGGCGATCATCTGCGAGACGCCGATGAACCAGAGAAAGAGAGCGAAGAAACCGAAGGCGATGTCCTGCCCCATCTTGAGGGCGCGGTTCCCCTGCGAAATCTGGCCCCAGATAGCGATCAGGAGGAGCGCGAAGGCGCCGATGACGCGAAAAAAGAGGCTACCGATATCGCCCACCACGGAGGCAGCGATCAGCGGGTGTACAGCAGGCACGACGGGAAGTCCTTTCCGACGGCGGACGATGCGGCGTTGCATCGTCCGGTGGCGCAGCAGTGAGCCACCGCGTCGGGAAGTATCCCGCAATGGGCGGGGCTTGCCTACCCCCTCCTTTTACGGAGGGAGGTCGGGGGTTAGGCCGAATCGTGATACACTGCGCCCACGACGAAAACGCCCAATCACCGTGGAGAAACCCGTGACCCTTTCTACCCCGTCGCTCGCCAACGACCTTCGGCCCCTGCTTTCCCCGGACGCGCTCGTGACCGACGCGGCGGCGCTGCCCCCCTACGGGCACGATTTCTGGACGCAACGGGGTACGCCGGGCATCGTCGTGCGGGCGGCGCGGACGGAGGACGTGATCGCCACGCTCCGCTATGCGGCGGCGCGCGGTATTCCGGTCGTACCGCGCGCGGCGGGGACGAATGTCAGCGCCGGGTTCCTCCCGACACCGGAGCGGATTATGCTCGACCTCCGCCCGATGAACCGAATACTGACAATTGACACCGAGCGTCGCGAGGCAGTCGTTCAACCGGGTGTCATCAATGGCGACCTCAATGCGCGGCTCGCACCGCTCGGTTTCTGCTTCTCGCCCGATCCCGGCTCCGCCCTCATCTCCTCGATCGGCGGCAATATCGCCGAGAACGCGGGCGGCATGCACTGCCTCAAATACGGCGTCACCGACGATCATGTGAACGCAGTCGCGTGCGTGCTGATGGGCGGCGACATCACACGCCTCGCGGCGGGCGACACTGGCCCGGACCTGCTCGGGCTCATGATCGGCTCCGAGGGGACGCTCGGTATCATTACGGAAGCGACGGTCGCGCTGCGGCGACTCCCCGCCGTGACACGCACCCTACTCGCGATCTTCGACGACGCGGCGGACGCGACGGCGGCGGTCTCCGCGACAATCGCGGCGGGCATTATCCCGGCGGCAATGGAGTTCTTCGACCGGCGTGCGGTCGCCTTCTTCGATGCCTTTTCGCCCTCCGGCTACCCCGCCGAGGGCGAGGCGTTCCTCCTCATTGATCTCGATGGCAGCGCGGGCGAAGTCGCGGAAGACATGGCAGATCTGGAGCCGATCCTGCGGCATGGCGCCCGCACTGTCCACCGGGCCGATGACGACCGAGCGCGCGCCGCGCTCTGGAAGCCGCGCATTGACGGCGCGCTGGCCCTCGTCGCGAGCGGGCGCGGCTTCTTCATCTGCGACACGACCGTGCCGCGCGAGCGTATCCCGGAAATGCAGCGCGCGGTCGTCGCCATCGGGCGGCACGCCGGCCTCCAGGTGTTGACGCTCGGCCACGCGGGCGACGGCAACATCCACCCCGTCATCCTCTTCGACAAAGACGACCCGGCACAGGTCGCGGCGATGGAGGAGGCAGACGACGCGGTCGTCGCGACGGCGCTCGCCCTCGGCGGCACAATCACGGGCGAGCACGGCATCGGCAGCGAGAAGCGGCGGCAGATGCATCAACGCTTCCGGCCAACGGAAATCGCCGCGATGCGCGCCGTCAAGGCTGCCTTCGACCCGGATGGCTTGCTCAACCCCGGCATCCTCCTTCCCGACATCGCTGACGACGAACCCGCTCTGCCCCGATTCGCCGCCACGATCGGTGACATCGTCGCCGCCCACCGCGCCGGACGTGGATGGGAAAATGGAGACGGCTCGCTCGCATCTCAGCCGTCAGCATCTGGTTCAGATAGTGTTGTGCTCGACGCCGAAAACCTGACCGTCACGGTCAATAGTCAGACGCCCCTCACCATCCTGCACGACGCACTCGCAGCGCGAGGCTTTCGATGCACATTGGCAGAGAATGGAGCAACCGTCGCGTCCACTGTCTCCGGCGCGAGCGACCGTGTCGCCGTGCGCGATGCCTTGCTCGCGGTTGATACGACGCTCCGCGATGGTCAGACGGCGCGCTTCGGCAGCAATGCAGTCAAGGATGTCGCGGGCTATGACATGAAGCGGCTCTTCATCGGCAGCGGCACGGCCCTCGGCACGCTCGATTCGGTGACGCTACGGATGTCGCCGCGACGCCACTGAATCACCCAACGGATGATTCCTCACGCAGCCACTTTTCCAGCGCGAGACGCACAACCTCACTCTGGCTGACCTGGCGATGCTGTGCGCTCGTACACAGCGCTCCGGACAATTCGTGTGGGATGTTGACGCGCAGTGAGCGCATCCGTGCGCCGTGGAGCGGCGGGCGCCCAACGCCCCGCTTTACCCGCTGCCAGACAAATTCAGGGAGGGTGGATCGCGTGGGAACGGTATCACCGATGGTCCGCAGGACCTGCTCGCGCACCCGTTCCCCGCTCACACCGAGGCCTGCCAGAATATGCGCCGCGACGCCCTCTTCCTCGCGGATAAGACCGAGCAGGAGATGTTCCGTGCCGATATAGTCGTGCTTGAGGTGGCGCGCCTCGCGCATCGCCAACTCGATCACTTTCTTCGCGCGCGGCGTCAGGTGCGGAGCGCCCGCTGCCGCGCTCGTGCCAAACCCAACGACGGACGCCACCGCGGAACGTACCTGCGGCAATGAGACACCGAGGTGCGCGAGCACCTGCCCCGCGATGCCTTCACCCTCGCGGATAAGGCCAAGCAGCAGGTGCTCGGTGCCGAGGTAGTCATGGTCGAAACGGCGCGCTTCGTCTTCCGCGAGCGAGAAGGCCGCACGCGCACGGTCGGTGAACTTCTCGAACTTCTCTGCCATCTGGCTGCCTCCTCTACGGTACGCGAGCCGCCATCGAATACAGGACCTTGTAAATAAATATAGAGCCTTGTATTCCCCTTGTCAAGCGGTCGCTGGTGCGCGGCTTTTTACATTTCTTTGAGGGTTTGCACCCATTCCCCTTCTCCACCCGTGCTACCAATAGGCAACGGCGCGGTATGGCGGCCGCACCGCTCTGAGTCTTCCGCAAGAACGTGTTCGTCGTGGCACGCGACACCGGTTCCGTATCACGTCTCGCTGCCATAAGGAGGTATACCAGTGACTACCGGCCCCTTCTGGTCAACCGACCTCTTGACCATGCCTCACGCACCAGAACGCCGTCGGAGCAATCCGCGCCAGCATCTCGGCGCGCTCCTCGGCATCCTGCTTGTCGGGCTACCCGTCTTCCTCATTCCCAGCGCCGCGCCCATCACCGCGCAGGATGCAGCCGCCCTCGATGGCATCCACAAGATTCAGCATGTCGTCGTCATCATGCAGGAGAACCGTTCGTTCGATCACTACTTCGGCACCTTCCCCGGCGCGAATGGCATCCCGATGCAGAATGGTGTGCCGACGGTCTGCGTGCCGGACCCACGGACGAACCAGTGCGTCGCGCCGTACCACGACGGCCAGGACAAGAACGCGGGCGGCCCACACAGCGCGAACAACGCCTCCGCCGATATTAACGGCGGCGCAATGGACGGCTTCGTCAAGGAGGCGCAAGGGGGGCGTAAGAATTGCGCGAATCCAACCGATCCTACCTGCACGAATGGCGACCGCACCGATGTGATGGGCTACAAGGACGCGCGCGACATCCCGAACTACTGGCAGTACGCCCAGCAGTTCGTCCTGCAGGACGCGATGTTCGAGCCGAACGCCTCGTGGAGCCTGCCTGAGCATCTCTTCATGGTCTCCGGCTGGTCCGCCAAGTGCGGCACCGCCGACCCAATGAGTTGCCAGAACGAACTTCAGAACCCGGATCGCCTCTCCTCGCCTCGCCGCAACGCCCGCCCGGTTGCGACCGCGAAGCAGCCCAACTACGCATGGACCGATCTCACGTACCTGATGTACAACGCGAACGTCAGTTGGAAATACTACGTCGCGGACGGCACGCAGCCGGATTGCGCGGATGACGCGATGACCTGCGCCCCGAAGCCGCAAAACGCCGGGACGCCGCAAATCTGGAACCCGCTTCCCTGGTTCGAAACCGTCAAGCAGGACGGCCAACTCGGCAACATCCAGGATCTCGATCACTTCTACGACGACGCCAGGAACGGTACCCTCCCGGCCGTCTCGTGGGTCACGCCGAATGGGAAGACGAGCGAGCATCCGCCCGCGCTCGTCAGCGACGGACAGGCGTACACGACCGGCCTGATCAACGCGATCATGCAGGGGCCGAACTGGAACAGCACGGCGATCTTCCTCACCTGGGACGACTGGGGCGGCTTCTACGATCACGTCGTGCCGCCGAGTGTGGATCAGAACGGCTACGGCCTGCGCGTGCCCGGCATCGTCATCAGCCCCTACGCGAAGCAGGGGATGATTGACCACCAGACGCTCAGTTTCGATGCTTACCTGAAGTTCATCGAGGATGATTTCCTCGGCGGGCAGCGGCTCGACCCGGCGAACGACGGCCGCCCTGATCCCCGCCCGACGGTGCGTGAGAACGTCCCGCAACTCGGCGACCTGACGCAGGACTTCGACTTTACGCAATCGCCGCGTCCGCCGCTCATCCTGCCGACCAACCCGCCACCCGGCCCCGCTTCCGTAGGGTGACGGGGCCGAGGTCAGATCGCCGCGTCGGCAGGCTTCATCCCATCGCCCGCGTCGGTCACCTGCCAGCCACCCATCGTGCCGATGTACGCGTAATCGGCGTAGCCGTCAGTACTGGCAACGCTGGCGACATCGAACTTTGCGCCCGGTACGCGCGCGCGCACCCAGGCGGTGAAATCGCGGATCGTCTCGCGGGCATGGGCGAAGGCGCCGGGCCCGGTATCGTGGAGGGCAAGGGAGCGGCCGGCGCGGTTGATAATGATGAGGAAGCCGTGACTGTCGAGCGTGCCGCCGCTCTGATCCACAATGAACTGGTGCTCCGGCGTGCCTCGGTAACGGTCGTTGTGGGGCGCGAAATCGCTCGGCGCGAATGTCAGCGTCTCACCATCGCCGAAGAAATCCACGCGCGGCGCGATGTCCACGATGCGCCGGACGACCGCGTCGTCATATTTGAGATTGACATAGACATCGTAGGACATCGCGCGCCGCTCCTTTGGCATCCATCACACCACATCTGCCAATGGTAAACGGTGCGGGGAAGCGCGGCAATCCGGGCGCGTATCGCGATGCGCTATACTCAGCCTCTCGTCCTTCGTCCTTCGTCCTTCGTCCTTAGTCCTGTCTGGAGGCGGCGATGAAAAAGGTCCTGATGACCGGCGCGAGTGGGATGATCGGGGTATCGCTCAGGGAACTGCTGAAAGATCGGTACGCGCTCCGGTTGCAGGAGCGGCCGGGCGGAAAGCCAGTCGGCCCCGCGCGGGCGGGCGAGGAGATCGTCCGAACGGACATCACCGACATGGAAGGGATGCGCGCCGCCCTGCGCGGCTGCGACGCCGTCATCCACCTCGCGGCGTCCTCCGCCGTCCAGACGCCGTGGGCGGACGCCCTCAACAACAACATCGTCGGCCAGTACACCGTGCTGGAGGCGATGCGGCAGGAGGGTGTACCGCGCATGGTCTTCGCGACGACGAACCATGTCACGGGCTACTACGAACTGAAGGGCCGCCCCTGCTACCCGGACATGCCCGTCCGCCCGGATGGCTACTATGGCGCGTCGAAGGCGTTCGGCGAGGCGCTCGCTCGCTTCTATGTGGACGAACACGGTTTGTCGGTGATTTGCCTGCGTATCGGCTCGTGGCTGCCGGAGCCGAAGAATGTCCGCAACCTCAGCACCTGGCTCTCCCCGCGTGACATGGCGCAACTGGCATGGCGCGCGATCGAGACGCCGCTCACCTGGGGCATCTTCTACGCCATCTCCGGCAATACCCGCCGCTACTGGGACATCGGCCCGACACAGGAGCATCTCGGCTACGAACCGGAGGATGACGCCGAGCGGTACGCCGCCCAGGTCGAAGGCGTCGGCTTCCATCGGGCGGGAACCTGATCGAAACCGGGGAGACCCGCAAAGACATCGGCGACACGACAAACGCACAAGCGGATGATTGTCGCTTTATTCACATGCCCAAGTGCGATCACCTGCCGCGAACGTACGCACAAAACGGCACACATTTTCCTAACATTGTGAACAGTTGCACAATCATCACAAGCATGGTACGGTTTCCCTGGACGGAATCGCGTCGCCAATCGTGGCGTTGTTCCTTCTCGATACTACGGCAGCGATGCCGGGAAAGGGGTTTATTGATGATGAACACCGAGAAGATGCGGGCGGGAGTCCGCGCATTTGGGCGGGCGATCCTCTCGCCGCTCTCTGATGTCGAACGGACGGTGGAGTTCGCGGCGCACTTGCAGCAGCAACTCATCCGCTCGGACGCACTGCCGGAAATGCGGCGGGGGCGGCGCGGCACCCGCTAAGGGACGCATCATATGGACGGAGCGAGCCGGGAGAGTGTATCTCCCGGCTTGGACTTGGCCGTATGAGTCAGGGTCTTCCGCAATCGCGGTGATTATCAAGCACC
>CALBSO010000019.1 GCA_937968015.1 uncultured Thermomicrobia bacterium
CCTTTGAGGCCATCAGCGTATCTCTGTCTAACGATGATTGTCTACCTACTTAGTAGCCGACGAGGGCGTCCGCCACCGTCGGGTAGGAGCGCAGGACGCGTTCGAGCATCGTGAGGGTGAGGACCGTACTCACCTGCGTACTTGGCTGGGCAAGGCGCAGATCGCCCCCCGCGACGCGGGCTGCTTTCAGCCCGCTGATCAGGCTACCGAGACCTGAACTGTCCACAAAGCCGACCTTCGCCAGATCAACCACTAACCGGGAATGCCCCCCTGCGACCGTGTTCGCCAACTCGTTCCGGACGTAGGGTGCGGAGAGCGCGTCGAGTTGCCCGGTCAGATGGAGCACCGCCGTCGCACCCGCATGTATATCAACCGTTACTTGCATGATTTTCTCCTTGATTGCAGCCCCGCGTGCTACGCGATCTGCCGCGTGTGATCGCCCACGCTGGCCCCAATCGTCGTCGTTGCCGCCTCCCCGAGGATGGGCCAAAAACGTTCGGCGGGGCCGAGCGGGCCGCCGATCTTCCGCGCGAAATCCGACACCACGCCCGGAACGTCCGTAGTGAAGCGGAAGATGACCGGCACCTGTGACCGGTACGCGAAGATCGCCTCGATGCGACGCTCCAGCATCATGCCGATCGCGACCGGCATCGGCGGGCCGATTTCTCCCGCGACTTCCCCGAGGCGGCGCTCCACGCCGGCGGGGGTATGGATGGCATACGGGCAGTCCTCATAGGCAAAGACACGGACACCGCGTTCGGCGAGCAGGCGCCCGACCGCGAACATGATCTGGTGATCAACATGCTCACCGATCGCCAATGGGACGAAGACCGTCCCGTGGTCATCCCATTCGGGCAGGCTGCGGATTTCATCCGCGATCAGGTTGACGAGGCCGGTCTCGACCGCTTGTGGCGTGCCGAAGAGTGACGGGTCGGAGAGGTAGCGGTCGCCGCGATAGATGGCGTCGGGATACCCCAGCCAGTGGGCACGCGCGCCGAGGGCCTCGACCGCGTCGCGGTCCTCCTCCTGACGGCGCGTCACATTCTCCTCGACGCTGTTCACGCCCCAGCGGCTGTGCTTCCACTTCGCGAAGTCCGTGATGATCTCATCCGGCACTTCCCCCGCGAAGACCGTGACGACGATCGGCTCGCACCCCTGGTCGGCGAGCAGTGCGACCGTGCCGCCGCAGGAGAGGACGACATCGTCATAGTGCGGCGAGAGAAAGATTGCCCGCGCCGTCGCGAACGATGACGCACTCGAACCACGATTCCGCATGTCAACCACCTCCATATTTACGCGCGGCCCCGGATCTCGGAGACCCGAGGATACAGTGATAGGGCCATGTCTGTTCGCATCTCTTCCGCGTAGGTCTCCTCCTCGGCGGGCTTGTAGAAGAGCGCCGTCATCACGCCCCAGAGCATCACAATGTCGTAGACGGCCCAGAAGACGTTCATCAAGATCACGCCGCCGCTGGTCGCCAACCCGAGCGCAAGGCGCGCGAGACCGTAGACACTGGCGGCCGCGAGCAGCGTCATCACGGCGATCTGCCACCGCACCAGCCGCCAGAAGACACCCGTCTGACGTGTTTTGGATGTGACGGCGAAGGCGAGTTTGCGCCCGAAGAAAACGCTGCCCACCGCGCTCGTTACCGCCGTGATCCAGATCGGGAACAACGCCAGGCTGTGCTGCCGGCCACGCCACGTTGGCCGCCCCCACGAGACGACGACGAAGAGCAACTGGTTGATGAGGAGATACGGCAGCAGATGGCGGAAGAAATCGTTCGAGTAGGCATGAACCGGCATCCAGCCGAAGAAGAGATAGAAGATCGGCGCCACGAGATAGATAACGGCGAAGAAGCCCGAGAGGTAACTCCACATTGTCCCGAAATACATCAGCCGCTGGGCGAGAGAGAGCCCGCGCTGCACCAACGGGTTCTCACGCAGCAGCACCTGAATCGTGCCCTGCGCCCAGCGCAGCCGCTGTTGCAGCGCGGTTCCCAAATCTTCCGGCGCGAGGCCGACGCAGTGGGTCTCGTTCGAATAGACAGATTTCCAGCCAAGCCCGTGCATCCGCATCGCCGTCGCCATATCCTCCGTGACCGAGATTGTCGCCATCGGCATGACCGGATGGGCTTCGTCTGAGCGGTCAACGTCCACGGCCATCAGCAACTCGCGCACGACGCCAATCGCGGCGAGCGGCGAGATGGTGCGCCCGGCCAGCGCTTTCAACGCGGCATCATCGCTGACAATATCGGCAAGGCGGTCATCAAGACGAACGGGATCGGCATCGCCGAGATCGGAAAGGTCCGCCAGTTCGGCGCGAATCTCCGCCAGATCGTCCATCACGAAGAGATTCGCGACTTCCTCGGCACAGCGCTGAAAGTCCCAGGTCACTTCCTGGATTGGCGTACCCTTACGCAGCGCGAGGCGCGCGTCGCGCACCGCCATGTGCAAGACGCGCAAGCCCATACGGAAACGCGGGTCGGCGTCGCGCGGCAACTCTTTCTCAGCGGTTCGCAGCATGCTGGTGGCGGCACGGAGCGTGCGCCGTACTCGCTCGTCCAATTCGCGGATATAGGAGGTAATCCCCACTTGCATCAGGGCCTCGCGCCGCACGACGGCATTCGAGCCGCAGAAGAAAGCCGCGTTCCAACCATCTTTGCCCTGCTGGATCGGGCCGTAGAAGAGCGGCGCCTGGCTGCCGAAGGGGTCCCCTTTCGGGACGTTGTAGAAGTATTGCGTCGTCTGGAGGAAGCCGACGCGCGGATCATGGAAGAATCCGAGCGTCCGGTCGAGGATTTCGGGCGAGGCAATCTGGTCGGCATCGAGAAAGAGGATGAACTCACCGTCCGTCTGGTGCAGCGCATTGACGATATTGCCGGCTTTCGCGTGGCGCGGCATGTCCTTCCATGCCTTGGAGCGGGAGATGTAGTCCACCCGCTCCTCTTCGGCGACCTTGCGCATTTCGGGTCGCGCGCCATCGTCGAGGATGTGCGTGATGTGGGGATAGCGGATCGCCTGGGCGGCGCGTGCGGTCTTCCGGACCAGTTCGACCGGCTCGTTGTACGTGCAAATGAAGACGTCCACCAGCGCGTATTCCGGTGGTGGCGGCGGCTCCCCGCGCTCGCGCAATTTCCACATCGAGAGGCAGAAGAGCGCCGTGTCCACGAAACTGTACGTCTCCGCTGCGAGCAGAGGCACGGCGATCCACCAGTTGGCCCAGTTGATCGAGCGAGCGTATCGCCAGGTGAGATAATAGACCGCGAGGACGAGATTCGTCGTGATAACCAGCCGGAGCAGGCTGAGACGCACGGCGGCGCGGGTCGCCGGATCGCGCGGCACGAGCCACCGCACGAGGCGTGGCGTCGGGCGGTTGGAGGTGTAAGGGTCCGCATAGGTCGGGACGTACGGGCCTTCCGGCAAGGCATACGCAGGGATCTGAGGCATGAAGGAGGTGAAGGACGTATCCTCCTGCTCCACCCCCACGGTCTCTGTTACCGTCATACGCCTCTACCTTCTCCCGCTCATCTGGAACATACGCCAGCGTATGGCGACGAAGTGCGAAGAATACCGAACGAGATCATTGACAAAAGCCTATCCACACCATCATGTCTATTAGTGTAACGATGAACTACAGTATATGTGATGCGGTCAAGAGCGGATGCGTAATTATCCGCGACCGTTCGGAAGATGTCCGTTGCTGACTGCTTGAGGCCCATCCCTCAGTCTGATTGACGCCCATTTGCGCCGCGTGCGACACTCGGCGTCGCTGCGGCAGTGAGGGCGACGAACAAGAGAGGGGTACGGCAATGGTCCGTGTGGCAGTGATTGGGACGGGCGGGGTCGCCGTTCAGAACCATATTCCGGGGATTCGCACACATCCGCAGGGAGAAGTCGTCGCGCTGTGCGACCCGAACCCGCAGGCGCTCGCCAATGCCAGCCAGGCGTCCGGCGTCATGCGTACCTACAGCGACTGGCAAGAAGCGATTGCGCAAGATGACGTTGACGCGGTCGTGATCGCCACGCCGAATAACCTGCATATGCCGATCGCTGTCGCCGCGGCGCACGCGGGCAAGCATGTGATGAGCGAGAAGCCGCTCGGCCTCACTTACGAGGAGTCCGAAGCGATGGTCGCGGCGGCGATGGCGGCAGGCGTCGTCAACATGACCGCCTTCACCTATCGCTTCGTCCCGGCGATACGCTACATGAAACACCTCGTGGATGCGGGCATTGTCGGCGTGCCGTACCATTTCCGCGTCAACCGCCTACAAGACTGGGCTGACCGCGCAGTCGGCTGGCGGCAGGTGAAGGCGCTCGCCGGCTCCGGCGAACTGGGCGACATGCTCTCGCACCGCATTGACTACGGCCATTACCTCATTGGCCCGATTGGCCGCGTCGTCTCGCAGATGCGCCAGTATCTCACCGAGCGGCATAACCCGGACGGCACCACGCAGCCTTCCGATGTAGACGATTGGGTCGCCTTCCTCGGCGATTTCGTCAATGGCACAACGGGCGTTTTCGAGAGCACGAAGATGGCGGCGGGGCGCGGTTTCTATCTCTACAGCCAGGATTACGTCGAGATCAACGGCTCGGACGCCTCGCTCATCTACTTCCTCAGCACGCCACATCAAGTGATGATCGGAAAGTCCGGCGGCGACATGGAGATCGTCCACCTGCCGGAGGAATTTCTCAAGGTGCCCGGCTCCCCGCGAGACCCGCACCAGGGCGATCCGTTGCAGGTCTTCCGCTATGACCAGTCATTCGAGTTCATCCAGGCGATTGTCGAGGGCCGTCCCGCCTCGCCGAGTTTTCACGATGGCTCGCGGGCGCAGGCGGTGGTGGACGCCGTGATCCTCTCGGCGACGAACCGCCAGTGGGTGCATGTCCCCGGCGCGGAGGTGGCATAAATGGCGGGCGGACTGATAGGAAAAGTGGCGCTTATCACCGGCGCGGGCAGCGGTATCGGGCAGGCGGCGGCGATGCGGCTGGCGCGGGAGGGCGGATCGCTCGTCCTCGTCGGGCGGCGCGAGGCGAACTTGAAAGAGACGGCGGGGATGCTCGGCGCCACCGATGTGCTGATCCAACCGGCGGACATTGGCGACCCGGCGGCGGTGGACGACGTGATCAAAGCGACGCTGGCGAAGCACGGGCGGCTCGATCTGCTCGTCAACGCGGCGGGCCTCAATGTGCCGAAGCGGTCGCTCGCCGATTGCTCGATTGAGGACTATCAGACGGTGATTGCGGCGGACTTGAACGGCGCGTTCTACCTGACGCGCGGCTTCCTCCCAACGATGCGGCAGCAGGGCGGCGGGACGATCATCAACATCGTCTCGGATTCCGGCTGGCGCGGCAACAACTTCGCGGGGGTAGCGTACATCGCGGCGAAGTTTGGCCTGCGCGGTCTGACCGAGGCGATCAACGCGGAGGAGCGGCAGCACGGCATTCGCGCCACCTCGATCTATCCCGGTGAGGTGAATACGCCGATCCTCGACCGCCGCCCCGTGCCGCCACCGCCCGAAGCGCGTGCGAAGATGCTGCAAGCCGAGGACATTGCGGAGTGCATCGCCCTCGCTGCCCTCCTACCGCCCCGCGCGATCATCGAGGACCTCGTCGTCCGCCCTGCTATCCAGGATTGGGTTAGCCGGAGATAAGAGATTCAGGAGGCAGCGATGCAGGTGATGCGGGTGACAGAGGGGAAGCGGACACGGAGTGATAATCCGGCGTTTGTGGGGCCGGTGCTGACGCAGGATGTCGTGAGCGATGCGATGGCAGCGCTGCTGCGCGTGACGGAGGTGACGTTCCCGGCGGGGGCGCGCAATAAGTGGCACAAGCACGCGGCGGATCAGGTGCTGATCGTCACTGCGGGGCGGGGGATCATCGCGACCGAAGCGGAGGAGCGCATCATCACGCCGGGCGATGTCGTGCTCATTCCCGCGAACGAGAAGCACAGACACGGTGCAACCGCCGACGCGGCGATGACCCACTACGCGATCCTCACCCCCGGCCCAATGACGATCCTGGAATGAGGCCGTGACCGACGAACGAATCATTCATCTCGACGCGGCGGATTTCTCGCCCGCGTTGCGCGCCGGGTTGGACCGCGTGTTCGCGGCAAAACCAAAGCCGAAACCTTCCCCGTCCTGCTCCTGCCTCTCCGTGCCAGCAAAGCCGAACTCGCGCCGTGGTACGACGGCCCGATAGACCTCGCCGGGCCACTCTGGTAGGGCATGACCGGAGACCGGAAAAGATATGCGGCGATTATGCGAGGCTTCCGACCTCTTCCTTCGTCGCTTCGTCCGGCGGCTGAGAGTACGGGAGGGTGAAGACGAAGGTGCTGCCCTTGCCGACCTCAGAGTCCACCCAGATCTGGCCGCCGTGCGCCTCGATCAGCCCTTTCGTGATGTAGAGGCCGAGGCCCAGCCCTTGCACGCCGAGGGTCAGGGCGCCCTGCGCGCGGTAGAAGCGCCCGAACAGTTGCGGCAGCGCCTCCGGGACGATGCCGATGCCGTGGTCGCTCACCGAGACGCGCGCCTCGTAGCCGCGATCTTCGACGCGCAAGAGGATGTCACCGCCATCCGGGGAATACTTGATCGCGTTCGACACGAGGTTCTGTATCACCTGCGCGAGCCGGTCGCCATCCCACCAGCCGATGAGTGGCTGATCGGGAAGGTCCACGCGCAGTCGGTGTCCCTTCACCAGCGCCCGCGCCTGCTCCACGCAACGATGCGCCAGCGCGACGAGATCTATCTCGGAGCGGTTGAGTTCCAGCCCGCGCGACTCCAGCCGCGCCACATCGCGCAGATCGTCAACGAGCCGTTCGAGGAGATTTGTCTGGCTGACGATCACCTCCATACCGCGCGCGTCATAGACGGCGCGGCGCTGCATCAGTTGGGCATACCCTTTCAATGAGGTGAGGGGGTTGCGGAGTTCGTGTGTGACCATCGAGATGAAATCGCGCTGCGTTTGCTCCTGCATGCGGCGGGCGGAAATATCCCGCCATGTGCCGAGGTAGACGGTGCCGCTCGGCAGCGAAACGGTGGTCAGGTAGCCCTCGACCGGCACGATTGTGCCATCTTTACGCCGCCATTCGGACTCGCCGCGCCACGTACCTGTCCTCTCAAAGTCCCGATGGGCTTGTCGCGCCCTTTCGGGGTCGGCGGAGAGATCGCCGACGCGCATCTGGCGCAACTCCGCGACGGTGTAGCCGAGCAGTTCGGTCAGGGCGGGATTCGCGTCCAGATAGTGGCCACTCGGACTGAGGACGACAACCGCATCCCCGACCCCCTCGAAGAGTGCGCGGAATCGCTCCTGGGAATCCTGCGCGTCGTGATAGAGCCGCGCGTTGTCTACCGCGATGGCGGCGCGCCGAGCGAGTTCCTGCGCGAGCGCACGGTCCGCTTCGTCGTACTGCCTGCCCGATTCCGCCGCGACAAATGAGAGTGTGCCGAGCACCGCATCGCGCGCGACGAGTGGGACGATCATCACCGACCGCATGCCGAGTTCTCGCAGCACGCGCAAATGCTCCGCATCCCGCGCGCCGGCGACGAGTATGGCATCGGTGATTTCCGGCACCAGCACAGACTGACGCGAGCGGACGACCCCCGGTATCCCGCCGGATTCTGACGGATCGGGCGGGTAGCGCTGCCGGACTTCGCGCGCCATCGCTACCTTCGCGGGATCAACATGGGCGACCACGACAGGGCGGAAGGTATCACCCTCGATCAATTCGACGGCGCACCAATCCGCAATGTGCGGGACGGCGAGATGCGCGACGCGCTGCAACGTCGTTTCATACTCGAGCGAACTGGCGAGGAGCGTGCTCGCATCCACGAGGAACCGCTGCGCTTCCTCGCTACGCCGCCGCTCGGTGATGTCGCGATAGTTGCTGACGATCGCGCGGATGTGTGGTTCATCCAACAGATTGGTGCCGGTGCCCTCGAACCAGCGCCACGATCCATCCTTGCGCAGCAGCCGGTACTGGGTCGTCGAGCTCGCCCCCGGTTGATCGAGTAATCCGCCGAGGAAGTGCATTGTCCGCTCGCGGTCATCGGGATGGATGAGATCGAAGGCGCTCCGGCCGACGAGTTCTTCCGCGGTGTAGCCGAGGACCTGTTCGGTGGAGGGGCCGGCATACTGGACGATCCCTTCGGCATCAATGAGCGCGATCGCGTCCGAACTCTTCTCGATCAGGGAGCGGAAGCGCTGCTCGCTCGCGCGGAGCGCCATTTCGGCATTGCGGCTTTCCGTGATGTCCCGAAAAATGTTGATGGCGAATCGCACCGCGCCGCGCCCATCGAAAATGGGTGTCGCGTTGATGATGCTCCAGCGTTCCTCGCCGCTCTCATGGGCGCGAAAGCGGAGCATCGTCTCCGGTGGCTGCTCGCCGAGGAGCGCCCGCCGCCCCGGGAGTTGCGCGAGTTGGACCGGCTCTCCCGCTTCATCCATGATGTCGAACTTCCCCCGCGCTTCGTCGGTCGTCGCGGCCAGCAGCGCTTCCGCTGAGGAATAGCCGCTGTACCGGGCGGCGGCGTCATTGGCGTAGATCACCTTTCCGCTCGCCTCCTGTACCGTGATCCCATCCGTGACGCCTTGCAGGATCGCCGCGAGTTGATCGCGCGATTGCCGCAACCCTTCCTCCGCCCGCATGCGCGCGCCGCTCAGGAAACTGGTGAGGAAACCGATGGCGGAGAATATCGCGAGTTGGAAGGCGCTCCGCAGACTTGTAATCGAGAAGGAGTACGTTGGTCCGAGGAAGAAGTAGAGGATCGAGGCCGCGCCGATTATCGTCGCGAGCGCTCCCGGCCCGAATCCGCCGTACCAGGCGCTCATGATGATGACGGCGAAGTAAAGGGTGGACGGCGTCGCCATAAACAGCCCGTGGAAAAAGTGCGAGATGAGCATGGCAATCAGGCTGGCGACGATTGCCAGACCATAGCGACTCACGGGTGAGCGCGCTGATTGACTCCGTGGCAGAGTGAGCAACGTGCCGTTGCGCTGCCGCACATTATCCCCCGATACACCGCGCGGACAATACCGGCCGGTCGCACGTTCAGCCGTCAGGGTTGAACGTGCGCCCAAACGACGGGGTCGCGCCGCATGCTGCTTTCCGCGCCGCTATTCTACCGCAGAGAGCGGGCACTATGCAGCAGGCAGCGGGTGGTGGAACATGGACATCCTGCTGCCCGCTGCCTGCTGCCGAGCATTGACGCCGCTGCGCACCCATGTGAGACTCCCGCGATGAACCGCACGCCGATTGTCTACAGCGATCAGTACCTCGATCACCACACCGGCCCGCACCCGGAGACGGAACGGCGTCTTGTAGCGATTATCGAGCACCTCGAAGCGGAGGGGTTGCTGAAAGATCGCCCACTCCTCACACCGACGAAGGCGCCGCGCGAGGCGATCGTGCGGGTGCATGACGCCGCGTACATGGATGCGCTGGAGCGATTTTGCGCGGCGGGCGGCGGATGGCTCGAACCGAGCACCGTCGTCTCGGCGGAATCATTCGATGTCGCGCTGCTCGCCGCCGGGGGGGCGATCCGTGCCGTGGACGCCGTGCTTACCGGCGAGGCCGAACGACTCTTCGCACTCGTTCGCCCGCCCGGCCATCACGCGACGGTGGAGACAGGGATGGGCTTCTGCCTCTTCAACAATGTCGCCATCGCCGCCCGGCATGCATATGACCGCTACGGCCTCGAACGGGTGGCGATCATAGATTGGGATGTGCACCATGGCAACGGCACGAACGACATCTTCTACGACGATCCGCATGTGCTTTTCGTCTCTGTCCACCAGTACCCGCTCTATCCGGGAAGCGGGCTGGCAACGGAGCGCGGCGCAGGGGAGGGGGAGGGGTATACCCTCAACATCCCGCTCCCGCCGCACTCGGGCGATGCGGACTACCTGCGCGTCTTCGACGACGTAATCGGCCCGCTCGTCCTCGCGTACCGGCCGGAACTGCTCTTCATCTCCGCTGGGTACGACGCGTCGCGGGATGATCCGCTCGCTGAGATGCGTGTCACGGACGACGGCTTCCGGCAGATGGCCGAGCGCGTCGTCGGTTGGGCGGACACCTGCTGCGATGGCCGGATCGTCGCCTTGCTCGAAGGCGGCTACGATCTCGCTGCGCTGGCGCGCGGCGTCGCCATCACGCTGCGCGTGCTCGATCGTGGGTAATCGCGCACCCGTCGCTCTTCCCGCAAAGACGCCGGACGAGCGATGGCGAGAGATAGAGCGATTCATACGTATTGCTTTGTTGGCCCAGGAGCGTCGCCTGCGATGACCTGCCCGCGTCAATCTCGATGCGCGTCAGGCCAAGCGGAGACGGAATCGGCCTGCCATAATGCTTTTCGCCTGTTCGACCGTCATAACTGAGGATATATGCGATGTCGTTTGCGTTCAGCATTGCCAGATCAGCCATGAACGCATCGTGACTGAGGCCCGTGCTATAACGGGGGTCGCGGTTGCCACAGACGCCCTGATACGGGGGGTCCATGTAGACGATATCGCCTGGTGTCGCGCCTTCAAGCGCGCGGCGATACTCACCGTGCATCAGGCATGTCCGGCCTTTGAAAATCCGTGACGCACCGTAGATATTCTTCCTCATTGTTGAAGGGATCGTACCCTTCCTGCGGTTGTCGGCGCTTTGGTTGAATTCTCCATTCGCGTTGTAGCGAACGGAGGCTTTCACGCACCGTGTGAGGAGAAAGAGGAAATAATCAGGGCGCTGCGTGCGGTTAAATTCATCGCGAATGCGGTTGTAGTACTGCGTTTCGCTTGCGGCAAATTGCCCCTGCCAGATTCGCTCGTACTGTTCCGCGATTTCCTCCGGCTGCTGAATGATGGTGTCCCACAAGAGCATCAGGGGGATATTGGCGTCATTGAGCACGAAGGCACGGACCGTATCCTGGTAGGCGGTGGCGAGAGAAACCGCTGCTGAACCCGCGAATGGCTCGATCAGTCTCTCTACGCCTTTGGGAAAAAACGAGAGAATCGCCTGGGCGAGGCCGCGTTTGCTTCCTTGATAGGGAATGGGATGGGGAATAGCCAAGGCGTTCTCCGCTTCAAGCCGCAACGCATCTCAATCTGGCATTGGTATCATAGGGTGTTCGTACGGCGGACACAAGGACGATCATCGTCGGAGCGCAGAGGATGCCGGAGTATCGGTTGCGCCAGGCCACGGACGCGGATAACGACTTCTTGTATCGCCTGCACGTCGCGGCGATGCGCGATCTCGTCGCGCAAGTGTGGGGGTGGGATGATGCCTGGCAGGAGCGGTTCTTCGCGGCGCACTTCGATCCCGCGCACTCCCGGATTGTCGTTGTGGATGGGAGGGATGTCGGGGTCGTCGCCGTCGAGTGGGGCGCGGCAGACGCCTTTCTCTCGAACATCGAAATCCTGCCGGACTCTCAGGGGCGAGGGCTGGGAGCTGCCCTCGTCACTGGGATCATTGCGGAGGCGGATGCGCGCAATCTCCCGGTACGGCTGCAAGTGCTGAAGATCAACCCCGCCCGGCGGCTCTACGAACGGCTCGGCTTTGTCATCACCGGAGAGACCGAGACGCATTACTTGATGGTCAGACAACGATCATCATGTTGATGAAGCAGGCTTCATCAGTACTACTCAGGCGGGCGCGCTCGCCGGTTCGTACTCCTTGAGCAACCCTTCAAGATCGAGTGGCTTGGTGTACATGAGGAGGTCGCCCTCCTTCGGGCGGGGCCACTCGCTTCTCGGGCGGTCCCAGCAGAGTTCGACGCCGTTGCCGTCCGGGTCATTCAGATAGAGCGCCTCACTCACACCGTGGTCGGATGCGCCGCCGATTGGCCACTGATGCTCGATCAGGCGATGAAGGGCGCGGGAGAGTTCGCGGCGGGTCGGGTAGCGGATGGCGAAATGATACAGCCCCGTCGTGCCCGGCGCGGGGGCGGGCGCACCGACACCGTTCCAGGTATTCAGGCCGATATGGTGATGGTAGCCGCCCGCCGAGAGAAAGACCGCGCTCGGCCCGTAGCGCATCGTGATCTCGAAGCCAAGGATGTCATGATAGAAATGCACCGCCCGGTCAAGGTCCGCGACCGTCAGATGCACATGGCCGATGGCCGTCTCAGGATGGATCGCGTTCGTATCCATGCTGTTTCCCTTTCATTGTGATCCATGAGTCAGTATCGCGCGCCGCTCACGTATGAGAGCGACGGAGCGCCCGCCCATATTCCCGCTAGCCGCGCCGCGTGATTCATGCGATAAAGAAAAGGAATATTCCGCATTGCTCCCCCTCTCCATTGCTGCGAGGCAATAGCGAGGGGGCCGGGGGGTGAGATATGGAACCAATCGCGATCCTCGATTACGGCGGCGGCAACGTCGCCAACGCCCGCAATGCCTTCGAGCATGAGGGCGCACATGTCGTTATCACCGCCGATCACGAGGTGATCCGGCGCGCGCCCGGTGTCGTCCTCCCCGGTGTGGGGGCAACGGCAGACGTGATGGGCGGGCTGGAGGAGCGCGGCCTCGTCCCGATTATCCATGAGGTGATTGACCGGGGCACGACGCCCTTCCTCGGTATCTGCGTCGGCCTGCAAGTGCTCCTCGACCGCAGCGAGGAAGGGGAGAGACATCTCTGCCTTGGCGTCGCGCCCGGTGCGGTGCGGCGGTTGCCGCAGGGGATCATTGTGCCGCACATGGGCTGGAATGCCGTGCGCCAGACGCAACAGCATCCGTTGTGGGAAGGCATCGCGGACCGGACGCCTTTCTACTTCGTCCACTCCTTTTTCTGCGACATCGCCGACCCGACATGGATGGCGGGCGAGACGGCATACGGCGTCCATTTCGCCTCCGTCCTCGCGCACGGCAATGTGATGGGGACGCAGTTCCACCCGGAGAAGAGTGGCGCGGCGGGGTTGCGCCTGCTGCGAAACTTCGTCGGTATCGTTGCGGGCGCGTACGCGGTGCTACCCGTCCCCGCCGCCGTCCGATGATCGTTATCCCCGCGATTGACCTGCGCGGCGGCAAAT
>CALBSO010000020.1 GCA_937968015.1 uncultured Thermomicrobia bacterium
TACACGCGTAAGATCGTCGGCAGCGTCAGATGTGTATAAGAGACAGCGCCAGCGGATGCGCGGTGGCGACCATGCCGCTCCGGCCCATCGCCACGCCGCGCCGCTCGCCGGGGCCGCGCGCATGGAAGGGAAGGTCGCTCGCGCGGGCCGGGCCGCTGCCATTGCTCTGTCGTGTCACGGTGCGCTCCTTCGATGACATCCATCGTTCCTCCGTACATCCTAGCACGCAGCCCTCGCGCCACAACGGGAGATCTTTATTCAAATCTCTTGCCCTGCCGCGCTACGGACGATCCAGATGAGGAACCATTCGGGATGTGTGAGCGGTTCGGTGTAGCCGATGTGGATAGCGAGGGTGGTGGCGACACGCCAGGCGAGGGCGGCGCGTTCCGGGGGTGGGAAGGTCGCCGCGCGCCGCAGGAACTCCCGCGCTGCCGCCAGCTCGTCCGCCGTCAGGAGATGGACCGGCGCTTCCTGCCCCGGCGCGGGCGGTCCCCACGCGGCGGGTTCCGCGCTGACGGCGATCTCTCGGAGGGTCGGCGCGCTGTCCCACTCCCGTACAACGATTGTGCCGCCGACGATGTCCCCCAGTCGTCGCGCCCGCCCGTCCACAATCATGCTCACGAGGCCGACGAGATAGCCGACGGGCAGAAAATCCACAAGTCGCACGACCGTCCGTGCCAGTACGGATGCCGCGTCCACCGGCGTGCCGTTATCCCGTAACACCCGCAGTTTCAACACGCGCTTGCCAATCGTCTGGCCGTCCCACAGCAATTCCAGCCCGGCGTAGTAGGCGAAGACGAAGCCGAAGAGGAAGAGGAGCGTGAACGCCCCGAGCACCGACCCCGCCGCCATCGCATGGGGTTGGAAGGCGATCACGCTACCGAAGAGGGCGATCACGATCAGCACGGCGAGAATGATGCCGAGCATCACGAGTGCGTCGAGCAGCGCGGCGAGCAACCGCGTCCCGACGCCCGCGAGCGGTAGCGTGATCGTCACCTGCTCCGGCGTCGTGATCCGTACTGCGTCCGGCGTGTCGGCGGTCGTGATGGGGGGCGGGAGCAGCCCGAATTCCCCAACCCCCTTCCCCATGCTGCCCATGCTGCCCAAAGGGCGTCCGCGCCCGGAAGGGGGAGAAATATGGAAATCAGGAGTCATTGCCGGTGCCTTGTGGTGGCGCATTACCAATGACATTGCCGTTCGCGTCGGTGACGAGCAGCCCCTTACTGAGATCGAGGAGCACGAGCGAATTACCCCACGGATCTTGCACAACCGCACAGCGACCAATCTGAATATCGAACGGCGGCACGATCATCGTGCCGCCTGCTTCCACGAACACCGCGGCGGCGGCGTCGGCAGAGTGGACCAGCAGATTCGGCTCCATCACCGGGCGTTCCATTTGGAGGACGATCTCTGTTTCAGTGTCAGCCATCCGTAGCCCTGCCGCTGTCCCAGTGCGCCAATTGAGCGAGTGGCCCAACCCGTCGCGATAAAACGCAAGCCCCGCGTCGAGGTTCGGCACGGGAATCTGTATGCAGTCAACCTTACGGATCAGTGGCCCGGACCCTTCCTGCTGCATCGCGAGGAAGCGGCGGTCGGCATCGGTAAGCGGGGTGCGGATGAGGAGGTCCGGGCGACGCGCGCGGGTGCGGAGCAGGGCTTGCTCGCGCCGCCAGCGGAGGATGCGGGCGTGGTTGCCGCTCGTGAGCACCTCCGGGACGGTGAGGCCGCGAAACTTCGGTGGGCGGGTGTAATGCGGGTACTCCAGGAGGCCATCCGCGAACGATTCTTCGGCCAGCGACTCCGCCTCGATCACGCCGGGCAGAAGGCGCGCGACGGCATCGGTGATGACCATCGCGGGCAGTTCGCCGCCCGTCAGCACATAGTCGCCGATGCTCACCTCGTCCGTCACGGCGAGGTGGATCGCCCGCTCGTCCACGCCCTCGTAGTGGCCGCAGAGCAAGACAAATCGTTCCTGATTTGCCAGCACATGCGCCAGTGCTTGCGTGAACGGTCGCCCGGCGGCAGACATCAGCAGCACTGGCACGCGCGGCTCGCGCTCGGCATCGTCGCCCAGTACCGCCTCGATTGCCGCGACGACGGGCGGCGCTTTCATCACCATGCCCGCGCCGCCGCCGTACGGGTAGTCATCTATCGAGCGGTGGCGATCGGGGGTCCAGTCGCGCAGGTCGTGGACGCGCAGATCAACGATGCCGCGCTCCACCGCCCGGCCAACGATGCTCGTGCCGAGCGGCCCCGTGCCCGCGAACATGCCGGGGAAGATCGTGAGGATGTCAATCCGCATGCCGGTCGCGCCGTTACGCCATCACCGCGGCGGACGACGCCAGCACCGCGCGGACGCGCTCGATCGCTTCGTCCTGCGTCGGCATTCCCTCCTCGAAGGTCGAATAGATTGAGCGGTTGTCGAGCGTGATCTCGTATGCGCCGCCGGTGGAGGGGATGATGAGCACGCCGCCCAGTTGCCCCTCGAAGGTGCGCAGCAGACCCTCCGCGAGTTTCGTCGCGAAGCCGAGATAGCCGCATTCGTGGCAGTACTCGATACCGATGGTGGGAAGACGGTTTGCCATGTTGGATGCTCCTTTTGCCCGAACCCCCCAACCCTTTCCCCATGGGGAAGGGGTGCAATACATCTACACAGTGAAACGCGGGGATATTCCCGCGTCAAGCGTCGGGGTGGCGCTTCTGCCAGCCAGGGTAGGCGTCGGCGATGTTGCGCATCAGGTCGCGGCCAATCGTCTCCATTTGTTTGCCGACGGCGAGGGAGGTCGTCCGTTCGAGCAGTATTCGGGGCATCCGGCGCAGCATCGGCGGGATCGTGTCCACCACCGTCAGTGAGGCGTTGCCGTCAATCGCCGTCTCCGCGCCCCGTTCCGTCAGTACAAGTGTGGCGTTGAAGTCACCGAGCGCGCCTCGCGGTTCGAGCGGGGGAATATCGGTCGGGACAGAGTGGAGTGTTACTGTGCGCGCGCCGTCGCCAGAGACGCCCAGTTCGAGTTCGAGGGTGAATTGCAAGCCCATTGCCCCGACCGGCGCGAAGACGAGCCGGTACGCCCCGCCCGTATGCGCGACGATCCGTGCCACGCCCGGTACGAGCGGCAGCAGCGTCTCCGCGTCTATGAGGAAGCGATACACGGAATGTTGCGACCCGGTCAGCGTCAACCGCTCGGCGAACGTCCCACGCAGGGTAAACTGATCGTCCCGGGTGGCGAGTGGCATGCAATATCCTTTTCTCTCGTCAGCGGCGCGAGGATTCGCCGCGCGTCGTCTCCTCGTCCGGGGGTAGTATATCCGCGTCGGCGATGTCCGGCACGTTCGAGCCGGGATGCGGATCGTCCGGCAGCGCGGCGCGGCGGAGCGATTCCTCCTCGGCGTCATTCAGATCGGCGTCCTCGTTCTCGAAGTACGACTCGTCCACGATGCGATCCACGCCCGAATCACTCGAGCCTTCGGCGGCGAGCATATCCTCATCGTCGCCGCCGGTGGCGTTGTTGGTCGGCGCGTCGAACGGTTCCTCCCACTCCGCTTCCTGCGTGCTGTCCTGCGTCGGGTGGGTGGACCAGTTGACCGGCTCCGGGGTCGCGTCCTCGGCAGGCATCAGGTATTCGGTTTGTGTCCGTGTCGCTTCGAGCGCGTCGTCCGCCGACTCGCCGGTGGCGGGGTCGGTTTCGTTGGGGAGGGTGCGGGTATCCGCATACGCATCGCCGGGGATCATGTCCTGTTCGCGTGCCTCGTCCATCGGAGCGTCCTTTCATGGAGCGGCCCCCACCCATTCCGGTAGGGGCCTGTCTGTGTCGCCAATCTGCCGGGCGCGCGTTATTGCATCGTGCGCTTCTGACCGGAGCCGAAATGCCCTTCGCGCGCGTGCTCGGCGAGTTCGTGCGTGAAGAGTTCGGCGAGTTGCTTCTTCAATTGCACCGCGTCCTGCCAGAATTTGCTTCCTTGACCGGCGGCTTGCGCATACGCGTGGAGTTTCTCCAATCCCTGCAATTCACTGGCGAGCGCGGAGATGAGGTTGTAATCATGATCGGAGACGGGGTAGATGCCCTGACTGTGAAATTGCTGGCCCTGCGTTCCACCTGTCTGGTCGCTCTGACCCTGCGTGCTGTCGTTCCTATGCTGCTGCATCCACAAGCCCCTTTCGATACCATGCAGTCCCTGATACGAACCACCATGGAGCCTCTCTCCATGGGCCGGGCGGCCTCAGTTTGCTGATGGCACAAGCCGTGCCGCGATCATGAATCCTCACCCGGAATGGGGGTGTAGCCGCCACCGCGATGTGCCGCGCTCGTCCGTGCCGCGGATTCGCTATCGCCTGGATTGGCGAACTTCCTGGGCGCCGGGTCTGCTGTGGCGCCGGTCACGCCGAGGGTTTCGCTCGCTTCTTCGCCGTAGCCGAGCGGCGCGGGCGAGGATGTCTGCTGCTCGGCGGCACGCTGACCGGGTCGCGCGCTGTTCGCGGGGCGTGCGCCGCCTTTGGTCGTCGGGCCGGGTACGTCACCGTGTTGGTGTGACATGGATACTCCCTCCTCGTTCAGCCGCTCACATGCAAGTGGCAAAGAAAGGAATCTGCATAAAATGTGCCATCGGGAAGCGAGCAGCCGGTAGCGGATGGCGGATCGTCGGGGTACATAGCCGTGCGCCCTTCTCAGTCGAGCGTCATACGTTGACGTGTGTCGGGGGGAGCGCAACAATGCGAATCCGACGGTACGCTACCGCCGAGCACGGATCGCGATGCTCGCGGCGACAATGAAGAGGGCAACCGATGGCCACCGCAAACCTGCCTTTCCTCTACATCGGCACCTACACCGATCCGGCGATGCGCGGCAAGGCGGAGGGCATCTATATCTACCGAATGCATCCGTCGTCCGGCGCACTGACGCATGTGCGAACGATAGCGGGCGTCGTCAATCCCTCGTTCCTCGCCATTGATCCATCGCGACGCTCCCTCTATGCCTGCAACGAAACCGAGATGCACGAGGGGCAGCCGGGCGGCGGCGTGAGCGCCTTCGCGCTCGATGCCGCGACGGGGGACCTGACGCCGCGCAACACCCAGCCGGCGCATGGTACATTCCCCGCCCACCTGACAGTAGATCCTCGCGGCACGTACGTTCTCGTGGCGAACTACGGCAGCGGCAATGTCGCGGTCTACCCGATCGGGCCGGGCGGCGACCTCGGCGCGATGAGCGATCTCGTGCAGAACCGGGGGGCGGGGCCGAACACCGCGCGGCAGGAAGGGCCGCACGCGCATATGATCACCTTCGACCGCTCCGGCCGCTACGCGCTGCTCGTTGATCTTGGCATTGATCAGACGCTTGTCTATCGCCTGGATACCACGACGGGGAAGTTGAACGCGCACAACGTTGTTACCGACAGCGGCGCGACCGAGCAATCGTGCGGGCAGGCCGCGCCGGGGGCCGGGCCGCGCCACATCGCTTTCCACCCGACGAACCGCTATGCCTACGTCATCAACGAACTCGGCTCGACGATTGACGTCTTCGCCTGGGATGCGACGCGCGGCACGCTCGCCCGGCTTCAGACGATCGCCACCCTACCCGCCGGTTTCACGGGGAAAAGCACGACTGCTGAGATCCTTGTGCATCCATCCGGTCGGTTCGTCTATGGCTCCAACCGGGGGCACGACAGCATCGCGATGTTCGCCGTTGACGAGACGAGCGGTCAACTGACCGCGCTCGGCCACGCGCCGACGCAGGGAAAAGACCCGCGCAGCATCACGCTTGATCCGGCGGGTGTCTATCTGCTCGCCGCGAACCAGAACTCCGATACGGTCATCACATTCCGGATTGACCAGACCACCGGCAGATTGACCGCGACGGGCGGCATCGCGCCCATCCCGACGCCCGTCTGCCTGCTCTTCGGCTGAATGGTCCTCGATCAGCCCCGACGACATCACGAAACAGGTCAGGAACCGGGCAACGGGTATTACGGCCAGTTGTTCAGGTGCCAGACGCTCGGCATTTCGCCGACGGGTACCTCGATCAGCGTCGGTTCATCGGTGGCGAGCGCTTCCCGCAGCGCGCCTTGCAGGGCGTCCGGCCCCTCGGCGCGCATCCCGGCGATGCCGAAGGAATCCGCTAACTTCACGAAGTCCGGGTTCGTCAGTTCCGACGCATAGATGCGCCCGCCGAAACGCGTCCGCTGCCCGCGCCGGACATTGCCGAAGGCGCTGTCGTTAAAGACGATAGCGACCGCGCGCAGGCCGTACCGCTTCATCGTCGCCAGTTCCTGCACGTTGTACATGAAGCCGCCATCGCCATTGATCGAGATGACTTTCTTGCCCGGATTGCCCGCTTGCGCGCCGAGCGAGGTGGCAAATGCGTAGCCGAGGGTGCCCTGATAACCGGAACCAATCAGCGTGCGCGGCTCATAGACGGGGAAGCCGACGATTGAGTAATAGCCGATCTGCGTGACGCCATGAACGAGGATGCCGTCCTCCGGCAACGCGGCGCGGATCGCGTCGGCGAAGGCGGCTTGCGGCTGGATTTCATGGAGCACATCGTCGGCCTCTCGCTTCACGGCGCGGAGTTCCTTCTCGCGTGAGGGGCGCGGGCCGATGCCGTCGAGGAGCGCGACCAACCGCGCCAGACCCGCCTTCGCATCGCCGACGATGCCGATGGTCGGCGCCGGCCCGACACTCGTCTCGTCCGGATCAATCTCCAGCCGGATGATGGTCGCACCCGGTGGCAACCCCCATCGGTCGGGATGGACGAAGCGCGTGCCGACCGCGAGGATCACATCGGCATCCGGCAAAAGGCGCTTGCCCGCGACGGTCGTCTGTGCCAGATAGTGCCGGTCCGAGAGCGCGCCGCGCCCGGCGGTGGACATGACGACCGGCGCTTCGAGCATTGCCGCCAGTGTCCGCAGGTCTTCCCACGCGCCGGAGAGCATCACGCCGCCACCGGCGTAAATCAGCGGCCGCTCCGCCGTGCGTAATGCATTCGCTGCCTGCGTGAGCAGATCGGGGTCACCGGCGGGTCGCTCCACTGGCACGGGATCGAGCAGTTCGGCATTCCCGGTCGCGGAGAGCACGTCCGGCGGGATTTCGATTTCCACCGGGCGCGGGCGGCCAGTACGCAACTGCCGGAACGCCTCCCGCACGAGGCCGGGAATCTCCGGCACGGTCATCGCGCGGCCCGCCCATTTCGTGACGGAGCCGATCATCTCCAACTGATTGGGGATTTCGTGCAGCATGCCGCGCCGCGCGCCGATCATCTCCGAGAGGATCTGCCCCGTGATGCAGAGTACCGGCGATGAGCATGCGTAGGCAGTCGAGAGCGCGGCGGAGACATTCAGCAGCCCCGGCCCCGGCACGACCATGCATGTACCGATCTTTCCTGTCGTGCGCGCGTAGCCATCGGCCATGTAGCCGGTCGCCTGCTCATGCCGCGTGTGATAGACCGTGATGGTGTCGCGTTCGTCGTATAGCGCGTCAATCGCCCAGTCCAGTTGCGCGCCGGGCAGGGCGAAGATCGTCTCGATCCCCTCGCGTTTGATCGCCTGCACCAGCGCCTGCCCACCCGTCATCTCCGCCATACGTGCCCCTATCCTTCCTGATCGCGTGTCCGCCGCGGCATGCAAGCGCGCCCCTCGGAGGCGGTCGGACCAGCATACGGGCGGTCACACCGATGGGCAAGGCGCCGCATACCGCATGGATGCGTCCAAAAGTCGGTCAGTTATCGCTGCTGCTCGCGTTGATAGCGCAGGCTTTGAGACGCCTTCGCGTCAGAAGCGCTGATTGACGCGGGCGCCGCGCTCGGCGTATCATCATTTCCGGTCGGAGCGCGCCGACCTTGGCGAGAAGAAGGGGCAGAGATGGCGGTAACGACAGCACCGGCGGCGCGGCGGCCAGTCTATTCCAGTAGCCGTAATCGCAGCCCGTGGGATCATCTGCGCGAGTTGATCCGGCAGCGCAATCTCATTTGGGAGCTGACGGCCCGCAATCTCAAGGTTCGCTATCGCCGGTCGGCCTTCGGGTTTCTCTGGTCCATCCTCAACCCGCTCTTCAACGCCCTCGTCTTCGACTTCGTCTTCAGCGTCCTCTTGAAGACGCCGATTGAGCGATTCGCCCTCTTCATCACGGTCGGCCTCCTCCCCTGGAATGCCTTCAGTGGGTCGGTGCTGGAGTCCATGGGCACGATCACTGGGTCATCCCATATGGTCACGCGGGTTCGCTTCCCCGCCGCGGTGCTGCCGATCTCCACCACGCTGACCAACATGATCAACTTCGTCCTTGCCACCCCGGCCATCCTCATCATGATGGTGATCACGCACACACCGCCCCATCGTCAGCTCATCCTCTACCCGTGGGTGCTGGTCTGTCTCTTCGCCTTCTCGCTCGGCATCGCCTTCATGGCGGCGGCGACCAACGTCTTCTTCCGCGACACGCGCAACTTTCTCGATGTCATGATCTCCCTCTGGTTCTTCCTCACGCCGATCATCTATAACCTCGATGCGGTCTTCGTCGCACCGATGGGGCAGCGCCTGGTTTACTGGCTCAACCCGATGGCGTCAATAATTACGCTCTTCCGGCACATGTTCTATACGGGCTACTGGGACGCGCCCAGTTTCATTGCGCGGACAACGATGGCGAGCCTCGCGGCGATGGTCGTTGGCTGGCTCTTCTTCCTCAAACTCTCCGACAGTTTCGTCGAGGAACTCTAGCGGACAGACAACTGAAAGAGATGGGCCGAGTGCGCATGTCAGATGAGCCGCACTATCCGTCGCGGCACTTCCCCAAAACGCTTCGTCAAACGCCGCCACAGGCTGAAACGGTGTGGGCGAATGCGCTTAACGACGTCGCGCCCCCGATAGAGGATCGAGGGCGCGGGTCACATTTGCCGTAGGTGCCCATCGCATCGGTGGTGGTGTTCCGCCGAATTGATCGGGCTAGGCTTGGAAGGCGGGTGACATCACCGTGGTGATGCCCGTCAAAAGAGGAAATCAGAGGGGATATCTATCGCCAACACCCGGGATGGGTGTGAGGCTGCACATCTTCTGAATACCTCACGCCAGCGAACCAGCACGGTATCCCATTGTTAAACGTTCCCGGTCGGCGTCTTTTGCGTCTCCCGGTTTGTGAACATTGTCACTATATCATGTTGCCCTGGTCAGGTCAACCCTTCCAACGAGTGGGAGTGGAACCCGTACCTTTGGACAGGTGCTGATGGACGGATGTCCGATACACAAGGGTTTGCATGATTCGTACCACCGATTGCCATTGGCAACATCTATCACGGCGATATTATTCCGCGAGGTGGCCTAACGACTCCGCCAGTTGCTTCAAACGCCCCGCATTGACGGCGTAATATTTCATCCCGTTCGCGGGCCGGACCCGCACAATCCCCGCCGACTCGAGCATGCTCAGATGGCGTGAGATTGCGGATTGTGAGATGCCGAGCCGGGCGACAACCTCCTGTGCGTAGAGTTCACCCTCTCGGAGGATCGCGATGATCTTGAGGCGCGTGCCGTCCGCCAATGCCCGGAGCGCCGCCAGATCACCCGGCGCGACCGGCTCTTCCACTACCCGCCCGTTGCGCGCCGGGCGGCCAAGTGGGCGCGTCGCGTCGAAATAGACGATCAGTTCCGGTGGGTAGAGGACATATGAGAGGAACGGGCCGAGGTGCGCGCAAGGCACGAAGGTTGCCCGCTCCACCTCCCGCGCCGCGTGCTCGATCTCCGGCGGCAGGCGGTTTCCCGTCATGTCCGCAAAAGCCTCATCGAGGTACGACTCGTGCAGCCGCTCCGCCCGCTCCGCCGCGCCGTGCAGCGGCTCCAGCGAGGCCGCGAAATCCGCCGCGTGGAATCGTTCTTCATACGTGTCGTAGAGGGCGAGGACTTTTCCCTTGAGGTCGGCGGGATGCATCGCGAGCGCGACGATCTCCCCCAGTTTCGCGCGGGTGATACCGGGCGCGAGAAAGCGCTCCCACGCGGCACGGTCGTCGTCCGCCGGATCGGCGATCGTGTCGCCTTGTTCCTGGTGGACGCGCCGCAGTGCTCGCTTCAGCGCGTTCTGGAACCACGCGGGGGACTGGTGCGCGAGCGAGGCGCGATAGGTCGCGTAGGTCGCGCGCCGCCGGTCGGGCGAGAGCGGATCGAAGGGCATCAGGAGTTCTTCGGCAAAGTAGATGCTGCGCCCCGACGAACCATACAGCGTGTCGAGCGCATGCGCGCTCTCGCTGTCGAGTGCCGCACGGGTCGCCATGCACCAGGCGTCGGCCTGCGCACCCATCTCCGGCGCCCGATAAACGAGGACGAGCGTCACGACGAAATCAAGCGGCGCGGAGACCACAAACTCCATCGTCAGTGTTGGTCGCCCGACGAGCAGTTTGCCCATCTCTCTGCCCCTTCCCGCGTCTCGCTCGGCGTAGCGGACGCGATGCAATCACACGGTTATGCGGGTATGACGATAGCAGCACAGGCATTATGCCGTCAAGCGCATAAGATCGCACCGCCCGGCGCCCAATGAGCAATACATCGGTGGTGGCAGGCGAAGCGTGTTTTTCGAAGGCGTCACGGTGTCACGCCCGGATCAGAACCATTCACGTATCCGTGCGGGGGAGCAGCGTTAATGGTACAGTGCCACCGATTCGAGGCATCGCGCGGCGCGGGGCGAGCAGGAGGAGGCACCAACGCAGATGTCCATGGAAGGTAGAGAGCGACCGCCGATTGCGTCCGCTTCACCCCCTACCACCCATGTCGAGCTCTTTCGGCTGGTCCTGCTCGTCCTGCTCGTCAGCCAGATGTTCGTCCACTACGACGCTCACCCAAAAGTCTTCGTCCACATCAACCTCTATCTGCTCGTGAACTTGGCGCTGATCGTCCTCGCGGTCCTCCCATGGCGCCGCGCGCCGACCCTGCTCTGGCTGCTCGCCTGGCCCCTGGGGGCGTTGATGCGCTGGGATTGGGGCACCCGCTTCACCCGCAGCGACGTCTACTGGGCAACCACCCAGGCTGTGCAGTTCCTGCTGCACGGCCAGAACCCGTACACGCACGTCCCTACGCTCGTCTACAAGTATCAGCCCGAGGCTGTGAACTACCCGACCTACAGCTACTTCCCCGGCGCCCTGTTCGCCGAGATCCCCTTCTATCTGCTCGGCAACGTGCGCCTCGGCCTCATCGTCGCGGAGATGGGCACGGCGCTGCTGCTCTACCTGTTTGCGCGCCCGCGCATGGGTGTCTGGCCCGCCCGCTGCCTCGTCGCTTTCTGGCTCCTCTTCCTGCGCGGTTTCCAGGTCCCACTCCGACTGGGGATCATTGACCCCCTCCTGCTCTTCTGGATCGCCCTCGCCGTCTACCTCTATGGCCAGGGGAAGGTCCTCGGTTCGGCTCTCGCCGTGGCGATGGTGATGGCGACCAAGCAGTATGGCGTCATCTTCGCCCTCCCCTTGGGCATCCTCTTACTTCGGCCGCTCGTCACGCAGGTATGGGAGCGTCGGCGCAGCCGCGCGCGGGGTGGTATAACCTTCGCCGGGATCCCGCGCGAAGTATGGCTGCCGCCCCTGGCGGGCATGCTACTCGCCGCGGCGGTGGTCCTCCCGCTCGCCTGCCTGTCACCGAATGCGTTCCTCGACGCGACGATCCTGAACCATAGCCGCGAGACGCCGCGACCGATGCTCGGCACGCCGCAGTGGAACGAGAGCATCGCGGCGCAGTTGGTAGCCTTGGGCTGGCTCGGGATCGGCGCGGCGACCGTGGTGGCGCGGGTGGCGTCGGTCGCCGTGCTGCTCTGGGCGGCGGGGATGACGGTGGTCAGGACACGCGACCTGGGGTCGGCGCTGCGCTGGTCGGCGGTACTGGGGGTGGTGCTCTTCGCCTTCAGCGGCGCGGAGGTTCAGTTCTTCTACTGGCGGCTGCCGGTGCTGCTGTTCGCCTTATACACAATCGCGCACTGGCCCGGTCAGAGTACCGGGCGCGATGCGATGACACATCCGTACGCGTGAGGAAGAAGTGATGAAGGACTATCGGACATACAGTTTCTGGCTGGAAACTGCCGATGACGATCTCACGCCGCGTCCGGCGCTCGCTGGCTCGACTGACGTGGATATCGCCATTCTCGGCGCGGGACTGACGGGTTTATGGACGGCCTACTACCTGCTCCGGCGTCAGCCCGGCTTGCGCGTGGCTGTGGTTGAGCGGGAAATCGCCGGATTTGGGGCATCCGGGCGCAACGGTGGCTGGTGTTCGGCAGGCTTCCCGACGACTCTGGGGATGCTCGAAACCCGCTTCGGCCGGGAGGCAGCGCGGGCCGTCCATCTGGCGATGGTCGAGACGGTGAGTGAAGTCGGGCGCATCTGCGCGGAAGAGGGCATTGACGCGCAGTACGTGAAGGGCGGTTCCTTGCGGATCGCGCGCGGCCGCCATCAACTGCCGACAATCGAGCGCGCGTACGCCACCTATGAGCGGCTCGGACTGGCGGAACACTTCCAATTGCTCGATGCGGCGCAAACCGCCGAACGTCTCCATGTGACCGAATCGCTCGGCGCGCTGTACACGCCACATTGCGCGACGGTGCATCCCGCCCGGCTGGTGCGCGGGCTGGCGCGGGCCGTCGAACGGCGGGGCGGGACGATCTACGAGCAAACCGCCGTCACTGGCTTTGCGGGCGGCGCAACACCATGCCTGCACACGGCGACCGGCGATGTGCGTGCGCGGACGATTATGCTGGCCGGTGAGGCATATCTGTCCGGCCTGCCGGCGATGCACCGGAATCTGATCCCGATTTACTCGCTGATTGTGCTGACCGAGCCGCTCTCGGAAGCGCAGTGGGCGGCGATCGGCTGGCAGGGGCATGAAGGCGTCTCCTCGAACCGGTACACCGTTGATTACCTCTCGCGTACCGCCGATGGGCGCATCCTCTTCGGGGGCCGCGGCGCGCCGTACCGGTATGGCTCGCGCATCGCCGATCGCTACGACCGGCACGAGCCGACGCACGCGATCTTGCGCGCGCAGACCGTGGAGTGGTTTCCCATGCTTGCGGGGATACGGTTCACCCATGCCTGGGGAGGCCCGCTCGGCGTCCCGCGCGACTGGCTGCCAACGATGTCGTATGACCCGGCAACCGGTATCGCTATGGCCTGCGGATACACGGGGCAGGGCGTCGCGACCGCGAACCTCTCCGGTCGGGTGCTCGCCGATCAGATCACCGGCGCGGAATCGCCCCTCGTCACGCTGCCGATGGTCGGCCACCGTCACCGGGCATGGGAGTGGGAACCCGCGCGGTGGTTAGGGGTCCGCTTCGTGCAGCGCGGCTACGCGAACCTCGATGCCCGCGCCGAACGCACCGGCCAGGCGCCGACCGGTGGCACGCTCACCGAGCGGCTGGGACGGCATTAGCCTGGATATTCCTAAAGGGATGCCGCCGCGTCAGGGTACAAGACCGCGCCAGGTTCCGGCGATCAGATAGGCGACGGCGAGCAGGGCGTGTTCACCCCAGCCGTCCGCCCAGCGGCGCACCTCGTCGGGCGTCATCTTGCGGCCGATGCCGTACGCGTGGCCGAGCATCGCCTGCACGCCAACATCACCGACCGGCACAATGTGGCCGCGCCCCAGCGTCCGTCCCAGCGTCCAGTGCGCCGTCCATGGGCCGATGCCGCGCACCGATGTGAGCGCGGTAATCGCCTCCGCGTCGCTCATCCGCGGGAGGGCGGTGAGATCGAGCGCGCCGGATGAAACCGCCTCCCCGAAGGCACGCATCGCCGCCGCCTTCTGCCGCGAGATGAGCAGCGGGCGCACCGCCTCCGGTGTGAGCGTCGCGAGCATGGCGGGCGTCGGCAGCGCGTAGTGCGTCGTGCCGCCAATCGTGAGGCGCGGGCCATATGCCGCGATCAGCCGCGCCTTGCACTGGTAGGCGAAGGGGAGCGAAATCTGCTGCGCGAGGATGTTGACGATCACTTCCTCGACGACATCACTCTTGCGGAAGAGCCGCAGGCCGGGCAAAGCGCGCGTCAGCGGCCCGATCAGCGAATCGCGCGCCACGACGGCGAGGAAGGGCGCGATCTCCTCCGTCGCGCCGAGCATGCGCGACACATATCCCGTGAGACGGTCGAGTATGGAGGGCGTGACATGCGCGGGGCCGGTGAAGGTGAGGAGCAGGCGCGGATCGTCCGCCGGTCCTTCCTGGCGCACCGCGACCGTGACGAATGCGCCCTCCACCGCGAAGAGGCGTCGGTAGGTCATGCCATCCCAGCGGTTGAGGAGGCGGGGGAAGCGGGCGAGCGCGGTTACCGTCATATCGAGTGCGTAGGGCGCGGGCGGTATCAGCGTCGTTTGCCGGAGGATGGGCATATCGCCTTGGTGAGCGAGGCTTTCCCGCCCGCGATGACCGGTGGGGAAGCCCGTGCTACCGGCGACCAACATGGTGAATGGTCGCCGGTGAGGCAATCTCGCGTCGGCTGAGGCGGGCCTCGACGGCGCGGAGGTCGGGGTGACGGGGATGGGCGAGCGCGGCGACAGTGAGCATCGAACGCGCGATGGCGGGATGGCCCGCCTCGATCATTACGGTTGCGAGGTCAGCGTAACTGACGGGCGGCATCTCCCAGAAGCCGGGGATCGCTCCCCACTCCAGTTTGGGAGCGAGCCGGACCGCGTGCGTGAATGCCTGCCGCGCCGCGAGACGACTGCCGCTATTCGACTGCCGGATCGCTTGCAGCGCGTATGCCCGTGCGACCTCCCGCTCCTCCTTCGGCACATGGACGCCCGCCTGCGCCCAGCGGGAGGAGACGGATGGCGTCGTGGCATGGTGGGCTGTCGGGATAATCGGCATCTGAGTCGTCACGGCGAGATGCGGCGGATCCGCCAAGCCCTTCTGCCACTCCTGCTTCATCTCGGCGAATGTGCGGCGCACGGCGGCTCGGCGCGCGTAGACGACGCCACAGACGATCGCCGCCAGGAGTCCAAGCATCACAAGGCGCAGTTTCAGCGGATTGCCTGAGCGATGGGTGGCTGGCAGCGTGACAGTCGTTGTCGCGTGGATAGTCGCGCTTGGGCCGGTGTTCGCGATACCGGCCATCGTCATTCTCTCCCCGATGTTCTGGGCTGGTAACGTCGTTGGTCCGGCGGTCGCTTGCACGGACGCGGCGATGGAGCGGGGGGTGAGCGGGCGCGGCGTGGTGATCGGCGGCATCGCGTACCCATACGAGAGAAGGTGGATCGCGTCCGTCCAGAAGGCATCGGCGGTCGTGCCGAGTTCGACGCTGAGCAGCTTCCGACCATTTTGCGACGAGATTTCCACGAGCGTGTACCCCGCGTCGTCGGTCTGGCCCGTCTTGCCGCCGACCACAGAGGGATAACGGCCGTCGTAGAGCAGTTTATTCGTCGTGTGGACGGTGTGGCCGAAGCCGTCGTACGTCACAGTGCCCGCGATGCGTATCAAGGTCGGGTTTGCCGCGAAGGCCGCGGCGATGAGCGCGAGGTCCGCGGCGCTCGTCAGATGGCCCGGTTCATCGAGGCCGTGCGGGTTGGCGAAGTGCGTCTCCTTCGTGCCGAGCGCCTTCGCCTTCGCGTTCATCTTATCCACGAAATGCTGCACGTTCTGCGCGGGCGTCGTATCTCCCGGCTGCTTGCCGAAGGTGCGGGCGAGCGCAGTCGCGGCGTCGTTGCCGGAGGGGAGCAGCATGCCGTAGAGCAGCGCCTCGACCGTCAGCGTCTCACCGCTCTGCAGCCCCATGCTCGATTCGCCGACGAGATCGCTCTCCTGGACCGTGACGTTGGTATCGAGCGTGGCGAGATCGGCGATGACGAGGGCGGTCATCATCTTCGTCAGGCTGGCCGGGGCGCGCAGGGCGTGGATGTCATGGCCCCAGAGGATCGTCCCGCTCGGCAGTTCGACGACCGCCGCCGCGACTGCGGCCACGTCCGGTTCGGTCGGCGCGGCGGCGCGTGCGCGCTCCGCGGGAGTCGTCAATGGCAAGAGGGTGAGCGCGACGATTGCCCCCCATGCCGCCCAGCGCGGCACTGTGCGATGACTCATATCCCCGTCATCCTTCCCCTCGTCACGCCGCGCCCACCGGAGGCACGGCGGGGCTATCGCCTCGGCCGTGCGCACGGAGAATCGCAAGGACACGTTCGACCGGCAAACCCGGCACCCGGTGATTGTCCCGGCCGGTCATCCCCGTGCCGGCGCCCGCGAAGAGCGCGTTGATGATCGCCTCCTCGGTCGCTTCGATCACCGCAGCGAAGAGCAGCGAAATGAGCGGGCCGTCCTCCGCGATTGCCTCAATCATCCGCACCGGCTCCATTGAGTGATGCGGGATGCGGTTCGCGGCGTGCGTGCCGAAGATCAGGGCGATGTCGCCGCTACCGTGGCTTGCCGTCGCACCCGTCCGGCCTAGCCCGAGTGCGGCGCGGCGCGCGAGGCGGCCAAGTTGCCGAATCGTTGCCGGGGCGTCGGTGGCGAGCAGGATGATGATGCTCCCATCGCCCGATTCCGCCGCCCATTCTTCCCGCGTCGCCGCCAATGCCCGACCGACCGGCACGCCGTCAACCCGCAACTCGTCCAATCGCCCGGTATTCGCGAGGACGAGCGCGCCGACGGTGTAGCGTGGGTGTGGCTCCGGCAGCACGCGCGATGCCGTCCCGATCCCCCCCGTGACGCCGAAGGCGATCATCCCCGTTCCCGCGCCGACGCTCCCCTCCGCCACTGGGCCATCCGCCGCGTCCGCGAGCGCGCGGTGGACATGTTCGGCGTGGACGTGCCGCCCTTGGATGTCGTTCAGGTGGCCGTCGTTGCACTCGAGCACGACCGGATTGACGCTCGCCGTGCGGATGCCGATGGCTGGTTCGACTGCCAGCATATAATCAATCAGTGCGTCCGCGACGCGAGGGATGTTGAGCGTATTGGTGAGTAGGATCGGTGTCTCAATCGTGCCGAGTTCGTCCACCTGCACGAGGCCGATGGACTTGCCATAGCCATTGATGATATGGCTGGCGGCGGGCACTTTCTCGCGGAAGAGGTTGCCTGCATGCGGGAGGATCGCGGTCACGCCCGTCCGTGCCGGGCCCGCGCCGGGAACGAGCGCGCCATCGCCGAACGCCACTGTGCAATGCCCGACAGACACGCCGGGAACATCGGTCAGGGCATTCCACCGCCCGGTCTCCATCGCGCCGATTGTCACGCCATGCCTGCGGGCCCGTTGGCCGCCACGTGCCTCATCTTGTTGCATTTCCATCTCGCTACGTCACGGTTATGTCTACCACGCATCGCGTATCGTACACTGGTGTACGTACATATGCAAGATGAACAACAGTTCTTTCACAATTTTTCACCCCAGCACGCCAATTCCAGTATTTTGCGAATACTTCTGGAAGCGCGGGCATTTCAGCCCGCGAGCCGCGAGCGGAATGCAGCGGAATGCAGACGAAATGCTCGTGCTCCCAGAGGCCGCGTTCCGGGAGAGCGTGCTATACTGGCGCGCGGAGATTCATTGTACGCAAAGGGGTGAGAACGGCGCATGTTTTATCCGGTCTTCGCGGTCTTTATGATCGTCGTTGTATTCTATAGTGCGGCTGCGGTGATCGAGTACGGGATGGCGCTCTCCGTTCGGGGGAGTGCGGGGATGTTGCTCTTCGCGGGCGCGCTCGTCCTCCTCGGCATCGCGCTCTGGTGGGCCTTCGACGCCGTGCGGGCGATCTCACCGACGCGCGGCGTCGAACTCCTGCGCGCGGTCGTCTTCCTGTTGCTCTCGGGGCCGGTACTCAGCGCGCCCCCACTCACCGCGCGGACGGTTGGTGGAGGCTACACATTCATCTCGATCGGGCGATTCCGTCGGCTGATCTGGCGGCCCGCCTCGATCATCGGCCTGGTGCTGATCGTTCTCTGGTTTCTCTCCTGATCTCTCAATCGTCGGAATCGTGCCTGCACGACGCCGATGGGATGGATGGTACGTAGGTGGATTCGCTCGGCGACAGACTCTTACAGGGCAACGTCACATTTCGACGATGGAGCGCGTTCAACTTTATAGCCGTGGTATGCGGAGGGGATCGCGTTGCCGGACGGCATGGATGTCTGGGATTGAAGGGGGCAGCAGATGAGTGATGAGAGAACGCCGCCCGGCGTTCCGGCGGAGCATGATGACCGCACTGTCGCAGCGGGGACGAACCCGGAGCAGTCGCCGACCAGCCTGTTTGACGGGCGCTATCGCATCGAGCGCGTGATCGGGCAGGGGGCATTCGGGCGTGTCTACCTCGCGTTCGATACCCGCCTGCGGCGCAACGTCGCCGTCAAGGAACTGCTCGCCACGCGCAGCAAGACGGATTCCGCGACCTATGAGCGCTATCTGGAACGTTTCCAGCGCGAGGCGCGGGCGGCAGGTGTGGTGCAGAATCCCAATATCGTCGCGGTCCACGAACTCGCCATTGATCCGGACGAGAACTACTACCTGATGATGGAGTACGTGGATGGCACGGACCTGCGCGACCTCCTGACGCAGGTCGGCACGCTGCCGGTGGAGCGAGCGGTGACGATCGCGCTGGAGGTGGCGAGAGCGCTGGAGGCGGTGCATGAGCAGGACATCGTGCATCGGGACCTCAAGCCCGCGAACATCATGCTGACGCGGCGCGGCGTGACGAAGGTGACGGACTTCGGCATCGCGCAGGTTGGCCAGGAGAGCCAGCGAACGCAGGTCGTCTCCGGGCATCCCGGTACGCCGATCTACATGAGTCCGGAGCAGGGGAGTGGCTCCGGCTACCTCGATGGGCGCTCGGACCTGTACAGCCTCGGCCTGGTCCTCTACGAGATGCTCGTCGGGGAGCCGTACGCGCGCAAGCGGCAACCGCTCAATGTCGCCCGGCCCGATCTTTCACCGCAACTCGTCGCCATCGTGAACAAACTGATGGCACGAGACCCGAACGACCGCTATCAGCACGCGGGAGAGGTAGTCGAGGCGCTGGGCGCCCTCAGCGGCATGCGCCCCTCATTCGTGCCGACGGATGCGCCCACCTATCAGCCCCCGATCAGCGACGGGGCAACGCTGCCGGGGGGGCCGGGATCGCAGGCGCCGCCATTGGGGGTACCGGCGGCGTACGGGGGAGCAGCGAGCCAGAGCGCGCCGGGCGCGCCCATCTATACCGGGGTCACGCCGCCACCCTTTACGGGCAGCGCGCTCCCGTACGCGCCGCCGCCCGTGCCCGCTTCCGGGAATAACAAGCGCGGTCTTTGGCTGGGGCTTGGCGCGGCGGGGCTCGTCGCGTTGATCGCGGTGATTGGTTTCTTCGCGTTCGCGGGGAAGTCAACACCCTCAACCGCCACGGCATCACCCGGTGGCGGAACAGCAGTGTCATCAACGACAGGCACGGCAGGAACGCCACAAACAGGGGGAACGGCGGGAGTCGCGTTCGTCGGCTCCCCGGTGCCGGCCAATGCCTACATTGTCGCGGACGCGAAGAACCTCATTACCTACGCATATCCGAAGGAGTGGCATGCGGGCGGCGTCACGGAGTTCGATACGGACATCGTCGCCGGCTACACGATCTTCAACCCCTACAGCATCTTCTCGGTCGCGAAGGAGGATGTCGTCCCATCCACGACGCTTGACAGCTACACAGACGACTATATCGCCCGGCGGTTCCGCAAGAGCCCGGACTGGAAGCCGGGGCCGATCAACAAACAGAACGCGAAAATCGCGGGGCAGGAAGCCCGCATCATTGACTTTCTCCAGCCGAGTACGTCGGACGGTGGGATCGCTCCGAAAGGTGGCATCATTTACCAGTACCTCACCGTCACGCTCCATGATAACCGGGCATGGACGATCGGCTACGCGACGGCGAATGAGCAGAAAGACGTGGCGCAAAAGCAGTTTGATGTCCTCGCGAATACCTTCGCATTCTGCCCGACAACGGGTTGCGGGCGGCAGCAAACGGTGCCGACCATCGCGGCGGGGCAGACGACGAAATGGGCCGATACCGCGAAACTCCTCACCGCCGAATATCCCGCGGACTGGTTCGCCTACCCCGATGACAAGGCCCAGGATCGGTCGCTGGCGTTGAGCAGCCCGGATGGCGTCTTCTTCAACATCTATGCCTTTGACACGACCTCGACGGTGGACGAGGAGATGCAGGCCATCCTCGATAACCATGCGAAGGCCACGGACTTCAAATATACCGACACGCCGGTCACCGATGTGACGATCGCGGGAGAGCCGGGGAAATTTCTCAGTTACACGTATGTGCCGGCGAGCGACCCGAGCGCGAAGGCCCGCAATGCTCTGGTCTGGGTCGTCAACCATGGTGGGAAGGAATTCGCCTTCCAAGCTCTCGATACCAAAGCGCGCCGCGCTGATATCGAGAAGATCGTCGGCTCTGTCGCCTTTACGGGTCCGTCCGCGACTGCCACGCCGCGCGCGACCCCGGTACCGACCGCACGCCCGACCGTTGTCGCAACGGACACCCCGAAGCCGCAGCGGACACCAACCGTCAGCGCGCAATCGCTCACGACGTGGTCGGATCCTGATGGCGTCATCAAATTCCAGTATCCCAGTAGCTGGACAGCCAGCAAAGTGGCGAACTCTCCCAGTAGCGCCGTGCTGGTCAGCGACGCAAATGGTGTCGTCGGTGTGAGTGTCTTTATCTACGACCCCGGCACAGAGACGATTGACCAGAACTTCCAGCGTATCCGTGACACGGCATCGAACGATGGAAAAACGGTCCGCGTCTATGACCCCGTGCTCGATACCAAAGTCGGCGGTCTGCCCGCGAAGTCGGTGGCGTACCGGTACACGCCGATAGATCAACCGAACAGCACTCCCGGTATCGCGACGATCTGGATCGTGGATCACAACGGCAAGCGGTACGAGTTCTTCGGAAGTGATGTTGCGGTGGGCCGGGCGCAGATCGAAGCCGTGATTGGCTCGGTCGTCTTCCTGAAGTAAATCGTGGCGGGGTGTCGCGAGGGGCCTGGAAGGCCCCTCGCGAAGACGATGTGGGCATGCTACGCTATCGCATACGCCACTTCAGAGAAAGGGAAACAGCATGTCCGACCAGAGACCGCCCGGCTCGGCCGAGAACGAAGATGAGCGCACGCGCTTTGCGCGCAATCCGCCGGGCGGTGGAACACGCCCGCCGGAAGACCCGAACGCGACGATCATTCCTCATGCTCCGCCGCCCCCGAACCCACCACTCTACGGAAACCCGTCGCCGCAGCCATCGGCGCAGCCACCCGCGTCGCAACCGCCTCCGGCACCGCAGCCTCCACTGCCGTCTGCCGGGTGGGGGACGCCATCCGCGTACCCCCCGCCTCCATACCCAGGGCAAGGCCAGCCGAACCCCTACGGCGATCCGCATGCGCCCCCGCCATACGGGGGCGGCTACCCGCCACCGCCCGCCTATGGTGGCACACAACCCTTACCGCAGCCACCGGCCGCGTCACCGTATGGCGGCTATCCCGGTGGCGGGGCGCCGCCCGCTACCGGTGGGTATGGTTACGGACCAACGGGGGCATATCCGCCGCCCGGCGCGCCTCCGCAGAAGAGCAATCGCGGCCTCGCGCTCGGCATCGGCGGTGGCGTGCTGGCGGTGCTCGCGATTATTGGCGCCGTCTTCTTTTTCACGAAGAAGAGTGATACGGGCACCGCGACTGCCACGCCCGCGCGCACCACCGTTACCGCTAGTGGTACGGTCTCGGCATCTGCCATCGCCCCGACTACTGCCGCCGCCGTCGGTACACAGGTGGCCGGTGGCGGCATCCTCGCGACTCTTTCCGCCGCCGCGACCGGCACGGCAGGCCCCGGCAGTACCGCGGCCGTCCCGACGGGGATATTCGACCCGATACGGGCGACCGCAACACGCGCCGCGACCGCGACGCGCGCCGCCGTCTCACCGACGCCCATCAGCACCGCGCGCCCCAGCCCATCAGCCGCGACGACATCCACGGCGCTCGGGCAGACGTGGACGGACCCGAATGGACGCTTGAAGTTCAAATATCCGGACGGCTGGACCGTAACGAAACTGGCGAACTCGCAGAGCAACATCGTCGAGGTTGATGGCCCGGACAATGTCTCCTTTTACGTGGACGGATACAAGCAGAGCGGCACGCCCGCTGAGGAGATTCAGACGACGAGGGATTTCCATACAAAGAGTACCCAGTTCACCTATACTGATGGCCCGACCGGCGACGCGAAAGTCGGTGGCGAACCGGGCAAGACACTCATGTACACATTCAAACGGAAAGACCAGACATCCGGTGCGACCGTAGACGGCGTACTATGGATCGTCAATCACGGTGGCAGCGAGTACGACTTCGAAGCGCTCCTTGTCGGCAAGCACCGCCCGGAGATTGACGCGATCATCGCCTCGATCGTCTTTACCCGGTAGCGTGTGCCCACCCCAGGAGTAAGCAGGGTAACGAAGGACCGCCCCGGCAGGAGACCGGGGCGGTGGAGGAGAGGGAAGAGAAGGAAAATACGAAGTTACGGCTTCGCGGTCGGGCTGGCGACGCCCGGCTTCATGTGGCCCTGCCCTATCATGCTCAGATCGAAGATACGGATCGTGTCCGCGTTCACCGTCGCGCCATTCTGCGTGCCGGTGACCATGATGCGGTCGCCGACCTTGATATCAGTGGCGCTGGCGGTCGCGGCTCCCTTCGTCACCTTCGCGCCGCTGGAGAGATTGATCGTCAATTGCAGGCCGCCGCCATCCACAATCGTTAGCGTGTTGCCGGTAGCCGTGACAAGCCCCTCGACCCGCACCTGGCCCGCCGGAACGAGCGCAAGTTCTGTCACGGTGACATTCGGTGGGTTCTGGCCGGTGCTCGGCTGGCTCGGAGTATTACCTGGCTGTCCGGGGCCATGACCACGGCCAGGACGCCCGTTGAACTGAATGTGAACTTCGACGAGTGAGCCGGTCTTGAAGTCGCCAATTGCCGCGTCCTTCGTCGTGCCGTCCGGTTGGATGGCGACGAGTTTGACGTTCTGATCAACTTTTATCGTCGCGACCGGTTGGGGCACCCCACCGAGCGTGATCGTCTGGTTCGTCGTGTCCACCGCCGTGACGATCGCGCGCGGGCCGAAGCCACGGTCATCCTTGCTGTCGTTCTTGGCCGGGCCACCACGATGCCCGCCTGATCCCGCCGCGAACGCGGTCGTCGCGACCGCGAGCAATGCGATGATCGCCGCGATCACCCCGATCGCTATTACCCGTTTCCGTGTACCCGATGTCATAATCAGTGCCTCCTAACCTACCAATAGGGCGTCTGCCACACTTCCTGTTAACTCCAGCGTACGCGATGAACATTGAATCGGCATGGCAAAAATGTAAAATCATTGGCAAGAGAGTGTGGAATGAGTCGGCAGTCGAAAAGGAGTGAGCGTCCTACTCCTGCTGGTACGGCGTGGAATGGATAGGTATACTCATCGTGGTGTGGGCCTGCCAGGGCGCGTGCTCAACCTCAACCCGCCCCTCGTTCTGCCGACTGCTGATTGCTGACAGCCGACTCTCTACCGAAAGCGAGACGCCTCATGTCGCTTACCCGTACCGAGATCCCGCTGGCGAAAACGGGATTTATTCTTGCCAATGGTCTGCGCATTCGCACCGCCGCGTGGCCGTCCGACGGCTATCCTGCCGTCTTCGTGCATGGTCTCTCCAGCGGTTGGCAATCCTGGCTACCGCCGCTCGCCTATCTCTGGCCGACGCTCTCCGTGACGGCGGTGGACTTGCGCGGCCACGGCGATTCCGACAAGCCGGAAACAAGTTATACGCTGACAAACTATGTCGCGGATATCTGGGAGGCGATAGGCAAGATGCGGCTGAAGCGCCCGCCGGTGCTGATCGGTCACTCGCTCGGCGGGGCAATCGTGCGGCGGATCGCGGCGGACCACGCGGGCGAACTCGCTGCCGTCGTCGTCGAGGACAGCGACCTCTGGGGCACGGAGCAGACGACACCGGAGCAGCAGCGCGCCTTCGGGCAGGAGTGGTTAAAGAATGTCCGCCGCCCGCTGCCCGAACTGATTCAGATCGAGATGGATCGCAACCCGGCGTATTCCTACCGCGAGGCGATGGAGCGGGCGACGCGCGTCCAGAATACCGCCGATGGCGTCTTTCTCGGCGCGCCGGAGGGCGTCGGGCTCGCCGCCGGGGAGACGTACGACGCAGTCTTACCCCGCATCACCTGCCCCTTCCTGCTCGTGCGCGGCATGCCGGAACTCGGTGGCGCTGTGCCGGAAGCCGCCGCCGCCCGACACAAGGAATTAATCCCGAACGCGACCGTCGTGACGATCCCGAACGTCGGCCACAGCGTCCACGGCCAGCAACCCGAAGCCTTCTCCGAAGCCGTCCTCGCCTTCCTCAGCGATCACAACATCATCGGGGACTAACCGTGGTTCAAGCGTTTGAGAAAGGGCAGAGATGCGCGCAGCGATTGGTGGGGATGCGGAATTACTGGCCCGGTATGAGGCGGCGGTCGGCTATCTCGAATCGCTGCTGAAGTGGCACACGACGCGCCCGGCGGGGTATGACCCGCAGGTCCATCTCTCGCGCGAGCGAATGCTGCTGCGTCGCTGGGGCGACCCGCACCTCAATTACCCCATCGCGCATATTACTGGGACGAGCGGTAAGGGCAGCACCTCGGCGATGCTCGCGAGCATTTTGCGGGCGGCGGGCCACCACACCGGCCTGCATACCTCGCCGTACTTGCAGGCATTCACCGAGAAAATCCGCCTCGATGACGCCTATCTCTCGATTCCCGAACTGGCATCGCTCGTGGACGAGTTGCGCGCCCATGCCGCCGCGATGGAGGCGGGAGGCGTGCATGGCCCGCCCTCCTACTTCGAGGCGACCGTTGGCATCGCGCTGACCGCCTTCGCGCGGCATAAGATGGACGCGGCGGTCGTCGAGGTCGGTATTGGCGGTCGGCATGATTCGACGAACGTGCTCATGCCGCGTGTCTCGGTGATCACCAATGTTGGCTTCGATCACACCGGCATCCTCGGCTACACGCTGCACGACATCGCCTACCAGAAGGCGGGGATCATCAAGCCGGGCGTGCCTGCCGTCACTGCGACGACCGCGCCGGACGCGCTCGCCGTCATCCGCTTCGAGGCGGAGGCGTATGGCGCGCCGCTCACGACCGTGCATGTCAACGACGCCGACGCGCCACCCGACGCGATGCGCGCGACGATTCACGCGCTCGGGCCGGAGGGTGCGACCTTCACGATGCGGCATAGCGACTGGCAACTGGAACATGCCCGAATCCGCATGCTCGGCGCGCATCAAGTGACGAATGCCGCGACCGCTGTCGCCGCCGCGCGGGTGCTCGACGCATCGGGGCTTGCCGTGCCGGACGACGCGATCCGTGCCGGGCTGGACAGCGCCTTCTTCCCCGGCCGGCTGGAGGTGATGCAGCGCGGCCCCGGCATCCCGACGGTGGTGATTGATGGCGCGCACAATCCGGACAAGGCGCGCGCACTTGTCGCGGCGCTCGGCACGCTCTTCCCCGGTACGCGGGTCGTGCTTGTCCTCGGCATGGTGGCGGACAAGGACACGACGGCGGTGCTCGACATCGTCGCGCCGATCGCCGTCGCGATCATCACGACGCAAGCGCCGATCATTAACCGTGCCGTCACTCCGGCGGCCGAACTGGCTGCCCAGATTCGCGCGCGGGGCATCCCGGCGGAAGCGGAACCCGACCCCGAGGCAGCGGTAGCGGCCGCGCTCGATCTTGCCGGCCCGGACGATCTCGTCTGCGTTACCGGCTCGCTCTACCTCGTCGGTGCCGTCCGCCGCCGCTGGATCGCCACCGATGATGTCGCCGTGCGAGCAACGAGCCTGCCATAGGTGGAGAGCAATGCACACCTTGTCGTTCCCTCCTGAGTGACAATCTCATCTGAGGGGATGGGGAATGCCCGATAACATTTTCAATGGGAGTATGCGCCCTCTTGACGCATTGGTCTTCTCGAGTCATACTCCGCATCGTACCATGCGTACCATGCGTACGCGATTGGGAGGATACGACAATGTCAATAACGGACACACCGATCCTTACTCACTATAACAGTCGTTCGGGGCGCGATCATTTTGCCGATGTTGGGCGCGAAGTCGTACGTGGCGAACGCCCTGTCGTGATCGCCCCCCGCGACGAGCAGCCATGGGTGGCAATTGCGCGCGAACAACTCCTCAGTCTCCTCGCACCGTACACACCACACCTTGAAGTGGTTCCTGATCCCGAGACGGGCGAAGTGACGATCTGGGTCGAGGAGCTGCAATCCCTCGTGACGGGCGAGAACCTCGTGGCGGCGCGCGACCAGCTTGCACGCGAAGTTCCGGACGACGTGAACCATTTCCTCGCGCGGTGGCCGATCCTCAAGCACACCAACCGGGCGAAGGATTATCCGTATATTCTCCGATTGGCGCTTGCCGAGTCGAGGGATGAGTTGATCGCCTTTCTCTTTGCTCGCTACGCACAAGCATCCGCGTAAATATGCCCCGCGCGTACTGGCGCGATGTGCGCCGATTCTGTGAGAACGAGCGCTTCTCCTGGCGGCGCACAGACCACGACTACTTTGACAAGGTCTTTCCCGATGGCGAAACGGCGGGAACGAAAATCTCCAACGGTGCCGATGATAAGGAACTCAACGACTTTGCATTCAACAAAGTTTGGAAACACCAATTGCGATGCGCGAGCGTCGAGGACTTCTGGCGCGGCGTTCGCGGGGAACCGGTAACCTACGCGTTTCCCGTCCCGTCTGAGCCACCACCCGCGCTCCCAGAATATCTCCGCAAGTTCCTCTCAGAAACCGAGCATCTGAGCGATAGCGAGATCGTCCTTATCTCCCTTGACGAAGCTACTGCCCGATGGATTGCCTACCTCTCACGTCCACGCGATACGTAAATACTCTCGCCTGGCAACGGCTATCTTCGATTCTCCTCTGCGCCCTCTGCATCTCTGTGCGCTTCGCGTTGATCCGATTTTGAAGCCGGTTCTCATACGCTCGCTGGCTGCGGCGTGAACTGGACGGGCATGTGCTTGATGCCGCCGATGAAGCCGGAGCGCAGGCGATCTACCGGGCCTGCGGGCGCGATGTCGGGCAGGCGGGCGAGCAGCATCTCGAACATCACCCGCAACTCCAGGCGCGCGAAGGATGCCCCGAGGCAGAAGTGCTCGCCGATGCCGAAGGCGATATGCTCGTTCGGTGTCCGCCCGACATCGAACTGATTGGCGTTCGGGAAGACGTCTTCGTCGCGGTTCGCGGAAGGGTACCAGAGCAACACGCGCTCCCCCGCGCGAAGGGGTTGGCCGCCCAATACTGTATCGCGCGTCACGTAGCGCATCATATGGGCGACGGGCGACGTCCAGCGCAGGATCTCCTCTACCGCCGTCGTCAACAGCGCGGGATTATGTTGCAGCCGGGCGCGCTGCTCCGGATGCTCGAACAGGGCGAGCAGACCACCGGAGATGGCATTGCGCGTCGTCTCATTGCCCGCGAGGATGAGCAGTTGGCAGAAGAAGAGCAACTCCTCCTCGGAGAGCGATTCACCATCCACGTCGGACTCGACAAGGACGCTGACGAGATCATCCCGGCGTTCCCGCCGCCGCTCCTCGGCCTGACGCGCGAAGTAGGCGAACATTTCGCGTCGCGACCGCGCCGCCGTCTCCGGCCCGCTCCCCGGCACCGTCTGATACTCAGGGTCCTCGGAGCCGAGCCCCTGATTCGTCAGTTCGAACATCATCGGCCAGTCTTCTTGCGGAATGCCCATCATCTCGCAGATCACCGCCAGGGGGAGTAGCGCCGCGACATCGGTCACGAAGTCGCACGACCCGCGGGGCGCGACATCGTCAATGATCTTCCTGGTAATTTCGCGCACACTGGGTTCGAGCAAGGCGGTTGCGCGCGGCGTGAAGCCCTTGTTGACGAGGCGCCGGAGCCGCACATGGCGTGGCGGGTCCGTGATAATCATCATCTTCCCCGCCCCGACCGTCGTGGTCGGATCGGCGGGGTTGGCCGCCATCGAAATTCCTTGCTGCGAACTGTAGGTCGTCGTATCACGGGAGACGGCGATCAGGTCCGCGTATTTGGTGACGGACCAGAAGGGGATGAAGCGGTCGTTGCCCGGATTCCAGTGGATCGGCTCCTCGGCGCGCAGCCGCCGCCAGATCTCGTGCTGCCGCCCCTGGACGAAAACATCGAGGTTCGCGAGATCAACATCCTCGATTCGCAGCGAAGAGACCTGAGCCATCGTGGGACCTCCTTCGTATCACAGCGTCCGATAGTGAGCAATGCAAAAGGCCGCGTTATCGGCCATTTATTCTTCGATCAGAGAAATCGCCTGGCGCGGGCAGAAACGGGCCGCTTCCTCCACTTTCGGGCGCAGGTCCTCGCCGGGGTGTTCGATCAGCACGTAACTCTGGTCATCGCTCCGCAACTCGAACACTTCCGGCGCCGCCAAAACACAGCGGGCATTCCCTTCGCACCGGTCGCGGTCAACAATCACCCTCATCTCATTTCACCCCCGGAAGAAGAATCGCCCGCTCGCCCAATGAGGCGGTTGAATGCTGTCGTCGCGAAAGTCAGTGCCTGCATTGTACACGCGGATGTCAATGACGGTGAGGTTGTGCCGGGATCGTGCGATTGTCCCTCATTTCACAAAGTGCGCTATACTTCGCGCCAATGGGTGATGCGACCGGACATTCCACAACTGTGGACACTGTGTCAACGGGACGACGGCTGCGTATCCTCGCGGTCGAGCCGACGTACGGCGGGTCGCATCGCGCCTTTATCGAGAACCTTGTCAATTATAGTCAGCACGAGATTGTGCCGCTGACGCTGCCCGCGCGCTTCTGGAAATGGCGAATGCGCGGGGCGCACTACGAATTGGTGCGGATGCTCAACGACGTGCCCGGTTCGTTCGATCTTGTACTGGCGGGCGAAATGCTCAACCTGCCCGCCTTCCTCGGCATGACGCGTCACCGACTGAAGGATGCGCGGGTGATTGTCTATTTCCACACGAACCAACTCAGTTTCCCGCTACCGCCGTGGGAGAAGCGGGATGTGACGCTGCCCTTGGCAAATCTCGATGGGATGCTGGCGGCGGACGAGGTCTGGTTCAACACCTCGGAGCACCGCGACGAGTTCCTTGATGCTTTGCCCCGCCTCCTGCGCGTCTTCCCGGAGTATCGCGCGGTGCATGTCGGAGATATTGTCGCGGCGCGGAGCCAGATTCTGATGCCGGGGATTGATCTCGCGGCGCTCGATGCGGAGCGGGAAACAGCCCGCGCCACGCCGCTCGCGCCGGGTCCGCCGGTGATCCTCTGGAACAGCCGGTGGGACTACGACAAGCGCCCGGACATTTTCTTCGCCGCCTTGCGCGATCTCATCGAGCGGCGCATCCCCTTTCGCCTCGCGCTGGCGGGAACGAACCCGCATGGCCGCTCGCCGGAGTTCGAGGAAGCGCGGGACGAGTTCGCGGCCCAACTCGTCCACTACGGCCAGCGCCCCTCACGGGAGGAGTATGCGCGCCTCCTCTGGCGCTGCCAGTTGGTCGTCTCGACGGCGGAGCACGAGTATTTCCCGACGGGCGCGCTTGAAGCGATGTACTGCGGCTGCATCCCCGTGCTGCCGAACACGCTCGCCTATCCCTCCTTCGCACCCGCGACAAACCTCTACCGACCGGGAGAAGTCGGCTCGCTTGCCGAGCGCATCGCCGCCCTCCTGCGTGCCCCGCTCCTGCCCGACCCCGCCCCGTACCGCGACATCGCCGCCCGCTACGACATCGCCCGCGCCATCGCGCCGTTCGATGCCGGGTTTGCGCGCGTGGCGGGGATGGCCTAACCCCCCAACCCCCTCCTTTTCGGGAAGGGGCAGGGGGTTAGGTGTATACTCCCCTTGCACGCAATGGCGCGTGATCGGTATGGACGAGCGATAAAGGGCGGCACACAGTATGAAGATCATTCTGGCGGACGAAATGGGTTTTTGTTTCGGTGTCCGCCGCGCGATCGAGATGGTCAACGATCTCGCCGCCGAGGGGAAATCCGTCCGCATGCTCGGCGATGTCGTCCACAACCCGCAGGTCGTGCGCGATCTGGAGGGGAAGGGCGTCAGCGTCATCTCCGAAGTGCATCAGGCGACCTCAGACGGCGTGATGGTGATTACCGCGCACGGCGCGGCGCCGTGGGTGGCGGATGAGGCGCGCGCCGCCGGGACGAACGTCGTGGATACCACCTGCCCGCTCGTCGAGAAGCCACAGCAGATCGCGCGCGATCTCGCGCGCGAGGGATATACGGTCGTTGTCTACGGCGACAAGAAACACCCCGAAGTGAAGGGAATCCTCGGCTGGGCCGGGGAGGGCGCGCTGGCGACGAGGAGCATCGAAGACCTGCCGTGGCATATCCGCCGCGACGCCGATGGCGCGTGGGCCGAGAAGCCGCCACGGAAGGTCGCCGTCGTCACGCAGACGACGAGCGAGATGGACGAAGTGATTGCCTTCGTCAATGAACTGACCGCACTGGCGCTGCCGCTCGGCGGCGAGGTACGCATCATCAATACGATCTGCAAGCCGACGACCGACCGCCAACTGGCGATGCGCAATCTCGCGCGCGAGGCGGATGTCGTGCTCGTGATTGGCGGGCGCAAGAGCGCGAACACGAAGCATCTCGCGGAGATCGGTAACCATCTCGGCACGCCTTCGTACCACATCGAATCCACGGCGGAGATTGACCCCGACTGGATCGCGGGCAAAGAGACGGTCGGCGTGACGGCGGGCGCGAGCACGCCCGATGCCGTCGTCGGCGAGGTTGTGGACTGGCTGATCGCTCGTGGCGGTACGCTCATGCCGCGCGAAACAGATGGCCGCCCCCCACGGTATGCATAGAGAGCCTTGAACGCACAGTCTGGATTCCGTAACGTTACGGCTCGATGCGGAGTATGCCCGTGATGCGGTCAAATTCCCTGTCGAACGTGACGATTTCATTCAGCCCTTCGGCACGCATCACCGCGATGTGATACGCGTCCGCGAAGGGAAGATTTCGCTCGATATAGAGCGCGAAAGCATCCCGAAGACGTTTCTTGCCGGGTATCACAATCCCGGGCAAATCGAGGAGAGCAAGGATACCGTCGTGTACGATAATGCGAGGAATCCTGTATTGCTTCTCGAGTAAATACACCGTCTCGAAGATCACCGTGGGTTCGGTGTGTGCTCGAATAGTGCCATCCTCGATTTGTTGAAGGTAGGCACTTGCGCGGGGGGATTGCGCCGGGTTGTCCTGGGTAAAGTGGCAGACGAGGATGTTCGTGTCAAGGAACGGCAGGGCCATTAATTATTCATCCGACGAAGCGCATCCTCGGCGATTGCCTCTTCGGCGGCTGCGCGCATTTCTTCCGCGGTTTCGTATGACATTCCAACGGGTGATTTCATCATGCCAGCCGTACGGCGGACGACACTTTCACGCCGCGTAACCTTCACGGAATCGCCCTCGATAACCCAACTTACCTTGTCGTGCGGACCAACACCGATCCGCTCCCGAATCGCTTTAGGGATCGTCACTTGTCCCTTACTGGTGATCGTTGACGACAACTCGCGCATACGTCACTCCATTCAACCCAATAGTAATACTGCGTTTTCACGTCCTTACTTTCGAGTATATCATGCCGCCTTGTGACTGTATCTTCAACATTGGCATGGAAAGGCGCAAGCAATCTCTGCCTGCGCCAACGTTACGGGAATCAAGCGGTGATTACGCACCCATCTGGGTCGTGCGCTCCGGTTCGACAATGATGACGACGCGCTCGTCACCGGGGCGATGGTAGGGATATTTATCTTTACCCATGTACTTTTTCGCCATTGAATTGATGAAGTCAAGGTTCGGATCTTCTTCCACACCGACGACCTTGCCGCGGATTTCGAGGTAGCGGTAGGGGTTCGTGGGGTCCACGATGGAGAGCGCGATGCGCGGATCGCGCCCCAGATTGTGGTATTTCTGGCGCGTCTTGGTCTGGCTGAAACGGAGATGCGTGCCGTCCCAGCCGAACCAGACAGGGTTCACCTGCGGCTCGCCGTGCGGCCCAACAGTCGCGACATCGGCGAGGGCGGTGGATTCGAGCAGGTCTTCATAACCGGACGGGATCATGGGCAACTCCTTTGCGATACAAAGACGATCTTTCCTCAATCAACAGACATCCGACATGTACACTCCCGGCGCCACCATCTCCGGGCGGTTCAATCGGTTTCTTCCCCGCATTTCATCGGCGTGCGGGGGCGAGTTCCAGCGGCGTGATTGGCTGCAAGCCCGCCTCGATCGCCGTGCGTTGCCCTTCGAGGAACGGCGGCAGGGCGAGCGATGCGCCGAGCGATTCCACCGGCTCGTCTGTCGCGAAGCCGGGGCCGTCGGTGGCGATCTCGAAGAGGATGCCGCCCGGCTCGCGGAAGTAGATCGAGTGGAAGTAGAAACGGTCAATCTCGGGCGTCACGCGGAATCCCGCCGCCGCGATCCGCTCCCGCCATGCGTGATGCTCGGCATCGTTCGGCGTGCGGAAGGCGACGTGATGCACGCCACCAATGCCGACGTGCGCATACGGCGCGTTTGACCGTTCGATCAGATAGACCGTGGCGCCGGGGCCGCCCGCACCCGTCTCGAAGACGGCGACCCGTTCGGTCTCGTCGCTCTCGGCATGATCGTCGGTCTGGCGAAAGCCGAGAACATCGGTCAGCACCTGCGCGGTCGGTGCGAGCGTGCGGACAGCGAGCGAGACGGAATCGAAGCCGCGAATCGCCATCTCCGGCGGGACGGGGCTTTCCGTCCACGGCGCATCGTCGAATGGCGCGCCGCCGTCATCCACGAGCGCGAGGGGCTGCCCTTCCGGATCGGTGAAGGTGATTCGCGCACGGTCTTGCCGGGTGACGATGCCACGATGCGGCACGCCGTACCTGTCCAATCGCGCGGCCCACCAATCGAGAGCGGCGCGATTCGGCACGCGCAGCGCGGTCGTCGTGGTCGTGCCGACGCCGAGGCGGGTGGGACCCGCCTGCGGCCAGTCGAAGAAGGTGAGATCCGTGCCGGGGCTGCCAATGCCGTCGGCGTAGAAAAGGTGGTATGCCGAGACATCGTCCTGGTTGACCGTCTTCTTGACGAGGCGCATGCCGAGCGCCTGTGTATAAAAGGCGACATTGCGGGAGGCATCCCCCGTCACTGCCGTCACATGATGAATGCCGCTGAGTTCCACGGAACTACTCCGCCTTTGTGGCCTGAATCTCGACCAGGACCTTGAAGGTGTCGCTGAGAAGCCAGCCGCCCGTTTCGAGTGCGACGTTCCAGTTCAGACCGAATTCCTTGCGGCTGATCGAGGTTTCCGCCGTGAAACCAGCCACTTCCACGCCACGCGGGTTCTTGCCCTGTCCGTTGAACGTCGCGTCAAACGTCAGTTGCTTCGTAACACCCCGAACCGTCAGATCGCCCGTGACGCGCATCCGGTCGTCGCCCTGCGGCTCGACACGCGTGCTCTTGAAGGTGATCGTCGGATGATTGGCGACATCGAGGAAATCCGGCGAGCGCATGTGGTTGTCGCGCATCTCGTTGCCCGTCGTGATGCTCGACGCATCCAGTTCCGCCTCGACGCTCGATTGTGCGGGATCCGTCCCGTGCGTGGTAATCGTTCCCTTGAGGCCGATGATTCGGCCTTTCACGGTCGTGAACATCATGTGCTTGGCACTGATCTCGACGAGCGAATGCACGCCGTCAATGTTCCAAACTGTTTGCTGATCCGTTGCTGTCGCGCTCATGGATATTCCCCTTTGCTATGGATACATCGCGAAACCGCTCGTTACGTACTAACTTCGTCCGGGCTGCCTGGATCGCTGGCGCCACCTCCTTCGCGCTGCGCGAAAACCGTCTGCATCGGGCCGCGTCTCCCGCGTCACCGATGCCATGTTTAGGACTAAACTCATCGCGGCGCGTTTTATTCCAGGGAGCGATCCAGCGTGCGGAGGAGCCGGAGCAACTCCCTCCGTTCATCCGTTGTGAGTGCGCCGAAGCGGGCGACGATCCGCGCTTCGTGGGCGGGCACGACCGTCGTGAAGAGGCGCTTCCCCTCGGGCGTGAGCGAGAGCGTGTTCGCTCGCCCGGCGTGGCAGCGTGCAATCAAGCCGCGCTCCTCCATCTTGCCGAGCAGTTGCGAGACATTCCCCTTCGTGACGAGCAGCCGGTCCGCCAGTTCCTGCTGAGTGATACCCTCGCCCCGGCCGAGTTGGGCGATGACATCGAACTGCGCCGGGCTGATCCCGTAGCAGGCGAACTCCGTCGCCCCGGCGCGGGTCATCTTCTGGAAGATGCGCACCAGCCGCATCCAAGCCAGGACAGTCGTCTTCTCGGCGCGTTTGCCCGCACCCGGCGTTTCTTCGCTCATGTTGAGAGTTTAGGACTAAACTATCGTCGTGTCAAGCGCAACGTCGGATGGGAGGAGAACCGTCGGCGGGCGGAACGTGGCTTCCACGGGGGTGAACGTACGCGTTGCGGAATAGGAATCAGTGGAACGCGGTTTCATTCTTCAGGATTTGTCTTGACACCGGGGCGAATCTGTTTATCCTATACAGTCGCGTCTCCTGTATTGGGATGCGACGGATCGGTGTTTTGGTTCGGTGATGGGTGCGGAGAAGGTTCGCGCGCCAGGAGGAAATGCACGGCATGGGCACAGGTACGGTCAAGTGGTTCAACCCGACAAAGGGCTTTGGCTTCATCACGCAGGACGATGGTGGCGCCGATCTTTTTGTCCACCGGCGCGAAGTACGCGAACCGTTCGACGGCATCTTGACAGAGGGTGACAAAGTCTCCTTCGAGGAGACGATGACCCCGCGCGGCGCGGCGGCGTCGAATGTCATGCGCGAGGGCATCGCCAGCAATCGTGAGGCGGGCCTGAAGGGCGTCGTGCGGCGCTTCTCCCCGGAGAAGGGCTACGGCTTTATCACGCTCGATGGCGGGCAGGACGTCTTCGTCCACCGCGATCACATCCGTGGTGGCACGCTGCGTGAGGGTGACCGCGTCGCACTCGACACGATTGACACGCAGAAAGGCCCGGCGGCGCGTAACGTTACCGTCGAGGGCGGCGGCGAAGGTATCGTTGCCGAGGATTGGGGCGATGTCAGCGGCATGGAAGAGTACAGCGACTACACGCCGACCAGCCGCCGCTTCTAATCCCCACAACACAGCCAACCCAAACGCCCCGGCTACAGACCGGGGCGTTTCCTTTGGTGGGAACGAAGTAGCGAGTAACAAGTGCTGAGGGAATCACCCTCGTTACTCGCTACTCGCTACGCCGGCGCCGTCACCTGATACCTCCCGATCACTTCGTGCGTGGAGTCGTGACCGTGAAGGGTAATTTGCCACAATCCCACGGACCCGAAGGATGTTGTGACAGTCGCCCGGCCCGTGGATGATGCCGAAACCGACCCCAGCGCCGCCGCGGAGCCATCGGGCGCGGTCGTCCAGGCGGCAACATTCTCGCCGGCATTGAACCCTGTCGCGGTGAATATGACGTTCGTCCCGCTCGTCACTTGCACCGGCACATTCGTGTACGGTGCGATGAGCGTGGAACTGGGGGGAGATGCGGTCGTCGCGGTTGATGAGGGATCAGTGACGGTATAGCGGCCAATGACCTCGTGCATGGAGTCATGCCCATGCGCGGTGACTTGCCAGTTGCCCGCGCTCGGGAAGATCACGTCGTCCGTGAAATTGCCGACGCCATCCGCATGGATACCAACGAGCGCGGCCGTGGTGGTATCGGGGGCGGTCGTCCAGAGCGAAATCAATTCGTTCCCATTGAATCCGGTACCGGAGAAGGTCACGGCCACCCCAACACTCGCGGGCGTCCCATTGAACCCCGCCCCACCGATTGGCGCGGTATTAACGGGCGATACGGCCGTCGTGCCAACGGCGAAATGGCCGATAACTTCATGGCCACTGACGAGGCCATGGGCCGTCACTTGCCACTGCCCCGCAGTCGGGAACGAGACGGAATCCGTGAACGTGCCGGTGGTATCCGCCTGGATACTGGGCTGCGTTGTCGGGATGCTGCCATCGGGTGGAGTCTCCCAGACCGAAATGTTTTCGTTCGCATTGAACCCGGTGCCGGTGAAGGTAATCGGGACCCCGACTCCCACCGGCGTCCCCGTTGCGGTCGAACCGTTCGATGGCGGCGTGGTAGTCGTCGTACTCGGTGTCGTGCTGACCGTGTAGGTGCCGATGACGTCCCTGCCGGTGACGATGCTATGGGCGGTTACCTGCCACTGGCCGGCGGACGGGAACATGACACTGACCGTGAATGCGCCGTTTCCATCTGATTGGACACCGCTGAGCGGCGTCGTAGCGCCATCCGGGCCGGTTTCATAGACCACGAGCGATTCGTTCGCGTTGAACCCGGCGCCGGTGAAGGTTACCGGGGTATTGGCCGCAACCGGCGTCGGCGTCGTATCCGCGGCTACCCCCACAGGCATGGCGCACACAAGCAGAATAGCGAGCCAAAGGCCCATAGAAACGAATCGTCCACACGGACGCTGTTGGCACATACTACCCCTCCCCTTCTCTCGCCGCGCAACCCCCAATTTGTCATAAGAGTGTAGCAGAGATCAGTCAATATTACTAATACACCGTATACACGCACAGTACGTACGGCATGAGGGGCGGGTGAGCGTGGATAAATGAAACGCGCGCCGCTCACGGAGAGCGGCGCGCGGGAAAACGGCGGGATGTGTTTACGAAACGGTGTAGAGGGTGACAACATCCTTGCCCGAGCTCTGGCCGTGCGCGGTGATCTGCCAGTTCCCGGCGGATGGGAAGGTGATGGCGATGATCACGGAGCCGTCCGCAGCCGCCTGCGTGGAGCCGATCTGGGAGACACTCGCGTCCGGTGCGGTAACCGACGCGGAGACCGTCTCATTCGCCGTGAAGCCGCCGACGCTGAATGTGACGGGCTGCCCCACCGTTGCCATCCCAATGCCCGGAGCGGGTGGGACAACCGATGGAGACGCGGGTACAGCGGGTATCGTTGTCGTTCCGTAGAGAGGGGGGGCTGGGCAGGAGAAGAAGAATCCGGCGCCAAAGAAAGAGCAGAGTGGGGGGATTGGATACGGGGGGACGAAGCCCGGCGGTGTACCCCTCACTGCCCCAACATCCGCTACCGCGCTGATCCCCGTCAGTTGCCCACTTGCCCTGATGCGATAGACCGATGGCTGATAGTAGACCTGCACGGAGAATGCGCCGATTGCGTCCGCCGTGGTGTCTGGGAAGTAGGCGATCTGGTTATCGTTCGTGAACCCGGCAATCGTCACTGTCTCGCCGGGGGCAAAGCCATTACCGAGGAGGGTGAGCGCTTTCTGTCCATCTGCGTTCACGGTGAACTGCACTTGCAGCCCGGATGCGCCCACCGCTTGCGGTGCGACTGTTACCAGCGCGAGCAGCACGCCGAAGACAAGCAGCGCGGGCCAGACACGAAACTGTCGTTGCATCTCGCCACTCCTTCCCGTGATCCCGATCATCAGTCCCAACCTTGCGTAGGAACATTATAGCATGCCGCGAAAGATAGACGAAGCGAAAAGAGCGACTTGCGAGAGGCTGGGAACCGAAAGTCGGTGAACATTGCGCTTCTCTTCGCCCACCGATCACCACGTCGCTCTTTCAGTGCCGCATTCCCCGCGTTTACTCCCAATGCAATGCTTGCCGCAAAAGGCGTTTGCCCAGGGCGAAGAAAGCAGCGTCATTTCACTGGCCGGGATGCTCATCGTGAGTCCATTTTGTACGACTTTGGGTCAGAGACAACGGGCCGTGAACGACGAGTTTCTCGTCGGGAATCGTTGGAAGCATTCACAATTCCGGTGATAAGGTCCGCCAGCCGATGAGTGTCACGATACAAATCTGCCTGCAAGGTATCTTCGACAACCGGATCAACCCACCCATCCGCCGCCAACTTATCTACGCCGGTCGGACCTTCATATTCGTCGAGAATGCTTTGAGCAATCATTACGGCCTGCTGATCGCAATCAGCGCTAAATTCGAACGTGACATCTTCTGTATCTGCTCTCAAAGGGTCTTCGCTTGTGACGAGGAACGTGATGTTTAAGTTGTACATCTCTGATGCCTTGCTTTCTGCAATGTATCTCGTCGATCCTTTGCTAGCCAACCCGACACTTGACAGGAAGACTAGCAGAGGTCAATCTCATTCGCCAGATATACTGGTTCGACCGATACGACGTCGTTCGCTGCTGTGTGATCTCGCCACCGTGTTTCGTGCAATGGTGGAGGGAGATGTAGATAATGTTGATTAGTATCGGACAACGGATGGCTGAGGCATGACCTGGCGCCGCGCCCGACCAACCGCGCCTACGGCTATACCTGTGGCCGGCGACGATGAGGCACTCGTCCGGGCCGCGCGGCAGGGCGACCTCGATGCCTACAACCGCCTCGTGCGCACCTACGAGCGGCAGGCGTACGCGGTCGCCCTCCGGCTCCTGCGGCGGCCCGAACTGGCGGAGGACGCAACGCAGGACGCCTTCATCCAGGCGTACCGCGCCCTGGACGCCTTCCGGGGCGGCTCGTTTCGCGCCTGGCTGATGCGCATCGTCACGAACCGCTGCTATGACTTGCTCCGTTCCGCTACTCGCCGTGCCGCCGACTCGCTCGATGCGCAGATGTTCGAGGCCGAGCCGCATTGGAGCAGCATCGCCGCGCCGGATGATCCGGTCAGTCGAGCGACGCAGGCTGAACTCGGGCGGTTCCTCGAAGGCGCGCTCGCCACCCTGCCGGAGGATCAGAAACTGACCGTCGTGCTCTGTGATGTGCAGGGGTACGACTACGAGGAAGCGGCGGAGATCATGGGCGTCGCACTCGGAACCGTGAAGTCGCGGCTCAGCCGGGCGCGCTCCGCGTTGCGAGTACTGGTACGCGGGCAGGAACAATTCGCGGAATACCTTCGTTCCTTTACTGACGGCCCGTGAGTGACGGGCCGATGCGTTGATTGGCTGGAGGTCACGACGCGGGGAAGAAAATTACGAGGTTCGTACCATGACGATGCCGATCGGGGGAACGCCTCCCTCCATAGATGATGAATTGCTGTCGGCCTACCTCGATGGGCAGGTGTCGCCCGCCGAGCGCGCCGCAGTGGACGCGGTGATTGCCGCCGATCCCGCGGTGCGCGCGCATGTCGCCGATCTCCGCGCGACGGTCACCCTCTTGCGCGCCCTGCCACAACCCGCGCTGCGCCGTACCTTTATTCTCACGCCGGAGCAAGCCGCCGCGATCCGTCCGGCGCGTATGGCGTGGCTCACGCGCCTCTTTCCCACCGTCGCCGCCATAAGCGCGGTCGCCGCTGTGCTCTGCCTCGTGCTCATTGGCGGCGACCTCGCGACGGGCGGCTTCAGCACGAACACGCAGATCACGACAGCCCGGCCCGCCATCGAATCGGTTGCCGCCGCGACCCCGACACGCGTCGCCCTCGCCGCCGCGCCAACCGCCGCACCCGCCGCGATCACTGCCGCCGCGATACGGCCTGCCGGGACAACCGCGGCTGCACCGGCTGCGACGACCGCCCCACTCGCGTCGGCCGCGTCGGCAGCAAACGTCGCCGCGCCTGCTCCCGCCGGTGCTGCCTCGCCCGCCCGCAGTTCCGGCGCACCCGCCATCGGCGCGGCGATCATCGCACCGACCGCGACGAGTAGTGTCACGGTCGCCGCGCCGCCCTTCACGCCGACCGCCGGATCGTTCGCCACGAGCAACGGCGTGTTGCCCGCAACGGCAACCCTCGTTGCCAATGCCCAAGCGCCTCCGCCCGTCGTCAGCGCCGCGCCGTCCGATGGCGCGACCGTGACACAAGAGACGCATCGCGTGCCGGTTGCCCTCGTGCGTGCCGGGGAAGCGCTGCTCGCCCTGCTCGCCGTCGTGGGCGTAACGCTCCTGACCCTCGGCTGGCGCGAGAAGACGCGGCGCGGGTAAACGGTCGCATCGCCTTCAGCCCGTCGGCCCGCGTATGCGCAGCGCCGGGAACCCGTAAAGACTCGGTAACGTTCCTGTCATAACGAGTGAGATCATCGTGGGTGATCTCTCCGCTCTTCCTTTCTCGTCAGGAGGTAATGACCTATGCGGCGCGCATCTCTCGGTCTCATTGCGGCAACGGCCGCGGTCGTCCTCGCGCTCATCGCGGCGACCCTCTCAATCGTCGCCGTCACGCGCAACCACAATCAGACGGTGACGCTCAATCCCTCCAACGCCCCGGACAAGCGCACCGTCACCGTGAGCGGTACGGGCATCGCCACGGTTGCGCCGGACCTTGCCCGTTTCAGCGTCGGCGTGCAGGAACAGGGCAAGAACCTGACGGAGGTGCAAGCCACCGTCGCGCGGGAGACGGACACAATCATCAACGCCCTCGTCAAGAGCGGATTGGACCGAAGCAAGGATTTACAGACGAGTGGCTACTCCGTCCAGCCAATCTACGATAACCCGAAAGACAAAGCGCCCGTTGTCAGTGGTTACCGCGTTTCGAATATCATCAATGCCACGGTGCGGGGTCTGGATACGGACCCGAACAAGGTCGGGCCGATCATTGACGCGGCGGTGCAGGCGGGCGCGAACAATATTGGCGGTATTATCTTCACCCTCTCAAACCCGGAGCAGGCGGGGACGATTGCCCGCAACGAAGCGATGAAGAACGCGCAGACGAAGGCGCAGACGCTCGCGCAGGCGGGCGGCGCGAAACTTGGTATGGTGATCACCGTCAGCGATCAGTCCATGACGCCACCCCCGCCGCGCGAGGTTCAGGTCTCCGCCGCACCCGCTACGGGCGCCGTCGCGCCACCTACCCAGATTGAGCCGGGCCAAACGAGCGTCACCGTTACCATCAACGTCACGTACAGCCTCCAGTAACGAGTAGCGAGTAGCGAGTAACGAGCAACGCGCGAGAAGGAAATTCTCGCGCGTTGCGTACATGATGGTAGGGGTGGCTATCCCACACTCCCCTTCTCTACAAACCGTCTCAAAACCCCTGATCGGGTAGTATCGGGGGCATGAGAGACATCACCGACGCCCAGTGGACGATCCTCCAACCGCTTCTCCCGCCTCGGAAACGGATCGGTCGCCCGCGTGCCGACGACCGCCGCACCCTCAATGCAATCCTCTATGTGCTGCGCACCGGCTGCGCCTGGCGCGGGCGCCCTCTGGGCAGCATCCCGGAGAAGTACGGCGACGACGCGACGGCCCACCGCCGCCTGCAACGCTGGCAAGCCGAGGGTGTCTGGCAGCGCATCCATCGCACCTTGCTCGGCATGCTGGAACGCATGAAGCGCATCGACTGGTCCTCGGGATTGTTAGACGGCTCGTTCGTCCCAGCGAAAAAGGGGGCGACGCCGTTGGCCTGACCGGCAAGGGGAAGGGCAGCCGCCTGATGCTCGCCACCGACGCGAACGGCCTGCCGCTCGGGATGCTGACCATGAGCGCGGGTGTCGGCGAGAGGCATCCGGCCTTGCCTCCCGCCGAAGCGCCGCCCGAAGAACTGGAAACCGCGCCAGGGCCGCCCCGTCAAGGCGTACACGGAGGAATACCGCCAGCGCTGGCCGGTCGAGCCGGGTGCCCTTTGGGCAGGATTTGCGTGGCTGGGACACCAGCGGCGGCTCCTCGTCCGGCATGAGCGCAAGGTCGAGATCTTCCATGCCTTCTACACCATCGCCGGCGTCCGCCTCGCGCTCCGAGTCCTGCTGCGGTGAGCGCACATCGTGGCGGGCGGCGGGAACCCGGATCGACCAAGCGGCGGTTGTGCCGTCTCTCGGCGGCTCCGCTACCCGCTGACCACGGCCGGGATCACCCGCTCCGCCGTCAGCCGCAGCGTCTCTTGGTCAAACGGCGCCATCCCAAAGATGAGATATTGAAACCCTGCTCCCACCAACGCCCGCACATGGATCACCGCCTCTTCCGGCGTGCCCACGATGTTCAACTGCTCGAAGAAGGCGAGCAGTTGTGGCGGCGTCTGCGCCAACTTCGCCTCCGCTGCCGCGCGCGACTCCGACAGATACAGCCGCAGCAGCACGGTGCGAAGGATCGCCTCGTACGGCCGTCCTGCTTCCGCACAGCGCTCCCGCAGCACGGCGAACTTGTGCGCCACATCCGCCGAGGTGAATGCGCCCCCCGCCCACGACGCTGCGCCCAAGTTCGAGGCGTCCGCGTACTGCGCGACAAAGCGCAGCGTGGTCCGCTCCCCGCCCCCGGCCACAATGAGCGGCACATACGGCTGCTGGTCCGCCGGTGGCCGGAGTTGTGCGCCCTCGACCCGGAGATGTTCGCCCTGGTAGGTGACTGCTTCGCCGCGCAGCAGGGGCCCGATGATTCGCAGCCCCTCCTCCAACGCCGCCTGTCGCTCACGCACCGGCGGGAAGGCAAGCCCAAGCTGGCGGAACTCGTGCGGCATGTCGCCGCTGCCCAACCCGAGCACGAGCCGCCCACCGGAGAGGCGGTCCACGTCGGCGGCGAGGCGGGCGAGCACCACCGGATTCCAGTAGGGGAGGCAACTGACGAGCGTGCCAAGGCGGATGGTGTGCGTCTGCTCGGCGAGGGTCGCGAGCATCGTCCATGTGCCGCTGGGCAGGACCGCAGGATGATCCGGCATCATGATCGCGTCGAAGCCGAGCGCCTCGGCAGTCTGCACGAAGTCGCGGACCGCGCCCCAGTCGGGTGAGGCCGTCATGTTGATGCCGAAGCGGACGCGTCGCGCCCCCTCGGCGACCCACGGATGGATGGAAGCGGTGGCAGTCTCCACGGCGTTCTCCCTTCAGCTATGCGTGCGTGACGGGTGGTGCCGCATTTCACGCTGCGGCAGAGGATAGCGGGTTCGTACAAGGGGCGTCAATCGTGAAGGCGACTCGCGTTCGGAGTTTTGAGACGGTTTGTAGCAAGGTGTGCCCACGATGATGACGGGCCAGCGCTCGATACCGGGCGGTTCATCCTGCCCAGAGGGCGCCCGCGCCCCTATGCCCGAACCGGTGCGTCAACGAAATGAGCAATGAGCATCACTCCCTCATTGCTCATTGCTCATTGCTCTTACTTCGTCCAATCATCGCCGCGTGTGACGCCTTCGGGCATTGCGCCGTGGAAGATGACATTCAGGCTCTGGCGCATGTAGGCGTCCGCCGCCGCCATGTCATTCGTGCGGTACTGCGTCGCGACGCTGACGATAATCAGGTTCGCCACCAACTGCCCGAACTGCCCCGCGTCGAGGCCGGAGCGGAAGCGGCCGGAGCGTTGCCCGGTCGTTGCGATCTTGGCGATCAGTTCGGCGAGTGTGAATGCCTGCGCCGCCCGCACCGCACGCTCCACTTCGGGATTCAAGAGTTCGTGCGAGAGGACGACGACTGCCTCACCGTGCTCCTCCAGCAGCGAGCGGACTTCGAGCCAGATGCGGTAGATGATCCGCTCCGCGCTGACCTCCTCCGCGATTTGCTCCTCCACCTGCGTAGTGAGATTGATCATCAGGTCGCGCCCGAACTCGACGATCACCGCTTCCTTGTAGCCGAAATAGTTGAAGAACGTGCCTCGGCTGACATCCGCCGCGTCGGCGATGTCGTCAATGGAGGTATTGTAAAACCCTTGCGTGTTGAAGAGTTCGACCGCACGGTTGATGATCGCCGAGCGTGTCTGAAGTTTCTTGCGTTCCCGTAGTGAGGGGCGGGGAAACGTCCCGCGTCGTGCACCCGTCTGATACATTCCTCTTCCTCCTCCGGCATCGCCGCCGATTTCGCGCGGCTGAACGATGCATGGTGTGTGGCGACCGCGTCGGGCCGGTACACATCGGTGGCGCGGCGCCGGACAAAAAAGAAACCCCGACCCGCGCTGCTCGCACTCCTGGCCGGGTTCACCACTCACTCCCCAAACGCCGAGGTGACCACATTACGGGCGTTGGATCATCGCTTCCTTTTGTCCTCACACAAAACCCCCGCACAATGGAAGATGCGAGACGAACACTGACTGCGAACCGCTCACTACATCATGGCGATTGCGCGGGCATATCTCCGTTTCGATGCCATGCCCCTCCTTACAAAAATACCGACCCAAAACCGCGCGGGGCGGTGGCCGGTTTCACCATTTGCTCCTCCGTACCGAGGTGACCAGATTGCAGGTACAGACTCAACGCTTTCCATACTGTTGACCGATACTGTACTCCATGAAAATGATGGTGTCAACTGTTAGCCTGCACTCTAAAGTGTTTTGACACTTCGCTACAGAAACTTTGCGCCGAGAAGTTGTATAGATTTACCAAGATTTGTCCGATTTTCTTCGTTTCCGGCTTCTTAATACATGAACATTTGTTCCAAATCAAGGAGATCGGCATGGAGCGAGCGGGCGACCCTCTCTCATTACACGCGGAAATCGCGCAACTGCGCGCCCTTATGCTCGGGATCGCTTCGGATGACGAAGACGAGCGGCGGGCCGCGTCCGCGCAGGCGCCGGATGCAGCCCGCGTGATGGCGGTGCTGATCCGTGCGGTCGAGGCACAACAGGCGCTGGATCATCAACCGGACACAGAGACCGCACACACACTCGCGACGGTCATCCACCGCGCGCTGGACGCAATGACGCGCGAGGAAGCGGCACAGCGCGCGACGCAATAGGAGTGAATGCCCGCCACAGGCGGCGGGCAACAAGGGGGCTTTGGCACAATGCAATCACCATTCAATCTGCCTTCAACGCGCCGATTGACCCGCGCGCGCTACCGGCGGCGGTGCGACCTGAATCCGACACCGCATCCCACCGACCGCTCGGATCTCTCCCTCTACGTCGAGGAGGCCGTGACGCGCCGGATGGTCGAGGATGTCGTCGAGGAAGTGCGAGAGATGCGCGACCGGATGACGAGCCTCCTCTTCCTGATCGCCGGGAGCGTCCTCGTGGACATCCTGACGCGGATGCGGGGAGGCTAAGAAGATGGCCAACGAACACTTGGAGGAACATGATGTTGGCGGAGCAGGCTTCAGACTGCCATCCAGATCGCAGGCTGAGGTCTGCTCCACCGGGTCAACACCAGACGACCGCGCGGTCCACTGGCTGCTGCACGACATCGGCGCGTTCTCACGGACGATCTGGCCGGAGAAGGCGCTTCGCCCCTACCAACTGACCCCGGCGCGGGCGATCATCCATTCCGCCCTCTCCGGAGACGGCGCGTCATTCGCGGTCGTCTTCGCGCGGCAATCGGGGAAGGACGAACTCCTGGCGCAGGTGACCGCCTTCCTGCTCATCCACCGGCAATTGTATGGCGGGGAGATCGTTGTCGTCGCGCCGTCGCTCGTCCCGCAGGGGCAGATCACCCTGCGGCGCATCGAGGAGCGGCTGCGCGCCGCCTCGCTCTTCGCGCCGGACATCGAGACGGAGGGTGGGCACATCATCCGCGTCGGGCGGGCATCGGCGCGCTTCGTCTCGGCGGGGCCAATGGCCCAGGCGCGCGGCGCAACCGCCTCCCTCCTGCTCGTCGCCAACGAGGCGCAGGACATCGAGCCGCAGCGGTGGGACGCCGTCTTCGATCCGATGGGCGCGAGCACCAACGCCACGACCGTCTTCGCCGGCACCGTCTGGACGCGTAGCACATTGCTCGCTCGTGCGATGGCCGCAACGGGTTCGGGGATCGGGGTTCGAGGAAAGGAGACCGGGCTGCTCCCCGTTCCTCGAACCTCGAATCTGTTCCTCGCGGATTGGCGCGCCGTCGCGCGGGAAGTCCCGGCGTACGGGGCGCGGGTGCGGCGGCGGATGGCGGAACTCGGCGAGCAGCATCCGTTCATCCGTACGGAATACTGTCTCCAGCCGCTCGATGATGCCGGGATGCTCTTCGACGCGGCGAAGCAGGCGCAGATGCGCGGCACGCATCCGCGCCAGCGCCGCGCGAACCCCGGCAGGGTCGAACAGTATGCGCTCCTCCTCGATGTCGCGGGGGAGGCGGAGGAAGCGGGTGCGCAGGCCGCGACGGGCAAGCACGGCTTCGTCTCCCCGCGCGGGCCGCGGCGGGACAGCACCGCGCTCACGGTTGTGGCGATCGTGCCACCGGAGATGAGCAATCAGACTCTCGTACCGCGGCGATGGCAGCGCCGGTTGCCGTCCTACCGCGTCGTGGATCGCCGCGTCTGGTCGGGCGTCAATCATGTCGTCCTGGCGGAGGAGATCGTGGACCTCGCGCGGCGCGTCTGGGCGAACCCGACCTGCGCGCCGGTCGTCGTGGATGCGACGGGCATCGGGCATGGCCTGGCGGCGATGCTTCGCGCGTCCCTGCCGCCCGACGCGGTGACGCCGTTCGTCTTCACGGCGGCGAGCAAGAGCGATCTCGGCTGGCGGCTTCTCGCGGCAATCGCGGCGGGCCGCTACCAGGAATATCTCGATGATGGCGCGGACGATACACACTGGTTCTGGCGGCAAGTCGCCGCCTGCACCTTCACCGTCCGCCCCGGTGTCGGCAGGCAGATGGCGTGGAGCGTCCCCGATCCCGAAACGCACGACGACCTCCTGATGAGCGCTGCCCTCGTCGGCGCCCTCGACGATCACGACTTCCGTAGCCGCGTTGCACGGGGAAGCAACGAGCAACGAGCAATGAGCGATGAGCGATGAGGAATCGTCTGCCGATTTTCCTCATCGCTCATCGCTCATTGCTGAAGAAAGGGGGTGATCGCAGCACACAGCGCACAGCGCAAAGTGCGGGGAACAATCCAATGGAGACAGAACAAGCGTGGGGCGGGTGAAACCGCCCCTCGATTCTTTCGTATCCCGAAGGAGGGCGGTATGGACGAAATCAAGGTGGCAGAAGCTCAGGCGAACCCCTCAGAGGTGACGGAGATCGGCGGCCCGGCGACGGCGGAGGCGGGCACGGGCGGCGCGACACAGTTCGCTGTCCTGAGCGCGGACGAGCGGCAGACCCTGCGGGCGACGCTCGCAGCGGCCCACCCGGATGTGATCCCGGAGTTGATCGGCGGTGAGACGGTCGGCGAGATGGTCGCCAGTCTGGAGACGGCGAAGGCCGCCTACCAGCGTACCATCGAACGCACGAAAGCGGCGATTCCCGTCGCGGCCGGTGGCGGTGGCCGCCCCGTCGGCGTGGACGTCTCTCAACTCTCTTCACTCGCGAAGATTTCGATGGGACTGAAGGGGCAGTAACGAGTAACGAGTAACGAGTAACGAGGGGATTGCCCCTGCTCGTTACTCGTTACTTCGAGTGACTGAAAGGAACGAGACATGGCACTGACACTGGCACAAGCAAGTTTGTTGACGAATAGCATGCTCATTCGGGGCGTGATTGAGACGGTGGTGACGGAGTCGGCGGTGCTCAACTATCTGCCGTTCATGGAGGTGGTCGGCTCCTCGCTCGCCTATCCGCAGGAGACGGCGCTCCCGGCGGTGGCGTTCAATGCGGTCGGCGGGACATGGGCGGAGAGTGCGCCGACCTTCGCGCAGCAAACGGAAACGCTGAAAATCCTCGGTGGCGACGCGGACGTGGACAACTACCTCGAACGCTCATTCACACAGGAGAACGACATCCAGGCGGTCGTCCTGCACGAGAAGGCGAAGGCGGTCGCGTACCAGTTCAACACCTCCTTCTTCACCGGTGACACCGGCGTGGACGCCAATAGTTTTGATGGCATTGACAAGCGGATCGGCGCGGCGGCCGCGGCGCAAACGATCACCGCCGGGGCGAATGGCGCGGCGCTTACGCTCCCCTTGATGGACCAATTGATTGACGCGGTGAAGCCGGGGCGGCCCGATGTCCTCTTCATGAGCCGCCGCAGCCGCCGCAACCTCAACCAACTGCGGCGGACGGCGGGGAACATCTTGCAATCGGCGCTGGACGAGTTCGGGCGGATGGTCCTCTGGTACGATGGCATCCCCGTCGAGATTGATGACAACATCCCGGACACCAAGGCGGTCGGCACGAGCGGCAACATCTGCTCGACGGTCTACGCCCTCAAGTTCGGCTGGAACACCGGCGTGATGGGTATCCACTCCGGCGGTATCCAGGTGGATCGTATCGGCTCGCTGGAAACGAAGGATGCGAGCCGGAACCGCGTCAAGTGGTACTGCTCCATCGCCCTGATGAACCCGCTCGGCACGGCGCGGCTGATCGGTGTGAACGGCAGCTAATCAGGAGCGAGTAGCGAGTAGCGAGAAGGAGCAGTCCACCCTCTCGTTACTCGTTACTCGTTACTCTCAGGAGGCTTCGATGAGTTCTCCGTTTCTCTCTGTCGTGACGGCGGGCGTTGGGTCATCGGCGAATGCCGCGATTGCTGGGGCGCACCGGGCAGGATGGCACACGGCGGACGACGATGTGCGGCTCCAGCGGTACCGGCGGTTCCTCGATTTCGATAGTGGCAAGCACGATGTCGGGCGGCTCGGCTTCGGGCAGACGCCGATCGTCGCGAACTACGCACGGGTTTTCGTCCGCAAAGGTGCGAGTTACCTTTTCCCGGAGCCGGTGACAATCGCTGTGGATGCGCCGTGCGGCCCGGAGGGCGCCCCGTCTCCCGCCGCGACGACGGCCGCCACCTTGATCGAAACGGCACTCATGCATGTGGCGCATGCAAATGACCTCGGCGCGGCGGACCTCGCGACGGCGATTGACGCCGGTGTGCTCGGCGATGGCGCATTCAAAATTACGTGGGATGTCGTACTCGGCTGCGTGCGGATTGTGCCGGTGGATGTGCAGACGCTCTTCGTCGAGTCCGCGCCGGACGATGTGCGGCGGATGCGGGTCGTGCGGCAGGTGCGCCTCGTGCCCAGGACGGCGGCGGAAGTGACGTACGAAGTCGCGCTGATCGCGGGGACGACGGAGAACGTCACGGTCGTCGAGGAGTGGAGCGACGCAACCTACCGCGTGCTCGTGGACGACGTGCCGATGCACGACGGGCCGAACCCGTACGGCTTCATCCCGTACCTCATCTTCCCAAACACGCCGCAGCCGCATGCGTTCTGGGGCGTCTCCGACCTCGCGGACATCCTCGAAGTGAACCGGGCGCTCGATCGTCGCCTCTCGATTCTGGCGCAGATTCTCGAACTCTCCGGCAACCCGGTGACGGTGCTGGAGAACGTGACGGGCGCGCAGGGCGTCAATGTCGCGCCGGGCGCGTTGTGGGAACTGCCGGAGAACTCGAAGGCGTACTTGCTCGATCTGCTGGCGGGCGGCTCGGTGGAGCAGCATCTTCGGTACATTGAGGCGCTCTATCGGATCATGGATGACCTCGGTGAGATGCCGCGCATGAGTTTCGGCGAGGCGGGGCAGGCGCGGAGCGGGATCGCCCTGACCGTCCAGTTGCAACCCGTCGTGCAGAAGACGAACCGCAAGCGACTGATCTGGAGTGCGATTGTCCAGCGGCGCGCGGAACTCGCCCTCCGGCTTCTCATCGCGCATCACGCCCTCGACCTCGGCCCCTACACGCTCGACGACTTCGCCCTTCGCGCTGTCTGGGCGCCCATTCTTCCAGTAGCAGGTAATCAGTAACAAGTAATAAGTACTTTGGACTTTCTACTTGTTACCCCCGACTGAAAGGAACACCCGATGGCATACACGCGGCTCGATCTGCGTAATCTGGTGCGGCGAGAACTGGCGGACACCGGTTCTCCGCCGCTGTGGAGCGACGGGCAACTGAATGATGACCTGCAGGCGGCGTTCGAGGCGTACTCGCAGTACTTCCCGAACGCCGCCATCGCGACCTTCACCAGCGGGGCGAATCAGACCGCCCTGCTCCTCGGTACAGGTGTGCTCAGCGTCTCGGCGGTCGTCGTGGATGGCGTGACGCTGCCGGGCGTGCCCGATCAGGCAACACTCTACGAACCTGCCTTCCGCAATCAGATCTCCCAGACGATTGTCCAGCCGGTAACGCCGTACGGTGCCGCCGCGACGCACGGGCAGGCGTGGGCATTCTGGGGCGGATCGGTGAACTTTCGCTACGGATTGGCGGCGGGCCGCGCCGTGACCGTCTATTCCAACGCCTGGCATACCCTGCCAACCGACGATGTGACAGCGGTGACGATCCCCGATGTGGACATCGAACTCCCGGTGCTCTATGCCTGCGATCGGCTCGTCCGCTCCGCGCACACGGACGCAATCAAGCGCGGCGCGCCCGGCGTATGGGCAGACGCGAAGGACGATGATGGCTACGGCCTGCGCTACAAAACCGCCCTCTGGATGCGCCGCGATCACGTCGTCAGCCGGACAGTACAAGCATTGCAGTGAGGCGTGGTGCCACGCGCCACGATGCTTTTGTCGCCGATAGAGAGGGGGTTTGCCATGACGCAGACGCATGACGTGCTGATTGACGGGGCGGGGTACATGCTCGTGCCGGGCGGGTACCGCTACGAGAACACGGGCGCGGATGTGAAGCCGGTACACACCCTGTCTCTTATACACATCTCCGAGCCCACGAGACAGGCAGAAAT